>JAZPXZ010000083.1:0-42317 GCA_045543915.1 Wujia sp.
AACTGTAATTACTACCTTCAGCATATTTGATTTGACTTTATTTATAATTTTTACAAAAGCAGCTGAAATTATCATTGCATCTGGTATTATCCAAAAAAGTCTCCAGTATACAATATCTTTAAATATATGTTTATATAATACCGGACACAATATACAAAATACCATAACTAACAATGGATATATTAATTTTTTCTTTGTTTGTTTATTTTCTACTGCCAGAAACAAACAAGCTCCAACTGTCATAATCAAAAATATATAATCACCATAATACATATGAAATTTATATTTAATTAAATTAATATAATCCATTCAAACCTCTTCTTTATTTTAATTTCGTTTCAGTTTTTTCTTTATCCTTTTCGCAATCTTTATTACTCCAGTACAATACAATACTGGTTTTACCTTCTCTAATATCTTATCCCTGTATGTGACCTTCCCGTACCTTGTGATACAAGCATTTAAACCTTTTTTATTAAATACCGTATAGAATTCTTCACGGTTATCATGTTTCTTGGGTTGACTATTAATCATTACTCCATCTAAATTAATTGCTTCTTGCAAATCAATTGGATAAATAGCCATTTTGTCGTTAATTTTTTCTAATAGTTTTTCTGCCCTATCATTATGAATTATAACAGAAGTATATCCACTGTCATTATCTTTCTTACCTGTCAACTCCCTTGCATGCCATGCATCAAAAAGAGTAAAATCACTACATCGTTCCACTCCCTTAAATACACATTCATAACATGATGGTCTCTTTGCTATTCCACTAACAAAAAATTTCATCATTGGATCTATACGACCACTCTTGGAATATACTTTGCCATTTTCGAACTCTAGCTTCAACGTACTACACTGATATCCGTATGTTTTATTCCTAAAATTAGCGTATTTAATCTTTGAACCATATATTTTTTCCTGTTTATCCAAATATGCCCGCCATAGCTTAGGTGATGGCACTCCTGCACACACCAAATCTATAGTAATTAACTTTTCATACTCCTGTCCCAAATATTTCTTCAAGCCTGAAACCTGACATGGCATTCCAGAAAAACAAACCAACTTATCTTGTTGTAAAGCTTTTTTTATTCTTGGAAATATATCTCCCAACTCACTTTGAACATATTTTGAACCCCTAAAGCCTTTACACTCATCCATAGAAGACACCAAACAATGTCTTACATTAAAGTCTTCATCATATGAAGCCCCACACACAAATCCATCATTATTTATAACATAGTCGCATATGGCAGTAAAAAATCCACCTGATGCACTTTCATACAAGGCCTTATCATCTTTGAGCTGTACTGCCACAGCTTTAGTAGAGGTATCTACAGCCTCTGCTGGTTCTATAACCGGACACACCTTCTCACACAGTCCACAATCAACGCATAAACTTTCATCAACCTCAGGGTATAAAAATCCTTCTTCATCAAGCTTCATAGATATACACTTTTTAGGGCAAATACTAGCACACGCCGTACACCCACAACATTTAGTTTTTTCTTCTATATGAATCATTATTTATCGCTCCCTCTAAGCGCATCACATAAATACTTCTTAGAATCCGCTCTCAACTTATTAACCTTCTGTTCCACAATTTCATAATCAATATCTTTTTTTACTGTCTCATAAATATCCTTTTTAAACCTTCGTTCAGATAATCCTAATAAACTACACAAACTATCTATTCTTGAATTTCTGGAATCCTTGCTTTCATCCATAAATCTGTTAAAGGTTACAAACTTCTTGTGATTAAGGATAGAGAACACACTTCCGTGGAAGGAATCTGTGAGAATGTATTCTGCATTTCGAATAAGATTAACAAAATCCGCTGCATCAACATCATATAAAGGCTTATCACCGAAAGTAGTATCTTTCTCAACAAAATTGTCCAAGAAAGGTATTGTTACAATATCAAATCCTGTTTTAGCTTTCAATTCCTCTGATATTTCCCTATGCTTTGGATTATCTCCCAGAAAATAGCAGAATATATATTTACCTTCTACAACTGCTTTATTGGGAATATAATTAAGCCACTCCTCACCCGAGAACAATAATGTTGGGTCTGCAACTGTCACACTTTCTCTACCTGTAAGTTCTTTAATTATCTTTGAACCCTGCAGTTCTCTAGAGCTGAGGTGCTGAAATCTATTAAGATATTTTTTTGTACGATTTTTCTGATACCACGGAATACTTCCTACACCAAAGCTTGTAGCATATGCCACCTTATTTATATTCTCAGGAACAAATTCCTGAGTGTAAAAATGGCTTCCAAGATTTCCTGGTAACCACAGCTGGTCACTTCCTGTAAGTACTCCATCGTATTTTTTTGCATTTTCTCTAAGAGCATCATAACCCACATATGGTGTTGACAGCTTCAAGAAATATTTGTCCACAAACTTATCGAATCTCTTGTTACGAACCCTTACTTGTTTAGCAATATCCTCGTGTTTTTTGATTGCCTTCTTCCTTTTAATATTTCTTATTTTTCCCTTAACAAAATATGGATTAAATAATCTAGGTAAAGATTGTAGCACAAAAACAGGAGTCATCTTCTTCTTATATCTGATGACTTCATAATCATACCCTAATTCTTCAACTGCTTTTTGTGTCGCCAGTACCTGCAACTGACTACCAAAATTCTTAGTGTCATAACAGACACATAAACCTATCTTCTTCATTACTTTGACTCCCTATATGCTTTTGCAATCTGCCCATAGTAATTCTTATCATTAAAGGAACTCTCTATTATTTCTCTAGAGCGATTACTATATAACTGCCAGTCTTCCTTTCCTAAACATATAATCTTCTTTAGGGCATCTTTTAATCCAGTGATATCTCCTGGATTTATTATACCTCCATTAATACCTTCCTTAACAACCAGTGGTATGTCTCCAACATTTGTTGCTACTATCGGCAAACCATAGCTCATAGCCTCTAGCACCGCCATAGGAAGGCCTTCGTTATAGGACGGAAGAACCATAAGCTGGCTATCCTTTAACAGTTCAACCTTCTTATCTCCATCAGTCCATCCTAAAAACTTTACACAGTCATCTAGCTTAAGTCCAGTACACTTCTCCCTCAAGTTCGACTCTTCCTGACCACTTCCGGCTATATCAAATTCCACATTGTCCAATGGTATTTCCTTTTTTAGCAAATTTATCGCATCAAGTAAATCACTAACACCCTTTCTTTGAATAAGAACTCCTAAAAATAATACCTTGAACGGATTCTTTGACCACTGAGTTTTACTATCGGGTATAGCTACTGTGTTGTTTACAATTATAATATTTGTACTTGGCTCTATATCGCTAATTCTCTTAGCCCACTCATCTCCAAGCACAATAAATGCAGATGCCTCTCTTAACAATCTTCGTATCTTGGATTGCTTGTTAGGATTATTATCGTACCACATTTTAAACTCTGAACCGTGGAGATGAATAACATCTTTCACCTTAAAGCATCTACATAATTTATGAATCATATATTTTCTAGTAAAGCTACCCTTATACGACATATGAATATGAGCAACATCTGGTTTATTAATTATCATCTGCCACATAATCTTTATATATGCAACTGCAAAATACATTAACTTAAGAATGGCATTCTTATCAACATAGGTTGGAAGAAACTTCATATGAATATCTTCTTGTTCCCAATCATGCTCCATTAATTGAGATATAACAGTAGTTATTCCACCCTTAACTTTCGGATTATTTCCTATCATCAATACCTTCATAGCCACTTATCCTTTATGATTCTGATTCTATATATTTAATAATACTATCTATAACACTTTGTGTATTCGACACATATGGAACCATTTGAATATCCTGTATACTATTATACTTATCCTCTAGCTCATCTAAGTCCACACAAGTTTCTATAATGTTCATATCCTGAAACTGTTCCAAAAGCTGTAGCTGATGATCATCCACATGCTCACCATATTTTGCAAGTCTTGGGACTGCTATAACTTTCTTGCCTTTTTTAACGGCTCCTATAATTGCTCCTGTTCCACCATGTGTAATGAACAAATCACATTCTCTTGTTTTATCTTCGAATTCATTACGATTAAGAAAATCTTTATACTCATAATGTTTAGGAACATAATCACTAGCACCAATTTGTGCATATATCTTCTCTGTAATTATTTTTCTTTCAACAAGCTCATCCAGTTTTTTCAACAAACGATTAAACTGAAATTTCTGGGAACCAAGTGTAACAAAAATCATAGCAATACCTTTCATTTTAGTATATTCCGCCCACATATATGGCGTTAGGGTATATTTCTTTCATACTCTCCCACTGTACATAAAACTGGTCTGCATATTTGTACAGCAGTTTTCCACTTTCAGTTGGAGATGTAACCTTTGCAAAGGATTCAATATAGATTAATTTTTTCTTGAACAACTTAGCTAATAAGCATAGTGGTATCATCGCCAGCACTCCTGTGCAAATCACCACATCCGGCTTTTCCTTAATCATAATTCCTAGGGATTTAAAACCATTAACTATAAGACTAAATATAAAAGTCTTCTCTCTTCTGTTAACCTGCTTCAGATAATAAGAATTTATTCCACTAACCTCTGCCACATATTTTGTTTTTTCAGTTACTATAAAGCTGTCATATTGCTCCATCAATGGTCTAAGCATTAATAATTGCTCATAATGCCCACCTGAAGATGCTGCAAAGCAAAGTTTCTTTCTTCCATTTTTCATTGAAACATCCTCTAAATACTAATCTCTCTGGAATATATCTCTTGTATAAATCTTGTCCTTTACACTATCAAGACATTGGTCATATCTGTTAGCAATAATAACATCACATTTTGCCTTAAATATTTCTAAATCATTAATTACTTCACTACCGAAGAATGTTTCTCCATCCTTAAGAGTTGGCTCGTAAATTACAACGATAGCTCCCTTAGCCTTAATTCTCTTCATTACACCTTGTATACTACTTTGACGGAAATTATCTGAATTTGCCTTCATAGTAAGTCTGTACACTCCTACTACAACTGGTGTTTCTTTGCTTCTTGAGAATTCATTGTCTTCGTCATAACCATAATAGCCTGCCTTTTGTAGAACTCTATCAGCTATAAAATCCTTTCTGGTTCTATTAGATTCTACTATTGCTTCAATAAGGTTTTCCGGCACATCCTGATAATTAGCTAAAAGCTGTTTTGTGTCCTTAGGCAGACAGTATCCACCATAACCAAATGAAGGATTATTATAATTATCACCAATTCTAGGATCTAAGCATACTCCCTTGATTATCTGCTGAGTGTCAAGTCCCTTCATCTCCGCATAGGTATCCAGTTCATTAAAATAGCTTACTCTTAACGCCAGATATGTGTTAGCAAAAAGCTTAACCGCTTCTGCCTCCGTATAACCCATAAATAAGGTTTCTATATCTTCCTTAATTGCTCCTTGCTTTAAAAGTAGTGCAAATGTTTCTGCTGCTTCAACAAGACGCTCATTATCCAAATCTGTTCCAACTATTATACGAGACGGATAGAGATTGTCATATAATGCCTTACCCTCTCTTAAGAATTCTGGGCTAAATAAAATATTCTCACATCCAAGCTTCTCTCTGATAGACCTTGTGAAGCCTACTGGAATGGTAGATTTAATCACCATTATTGCATCCTTGTTATACTTCATAACCAGCTTAATTACTGTCTCCACAGCAGAAGTATCAAAGTAATTCTTCTGTGAATCATAATTTGTAGGTGCAGCAATTACAACAAAATCCGCATGGCTATATGCAAGTTCAGCATCCATAGTAGCTGTTAAATCCAAGTTCTTGTTAGCCAAATAATCCTCTATCTCTTTGTCAACTATAGGAGACTTTCTATTATTAATCATATCAACCTTCTCAGGTATAATATCAACTGCATACACCTTATGGTTCTGAGCCATAAGAATTGCGTTTGAAAGTCCTACATATCCAGTTCCGGCAACCGCTATACAATATTTCTTATCCATAGTATCTCCTTTATAATTTTGGAATTATACTGAACCCTTTCTAAAGAGTACAGTTCCTACTGTCTTAAACAATATCTTTATATCTAAACCAATACTAAACTTTCTAATATACTCATTATCTAATCGTACTACCTCTTCAAAATCTGTGATATCGCTTCTACCAGATACCTGCCACATTCCTGTAAGTCCTGGCTTAATAGCCAATCTACTCTTGTGATGAAGTTCATACTGATTATACTCATCCTCAGTTGGCGGTCTTGTTCCCACTAGGCTCATATCCCCTTTTAGGATATTGATGAACTGAGGAAACTCATCTATGCTAGTCTTTCTCATAAATTTGCCTATAGGAGTGATTCTTGGATCATCATCCATCTTAAACATAAGGCCCGACATCTTATTCTTCTCCATAAGCTCCTTTTTGCGTTCTTCGGCATCCATATACATAGAACGGAATTTATACATCTTAAATCTTCTACCATTCTTACCTATACGAACCTGTTTGAAGAAGATTGGCCCTGGAGATTGAATATAAATTATAGGTGCGAATATTACGAATAATATAGCCATTATTATAATACCTGGAATTGCAGCACATATGTCTATCAATCTCTTTATTACCTTCTGTTTGAAAGACATGAGATTTATGCTTGTTGTTATCACCATATGATTGTTAATCTTTTCCAAAACAACATTAGGTACACTGGACACAAAATTATTTAAACTTACATGCACTACAACACCCATAGTTAAAAATGTGTTTGTTATCTCTGTCAAATCCTGATTTGTAGATTCAATAAATACCTCATCGATAACATTTTCTTTGACATAATTATACATATTATCAAAATTGGCAACTACCGGTACTTTTCCTATGCTTTCACCGACTTTGTTTTCGTTTATCACAACTGCACCAAGTATGGCATAAGCACCATAATTAAGATTAATAAGATCCTCCACAATATCTGATACATTGTCTGAACTTGCTATAACTAGCATATTTTTCTTTCTTTTTGTGGTCTTGTTTTGCTTAAATATTATACACTTTCTGATGCATCTAAATATCATCATCAATATTGCATTAATACAAACAAATATCACAAATAAAGCTCTCGAATATAGTACTGATTGCTTTATAAAAAATAAAACAATTATAACAATTGCCAATATTCCAAAATTATGAACTATTATATTTTTTGCCTCTTTAAGCAATCCTCTCCTCAAAATCCCCGAATAACACTCTGTCCAGAACACAATTGCAATATGTGCCAAAATTACTATAATATTCATCATGCCATAATCACCAGGAACACTTCCCTCATGACCCAATCTTATATAATAAGCAAATAAATATGCAATCTCAACACACAAAATATCAATTACAAAAAAATCCAGATGTTTACTTATACCCGTCTTCTTCTCTAACATATTCATCCCTCATCGTAATAAATAAAATTTATAACACCCTAACCACACAAGCAATTAACTCCGTAATATAAAGCGCACGGAACTGCTGAACAAATTATATAGGCAAACACCCTCGCATCCTTCTTAGCAACTCCATATACCACACTTATGCATCCTACCATTATAGCTCCTATGATAATGCCCATTCCTGACATCAGACACATAGCCATTGTCACCATAAAAAGCATAACATAATTTGCCTTGTTTTTATGATCATCATATATCCACATACTAACCAGATACACCAGCGGTATTCCTATACTTGCCACAACCGCCTTACCCTGCCATATTCTGGTAATGGCAAAGGTTTCTGCACTGTACACCGAATAATGTCCGTATACATTTATAAGCAATGCTAACACCACAAATATACTTCTACTGCTTATATCCTCCTTGAAGAATACCTCCGAGAGCATCCAGTAGACCAAACACAGAATAAATGTAAGCACCAATTGAAGAACGGTGTGTGCCATAATTGTGGCATGAATATCAGTTACCTTAGCACAATACGCTATAAACACTGCCCATGGAGATGTTATATCCTTAACAAGCTCTCCCTCCCAGTGTGATATGGCTTCTCCTGTTGCTGGGTTGGTAAGAAACATCTTATTTGTTCTAACTATGTCCACCGCATTTACAACGAATCTGGAATCATCTGCATCTGTATGTTGCAGAATTGCCGTAACAACAAGCAACGCTACTATAGCTATACACATCACAGTGAATGCTACCTTGTCACCTATTCCTCTAAACCCAGGTAGCTTAAAGCTATAATACTTCTTTTTTATTCCATAAATCACTAAAGCAACAACCACTACGGATATTATGGCTACAACAATCATAAAGCTTTGCTTTAATAATACCAACGGAACCGTCACCAGCTGAAACAAGGCCCACAGCCCTACATAACCTATCACATAGCTGTTGCTTAATCTTATATCAAGCTTCGCTATTCCGCAAATGGTATTTCCTAGAAGAATTGGTACTATGCCTAGAAAAACAAATGCTAATATTAAACTGGGTATTGCATTTATCATATCTCAATTCTCCTTATTTTTCCTATTATTTTATGTTTGTACCCACAATCCTACATAATCCATTATATTATACAACTATTACGATGGAATTGCAATTTCACATTGAAATTCTCCAGTATTTTTCATAATTTTAATTTCATTACATTTTTTATAAATTAACAAAACCGAGGCAACCATGATTAAACATAGTTGCCTCGGCATTATTTATTCCATTCCAGGTGGTATTGTTACAACCTCGTCTATATATGTCCAGTTTTCTTTATTCCAAATATTGTCCTTTACCGAAAACCATGTGGACGGTGTAAATGTAGTACCATTGTTAAGCTCCACCTGCCAGTGTAATGATGTTGTTATATACTGGTCATGTGCTGTCTTTTCATCGTTATTAATAGCCTTGCCTGTAAATGGATTTGTAGGATTCTCTATAACTCCATTTGTGGCTAATGTAGGTACATCTCCATTAGTCATAAACTCATCTGAGGTTTCAAATCCCTCACTACCAAAATCCTTTACCATCAGCAATGGATAATACAATTCTACATTAAATGGGGAAATTCCCTCTGGTTGATATAATTCGTTCTTTAGAGGTTCATCTGGCTCAATTTCCAAAGCCTCGAATTGATGCAATGCTCTACCGTGGTCTGCCACTATAATTATTCTTGTATTGTCATATACATCATTTTCCTTAAGATAGTCTAACCATATACCTAGCTGAATCATGGCTGCCATATTGGTATGGTAATGCTTAACCTGATTTTCATTTTCCATCTTCAGAGTAACTCCATCTACGGTAAATCGTTCCGTATGGGCAGCATCATATTCAGTGTTATCAACATTTTGTGCCGGCACATATTCCGGCTCACTAAGAAGCATAGGCTCATGTGTCATATTGTTACACATCATAAGGAAGTTATTACTAGATCCCTCATCTATATATGTCATAGTAGACATGTTAGTCAGCACATTATAAGGATTCATAAAAGCAGCTGTCACACCTTCTGAAACGGTAGTTCCTTGTATTACATGTGTGGAATATACAAACTCCTCTTTCTCCTTCTTCTCGTCTGCATAGTTATACTTTCCATTATTGTATAAAATATCCTGAGCAAAAATCGGCATAGTCTTCATTATGCTATAGCAGAAAAAGTTTCTTCTTACGGTTGTTTGCTCGCTTTCCATGCTTGAAGCATCGCTAAAATATCCCTCAGTCACATAAGTATTAATCTCCGGATATTCATCATATATTGAAAGATCTGGCACCCACTGGTAATTTGCATATGGGACATCACACACAGTTACATCATATCCATTTTCATTGAACATAACAGGCATTACCTTAAGTGCTTCATTGTGCTTGTCCACCAAAAGCTCAGTATCTCTCTTGTTCATCTCTACCGGTGTATACTCATATCCACCAAACAATGCTGGCGAACCTAGATTTGTTATACCTCCGAAAGATATGGTATTGGAATAGTAAGTAAATCCATCAAATTGTTCCTTTAGCTCCGGTCTTTCATTGAATATATATGGAACCTGCTGACCTAACGCTCTATCAAGCATTATAACTATAACATTCTTCCCTTCCTTACTAAGGGTAAAATGCGGTACCTGTTCCTTTAATTCTTCTGCCTGCTTTTCAACCTGAGCTACAGATTTTTGTATTTTGGTTACATTCATAACCGACATACCTATCATTGCAATAACCAAAATTGCAAGTACACTTTTTACTGGCTTTTTGAATTTGGAAATTATCAGGTACAACAAGGCTGCCACAGCTAATACTATTAATGTATTAGCAATTAATTCCCCCTTGCTAAATACCAAACCATTCTCAAACTGTAAATTAGCCGATATAGTTCCAAGCTCAGTTCCGAAGAACAGATAATTCACACTCATCACACCGCAAGCTATCCATATAAGCTTGTCGAAGAAGGCCTTTCCTCCCGGACTTGCCAGCCAGTAGAAAACTCTAATCCAAACCAAAAATGTACCTACAGCCAAGCACAAAGCATAGACCATATACCACAGTGGATTATAATAATTGGTTACATCTACAAACTCCTGTGGTGACGCAGCAAGAAGTGCTGACGGAATAAGTGCACCTACTAATACAGTAAGCACCATTGTTCCTACCAAGAAGAAGTTCTTATCAAAGCTAACTTCCTTGCTCTTCTTCTCCCTAACCTTCACCTTACCCTTAAGTGCATACATCACAATCGGCGCCTGCAATGCCACACCAAGTCCTATTACAAACAGCTCTCGTCTAATAGATGGATTATCGTATACGAAAAGTCCATATCCACCTATTACAATACCCACTATAGAGAACAATATTCCAAGCACCAATCTAGGGTTTTTAAGCTTGTAGAATATTGTCTTCACCAGTGAGAACAGGTTGTTCAAGGTCCAGTAGAATACCAAGCCTGCCGGTGATGTATAAAGGAACACCAGGAAGAAGGCACTCATGGCATAAAGCTGTACCTTTGTCTTCACTGGGAAGCCCTTTAGGTATATTGTACTTGATATTACATTTATGGTTGTCATAAGTATAGGCAACAGGTTAATGGTAAGTCCACCTATTACTATAAGTCCATCCGGCGCACCAAGATCAGTTATAGGTCCCAGGGACACTCCCTTAAGTATATTAAGGTGGGCCAAGAACTGATAAGCTGCCATGAAGAATGGTATCTCCAGAAGAAGAGATACTGAGCCATTTAAGGCATCCGTAGGCTTATAGTTGTTCTGACGATAATAAGCCTGCAGTATCATCATTCTCTCGTCTCCGGTGAATGTCTTCTTAATGTGCTTTACGCCCCTTGACAGCTTTAGATCCATATCTCTGGCTTCCTCCTGCATGGCGTCTGCTCTTCTGTACAGGGGGAGTACCAGAAAGTTCATTATAAGGCTAAGGACTATAATTGCAAGTCCCGGATGTCCTATGAATCGATTAGCCACTGCATATATTACCTCGAATATCAGCTGCAATGGTCCAATCAATATAGTATATATTATATCAAACAATGACATCTCAAGTTTCTCCTTTCAGGCTACCTACTTTACCTCTGACGGTATAGTAGTCACCTCATCTATATAGGTCCAGTTTTCCTTTTCCCAGATGTTATCCTTTACCTTATACCAGGTAGAAGGATTAAACTGGTTTCCGTTATTCTTATCTATCTCCCAGTCCAGAGAAGTAGTTACATACATTTCTCCTTCATTCTTTCGGTTGCTGTTAATTGCATTACCGGTAAATGGATTTGTTGGGTTCTCAATTAATCCGCTGGTTGCCAGTGTTGGCACATCACCATTTGTCATAAATTCATCTGATGTGTTAAAGCCCTCGCTATCAAAATCCTTTACCATAAGAAGTGGATAGTACAAGGTTGCATCACTTGTTTCTCCATACTCCTCCGAAAGTAGGAACTCATCGAACTGGCAGGTTGGTTTTCCATGGTCTGCCACAAGGATTATTCTGGTGTTGTCGTACACTCCCTGCTCTCTCAGGTAGTCAAACCATTCTCCTAGCAGTAGCATAGCTGCCATATTTACATGATAATGTCTAACCTGCTGTTCTGAAATCATATCCATGTTAACACCATCTATCTCATATACCATAGGATTAGCTGCCTCATATGCAGTGTTGTCTACATGCATAGCTGGTGTGTAATCCGGCTTTTGAAGCAGGGTCTGCTCATGAGTCAGGTTGTTGCACATCATCATAAAGGTGTTAGCCTCTCCCTCCTCTATCCAAGTCAAACTAGGCATATTCACCAGCACATTATATGCATTTATAAATGGATATGCTAAACCGTCAGCCACCGTTGTGCTTTGAACCACATGGCCTGTAAACACAAATCCCTCTGACTTATCAGCATAGTTATAATCTCCATAGTTATATATCATATCCTGAGCAAATACAGGCATAGTTTTCATTATACTGTAGCAGAAGAAATTTCTCTTGACCCTATCTCTCTTAGTGTCCGCTCCCTCTGTGTCTGTGAAGTAGCCATCTGTTACATAGGTATTAATATCTGGGTACTCATCATATATGGAAAGGTCTGGCACCCACTGATAGTTTGCATATGGAGGATCACAAACTGTAACCTCATAGCCATTTTCATGGAACAATACAGGCATAACCTTAAGCGCCTCATTATGCTTATCTACAAGAGGCTCTGTATCCCTTTTGTTCATCTCCAGTGGTGTGTACTCATAGCCACCGAACAATGCTGGTGCTCCAAGGTTAGTTACACCACCCATAGATATAACATTTGAATAATGAGTGAATCCGTCAAATTGTTCCTTTAGCTCCGGCTTCTCATTAAATATATATGGTATCTGGAATCCAAGTGCTCTATCCAGCATAATTACCACTACATTCTTGCCTTCCTTACTCAGTGCAAAATGTGGCACCTCTTCTCTGAGAGTCTCTATCTGGTCCTGAGCTCGAGCTACTGATTTTTGCACCTTGGATACATTCATAACTGACATTCCCACCAAGGCTATAACCAATATAGTAAGTATGCTCTTAAGTGGTTTCTTCCACTTTGAAACAATAAAGAACATAGCTCCTATTACTGCCACCATAACAACAGCATTTATCATAAGCTCCTTGTTAGAGAAGATAAGTCCCTTCTCAAACTGAAGGCTATTTGACAGGATTCCCAGCTTTGTGCCGAAGAACAGGTAGTTTACCATCATAACTCCGCAAGCAATCCATATTAACTTGTCGAAGAATGCTTTTCCTCCCGGACTTGCCAGCCAGTAGAATACTCTCACCCATACCAGGAAGGTTCCTGCCGCAAGACATAGGGCATATACCATATACCACAACGGATTATAATAATTGGTTACATCCACGAACTCCTGTGGGGATGCAGCTAATACTGCTGAAGGAATAAGTCCACCTACAAGCACTGTAAGCACCATTGCTCCTGCCAAGAAAAATCCCTTATCGAAGCTTGCTTCCTTCTTGTCCTTCTCCTTAACCTTCATCTTACACTTAAGTGCATACAGCACAATCGGTGCCTGCAACACCACTCCTAGAGCTATTACAAACAGCTTTCTTCTAATAGATGGATTATCGTATATGAAAAGTCCATATCCACCTATTACAATACCCACTACCGAGAATAATATTCCCAGCACCAATCGAGGGTTTTTAAGCTTGTAGAATATAGTCTTGGCCAGCGAAAACAGGTTGTTTAAGGTCCAGTAGAATACAAGACCCGCCGGTGATGTATAAAGGAATACCAGGAAGAAGGCACTCATGGCATAGAGCTGCACCTTTGTCTTCACTGGGAAGCCCTTTAGATATATTGTACTTGATATTACATTTATAGCTGTCATAAGTATAGGCAGTAAATTAATGTTAAGTCCGCCTATTACTATAAGACCATCCGGCGCACCAAGGTCGGTTATAGGTCCTAATGACACTCCCTTAAGTATATTAAGGTGTGCCAGGAACTGATATGCCGCCATGAAAAATGGTATCTCCAGAAGAAGTGATACTGAGCCATTTAGTGCATCTGTAGGCTTATAGTTATTCTGGCGATAATAAGCCTGCAGTGTCATCATTCTCTGGTCTCCGGAGAAGGTCTTCTTAATGTGCTTTACGCCCCTTTGAAGCTTTAAATCTATATCTCTGGCCTCTTCCTGCATAGCGTCCGCTCTTCTATACAGAGGTAGTACCAGAAAATTCATTATAAGACTTAGAACTATAATAGCAAGTCCCGGATGTCCTATAAATCGGTTAGCCACCGCATATATTACCTCGAATATCAGCTGCAGAGGACCGATTAATATGGTGTATACTATATCGAATAGTGACATTTTTACTTCTCCTCTTTAGCTGTTAGCTCCTCATACTTCTTCATAAGGTAATCTACTGTTCTTTCAGTTCCCTCTCCCTTGAACTCCCAGGTTTCCTCTATAACCTTCTTACGTCCTTCAGCATAGGAAGGATCTGTTATACATTCGTCGATTAATTCCTTAATGTTCTCCATATTGTCCTTCTTAAGCTCTCTACCTAGCTTTGGAAGGGCACCTGCAGTCCACACTCTTTCATCTAACCACCATGCATCACTGTAGCTTACATCAAACTTAGGGTCAGTGTAGATAATTGGCTTGTCATATATAAGTGTAAAGTCAAATATTACACCGGAAAAGTCTGTTATAAGTATATCTGAGCGACGGAGCACATCGAAGTTATCTCTGTCTCTATTCCACTCCAGCTTGTCAGACTCAGGGTACTTTGCCATAAGGTCATCAAGCATCTCCTTCTCACTGGTAAATGACTGTGGATGAGGTCTTACAACTACATGGTAGCCTGTCTTAATAAGAGCATCTAATATCTTGTCACCATAAACACTAAATATTCCGCTCTGTCCCCAGGTTGGTGCAAGAAGTACTGTTCTCTCGTGGTCTGGAGCCGGACCCTCCTTGGCGAATCTTTCCGCCATAACATCCATATATGGAATACCTATCTTATAAAGCTCCTTCTCAGGCAGATTTCTAAGCTTCTCCAAATCACGAATATCCTCCACCTGATATTCACCTGATAAAAGTATGGAATCATAGTAATCTATACCGAACATTCTATAGAGAGTTATGTCACTGGCTGCATGAGGAATGTGAACATAGTAATCTACATCCTTTGAACGCTTCCACTGATATACATCCAGTCCTGGTGTTGTGGAAAGCACTATATTTGCCCTAAGGAAGTTTAGCTTGGCAAATGCCTTGTTACCACTACCTATAAACTGTCCCTCCACATTCTCATATGGATTATCTAAAGCAGGGTCATCCTCTGACATAGTCATGTAAACCACCTTCATACCCCTCTTATCAAGCTCCTTACATATAGGGTCAAATATAGACCAATATCTTCTGTCATCTGAGAATATTACCAATGGCAGCTTCTCATCATTGGCCTTAACCTTGCCTCCGCTTACTGCAAATTTCAGCTTTAATATAAGCATCTTAAGTGAGTAAAAGGCTGCACCTATTACACCTATCAGCACTGTAAAAAGCATACTTCCTGTTCCTGGATCAATATAAAGTAACATGTTGTTCTCTCCTCTTGTATATAAATTTATTTATCATTATCTTGCCTCAGATGGTATGGTGGTAACCTCATCTATATAGGTCCAGTTTTCCTTATCCCATATATTCTCCTCCACGGAGTACCAATTAGTAGCTAGGTAGGTATTTCCATGGTTCTCCTCCACCTGCCATACCCTTGCTATAGATATGTATTGCCTGTGAGCTGTTTTTTCACTATTGTCTATGGCTTTCCCTGTAAATGGATTGGTAGGGTTATCTATTAGTCCCTCAACTGCCATAGTAGGCACATCTCCATTGGTCATAAACTCATCTGATACCTTAAAGCCCTTAGCATTAAAGTCCTTAACCATAAGAAGTGGATAATAGGCTTCAACATCGTGTCCTGAATCCTCACTAAATATCATCTCATCCACCTGCTTTATGGCGCTTCCATGATCTGACACAATTATTATTCTAGTATTATCATATACACCATTTGCCCTCAAATAGTCAAGCCAATTCCCAATTTGAAGCAGCGCCGCCATATTGGTGTGGTAATGATATACCTGCTCGTCTGTGGATAAATTAATGGTTTTTCCATTAACTGTTAAGCTGGCCGGATTGTCATACCCAGTGTTGTCCACATACCCAGACACAGTGTAGTCCGGCTTTTGAAGAAGCATAGGCTCGTGAGTTGTGTTGTTACACATCATCATAAATGTATCAGTATTACCCTCATCTATTACCGTTATAGCCGGAAGATTAACCAGTACATTGTAAGCATCCATGAATTTCTGGCTGATTCCCGAGGCTCTTGTTGTTCCCTCTAATACCTGTCCAGAATATCCTGCTTCCTTTGAGGTAAGATTGTAGCCTCCAGAGTTATAAAGCATACCCTGAACCAAAAGTGGGCTAGCCTTCATTACACTGTATCCAAAGAATTTCTTCTGAAGGCTTTCCTTATCCATTCCCTTAGTGGAGGACTCACCGAACTTTCCCTCAGTTATATAGGTGTTGATTCCTTCGTATTCATCATATATGGATAAGTCAGGAATCCACTGATAGTTTGCATATGGTGCGTCGCACACTGTAACCTCATAGCCCTCCTCATAGAACATAACCGGCATTACCTTTAAGGCCTCGTTGTGCTTTGACACTAAGGATTCCTCCTCCCTCTTATTCATCTCAATTGGTGTATACTCATATCCTCCAAACAAAGCTGGTGCTGCATAGTTGGTGGCGCTGGAAAAGGAAATGGTATTCTCATAATAGGTAAAGCCATCAAATCTATCATATAATTCAGGCCTCTCTGCAAATAAATACGGCACCTGAAAGCCTAGTGCTCTGTCCAACATTATTACTACCACATTTTTTCCCTCCTTGCTAAGGGTAAAATGTGGGTCCTCCTCGCCGAAGGCTTCAAGCTGCTCCTTAGCCCTAACTACGGAGGTGTTAATCTTAACTGCGTTAATGGTACACATTCCAAGCAGCGCTATTGTAACCACTAGCATTATGCTTTTTAGTGGCTTCTTCCACTTTTTTGCTACTAACGCAAATATATATGCTACGGCAATTACTGCCACTATATTTATTATTATCTCAACTATTCCGTGAGATAATCCATTTTCATATTTTAAGCTTGCTGATAATATTCCTAGCTTTGTTCCGAAGAACATGTAATCAGCTATGGCAACCGGACACATAATAAGAAGTAGCATCTCATATTTTTTCTTTCCCTTAGGTCCTGCCAAGCCGTAAAACACTCTGATCCATATCAGGAAGGTTCCTGCTGCCATGCAAAGGGAGTACACTATATACCACAGTGGATTATATAGGCTTACCCCATCCACAAATTCCTGTGGGGAGGATGCAATTAATGCGGAAGGTATAAGACCTCCTATTAGCACTGTCAGAAGAGTTGTTGCTGTAGTAAACAGCTTATTGTCACTGCAAATAATCTCCTCCTGCTCCTTTAGATCCTCACCCTGCTTCTTCCTGACAAGTCTAAAGATAAGAACAGTTGTAAGCAAAAGTCCAAGTCCAAGTATTAGCAAATCCTTCTTGCCGGTGGCGGACTCCTCACATACTACACCAGCCCCAACGGCTATTACCTCTATAAGGTATAGCAATATTTCCAGACCTCTCATAGGGTTTTTTAGCTTTAGAATTATAGTTTTCCCCAGAGAGAACAAATTATTAAGGGTCCAGTAGAATACCAGTCCTGCCGGTGAAGTATATAAAAACACCAGGAAGAACAAGCTCATGGCATATAGCTGCACCTTTGTCTTCGCTGGAAAGCCTTTAAGATATATGGTGCTTGATATTACATTGATGGTAGTCATAAGTATAGGTAACAGGTTAATGGTAATTCCACCTATATTTATTAGTCCATCAGCCACCCCTAAGTCCTTAATTGGTCCAAAGCCTTCTCCCTCAAAGGCACCTGCATGAGCTAGAAATTGGTATGCCGCTATGAAGAACGGTATCTCTAAAAGTAAGGACACAGAGCCCTTTAGTGTGTCCGTAGGCTTGTAGCTGTTTTGTCTGTAATAGGTTTGGAGAATCATCATCCTGGTTTCCCCTGTAAAGATCCTCTTAATGTGCTTTACTCCGGGAGCTAATTTCAAATCCATATCCCTGGCCGCTTCCTGCATGGCGTCAGCTCTTCTATATAGTGGAAGCACCAAAATATTCATAAGAATACTTAGCACTATAACCGACAATCCCGGATTATCCAGCACATTGTTGGCCATGGTAAATATCACTTCAAAAAGCAGCTGAAGCGGCCCTATTAAAATTGTGTAAAATATTGTCAATATAGACATTTCATTTCTCCTTATAATCTATAAATCATTAGTATTTAATCTCATAATTTGTTTTGTCCAAAGCTAAGTTCCTGTTGTAATAAGGATCCCCGTCTTTAATTAGCTTTGGCCACTTATGCATAAATCTCTCTATCTCTCCTAAGAATCGGTCCATTCTTCCCGGAGTGTCCTCCGAGCCTCTGGACTTCGACTCATAGTGATATAATCTAACCTCCGGATTATACACCACAAGCTTTCCCAGCTCCCTAAGCTTTAAGCAAAAGTCTACATCATTGAAGGCCACCTTAAATTCTGTATCCAGGCCTTCCACCTTCAGGTAGTCCTTCCTGCTAACCATAAGACAGGCAGCTGTCACTGCGCTATAGTCACAGGCCACAAGGCTTCTTCCCTGATGTATGCCACATTTTTCTTCCTGTCCTGCAAAGAGATGTCCTGCTATTCCGCCAAGACCTATTACTACACCTGCGTGCTGGATGGTTCCATCCTCATAATATAGCCTTCCACCTACAGCTCCCACATCATCTCTCTGACAGCAGCCAAGAAGCTGCTTTATGGCATCCTGACTGATTATCTCAGTGTCGTTGTTCATAAGAAGAATATACTCTCCAGCAGAGTGCTCCACTCCGTAATTGTTAATAGCTGAATAGTTAAACTCCCTATCCCAGGTAATAACCCTTATATTATCCTTGCCCTCCAAGGTCTTGTAATACTTGAAGGTTTCCTGTTTCTCGCTGTTATTCTCCACGATAATTATCTCGTAATTATCATAGCCACCCTTTTTACAGATACTGGCTATACATTTGTCCAAATCCTGAATGTGGTCCTTGTTAGGAATAATGATGGACACCTTTGGATTCCCTGTTACATTGTAAATGGTTCTGTAATAACCGGTATCAAGAGTACTCTCCATAGTCTTAGCCTCTGAAATAGCCTCAACCCTTGCCTTTATTCCCAGCCTGTCATAGTGAGCCTGAAGCAGCTCCCTGCCATTATCTATGTCATAGGCTTCTTTGTCTGTATTATCCTTTTTCTCATGGTATAGAATCTGAGGAATATGAGCTACCCCCACATTCTTCTCTGCTGCCACAAGTAAAATATTATGCTTATCTGTTCTGGTTAACTGCTTATCTAAAAGCCCACACTCTCTAAGCAGCTCCCTAGACACCACAAATGTATCTCCTATATAGTTATAGCCTCTTAAAAGGTCCAAATTATAGTCTGGCTTAAAGCTTGGTCTTTCATAGCTAATCCTGCCCTCTGACATAGAGTATTCATCATTATCTGAATATACTATCTTATAATCTCCCATGCTAAGCATCTGACTAAAATGGTACATGGCGTCCTTGGTAAGTCTGGTTCCCTTCTCAGTCAGCAGCACATATCCCTCTGGAAGAAGCTGTTCCTTGTAGCTTTCCTCTCCGATTCTGCTTAGCCTAGCTCTTACCCTTTCCTTTATCCACTTGTCATAGCTTGGCTTAGAGGTTTTTGTCAGCTTGCCAAGCTTTGTCTTAATCTTCCTAAATGTAGCTTCATTACCCATATTTTGTCTGTAGTCGTGAAGCTTTACATAGCTCTTCTTAAGTTTGGTTTTAAGGTCAAGGTTTGCGTCCTTTTCAAGCCACAGTATTCTACGGATTACTTTTCTTCTTCCCTGTCGGTCACTTACCTGAAGATAAACCCTCCTACTTTCCAGAGGACAATACATTACAAAGCCCACAAAGGTATCTCCCTTATACTCAGGAAATTGAGCCACCACATCATCCCTCTCAAGCCTTGCAATGGCCGCGTCTCTTAGCTCCTTATTGCCATGACTGTCCTTACATGCAATTATATCCAGCTCCCTATTATCTATGGCCCAGCCCTTTATAGTTAGCTCCTCACCATCATCTATTACAGAGCTTACAGTTACATTTATACTTTTAAGTACCTTAATTATGTCCCTGATGTTTCCTCTCCAAAGTGGGATTGTGTCCCCTGTGTCCTTCCTTGTTGCGTCTATACTTAGGATGTCATGAGGTCCTTTCTTCCTTGGAAGAGTCACCACCACCGAAACCTTATGACAGATATCAATATCATTGATTTCAAGACGACCAAAGGCAGTTATACCGCTAACCATTATCTCCCACTTAGCCTCTATGCCATGGTTATCCTGTTTATAATCCACAACAATACTATAGCTATCTAAGAATTCCTGGCTACAGTATCCCTGTACTACTATTTCATTGTCACTTCTAGTGCTTTTTCGCACCCTTTCAAAGATAAAATCCTGTCCCATTTGGTCCTCATTTCCTATTATCCATGCTGTTATAAGCTTCAAAGGCTGTATTATTATTGTTTAATACTCAACTAATTATTATAACATAGGTTTTTTTAGGCTACAATCATTAATTCCAACACAAAATCCCCCTAAAAGACATTGCTTCAGGGGGATTTGTAAGATTTCCTATCTATTTAATTTAAGCGTTGTTCTTAGCCAGCATCTTGTCTAATCTTGGAACGATAAACTTAGATGCGATTATTACTGAAAGGATTGCTGCCACAAGCTTACCTAACATTACAGGAAGGATAAGTGATGGCTGGTAGTTAGCTGTAAATGCAAGGTGGTCTCCGAAGAGGAATGCACCACATACCGAGAATGCTAATGTCTTTACCTTGTCCTCTGGCTTCATATCCTTGATAATTGAGAATAAAGCCAATGCATTTGCTGCTCCTGCAAGGATACCTGTTGTAGCATCCTGTGATAATCCAACCTTCTTACCGATAAAGTTAAGTGGCTTTGCAAGGTACTTCTTAATAAGGTATACCATTGGGAATGCACCACAAAGCATCATACCTACCGCACCTGATACCTCTAAGGCTCTGTTAATGTCAGCCTCATCTGCAATAATTGGCTCGAAGCCCCACTTTCCTAATACTGATGAGAAAAGTCCTGTGAAGTACTCTACAACACAAAGTACAACGATAATTCTAAGAGCTGAGTCAAGCACCTTTCCAAATACATTGAAGCCCTTAATCATCTTAGATGGGATAAGTAAAAGTCCAACTGCAATTAATACACAGATGATAATAAGTGGAATAAGGTTCATAAATATCTGTCCAAAGCCTAATGCAAGCTGATATGTAGCCTCTGAATTAGTTGAGATTGTCTCACGAATTACAGGGTTTGAAATCGCTATAATAGCTGATGCAACTAATACACCTACTGGGATACAGATGAATCCACATAATACACCAAGGGCAAGATACTTTCTATCATCAGCATGAAGCATCTTAAGTGCTACAGGAATACTGAATACGATTGTTGCACCTGCCATATATCCTGTCATCATAGCCATAATCCAGCTCTCTTTTGTCTGAGCTAAGGCATCTGCCAGCTGGTATCCACCCATGTCTACTGCAATAAATGTAGTTGCAGCCATTGATGGGTCTGCTCCTACTAGGTTGAAGGCTGGTCCAAAGCACTTCTCTACAATCTGTGTAAGGTATGGAGCTGACGCCATAATACCTGCTACAGGAAGGAAGATTGCTCCTATAGAGTTAAAGCCCTCTAAAAACTGCTGTCCTAATTCACCGTCTTCTTTTACAATTGAGGCAATTGCGCCTACTATGGCACATGCCATAATTATATATACAACTATTTCTCCGAATAATACCATGTTCTCTCTCCTTTTTTACTTTTCGTATAATTCTATAGCCTTCTTGGAATACATCTTAGCGTACTTATACCAGATGTAAAGGTATTCACCAACTGCATTTCCTACGCTCTCCTGATATATAGCCCATACATACCAGTAATATGAAGCAATGGCAGTATATCCAACTACATGGCGAAGCTCCTTATCTGTAAGAGGTCTGCCATAATATTGTTCATATATGCCAAGAGCCTCCTCGTAGGTATAGTCTGCACAGCAAATAAAGGTTCCAATATCATTTGCAGGGTCATCGTTACCTGAGTACTCCCAGTCTATAAGGTACATCTTTCCATCCTCACCTACTAAGAAGTTTGGATCATAGCAATCACAGTGGCAAAGTCTCTTCTCCACATTATCAGACTCTGTATACTCATACACCTTAATCATTCTCTCATATAGGTCCTCAAAATCTTCAAAGTCGCTACGACCCTTCTTGCTAATTTTCTTAATGAAATCAAGAGCTGCGTTCCAGATATCAAAATCGTACTCTGACTTAATATTTGCATCGTGAAGCTTACGCATCATGGAAAGAGCTGTCTTTACCTCTTCATCATTGTGGTAGTCCATAGTACGGGCATTCTCTATATAATGAGATATCTTCCAGCCCTCCTTGCCATCCATATGTATGAATGTATTGTCAAGTCCTAAGTCCTTTGCCACACTCATAGAGAAGGCCTCGCTGTCTCTGTGAATGTATTCCTCTGTACCAACGCCTGGATGACGATATACATATTTCTTGCCCTTACAAGAGAATCTAAATGATGTATTTGTAAGACCATCCTTTATAGCGTGAATATCAACTACATCCTTATCCTCACAGTCAAGCACTGAACAAATATTTCCGATAATTGCTGAATGTGTGTTGTTGATGTAGTGCTCATCAAACTGTCTAAGCTCATCTAAGGAGTCAAACTCCTTAATCACTGACTCGTCGTACTTTCTAATGTACAAATCAAGCTCATTTATGTAGCGCATGTAAAGCTGCTCCCAAAGCTGCTCCTTGGTTATAGGATTTGACTCGTATTCCTTCTTCAATATCTCAACAAACTTCTCTGAGAATTCCTTGGAGAAATATACATGTCCAAGCATATACCAGGTGTCAGGACCACCACCGATGGTTACCTTCTTAATTCTTCCTGATGAACCAGTAGTCATACAGTACTCCTCAGTTTCTTCTGTTGAGTATACTGCTGAGTAATAAGCCTGATATACATACTCCTCGAATACATTTTCGGTAAAATAGTTATCCGATGAACAAATGTATGTATTCTTCAGCTTGTCAGTTACTCTTATAAGAGTTGAAGTATTGTTATACTTGTAGTAGTCCTCGTTAACTACAATCTTTACACCGAACTTGTCCTCTAAGTAGAAGAACTGCTCCTTCATATATCCAATTACTATTGTAATATCCTTTATTCCTGCATCCTGAAGCTGCTTAATCTGTCTCTCAATAAGGATATCTCCCTTTACCTTAAGAAGTCCCTTTGGCTTCTCGTAGGAAAGTGGTGCAAATCTGCTTGACATTCCCGCTGCCATAATAATTGCATTGTCTACCTTATATGGAGCTAATGCATTGTATGCCTCATCTGTAAGTGCGTAGTCCTCAGAAAGCCAGTTATTGTCACGGCACTCGCCCATTACTGAGTTTACTGTGCCTACAGATATGTCTAGCTTCTCTGCCAAATCTCGCTGACTAGTGTACTTGTTTGTTCTGCAGTAATTCAAGACTGCAAATTGGTTCTTGGTCAACATTTTCCTTCTCCTCCTCATAATTGTATATTTTATTCGTGTGTTCAATTCTAGTGTTCAAATTGTCTTGATTGTAACACCACCTTTGAACACTGTCAATATAAATTCCTTTTTGTCGTATAATTTGCCGCTTTTTATGCAAAAAAAATGAGAAGTGTGTTATCAACTGCACGCTTCTCATTCTATCAAATTACATCCCTAGGAGAAGGGGTACCACAATTACTGTGACAATTCCCGCAACCGCTACGGCAAGACCACTCATAGCTCCTTCCACATCACCAAGCTCCACAGCTTTAGAGGTTCCCAGGACATGGGCAGAGCTTCCTATGGCAATACCCTTTGCCACAGGGCTTTTTATCTTGAACAGCTTTATTATGGTTTCCGCTAGAAGATAACCTGTATTACCAGTTATAACTATCATTGCAACAGTTATATTTACCACACCACCTGTTTCCTCAGAAAGCACCATACCGATGGCTGTGGTAATTGATTTAGGAGCCATGGTGGCGAATACGGTCTTATCCAGGTTAAATGCCACACATACTCCCCATATGGTAAATAGATTTGCCGCCACACCGGCTATGATTCCTCCCATAACTGCCAATAAATTGTCCTTAAGCAGCTGTAGCTTCTCGTACAACGGAACTGCCAGACATACAGTAGCCGGTGTCAAAAATATAGATATTAGCTTGGCGCCATTGTTATAGGTGTCATAGCTTATACCGGTTACATTTAGAATTATAATTATCATAGTCATAGAGATTATGATTGGATTTAGTATTTTCAGCTTGAATTTCTTCTGGATCAAAAGTCCTACGGAAAAGCATACTAGGGTCAGAGCCGCTCCGAAGAACAGACTTGTGGATATGGTATTTATAAGGATTTCTAGTTTATTCATGGGCATAGTCCTCCTGCTCTTCCTTCTCCACCGGGTCGCCACTTGGGGTGTTTTTTGGTGCCAGTTTATCACTGGCTAAACCAGTCAGGTCATCGCCTATCTCCACTAAACCGCCACTCGGGTTGGTTTCTGACACTTGTTTTCCATCAGCAACCCCTACCTTGGTCTCAATTATGTTACCATCCGTGGTGGAATTTGGCACTAGCTTTCCCGTCAGCTTCATAACACCGTCCACAGTTTTTCCTGACACTATCATCACTATGATGGTTCCTAGGATGGACACTATAAGCACAGGTATTAGAATTTCCTTTAACAACCCCCAGCTAACCATCAAACCTACGGATGCAGGCACAAACATTATAGGCATTACATCCATCAAAAAATCACTGGTTTCCTTCACCTGCTCCACCTTTATTATCTTAGTTACAAGAGCTATAAGCATTATAAATAATCCGTACACACTAGCCGGTATAGTAAATGGAAGTATTTCTGCCAAAACCTCCCCTAGCAGGGAAATAGTTATTATTATGGAAAGCTGCTTGATATATTTCATACACTACCTCTTGGTTTTATTTACTCATTTATTATCCTTTTATAGTATAGCCATTTTTTCCTAAGTGGCAACCACAAAATGCAAAACACCCACCAGCATTCCTTTAACTGGCGGGTGCGCTCATAAGCACTAGCGGAGACGGCGGGATTCGAACCCGCGTGCCGGTTACCCGGCTAACTGATTTCGAGTCAGCCCCGTTATGACCACTTCGATACGTCTCCATACCATGAAATCTTATCACAAACTCTCAATTATGTAAATAATTGTGATCTTCTTAGATGGCTAATCTTCTCTTCCGGGTATTTTCACTATTTTCCTGGTGCAAATACCCGCGCTAGCTTACTTTTCTGCTCCTCTCGGGTATTTTCACTATTTTCCTGGCGCAAATACCCGCGCCAGCTTACTTTTCTGCTCCTCCCGGGTATTTCAGCGAGTTTCCTCCACTAAATACCCAAGCAAGTATACAAAAGGCCCTTGCCTGAGCAGGCAAGGGCCTATAAAAACCATTTACATTTACTCAGTTCTAAGAGCCACAACCGGATCCTTCTTAGCTGCGCTTCTTGAAGGAATAATTCCTGATATAAGAGTGAGACATACACTTATTATTACAAGAATTATAGCCGCCGGCACTGGAAGTACCGCGTTAAGCTGCTCTATACCTGTAAGGTGGTGGATTATCATATTCACTGGTATACAGAGAAGATATGTTACCACTACACCTAAAAGTCCTGATGCAAAACCAACTATCATAGTCTCTGCATTGAACATTCTAGATACATTTCTCTTAGATGCACCAATTGCACGAAGGATACCAATCTCCTTGGTACGCTCCTGTACGGAGATAAGAGTGATTACGCCAATCATTATAGATGATACCACAAGCGAAATCGCTACAAATGCAATAAGCACATAAGTGATAGCATTAATAATTGTTGTTATTGATGACATCATAATTCCAAGATAGTCTGTGTACTTAATCTGCTGAAGCTCTTCCACATCCTTATTGTAGTTTTCAATCGCCTCAGTGATTATGTCCTTATTCTCAAATGATGATGCATAGATATGCATTGCTGCCGGATGCTCCTTCTCCACATAACCCATGGACTTAAGATTAAGCTCATAGGTAGAATCAGAAAACTCCACTATCTCATCATAATAAAGTGCACACTGTTCCTCAGTATAATTAGGAAGTGCCATCTCAAGTCCTGCAATAAGCTCCTCTGGCTGCATAGCTGCCATCTGAGTCATAACATTTTGAGCGTACTCCATCTTAATCTGTTCTGCAATAAGCTGACCGAAGATTTCCTCAAGCTCTTCATCTGACATACTCTCAAGGTACGCTACGATTTCATCCTCGCTTACACCAACCTGTGATGTAAGACCCTGCATCATAGCCATCTCTATGTCTTCTCTAGTCATTCCAGCAAGGGCACCAGTTACCTGTTCCTCAAGGAATGCTGGGTCAGGAATACAGTTGATAGCAAGAAATGCTGCTGCCTTATCCGCTGCGTTCATATCATCTATAAATGCTCTAAATGCCTCTTCCTTCTGGGCATTAGTAAGTGTTCCTGTTGTTGTATCGAATGGCAAGCCTGTTATAACATCCTTGTCAGGATTTGCAAGCTGCGCGTCAATTACCTCTGCATTTTCAGACTTATCTATAAGATACTCTGTAAGCATGCTTGTATAGCAAATGCTTCCTGTAAGCATAGTTGTATCTGCATCCTCCTTTGGACGAACAATACCTACTACCTTAAGTGGAAGTCCATTATCATATAAATACTTAAGTCCTGCCTCTGTCTCTCTAAGGTCTGTGTAAAGACCTGTCTCCTCATCGTATGAATAACAGTCAGCATTTAATATAGTTCTGTACTCTCTGCTGCAGATTTCCTCGTAGCTCCAGCTCTGAAGCTCCTGCTCACCAAGCTCGTCTCCGCCTACTGCTGCATTTGCCAGCATATCCATATCCTCTGCTGGAAGAAGTCCTAATGTATAAAGAACTACATCATCAAGCTCATTGTGTCTGTCAACTACAAGCACAACCTCGTCATAGCTGTTAGGCCATGCACCATATACCACATCATACTGCTCAAGTATAAGGTCATTAACCGGTGCTCCGTCCTTACCAGGAAGAAGCTCCTGCCAAAGAGTTGTTCCCATAGTACTCATAGAACCCATAGATGTTGACTGTGTAAGGCTTGACATAGATGACATAGCAGTCATATCCACATCAAGATACTTTATCATAAGGTCGATTATTACCTGCTCTAGGTTAGTATCCATAATCTCACCATCTACATTTTCTGTGTAGATAAGAAGATTCAAATCATATGTATACTGAATACCATTTACCGCTTTGCTAAGGTCTGTGCTTTCATCAGCAACCTGCTCTACAAGATAAGCGTTAAATGCTTCAAGGTCATTTTCACTTTCCTGCACATTGTTCATGGCATCTATCATGTCATAGAGGGCCATCTTTTTGTAGACCGCATCATTTTCATGCTCCTCGTTATCAGCAGTTACATTCATAAATGCATCGATAAGGGCTGACATTTCAACAGTCTGTGCCTCAAGTGTAAGTGGGTATGCGGAAAGTGTACTTTCCTGCACATCATTTATATACTTGGTCATACCTGTTGATATGGCAAGTATCAGGGCGATACCAATGATACCTATAGAACCTGCAAAGGATGTAAGTAGGGTACGTCCCTTCTTAGTGAAAAGATTCTTAAGGGAAAGCATAAATGAAGTCCAAAACTTCATAGATGGCTTCTTCTCCTTCTTCTTTTTGCCCTTGCTAGCTTCCTTTTCCTCTTCGAATTTCTTATCTTCAGCAGCGATTTCCTCCTCTGTAAGTGGAGCTGAATCGTCTGTTACAAGTCCGTCAAGCATCTTTATTATTCTTGAAGAATATTTCTCAGCTAGCTCTGGGTTGTGTGTAACCATGATGATAAGTCTATCCTCAGATATCTTCTTTAAGATATCCATAACCTGAACACTAGTCTCTGTGTCAAGGGCACCTGTTGGCTCGTCTGCAAGGATAATGTCTGGGTTATTTACAAGAGCTCTTGCAATAGCAACTCTCTGCATCTGTCCACCTGACATCTCACTTGGCTTCTTTTTAAGCTGGTCACCAAGACCTACATCCTCTAAAGCCTTCTTTGCTCTAGCTCTTCTCTCCGCCTTAGATACACCTGAAAGGGAAAGGGCTATTTCTACATTTTGAAGTACTGACTGATGTGGAATCAGATTGTAGCTCTGGAAGACGAAACCGATGGAATGATTTCTATACGCATCCCAATCTCTGTCCTTGTACTCCTTTGTAGAGATTCCATTGATTATAAGGTCACCCTCAGTATAGCCGTCTAAGCCTCCAATAATGTTAAGCATTGTAGTCTTACCACAGCCTGACTGTCCAAGGATAGACACAAACTCCGACTTACGGAATCTAAGATCTATTCCCTTTAAGGCATGAACCACACCATTACCGGCAGGATAATCCTTCTTTATGCCTTTTAACTGCAACATGTTTATTACCTCCTAGGTTGAACAACTTGTTTATGTCATGTCTTTCTTTTTAGTATTGTATCTTTGTTTTTAACTATCTCCTTGTTTGATCACTTACTTTTTAGTTTTATATTAAACAATCAAACCATATCAACTTATAATATTTATGCAGTTATGTCAATATTAATGATGAAATTTTATTTGAACAATTTGTGAATGGTTTGATTTTTACACTTGTGTAACCTCCCTCGGGTATTTCGACTAGCTTCCTTAACCAAATACCCGCATCAGCTTGCTTTTTCTCATCCCTCGGGTATTTCGACTAGCTTCCTGACCATAATACCCGGGTCAGCTATTCATCGCCCCGCTTCCAGTCGGTGTTGGTTTTCGCCCATCACCTCTCTGATGCAACTGAGACCAGCTCGAAAACCATCACCTCCTCTTCGCTTCGCTTCGGTGTATCACTTCGCCTTCACTTCGTTTCGGCTCAGTGTTGGTTTTCGCCCAATAGAAGCTCGCAGACAAACTTTCCACATAGCGCCTAAGCGCAATATAAAAACAGAAAGAAAGGAAGTCTTTTCGTGCGAGCACGACGACTTCCTTTCTCTCTGTTTTTAGTGCTAAAGCACTATGGAAAGTTTATCCGCATTTCTGCAGGGCTTAAGTTACATCATGTATTCAATCATCTTAAGCACAGCGTCTCCAAACTTAGCTGAAAGCTCCTTAGCTTCCTCTATATCTTTTCCTACTACTCCGTAGTAGAACTTAATCTTTGGCTCTGTTCCGGATGGTCTTACGCAAAGCCATGAGCCACCCTCAAGATCGTAGTAAACTACATTTGACTTTGGAAGTCCTGTTGGAACTACTGCCTTATTCTTCATGTTAGTAATAGTATCATTGTCGTAGTTCTTAGCCCAGAGAACCTTGTAGCCTGCGATTTCTGTAGGTGTGTTCTCCTTCAAATGATTCATGATCTTCTGAATCTGCTCTAAGCCCTCGATTCCCTTAAGAGTAAGAGTCTTAATATCATCTACATAGCAACCATACTTCTCATATACCTGAAGCATTGCATCCCACAGAGTCATATCAATTGACTTATAATATGCTGCTGCCTCACAAAGCGCCATAGTTGCAACGATTGCATCCTTATCTCTAGCATGAGTTCCGATAAGACATCCATAGCTCTCCTCAAATCCAAAGAGGTATGTTCCGTTTTTCTTCTGCTCGAACTCAAGCATCTTCTGTCCGATAAACTTAAATCCTGTAAGAACCTCTATAAGTCTAATGCCATACTGCTTAGCCATCTCATCTACAAGGTTTGTAGTAACGATTGACTTAACAAGTGCTCCGTCCTCTGGAAGTCCCTTTGTAGCCTTCATCTGACCAATTTCATAGTCTGCAAGTAAGCTTCCTGACATGTTACCAGTTAAACAGTGATACTCTCCTGCCTTATCCTTAACATATACGCCAAGTCTATCTGCATCAGGGTCAGTTGCAAGAACCAAATCTGCATCCTTCTCCTTAGCAAGCTTAAGAGCAAGGGTAAATGCTTCTGCAGCCTCTGGATTTGGATAGCTTACTGTTGGGAAGTTTCCATCTGGAAGCTCCTGTTCTGGTACAACATATACATTTTCAAATCCAAGCTCTCTGAGAATTCTTCTAGCTGGAATATTACCTGTTCCGTGAAGTGGAGTATAAACAATCTTAAGCTCCTTGCCATACTTATCTATGCACTCCTGGTGGATAACTAGCTTCTTAAGCTCCGCCATATATGCATCGTCAAGCTCCTTGCCAATTATCTCATAAAGTCCCTCATGAATAGCCTCCTGCTTAGGCATAGTTAAAGCATCCTGAACAGTGATTGCCTTAACCTCTTTCATAATACCTGCATCGTGAGGTGGTGTAATCTGTGCGCCATCCTCCCAATACACCTTATAACCATTGTACTCAGGTGGGTTGTGGCTTGCTGTTATATTGATACCAGCCACACAATTTAAATATCTAACTGCAAATGAAAGCTCTGGTGTTGGTCTAAGTGAGTCAAATACATATGCTTTGATACCATTTGCTGCAAGACAAAGGGCTGCTACATCAGCAAATTCTGGTGAGCATCTTCTTGAATCAAATGCAATTGCAACGCCTCTGTTTTGCTTCTTACGAAGCTTAATGTAGTTTGCAAGACCCTGTGTTGCCTTAGCAACTACATAGTCATTCATTCTATTAATTCCTGCGCCTATTATGCCTCTAAGTCCGGCTGTACCAAACTCAAGGTCAGCATAGAAACGCTCCTTAATTTCCTTCTCATCATCCTTAATTGCTAGAAGCTCATTTCTAGTAGCTTCATTGAAAAATGGATTGGTTGACCACTCCTCATACGCTTTCATGTAATCCATGATGTTCCTCCTTATTTCAAAGACCTACATGCAGTCTTTTTCTTCCTCTTCTCATCATTTATTCAACCATAACCCACGGCTTTATAAGCCACGGTTGACCCGTTATGATTTATATATAATCCGAGCATTCTCGGCATTATTATCTCTTTTTTAATCCCCCTAGGTACCAGGGCTTAATTTCAACTTACAGTCCACTATTCCTCAAGTGCATCAAACACTGATGTAAGCTCTGGGAAGGTATGTTCATCATTCTCCCCGTTATCTGCAGCGGTGATAGTGTAGCTCTTTATTAAGTATCCTGTCTTATACAATGTGATGGTGTGAGTTCCCACCACCTTAGGAAATGTTACAGGTGCCAGTCCCACATAGTCACCATCCACATAAACTCCCGCACCTACCGGTCCGTGTATAGTGATGGTATTGCCTGTCGTACTTGAACCTTCTGTTCCCTCTTTTTCAGTACCGGATGCCTGGCCTTCTGTAGAGGCTCCTGTGGTTGCCTCAGTAGTAGTCTCACTACTTTCCGTTGTTGTCTCAGAAGTTTCCTCGGTGGTTTCCTCTGTAGTCTCTTCCTCTGTATCCTCCTGAGCCACAAGCTCAATATCAAATGTATTTACAGACTTTGATATTTTGAAGCTACCATTGAAGGTATCATACCCTTCACAGGTAACTCTTATACCATAGGTTCCATATAGATTAGTGTAGGCAAAGTCATCCTGCTCTTCTCCATCTATGTAAAGTGTTGCTTCTGCCGGAGTTATGTTAAAGGTTACTGTTCCTGTTGGAATTGCAATGTCTGTCAAATCCACAGTTACCTCCTTGCCCTTTTTAACCTCAACCGGCTTGCTGTCGCTATAATCCCCATTGTAAATTCTAAGGGTGTACTTACCCTCACGAACTGCCACCAGCATATCTGATGTAACAGGCACTATAACATCATAGCCTATCTCCACCATTCCACCTACATAGGTATCCTGGTTGCTAAGTCGCACATACCCGTGACCTAACTCTATATTTACCGACACCAGCTTTCCTGCAAAAAATGTTAAGGTTACCTGGTCCTCAGTATTTATCTCCATAATGCTAAGGGGTTCATCCCCATCATATGCCATAACCTCATCCCACATGGTACAGGTTGTTCCCTTGTACTTAGCAGTACCACTTTCAGGGTCTGCACTGAACTTGGTTATTCCAGTGAGAACGGTAGTCTTGTCATTTTCAGTAATGCTTACGATTCTCTCTGTGTCCGAATAATAAAACACATCAACCACACTGCCGTTACCGATACCCTTTATACCAATATCTCTTCCATAGGTATTCAGCACGCTAACGCCACCGTGATATATCAGTTCGAAGTCTTCAGAAGTCATGCAATCCTTAAAACTGATAATATTGGTCTCCAGATTAATATCTGTAACCACCGCTGTTCTCTCTTCCTCCACATGGGTCACTGTTACTTCTTCTGTATCCTTATATACCTTCACATCTGACGAAGTATCACAGCCAACAAGAAGAAGGATTAAGCATAAAATTGTAAGTATTATCAAATTTTTACGCATAATTCCCACCTTAACTGCTTTATTATACTAGATAAAATCCAAAATGTGAAGATATGATATTTATTTTTTATAAATACATTTTCCTCATTCTGTCTAACACCAGCTGTTTTTTGCCTTCGTCCTCTATAAATCGATCCATTTTCTCTATTAATTTTGGTGAAAGCCAGTTCTTGCTGCCGTTCATATACTGATTGGCCAGCTTATATAGCTTCTCCGGATAGCAATAATTAATGAAAATATACTGATAATCCTCATGGGTAAGAGGATTTATCTTTCCATACTCATCTAATATATCAGTTAGCACATCAAAGCTGTAATTATTTTTCTCCACCATTTTTCTGGCATAATGATACAGGTCATCCATCTGGTTACCCAGATAAAATTTATCAAAGCTAATTGTGCCCACCGGCATACTGTCATCCCCTGTCATAACCAGACTGTGGTGATTGTACATGCCATGACAAAATCCCAAGTGACATCCACCCTTTTCTTCGCAGCCTAGCTGGTCATACTCCATTTGACAGCTAAGGCCTTGCTGATAAAAGTAGTCAAAGGTCTTTAGGTATTTCAGTTCGAATTCCCGCTTAGACTTCTGTCTTAATATATAATTGTTAACCCTTTTTATGGCCTGATTTTTCTTTTTAAAATCACCGGTCACTCTAATGTGCACATCCCGCTCGACCTCACGAAATGCCTTTTGCCCTGCCTGATGAAGCTTAGCTAGGTTTCTTACTCCTATTTTTATATCCTGAAGATTTGAAGGATTACACTCCCTTCCCACAAAAAATCTTCTTAATACATATGGATTCCCATACCTATCACAGGTGTAAAGCTCACCATCCACATTTTTCACACAGTAATCTATACTATCAAACCCAAGAGCTACCATACTTTCCTTAAATTCATACTCTGCAGCAAGTCTGCTAGGATTAGAGTCCATTGACCTTAGCTGAAACATTCCAGCATCCGTCCTCAACAAAAATGCACCTCTTCCTCGCATCACCTGATTTATCTGTAAGTCATATGCTCCATATACCTCTGCCATTTTTTCAGCCAAATGAAAATCCCCTCCCACATACTAGTCTTTTAAAATTGTATGTGAGGGGGGATAATTTAATACATATTTTCTTCCACCATCTTCTTCAATATTTCTTTTTTATTTAACTCTGGGTTGTCCAAAACCTTCTCGAATAAGGCCTTTAGAATATCTCCCATCTCCTTGCCAGGCTTAATGCCCATTTCAATAAGATCCTTACCCTTTATCTCCATATCATTTATTTTGAAGCATTGATTCTCACGGCAAACCTCTTCGTGCATAGCTATCATACTATTTACATAGCTCTCTCTAATATCTCTGTTGTAATCACTTTGACCTGCCATATCTGCTCTCTTTATAACAAGGAAATCCTGGAATCTTTCTATACCAAGTCGATTTAAGAATCTTCTAAAATTCTTTATATTAGTACCATTTAATCCGAAGTCATGCTCCTGAATCAGAAGACAGGCTTCATCTATGGTATGATTGTCCAGCTTCAACCTCTTAAGAATAGTCCTTGCCATCTCCGCACTTTTCTCAGGGTGTCCATAAAAATGACCATTGCCCTTTTCATCAAAGGTTTTTGTCACAGGCTTAGCCACATCATGAAGAAGAGCTGCATACCTGAGAATTTGAGTTGGTGGAACATTCTCCATAACCTTAATGGTGTGAATACCCACCGTATACAGATGATATGGATTATCCTGTTCAGTCTCCATCATCACATCAAACTCCGGAAGCACCACCTTAGTTATTCCCAGCTCATAGGCATCTACCAGTCGGTCCGGATTATTAGAGGTAATAAGCTTTGTAAGTTCAACCTGTATTCGCTCTGCGCTGATAAACCTAAGATTATCCGACAGCTTGGTCATAGCCTTCTTAGTATTTTCTTCTATGGAAAAGCCCAACTGAGCTGCAAACCTAACCGCTCTAAATATTCTTAGAGCATCCTCCTCAAAGCGCTCCTGGGCCACTCCTACTGCTCTTATAATTCCATCAGCCAAATCCTGCTCACCACCAAAAATGTCCACTACACCCGTTTCATGGTTATAAGCCATTGCATTAATTGTAAAGTCTCTTCTCTTAAGGTCTTCTTCTAAAGATGCTGTAAATGTAACCTCTGTAGGTCTTCTGTGGTCCTCATATTTTCCATCCACTCTATAGGTTGTAACCTCGAAGGCGTGTTCTCCGTCCTTGGAAATAGCTCTATCCACCATAACTGTTACAGTGCCGTGCTGTATACCTGTGTCAATGGTTCTCTTGAAAATCTCCTTCACCTCATAAGGAGTTGCGGAGGTAGTAATATCCCAATCATTAGGAGTCTTGCCAAGTAGACTATCTCTAACACAACCGCCTACGATATATGCTTCAAAGCCGTGGCTATTAAGTTGTTCAATAATGTACTGCGCCCCTGCAGGCATATTTATCTTCTTCACCAAATTCTCCCTCCTCACCATACAATAATGCCGCGAACCCCTAAAGGCTCGCGGCCTGTCATATTTTTAGTAAGCCTTTCCAAAGTAAACCATCTTCTTAGCAGGCTTTCCACAGTGAACACAAACCTCACCTAAGTTTTCCTGCTCAAATGGCATACATCTTGTAGTTGCACCAGTCTTATCCTTAATTGCAACCTCACACTCCTGGTCGCCACACCACATACCCTTGATGAAGCCCTGCTTCTTCTCAAGTATATCTGTGAACTCATCCCAGTTAGTTGCTGTATGAGTATTCTCTTCTCTATGTGCAAGAGCTCTATCGAACATATCCTGCTGCATCTGCTCAAGAATTTCTCCAACCTTAGTGTTAAGGTCCTCAAATGCCACCACATACTTTTCTCTAGTATCTCTTCTTACAACTACAGCCTGTCCAGCCTCGATATCCTTTGGACCTACCTCTACACGAAGTGGAATTCCTCTCATCTCCTGCTCAGCAAACTTAAAGCCTGGGTTCTTGTCAGAATCATCAACCTTAACTCTGTAAGACTTCAAACTCTCTTTAAGCTCTGCTGCCTTCTCAAGAACACCCTCCTTCTTCTGCATGATAGGAACTATCATTACCTGAGTTGGAGCAACTCTTGGTGGAAGTACAAGTCCTGAATCATCGCCGTGAACCATAATAACAGCACCGATAAGTCTTGTAGTCATACCCCATGAAGTCTGGTGTACATACTGAAGCTTATTCTCCTTATCTGTGTACTGAATGCCAAATGCTTTCGCAAAGCCATCACCAAAGTTGTGTGATGTACCTGACTGAAGTGCCTTACCATCATGCATAAGTGCCTCAATAGTATAAGTAGCCTCAGCTCCTGCAAACTTCTCCTTATCAGTCTTTCTACCCTTAATAACTGGCATAGCAAGCACCTGCTCACAGAAATCAGCATATACATTTAACATCTGAATAGTTCTAGCCTCTGCATCCTCTGCAGTTGCATGAGCAGTGTGTCCCTCCTGCCACAAGAACTCTCTGGAACGAAGGAATGGTCTAGTCTCCTTCTCCCATCTAACTACTGAACACCACTGGTTATAAACCTTTGGCAAATCTCTATATGACTGAATGTCCTTAGCATAGAAATCACAGAAAAGTGTCTCTGATGTAGGTCTTACGCACATTCTCTCCTGAAGTGGGTTAAGTCCTCCATGAGTTACCCAGGCAACCTCTGGTGCAAAGCCCTCTACATGATCCTTCTCCTTCTGAAGAAGACTTTCTGGAATAAACATTGGAAGATAAACATTCTCAACGCCAGTTGCCTTAAATCTTGCATCTAGCTGACTCTGAATAAGCTCCCAAATTGCATATCCGGCTGGCTTTAAAACCATACAACCCTTAACGCTTGTATAGTCTATAAGACCTGCCTTTGTAACAACATCTGTATACCACTGTGCAAAATCCACCTCCATGGAAGTAATCTGCTCAACTAATTTCTTGTCTTTAGCCATTTTATTATCCTCTCAATTCTATATAAAATCTCTATATTTTTTCTCTATTACATCGGGGTTCTGCCCTCATCATATAGTTAGATTAAAACTCATCCAACTCTATAACCTCAAATGCTTCTCCCTCCGGCTCATGCTTAAAAACCATATGCTCTCCGGTTACGGGATGGTCAAGCTCGATTCTAGAAGAGTAAAGTCCTATCTGCATATATCTTCTCTTGGTTTTAGCAAACTTAGGGTTATACTTTGTATCTCCCCATATACCGCATCCGCGAGCAGCCATCTGGGCTCTTATCTGATGATGTCTTCCTGTAATCAGCTCAACTAACACATAGGATAAAACTCCATCATCAGTCTCCATTACATCAAGAACCTCATAGCTAAGAACTGCCTTCTTGGCACCCTTGTCGCCCTTCTTGGCAATCTTTGCAGTATTAGTTTTTCCATCTCTTACAAGATAGTCAGTAAGTTCACCACACTCATCAGGTAACTCCCCTGTAAGAATAGCCTGATAGTACTTGATTATATTTCCATCCTGCATGTCATCGGACAATGCTGCCGCAGCCTCAGGAGTCTTGGCAAATATCATCACACCCCCTACGGGTCGGTCAAGCCTATGAATAACCGCAAGATACGGCTCTTCGTCTGATTCCTGCTTTTCAAATATGTAATTTTTAAGCAATGTTATCATGTCCTGATCATTAGACTTGTCCGCCTGTGACGGTACACCACAAGGCTTAACACATGCTAACATTACATCATCCTCATACAAAATGTTTAGCTTCATTTTAATCACCTGTAATAAAAAATGCCATCTAGCTTCATTTTTGCATTTATGCAAACATATACCTTGATAGAATAACACCTTTAATCTAAAATTTCAATAAAATGCTTATATGTTTTCTCTCATAGCTATTTCTTTCTTCTTCCAAATAAACCTTTCTTCACTCTTGTGGCTGCTACCTCCTCATTACTTTTCTGAAGCATCCTAATGGTTTCGTCTAATTTGCGGTATCGTTCCTCTTCCTTTTCCTCCTTCTCTCTCATAACTGTGTCAAACTGCCTCATAACATCAGTGGTAAGCTCTGATTTAATGGAGGCGGTAATAATGTCCTTATTCTCCTTTAAGGCGTTGGCCACAATTTTATTCATAAGATTTTGAAGCTGGGCAGTCTTAAAGTCTACTATTTTAAGAGACTCCACAGACTCTGACTCAGCAGGCTTTAAGGATATCTCCTTTGTATCCTCAACCTTATCAGGTAGGGCAGGAGCGTTTCCCTCCTCCTGTTTTTCCTCACTAAGCTTTTCCCTCTGCTTGTCTATTCCATCCTTAATATCCTTTAGGCTAAAGCCTCTTTCCCTTAAATCCTTAACATCCTTAAACAGCTTAATATCTCTTTCGTCATAGAATCTGTGACCCATTGAGTTTCTCTTAATCTCTAATCCCAGCTCCTCCTCCCAATATCTAAGGACATGACTTTCTACCCCTAGATTTTTAGCCGCATCCTTTATCATTATCATATCCATAATATTCCTCCTACATAAAAATTTGCCTTCACAAGAAGGCTTATATCATAAATATTATTCATATCTTAAACATTAACATATGATGGTTTTATATAAGAGTATTTTCGTATTCATTTTTCTTACAATTTTCTTTAAATTTCCTTACAACTTTCTTTAAATTTCAAACTATTGCATATTTTTATAACAATATATATAATCTATTTTAAGACTGTGTTATCCAGTTTACAGTTTATGAATCATTTGGGAGGAAATAATATGATCAAGAAAAAATTCAAAAGAATTACGGCCATAGCCCTTGTGGTTGCTATGACATTTTCCATGGCAGGCTGTGAAAAAAATCGAAACTCTTCTTCCGCCAAGAAGGAGCAGGAAAAATTTGACACCTACCTTCAGGAAAGCTTTGAGGAGTCTGTCACAACGGACACCGTTACTCTTCATTATTCTATAGCACATCCTGAGAATTACGGTATTACTATGGATGAGGTTACTCTCGGGGAGTTTGACCTTAGTCAGGAAACTATGGATGAGGAGGTTGCAGAAATTAAGGCAGAGCTTAAGGAGCTTGAGGATTTCGACTACGAGCTTCTTACTGATGACCAGCAGCTCACCTACGATATTATATATGATTTGCTGGAAACTAACCTGCTTTCATATGATAATCCATACCTTTACGAGCCCTTTGCATATACAAGCGGATTACAGTCCAATCTTCCTATTACAATGTCAGAATATACATTTTATGATGAGGATGATGTAAAGGACTACATTTCACTTCTTAACCTTATTCCAGATTACTACCAGCAGTGCTTAGACTTTGAGAAAACAAAATCCGAGAAGGGCTTCTTTATGTCTGACAGCTGCGCCGATGAGGTTATAAGACAGTGTGAAGAGTACATTGCAGACCCAGAGAACAATCTACTTATTGCTACATTTAATGATAGAATCGGCGATGTTCCTGGAATGACCCCTGAGAAGATTGAGGACTACAAGCAGCAAAACTATGACGCAGTAATAAACTGTGTTGTACCTGCTTATGAAAATGTAATAAATACATTCACATCACTTAAGGGAACAGGAACCAATGAGCTTGGTCTTGCACATTTAGAGGGCGGTAAGGACTACTACAAGTACCTTCTTAAGAGCAAGGTTGGAACTGATAAAACTCCTGAGGAAGTAATAGAAAAGCTGGATACTGAAATAGAAGAAACTATGGGTGAGCTTTACGGCTTAGCATTAGTTAATTCTGAAGCTCTAATGGGTTATTATACCGATTACGAAAGCTTCTATCAGAACCTTGATACTGAGGAAACCATTAGATACTTCGAGGATGTTTTCACTGAGAAGTTCCCAGAGATTCCTGAGATTAACTTCACTGTCACTCCTGTTCACGAGTCACTTGAGGGAATTGTAAGCCCAGCATTTTACATGACTCCGCCTATGGATGACTACGAGAACAACTCCATTTATATTAATGAGGGTACAGACTCAGGCAACGCACTTTGGAGCACACTTGCTCATGAAGGAATTCCTGGACATATGTACCAGTTTGTATACTTTTTATCAAATGACCCAGAGCCACTTCGTACTCTCTTAAGCTTTAATGGTTATTCTGAGGGCTGGGCTACCTATGTAGAGATTATGTCTTTTGATTACTATACAGAGTATGCTGATGAGTCTTACGCTTCTATGGAGGCTCTTAACACAAAGCTCAATCTGCTTGTAAGCGCAAGAATTGAAATTGGTGTAAACTATGAAGGCTGGAATCTGGAGGAGACCGCCCAGTATATGACTAACAATGGATTCAATGGTGAAGCCGCTGCTGACATAATGGATTATGTCATAGCAGAGCCAGGAAATTACCAGATGTATGTTATGGGATGGCTTGAGTTTGAGGAGTTAAGAGAATACGCTATAGAAAAGCTTGGTGACAAGTTCAACGAGGTTGAATTCCACAGAGTGCTCTTAGACGCTGGTCCATGTCAGTTCTATATACTTGAGGATTTAGTTGAAGAGTATGTGAAGGAAGCAAAATAACTGAAGGAAATCAGCTAGACGAATGCTATATATTATTTATATAGGGAGATGCGCAGTTGCGCATCTCGCTTTTTTTGCTGGTTTTTGACTCCCGCGGGTATTTCAGGTAGTTTCCTCCAACATATACCCGGGGCAGGTTGTTTTCTCGACTCCCATGGGTATTTCAAGTAGTTTCCTCCAACATATACCCGGCGCAGGTTGTTTTCTCGCCTCTCGCGGGTATTTCAGGTAGTTTCCTCCAACATATACCCGGGCAGGTTGTTTTCTCGCCTCCCGTGGGTACTTCAGGTAGTTTCCTCCAACATATACCCGGGGCAGGTTGTTTTCTCGACTCCCATGGGTATTTCAAGTAGTTTCCTCCAACATATACCCGGGGCAGGTTGTTTTCTCGACTCCCGCGGGTATTTCAAATAGTTTCCTCCAACATATACCCGGCGCAGGTTGTTTTCTCGACTCCCATGGGTATTTCAAGTAATTTCCTCCAACATATACCCGGCGCAGGTTGTTTTCTCGACTCCCATGGGTATTTCAAGTAATTTCCTCCAACATATACCCGGGGCAGGTTGTTTTCTCGACTCCCGTGGGTATTTCAAGTAATTTCCTCCAACATATACCCGGGGCAGGTTGTTTTCTCGCCTCCCGCGGGTATTTCAGGTAGTTTCCTCCAACATATACCCGGGGCAGGTTGTTTTCTCGACTCCCATGGGTATTTCAGGTAGTTTTCTCCAACATATACCTGGGACACAAAAACGGTTCCCGTGAGTTCTCACGGAAACCGTTTATAATTATTATATCAAGCTATCATTTTATAACTGTGGACCAGCACTTACAAGTGCCTTACCAGCCTCGTTACCCTCATACTTAGCGAAGTTCTTGATGAAACGTCCTGCAAGATCCTTAGCCTTAGTCTCCCACTCAGAAGCGTCAGCGTAAGTATTTCTAGGATCAAGGATGTTAGTATCAACACCTGGAAGCTCTGTTGGAACCTCAAAGTTGAACATTGGAATAACCTTAGTATCAGCCTTCTCGATTGAACCATCAAGGATTGCATCGATGATACCACGAGTATCCTTAATAGAAATTCTCTTACCAGTACCATTCCATCCAGTGTTAACTAAGTAAGCCTTAGCTCCGCTCTGCTCCATCTTCTTAACAAGCTCCTCAGCATACTTAGTAGGATGTAACTCTAAGAATGCCTGACCGAAACAAGCTGAGAATGTAGGAGTTGGCTCTGTAATACCTCTCTCAGTACCAGCAAGCTTAGCAGTGAATCCTGATAAGAAGTAGTACTTAGTCTGCTCTGGTGTAAGAACAGAAACTGGAGGAAGTACTCCAAATGCATCTGCTGAAAGGAAGATAACATTCTTAGCTGCAGGTGCTGCTGAAACTGGAGTTACAATATTGTTAATGTGATTGATAGGGTAAGAAACTCTTGTGTTCTCAGTTACACTACCATCAGTGAAATCAATCTTACCATTTGCATCAACTGTAACATTCTCAAGAAGAGCGTTTCTCTTGATTGCGTTATAGATGTCTGGCTCTGACTCCTTATCAAGGTCGATAACCTTAGCGTAGCATCCACCCTCGAAGTTGAATACGCCATTGTCATCCCAGCCGTGCTCGTCATCACCGATAAGAAGACGCTTAGGATCAGTTGATAATGTGGTCTTACCAGTTCCTGAAAGACCGAAGAAGATAGCTGTGTTCTCACCGTTCATATCAGTGTTTGCTGAACAGTGCATTGAAGCGATACCCTTAAGTGGAAGGTAGTAGTTCATCATAGAGAACATACCCTTCTTCATCTCTCCACCATACCAAGTGTTAAGGATAACCTGCTCCTTGCTAGTGATGTTAAATGCTACAGCTGTCTCTGAGTTAAGACCTAACTCCTTGTAGTTGTCAACCTTAGCCTTTGATGCATTGTAAACTACGAAATCTGGTTCGAAGTTAGCAAGCTCCTCATCTGTTGGGATGATGAACATGTTCTTAACGAAGTGTGCCTGCCATGCCACTTCCATAATAAATCTGATTGCCATTCTTGTGTCAGCATTTGCACCGCAGAATAC
>JAZPXZ010000084.1:0-107486 GCA_045543915.1 Wujia sp.
ATGTTTAATGTATTTGATTTTATTGTTTATGCAGGGATATTGACTGTTTTGATAAGTTTGATTAATGTCTTTACAGCTGCTTCAGCAAAAAAGGCGTTAAGTAAGGTGTAAAAAATGCAAAAGGATTAGATTATGTTAGGAATATATTTTAGTGGAACAGGCAATTCAAGATACGCGTTAGAGGTATTTCTTAAGGAATACAAGATAGATTCGCCTATTTATGCAGTAGAGGATAAAAAACTTGTGGAAGAGTTAAGTAAGCATGATGAGATAGTGTTTAGCTATTCTGTGCAGTATAGTGATGTTCCTAAGATTTTGAGAGATTTTATACATAATAATTCAAAGCTGTGGCAAGGGAAGAAAGTCTTCGTTATAGCCACAATGGCCATGTTCAGTGGCGATGGTGCAGGGGTATTAGGTCGCTTGCTTAAAAAATATGGTGCCCAGATTACTGGTGGTCTGCATCTTATAATGCCGGATAGTATTGCTGACGAGAAGGTGTTAAAACGCTCCTACGAGAAAAACTGGCAGCTTGTGGCAAAGGCTAAAAATAAGATTGTAAAAGCAGTATCTGATATAAAAGTGGGCCGATATCCTAAAGAAGGCTTAGGTGCATTTTCGCGATTGGCAGGCTTTATAAGTCAGAGATTATGGTTTGGCCATAGGACTAAGGCATACAGTAATCAATTAAAAATAGATGCTGACAAATGTATTGGTTGCTCTAAATGTGCAAAGCTATGCCCCACAGAAAATATTTCTATGGAAGGAAAAAAAGCCAAGGCTACCGACAGATGTACAGTGTGCTACAGATGTGTAAATGCCTGTCCTGTACAAGCCATAACCCTGCTTGGCAAAAAGGTTGTTGAACAGACTAGTATAGAGAAGTATGTGAAGTAAACAAAGAATTTGTGCAAACAGGCGAAGCTGGCTGATATAGATTACTTGCCGGTAGGGAGAAATAATGAACATAAAACTAATTAGAGCTACAATTGAAGATTCTAAAGTGCTATGGCAGATGCAGCTTGAGTCGTTTCAACCACTACTAGATAAATATCAAGACTATGATACCAATCCCGCAAGTGAGCCCATAGATAAAATAACTAATCGTTTAAAACAGGAGGAAACATATTATTATTTTATATGTATGGATGATGTTAAGGTTGGTGCTGTTCGAGTAATTGATTTCAAGTCAGCTGGAAATAAGAGAATCAGTCCAATATTTATATTGCCGAAATACCAAAACAAAGGGATTGCGCAGATAGCTATGCAATTATGCGAGAAGCTTCATGGTAGTGATAAATGGGAGCTAGATACCATTTTACAGGAAGAAGGAAACTGCTATCTGTATGAGAAGATGGGATATCATAGAGCAGGAAAAACGGAGGCTATAAATGATAAGCTGACCTTGGTGTTTTATGAGAAATGAACAGTGTTGGTAATCATTAGTTGATTAATCTATTAACATTGAATTCGAATAGATATAATATATTATTAACGGAAAGGCAGAGAATTTCCATGGACTAAACGAAACGCCTAGAGAGCTGCAACTCTCTAGGCGTTTCTCGTTCTTAAAGTGAACTATTCTTTTGGGCTGTTGCTAAGAGTAAATGAACTATTGATACAATAAAATAATGTAAAAATAAATGTAATGGAGTATAATGTAAAATATAAATTTAGTCTGTTGCTGGGTAAACAATGGAAAAAATAATTCCATTGGGCATAAAGTATGATACCCTTTTAAGAGTGCTAGATGGTGACTGGGATGAATATGAAAATGGTATTGTAAGTAGAGAGTGATTAATATGAGCGATAGAATTACATTAATTGGAACCGTGGAAGAAAGAATAATGCAGGCGTTAAAGTATGCAGGTTGGTTTCCAGGCAGAAAAATAGATATTTCGAAGGTAGAGGATTATTATAAAAGCTTTGACCTCTACTTAAATGCTAAAGCTAGGGAATTTATAGCTGAGTATCATGGAATAAAGAAAAACTGGTATATTGAGGTTACTAATCTAGAATGGGGAGCAGATTTTCAATTTGAATTATTCCCATATCCAAAGTCATATTCCATAGATGTCATAGATTATATGTATGATGATGCGGAGTATACTGTTAAGTCAGAAGAGTACGAAAGCGTGTTGAATATGGAGCCTAATGATAACAGCGTAAATATGGTTGGTGAAATCGGTTATTATTATCCGGCAAGAGTTTGGATTGGAGAATCAGGTATAATATATGCTACACATGATTACGAAGATGATGTGCTTGTATTTGATTCTATAGTTGAATTAATAAAATACGAATTACAGAATCATGATTTTTCGTCTGTTGCTATGAAATAAGGAAGGTGAGCCTAAAGAGGTAAATGGAGAGATTGCAAAGCAAATTAGAGAGAAAATAAGATAGGGTGGTTGTTATGCGAGCAAATTCAATGTGTATATCTTGTATATTAGGAAAGCAAGAAAAACTGATAAGAGATTTCTCTGATGAAGATAAAAAATCACAGTACATAAACAGAGTATTAGAAATATTACGCAAACATGGACAGACAGAATCTTCGCCGTGGCTTGCAGAGAAAATAAATCAGTTATATGAAGAATGCTGGGGTGAGGGTGAGGATTATACAGTCACAAAACAAAGATATAACCAGTTGCTATTATCCAAGGAAAAAGAGATATTATCATGTATTAATAATTCAAATGACTGTATTAGGGAATGTATAAAATATGTTAGTGCAGGAAATTATATTGATTTTTCTGCAGTAGATAATGTAAATGAGTATACATTGGATGAATTATTACAAAAGGTAAATGAAGAAAACATATCTGAAATAGAATATTTTAATTTCAAGATAGATTTAGAACAAGCAAAGAAACTTGTATATGTGACAGATAATTGTGGCGAAATATTGCTAGATAAAATATTTATTAAGTGCATAGAAGATAAATATCCCAAGTTGAAAATCACAGTAATTGTACGAGGTCAAAATGTTATTAATGATGCAACCATAGAGGATGCAAAACAGGTTGGTCTCACGGATATTGTGACTTGTATAGGTAATGGTAACGGTGCTCCGGGAACGGTTATAAAGCTACTTAGTGAGGAAGCTAAACAAGCCTTGTTTGAAGCGGATATGATTATCTCTAAAGGACAAGGGAATTTCGAGAGCCTGTTTGCAGAGGGATTAAATCCGTACTATATATTCCTGTGTAAATGTGAGCTTTTTGTTCGTAGGTTTGGGCTAAAGCAATACGAGTCAGTGTTTATGAAGAAAGAGAGAATAAAGGGAATTGAAGTATGTTAGCAATACAATATGCAAAATAATAAGTACTTAATAGCTGAAACAACAAAGGAAGAAAGAATCATGGTCTATAAAATAAAAAACAACAGCAAAATAGAATCACTATTTAACAACTGGCAGGAAACATTAATATGGTCCTGTCAGCAAGACATTATGGGGCATTTGTACACTACATCATTGGATGCCCCTCAATCCGTTATGGCATTAGTGGGAGATTTCTGCTTCTTTGCAGGAAAGCCTGATAAGGAATTGGTTTCATTTAAGCCCCAATGGTGTCAGCAGGATTTTGTCATTATGACTCCACAATCTAAAGAGTGGTCTGACTTGATTAAGAGCACCTTTGGTGGTAGAGCTACCAAGGTTCAGCGATACGCTATAAAGAAGGAAATGAATATATTTGATGCAGACAAGCTAAAATGTATCGTGGCCAGTATGTCAGCGGAATTTGAATTAAAGATGATAGATGAAGAATGGTTTAATAGGTGCAGGGAAATGTCCTGGTGCAGGGACTGGGTGGCTCAATTTGACACCTACGAAATGTATGAGAAATATGGACTGGGAGTAATCCTTTTAAAGGATGGTCAGGTGGTTTCTGGTGCATCCTCATATTCTGCGTATAAGGGTGGAATAGAAATAGAAATCGACACCCGCAAGGATTACAGAAGAAAAGGCTTGGCTAGCATATGTGCTGCAAAGCTTATATTAGAATGTTTAGACAGAGGGCTATATCCAAGCTGGGATGCTCAAAATATGGGCTCAGTTGCACTTGCGGAAAAATTGGGATATCATTTCGACCATGCATATGATGCATACGAAATACAGTGGTAAGGTGAGATAAAAGGAGTGTTAGTTATGGCCATGTGGAATCCTTGGCGAGGCTGTAAAAAATGTAGTGATGGATGTCTGCATTGCTACATACACAAAGGTGATGCAAAACGAGGTGTCAACACCAATGATATTGCGAAAACTAAAGATTTTTACAAGCCTATAGATAAATTGAAAAATGGTAATTACAAGATGAAACCGGGATTGGTTTATCTGGGCTTTTCTACGGACTTTCTAATTGAGGAAGCGGATGAGTGGCGCAAGGAGTGCTGGTCCATGATTAGAGAAAGACAGGATTGTACCTTTTTATTCCTAACAAAGCGCATTGAACGCTTCATAAATTGTATCCCAGAGGATTGGGGTGATGGCTATGATAATGTGGTTGTGTGCTGCACCATTGAGAATCAAAAAAATGCAGATAAAAAGCTGTCGGTGTTTGCAACGCTACCTATCAAGCACAAATGCATTACAGCTCAGCCTTTGCTAGAAAAGGTAGATATGGAAAAATATCTAGATGATATAGAGCTGGTTGTGGTTGGTGGTGAGTCAGATTATAACGCTCGCCCACTTGACTATGACTGGGTGTTAGATATTAGAGAGCAGTGTGTAAAGAAGGATGTTCAATTTGAATTTAGACAATGCGGAACACATTTTATAAAAGATGGCAAAAGGTATAAATTGCAGACAAAGGATTTGTGTAAACAGGCGAAACTGGCTGATATAGATTATTTGCCAGTAGGGAGGAAAAAATGAGCGTAATAGATACAATACTAAATCGCCACAGCTATCGTGGCAAATATAAATCCACACCTGTATCAAGGGAGGATTTAATTACAATTATGAAGGCAGGTCTTTCGGCACCTTCAGGCTGTAATAAACAGACTACAAGTCTTATTGCAGTAGATGACCCACAGGTTTTGAAGAAGCTTCACAGTGTAATACAACCATCGGTGGGTGAAACTGCGCCGGCTATGATATGCGTCCTTACTCAGCGTATAAATGCCTACAGGGACAAGTGTTTTGCAGTGCAGGATTACTCTGCAGCCATACAGAATATGCTCCTTGCCATAACAGCTCTTGGGTATGAAAGTTGTTGGTACGAGGGACACATTACGGATGAGGATAGAATCGGTGACCAGATGGCTAAGATATTAAATGTTCCTGAAGGCTATGAGCTTGTGTGCTTTCTTCCCGTAGGAATAGCTGAGGGTGAAGTCACAGTTCCTGTGAAGAAAGCCTTCGAGGAGAGGGCATGGTTTAATATAAAGGAGGATTAGTATGATTTACGATATATCTCAGGAGGTGTTCTCCTGTACAGTATTTCCAGGTGATCCATCACCTATAGGAAGAAAAATGGAGACCATAAAAGATGGTGGCGTATGTAATCTAACAGAGCTTACCATGTGTGCCCACAATGGAACTCATGTTGATGCGCCATATCATTTTATAGATGATGGCAAGACCATAGATGAGATGCCACTGGATGCATTTGTAGGAGATTGCTATGTGGTTCATCACACAGGTGATGTGACTAGGGAAGATGCGGAAAATATATTAGAGAAGGCTAACGCAAATGGTGCAGGTGAGAGGCTACTTATAGGCGGAAAGGCAACTGTAACTGCTGATGCGGCAAAGGTATTTGCCAATGCAAAGATTAAGCTTATAGGCAATGAAAGTCAGACAGTGGGACCTGAAAATGCTCCTAAGGAAGTGCATATGATACTGCTTGGTGAGGAGATAGTTTTGCTGGAGGGAATAGTTCTAAAAGATGTGCCTGAGGGAAAATATCTGCTTAATGCAGCACCCCTCAATCTAGGAGGGTGTGATGGAGCACCTTGTAGGGCCATACTTATTAAACAGTAGGAGAAAAATATGACAAATCAAGAAATAAGAACTCGCCTAGAATCTATAGCGGAAGCAAAATACAAGGAGTTTTCCCAGTCCCTTATACCGGGCAGCAGACCAATACTTGGAGTTAGAATACCTGCCCTTAGAAATATGGCTAAAGAAATCTCAAAGGGTGACTGGAAGGCTTATCTGGATAATGCAGTGGATGACAGCTTTGAGGAGGTAAATCTTCAGGGCTTTGTAATTGGCTACGCCAAAAGTGACTATGAAACCCTGCTACCATATATCAAAAATTATGTGGCCAAAATAAATGATTGGTCTCTATGTGATGGTTTCTGTGCCACACTAAAAATCACCAAAAAATACAAAGCAGAATTTAAGGAGCTACTTAAAGAGTACGCCACTAAAGCTACTGAGTTTGACCAACGTTTTGTGGCCATTATGCTTATGAATTATTATCTGGAGGATGAGGATATTGACGAGACTCTAGCTATGTTGGATGCCCTAAAGCATGATAGCTACTATCGTAAAATGGGTGTGGCTTGGGCGGTGGCAACGGCTATGGCAAAGCAAAGGGAGAAGACTTTAGAGTATATGCAGCCTGGCAATAACACCCTGGATGACTGGACCTATAACAAGTCCATCCAAAAGATGATAGAGTCTTACAGAATTAGTGATGGGGATAAGGTTATGCTAAGGCAGATGAGGAGGTAAAACTGTGTTTGAAGCTGTGATGTTGTTTTTAATTGGAATAATATTAGTTGCTGTTGGAGTTGTAGGAATAAAAGCTCCTATGGTAGCGTGGAAGCTATGGATTGCAAGAATACTGCTTGTTAAAAATGGAGAGCCTACAGATTTCTATTATTGGTTGCAAAAGAAGTTAGGATGGCTGTCTGTTGTACTGGGAATTTGTGTTATGATAGCTGGTGGAATTCAGTTAAAGGCTATTATGGAAAGACTAACTATAACACTAGATGGAAAGGAAGTAGCACTTCCCTGCAAGTATGAGGACTTTGAGAAGATAGGATATAAGCTGGTGGATGAAGATGATAAGGATGAAATTAGAGGGGAAGGGGTTAGGTATTGCGTTCTAAGCGAAGAAAATGGTAAAGAAATAGTGATTATTGTTGAAAATGATAAAAAACAACCCCGAGATATGGAGGATTGTGAAATTGTATCTATATCTGTAGATATGGATAATGCACCTGTTGTTGGTGTGGAAGATATGTTTGATACAACTATGAATAAAGATGAAATTATTGATATATGCGCTGGAATGGCAGATAAAAATTTAAAAGGTGATGTTATTGAAATCGATATGAGTAACGCCTTTGAAGATTATTTTGTAAATATTTATTATGATAAATCTGGTGAAAATGGTATAATAGAATCCATAATAATAAAATATGGGAATAACAACTAGGAGGACTAAAATTATGGCGTGGTATGATAACTCATGTTTTTATCACATTTATCCTTTGGGAATGGCTGGAGCACCGGCGCTTAATGACTACAGTGAGCCAGTGGAGAGACTTAATAAGCTACTTCCGTGGATAGAACATATTAAGAATATAGGATGTAACGCACTTTACATAGGACCACTTTTTGAGTCAGTAGGTCACGGTTATGAGACTACAGATTACAAGAAGCTAGACAGCAGACTTGGAACTAATGATACACTTAAGAATTTTGTAAATGAATGTCACAAGGCAGGCATCAATGTCATTTTCGACGGTGTATTTAACCATACAGGAAGAGATTTCTTCGCATTTAAGGACATTCAGGCCAATAGAGAAAATTCAGCTTATAAGGATTGGTATTGCAATGTAAATTTCTGGGGCAATAACGAGTACAATGATGGCTTCTCCTACGATAACTGGGGTGGCTACAACCTACTTGCAAAGCTTAATCAGAAGAATCCTGCGGTTAAGGATTACATTTGTGATGTAATTAGATTCTGGGTTAAGGAATTTGATGTGGACGGAATTCGTCTTGATGCTGCTGATGTTCTTGACTTTGATTTTATGAAGGATTTAAGAAGAGTGGCAAATGAGGTGAAGCCTGAGTTCTGGCTTATGGGTGAGGTTATCCACGGTAACTATGCTCGTTGGGTAAATGAGAGCACACTTCACTCTGTAACAAACTATGCTATGCACAAGGCACTTTACTCAGGACATAACGACCACAATTATTTTGAGATTGCCCACACTGTAAAGTACCTTTCAGGTATGTGTGGCAACAACTTAAAACTTTACAACTTCGTTGATAATCACGATGTGGAGCGTATTAATTCTAAACTTACTAATAAAGCAAACTACAACCCTGTACATGTGCTGATGTATACTATGCCTGGTGTACCATCTATTTACTATGGCTCAGAGTTTGGTATAGAGGGTGTAAAGGGCTGGGGTACAGATGCGCCACTTCGTCCTGAACTTAACTTCGAGGAGTATCAGGAGAAGGCCAAGACTAATCCTTGCGTAAAGCTTATCTCTGCCATTGGTAAGATTCGTCAGGAGACAGAGGAGTTAAATTACGGAGAGTACAAGGAGCTTGTTCTTACTAACAAGCAGTTCTCCTTCGCTAGAAATCATAATGGCAGCAGTGTAATAATCACTGTTAATAACGATGAGGCTGATGCAACCATGACAGTTCAGGCAGGTAATTGTTCAGAGTATATTGGAGCTATTACAGGAGTTAGGGTTCCTGTGCAAAATGGGTGCATAACTGTATCTTTGAAGGCAAATTCGGGAGAAATCTGGAGACCAGCAGATAAGTATGCAGATGGTGCGCCGAAGATTGCGGTGGATGAATCAGTGTTTGAACCTACGGCTGAGGAGGATGCTGTACCAGTAGTGGAGACTGTGGCTGAAGAAACTGCAGCACCTATAGTAGAGTCTGTAGTAGAAGCTGAGGCAGGGAATACTATCGAATTAGAAGAAGCAATTGAAGAAAATGTAGCATCTATAGAAGAAACTGTAGCTCCTGTAGAAGAAGCTGTGGCAGAGGAAAGTGTAGAAGCTGAGATAGAGTCAGCCGAAGAGGAAGCTAAAGCTGATAAGGAAGTAGTTGAAACAATTAAGGAAGAACCTAAGAAAACAGTTGTCATCCCGGAAAACAAATCCTACGAGGAAATGACTGTAGAAGAGCTTCAGCAGGTGATACTTGGTAAGATGGCTAAGAATGGTCCTGTGACTGAGTATATGGAGAAGACAGTTTACGAGAACAACCATCAGGGATCTCTTGTGAACTGGGCTAAGAGCTTTTAAATAATAAACGATTCTCCCTTGCTGTATGTGCATGGCTATAAAGCTACAAGGGCGGTAAGATGGCGTAACCTGTAACCGTGCGTGGGCGATTGTAAAGCGGGGATCATTCCCCGCCGCCATACTAAAGTACAAATTTGAATTTGTAGGTGAGATAAATGGAGACGCTTGTGAAGAAAATAAAAGGTTACCCCTCGCTCTTTTTAACAATGCTGAAAATAGGGTTGTTCACCTTTGGCGGTGGATACGCTATGATAGCTCTGTTTGAAAATGAGTTCGTAGAAAAAAAGAAATGGCTTGAAAAAGATGAATTTTTGGATGTTGCAGCGATTGCCGAATCCACGCCTGGTCCTATTGCTATCAATGCAGCAACTTATATAGGATACAAAAATGCCGGAATTATCGGCTCAATTATTGCTACGCTTGGCATTTGTATTCCGTCGTTTATTATTATCTACGCTATATCACTGTTCTTTGATGTGTTTCTTTCGTTGAAGTTGGTTGCATACGCTTTCAAGGGTATTCAGATATGCGTGGTGTATCTGATCCTTACAGCAGGGCTGAAGATGCTGGCACATATGAAAAAAACGCATTTAACATTATTATTATTTCGATAACGCTTATCTGCATGGTCGTGTTTTCGTTGTTTGCGGTGAAGTTCTCAACGATATTTTACATAATGATCAGCGGAGCCTGCGGTGTAGTGGCATATCTTCTCGGCAAAATCAGGAAGGAGGAGAAACAATGATGTATCTCAAATTGTTCTTAACCTTCCTTCAAATCGGTGCATTCTCCTTTGGCGGCGGATACGGAATGATCTCGCTGATAAGAGAAAAGGTCCTGATGTACGATTGGGTTACCGAGGAAGAAATGCTCAATATGATTGCCGTAGCTGAATCCACTCCCGGACCGATAGCAGTTAATATGGCAACCTTTGTTGGTTCGGCACAAGGTGGTTTTCTCGGTGCTCTCCTTGCTACGCTTGGTGTGGTATTGCCATCGTTTATTATCATTCTCATAATCGCAGCTTTGATACGCAACTTGCTGAAATATGCAGGTGTAAAGGCATTCCTCGGCGGTATCCGTCCGTGCATTGTTGGTTTGATACTCGCAACGGCAATCACGATGTTTATGAGTACGGCAATCGGCTTCAGCAGCATAGACGATGCACTTGCTATAGACTTCAAGGGCATTATTATATTTGCTATATTGATAGCAATCAGCGTCGTAGCAAAGATTGCATTTAAGAAAAAACCATCTCCGATACTGATGATACTTATATCGGCAGGGCTTGGTATGCTGATTTATTCATTATAAAAGCTTTGATAAACAAATTCCAATATGTAGAAGAGTTAGAAAATTTGAATTTGGAGGATAGATAATTGAAGAAAATATATGCTTGGGAACCTTGGTTCTTTATGTTTTTTGGATTGTTTCATTTACATAGAATATGGGGGTTAATTGACAGAACATCATATGCTGATTTTTGGTTGGGGATTTTAGAGAACAAAGGAGCCTTCTATTTTGTACTGATGGGTATTTTAGCTTTTCTATGTGTTTGTGGAATAGTGACATTTTGGAAGAATAAGAAAAATAATAAGTGGTGGCGATGGATATACATTTTTGGCGGAAGCTATGTCTTGTTTGACTTGTTTGCAATAGCGATTGAGTTGAAAGTGTGGAATGATTTATTATTGTTTATGTTTGATGTAAATAGTCCTTATTGGAATATAGTGTGGGGATTTTTTATTGCATTAGGTGCATTTGTATTTTGTTTGGGTATGAAATTGCTAAAACAAAGAAAAACGCAAATTTGAATTTGTCTTTGTAAATGATAGGAGAAAGATATGAGAATACTAATTATAAATGGTGGTCCACACAAGGGAAATACGTGGCGATTGACGGAGATAGTAAGAGAGATTTTATACAATTTTGATAAGACTATTATGTTCGATGAAATACATTTATCAGATATTGACCTTCCGTTTTGTACGGGATGTAGTAATTGCTTTCGTAAAGGACATGTAGTCTGTCCGCATAATAAAAAAATGCAGCCGATCATGGATATGATAGAAGAAAGCGATGCAGTTATCTTTTCGGTTCCGTGCTTTCAGGGGCATTTGCCGGGAATATTGAAAAATTTTACCGACCATATGGCATTTATGTTGCATCGACCAAGATATTTTACAAAGAAAGCGCTTATCATTAGTACAACCGGTGGAGTATCAGCTGATAGTACAACAAAAGCTTTAGCAGCAACACTGCCAGGGTGGGGATTTAACAAATGCTATCAATTACCTATAACAGCGCTTAGTTGGAATGATTATAAACCTACAGAAAAAGATTTGGAAAAGACAACTAATCTCACAAAGAAGTTTTATCTAGATGTAAAATCCGGAAAAATGCATGTTCCAGGTATTGGAGTGCTGATTCCGTTTAATCTATTTCAGGCTATGTATGTTGGTAACAAAGGAGAGAAAGAGTATCCAACGGAAGATAATAATTTTTGGCCTAAGTATAAAGGTATGAGATATGCACCAGGCATACCTATGACGCCATTAAAGAGATTTCTAGGGTGGGTGATTTACTTGGTCGGGAAAAAGTTGTCTAAAACAATGATAATCACCTATAAGAAATAGACCGTAAAATTTCAGTTTGTTGAAGAACTACCAAACGCAAAAATGCTGAAGTATATAATATACTTCAGCATTTTTTATTGCCTACAGCTCCTCTGGCATTTCCCATTTATCAGCCTGTTCCTCCAGCTTTTCTGCTTCAGCGATATATTGTCTAGCCATCATAGGATCAGTATTAGCAACCTTGTAGGATAGCTCCTTGTAGCAGGCTGCCATACGAAGAAGTGGCAGGTCACCGGAGCTTCGTACATATACAAAGCTTTCTGTTTCTGTGGCTGCATTCTGGAACCAGATAGCTGCCTCATCAAAGTCTCCGTGGGCGAAGAAATATTCCCCTAGCTCTATACAAATTTCAGCACATGGAGTGGTAGCGATATTCTTAAGACAAACCTTGAAGAACTCATCAGAGTCACCTGATAATCTGTAACAACGGGCGAGCACACAGGCTGCCTCGTCCCTTTCGTCTTGGGAACGCATGGAATCCTTCATAGTTGCTTCAAATACATGAGTTGCCTTATGAAAATCAGTATCATCTCCTGCAATAAAAAGCTCCTTGGCATACATTCCATGAAGCTTCTTGGAAAATGGCTTTCCTGAATCGAAGGTATCTAGTAGCACTGCCAAATCACGCTTGGCATGGTTTCCGTGAGCCTTATGCATAATTTCTATCTCACTGTCATAAACTATAGGGTCTAACTGAACGGTTTCGTGAATAGGGTCAACCCATTTTAAGGTTCTAAGTCTTTTGTATAGCTTAGGTCTTAGCTCAATTTTAGAGTTGTATGTGGTGTTGGTATCCATATAGTTAACATACTTCATAGTAACCACATCTATCTCAGGGAGAATCACCTGCTTAAGCTGTTTGAATTTCTCCTGATTAGCAGCATCGATAACTTCGTCGGCGTCGGCACTATAGATATAATCTCCGGTTGCTTTGGAAAATGCAAAATTTCTGGCTGCAGCAAAATCATTTCGCCAAGGATAATCATATATTTTGTCGGTGTATTCTGCGGCCACATCTTTGGTATCATCCTTAGAACCGGTATCCACGATAATGATTTCGTCGGCGATACATTTTAAAGAATCCAGACAAGCGCCAAGGCGCATTCCTTCGTCCTTTACTATCATACATACAGATATTTTAATCATAGGTAAATTCCTTTCTTGGTTTCTTGCATTTCGACAGAAATGTAAGCTTATATTTGATATATTGCATTATGTTATATCTTTTGGGAATAATAGTATTATAGCAAAATTGCAAAGTTGGGTAAAGGTGATAAATTTACTGTGGTAAAATAAAAATCCAATTTTAGATAAAACATAGATAAAAATGAAAATCCGTGACACAAATACACAAAAACCCCTTGACATAAATGAGGAAAACTCGTAACATAGTATCGAAAACTACATTATATAGAGAAGGGGTTGAATGTATGTTGGATACCCTATCTCAAATAATACAGACAAGAATACATAGAAGAAATGAGAGGTAAACCATGGGAGATTATATTATCAGTGCTTGCTCAACAGCAGACTTAACCAAGGAGCAGTTTGAAAAGTTTGATATAAAGTATATTTATTTTCATTATTATTTAGATGATGTACAGTATCCTGATGATTTGGGACAAACTATGTCCTTTGATGAATTCTATAAGAAGATGGCGAATGGTTCAGATACTAGAACCTCACAGGTAAATGTTGATGAGTTTATAGATTTTTTTACACCATACCTTGAGGCAGGTAAGGATGTTCTTCATCTAACACTTTCATCAGGAATTTCTGGTGTTTATAATTCCGCTATGATTGCTAAGCAGGAGTTAGAGGAAAAGTTCCCTGATAGAAAAATTATAGTAATCGATTCTCTTTGCGCTTCAGCAGGTTATGGTCTTCTTATGGCTGAGCTTGCAGAGAAAAGAGATGCAGGAGCTACCATAGATGAGCTGGAGGCTTGGGCTAATGCTAATCTTATGAAGATGAACCATTGGGTTATGGTAACTGACCTTAAGTATCTTGTAAAGGGTGGAAGGTTATCCAAGACTTCAGGCTTCTTAGGTGGTATGCTTAATATTTGCCCTATTATAAATGTTAATAACGAGGGAAAGCTTATTGCCAGAGAAAAGATTAGAACTAAGAAGAAGGCTATTAAGCGTATGGTGGAGCTTGTGGAGGAGCATGCTGAGGGTGGTCTTGACTACTCAGGAAAGTGTTACATTTCCCAGTCAGCTTGCATAGAGGATGCCAGAGAGGTGGCAGATTTGATTGAGGCGAAGTTCCCTAAGCTTAACGGTAATGTTGTAATTAATAGTATAGGTACAGTTATCGGTAGTCATACAGGTCCTGGAACAATAGCACTCTTTTTCTGGGGCAAGGAGAGAACTGAATAGCGTGGGTTCAAAAGAATTATAATCACATAAGTCTGATATTTAGAATAATAAAATTATAACTTGCACAGGTTTTATGAGCTAGCGGGATAGTGCGATAGTGGATATATGATGATGTATATTTAATTAAATAAAATTTGGTTGTTATGTAGATGGGTATATAATGTGGTAAGTGACATTATATACCCATTTTTGGTTGCTTATTATTGTTGTATGGGTATAAGAACAGGATATATGTATTATATACCCGAGGATATTAAGATTTTTCCGAATTACGGGTATACAAGCTGAAATCCAATATGCTATACCCATGAGGGCTGAAAATAGATGGTTTCGCGAGTATACAAGTTGGAAAACCAATATGCTATACCCGTGTCGGTGGGGAAAAGGTATTTCTAGGATATATCTTCAGTGAAACATCATATTATACACATGGTTTGGACATAAAAATATTCTTCAAATATTACAAAATTAGAATATTTTTTATTGTTATTACAACAAAATAGGAATATAATAAAGTCAGATTGTTTTGATAACAAAAAATTACTAAAATAAGCAAAAAGGAGACAAAAAACATGGCAAAGAAGTATTATCAGCCGGAGATTGAGACTATGCCTGTTGAACAGCTTAAAGCACTCCAGAGCGAGCGACTTGTAAAGCAGGTAAAGCACGTTTGGGACAATGTTCCATATTACCGCGCTAAGATGGAGGAAAAGGGTGTTACTCCAGAGGATATTAAGGGAATAGAGGACTTACATAAGCTTCCGTTTGTTACAAAGGATGACCTTAGAGATGCTTATCCATATGGACTTTTGGCGGCACCACTTAAGGATTGTGTACGTATTCATTCAACTAGTGGTACAACAGGTAAGCGAGTTGTTGCATTTTATACTCAGAACGATATAGACCTTTGGGATGATTGCTGTGCCAGAGCGCTTACTGCTGTTGGTGCAGGTGATGAGGATGTGGTGCATGTATCCTACGGTTATGGACTTTTTACAGGTGGATTGGGACTTCACGGCGGAGCACATAAGGCAGGATGTATGACTATTCCTGTATCGTCAGGTAATACAGATAGACAGATTCAGTTTATGACTGATCTTGGTTCTACAGTTCTTTGCTGTACACCTTCATATGCGGCATATCTTGCAGAGTCTATCGAGGAGAGAGGCGTTAAGGATGAGATTAAGCTTAAGGCAGGTATCTTTGGTGCAGAGGCTTGGACAGAGGAGATGCGTCGTGATATAGAGAATAAGCTTGGTATCAAGGCATATGATATTTATGGTTTGACTGAGCTTTCAGGTCCTGGTGTATCCTTCGAGTGTGAGGAGCAGACAGGTATGCACATTAACGAGGATCATTTCATCGCAGAGATAATTAATCCTGAGACAGGAGAGGTTCTTCCAGAGGGTGAGAAGGGTGAGCTTGTATTTACAAGTATTACTAAGGAAGCATTCCCACTTCTTAGATACAGAACTAAGGATCTTTGTATCCTTTCCAGAAAGCCATGCTCATGTGGTAGAACTCACATTAAGATGCGTAAGCCTATGGGACGTAGTGACGATATGCTTATCATCCGTGGTGTAAATGTATTCCCATCACAGATTGAGACAGTTCTTCTTAATGAGGGTATGACTCCTAACTATCAGATTATTGTTGATAGAAAGAATAATACTGATACATTTGATATTAATGTTGAGATGAGTCAGGAGATGTTCTCAGATAATCTTGCTGAGGTTACTGCTAAGGAGAAGCAGCTTGTTGCATCCCTTAAGGCTATGCTTGGTATTCAGGCTAAGGTTCACCTTGTTGCACCTAAGTCTATTACCAGAAGTGAGGGTAAGGCAGTAAGAGTTATTGATAAGAGAAAGCTATACGACTAGAGGATTACTTAAAAGGAGGTTACTAATATGGCAGTTAAGCAGATTTCCGTATTTGTTGAGAATAAAAGTGGTGGACTTGCAGACATCACTAAGGCACTTTCAGATGCAAATGTAAATATTAGAGCACTTTCACTTTCTGAGGCTACAGATTTTGGTGTGCTTAGACTTATAGTAGATGATGTATTCGCAGCAGGTAATGCACTTAAAGAGAGCGGACACATTTACAACATTACTGATGTTCTTGCGGTTGCAGGAGAGGATAAGCCAGGAAGTATTACTAAGATTTTCACAGTTTTAGCTGAGGCTGGCATGAGCCTTGAGTATGCTTATGCATTCTTTGCTAAGAGTCAGGAGAAGGCTATTATGATTATCAAGGTTGCAGACAGACTTGCAGCTAAGAAGGTCCTTAAGGAGGCAGGTATACCTCTTGTTAAGGAAGAGGAGATAGCTAAGCTATAAGTTAAGACAGGCTGTTTTGACCTGTGGAGGTATACATCAATAACAAGTTTCCAGAGGATTTCTTTGAGAGGAAATGTAATCAATATACATATGGAGGGAAGAATATGGATAATTATCAGAATAATGGACAGCCTGTAGAAGGGCAGGGATTCGTACAGCCACAGATGCAGCAGTATGGACAGCCACAGCAGGGCTTTGAGCAGCCACAGATGCAGCAGTATGGACAGCCACAGCAGGGCTTTGAGCAACCACAGATGCAGCAGTATGGACAGCCGCAGCAGGGCTTTGAGCAACCACAGATGCAACAGTATGGACAACCACAGATGCAATCATACGGACAGCCACAGTATCAGAATGTGCAGCAGCCTTACGGACAGCCACAGTATCAGAATGTGCAGCAACCTTATGGACAGCCACAGTATCAAAATGTGCAGCAACCATATGGTCAACAGCAGGCCTATAATCAGCAGATGTATGCTAATTCACCACAGGGATATGGGGGAGGACCTGCGCCTAAAAAGCCTATTGTAATCAATAAGAAAATCATAATTATTGCAGTGGCATTATTGGCAGTGATTTTGGCAGTAATATTTATTCCTAAGCTTTTCAAAAAGTCCGAGCCACCATTTGAGGATGTGAAATTAGGACTAACCATGGACGAAGTAGTGGAAAGGTATAAGATTAAGGAAAAAGATGCTCATGGCATGGACGCCTACAAGGATAATGTAGAGGGCTTTGGGGTTGAAGGAAATTTACAGTTTTGTTTTTCTGATGATACCTTATATATGGTAAACTGGTATGTATATGACTATAATTGCAGTGAAGAAGATATGGATAAGGCTGTGGATGAAGCCAAGGCATATTATACCGAAGAATTAGGTGAGCCGGAAAAAGAAGATAATAGTGATTTTGATGAAATAAAATATGTATGGGAGTATGGCGACGGAGCAGAGCTTGAATTGGTAATAGGCGATGGATATATTATACTTCGAGTTGTAGATTTTTCTCTCATATAAGATTTCAAAAAATGGATTCCTACAAGTTATTTTGGTAGGAATCCATTTTTTCTATATTTTTGCTTTTAAATTCTGTGCCCATTTGTAAGGGATTTTTAAGTTGCCATGACCAAAGCCTAATGCAATATCTGGCTTGCTACTGCCGTGAAAATCGCTACCGCCACTATATAATAAACCATATTTATCAGTTAAGGAGATGGAAATGTCTGTGGTATCTTCATCGTAGGTGGAGTAATAGCACTCCATAGCGGTTAAGCCTCTTTTGGAAGCTTCCTGAAGAAATGTCTCTAATCTTGCCACATCCGGCTTACCTGATGTACTAAATGGTTCGTGAAGAGGATGGGCTAATACAGTTACAGCATTAATGCTATTAAGAAAATCTAACATATCCCATATACAGATTCGTTTAGGTTCAACATAATATCCGGCTGAGGGATGCAAAATGGTATCAAAGGCTTCCTGTTTTGTGGCTATATAACCTTTGCTAAGCAGCTCCATAGCTATCTGGGATCTGTTAATATTTCCATTTGGGTTTTTTGTCTTAATGTCCTCATAGCTTATGGTATATCCTGCCTTGTTAAGTGCTTCAACTAAAGCTATATTGCTTTCTTCCTTGTACTGGTTAGGCAGCTTCATCATGCTTGTGATTTCATCAAAGCTACTTTCGGGCAAATAAAGACCTACCAGGTGAATTTCATCCAGGCCGTAGCCTACTGTGAATTCGGCGCCAGGTATTGCTTCGATGTTTTTGTCCTTTGCAGCTGAAAGAAAATCAGGGATTCCTGCCACTGTGTTATGGTCTGTTAAAGCCACAGCCTTAAGGCCGATGTTAATGGCGGAATCGATAATTTCCAAAGGAGTTAGGGTTCCATCTGAATAATTGGAATGTGTATGTAAGTCGCATAGTTGCATATGGGTGCTCTCCTTTTTAAAATTACTTGTTTAAATATTGGAATAATCTTAACAAATTTATAATTATTTGTAAATTCTGCAGGTATATTTTTACCATATTTACAGATACTATTTTCACGATTAGAGATAAAAGGAGAATATCATATATGAAAGCAACAGGTATTGTGAGAAGAATTGACGACCTTGGACGAGTAGTAGTACCGAAGGAGATAAGACGAATATTAAGAATCAGAGAGGGTGATCCTCTTGAAATATTTACCGATAAGGACGGTGAGATTATCCTAAAGAAATATTCACCTATTGGTGAGCTTAGTAGCTTTGCACAGCAGTATGTGGAAGCAACTGCACAAATTCTAGGCTGTCCGGTTTGCGTTAGTGACAGAGACCAGATAATCGCAGTGGCTGGAATGCCTAAAAAGGAATTGCTTGGAAAAAGTCTTCACAGAGATTTGGAGGATGCAATTAACGATAGGGAATCCATTATGGCCATGAAGGGAGAAAATCGCTACATCAGAATAACTGGGAATGGTGACAATGAGTACAATGGCCAGATTATTCAGACAATTATCAGTGAGGGAGATGCTATAGGAGCAGTCATCATTTTAGATAAGGATGGCAGTAGAACTCTAGGTGAAGCAGAGCTAAAAGCGGCAATAATTGCAGCAAATTTTCTGGGAAGACAAATGGAAGGTTAGATGTTAATGAGTATAAACCTTAAAACCTCAGCATTTTCAACAAATTTGTTACAAAAAAATTAAAAAAATATTCATTTTGCCTTGATAATGCTTGACAAATTATGGGTAACAGGGTATAAATAAGCGTAGGGCATTTAAAAGGGTGCCGCAAATTGGGTATTAATCGAGATTACTAATTGCTTGGTTAATCGAAAAACGTTTGTATTATAGGAGGAATATTTCAAATGAACAAGAATGAATTAGTTACTGCTATGGCAGAGAAGACTGGTATGAAGAAGACTGAGGTTGAGAAGGTACTTAAGGCTTTCGTTGAGACTGTAACAGATGAGTTAAAGAAGGATGAGAAGATTCAGTTAGTTGGATTTGGTACATTCGAGGCAGTTAAGAAGCCAGCTAGAGAGGGTAGAAACCCAAGAACTGGTGAGACTATGAAGATCGCTGCTACTGTAGCTCCAAAGTTCAAGCCAGGTAAGGCATTAAAGGATGCTCTTAACTAATTAGTAGCATATAAAAGTCATTTGAGGCCATCGCTTAAAGCGGTGGCTTTAATTTTTAATAATGATATTTCAAGGAGTTAAAATAATGAGATTAGACAAGTATTTAAAGGTATCACGTCTTATAAAAAGAAGGACAGTGGCTAATGAGGCCTGTGATGCAGGAAGAGTTCAGGTTAACGGTAAGGTGGTTAAGGCTTCCTATGATGTTAAGGTTGGAGATGTAATTGAAATTGCATTTGGTAATAAAGCTGTTAAGGCAGAGGTTACTATGATTGCCGATACCACCAAGAAGGAAGATGCAAAGGAAATGTATAAGTACCTGTAGATAATTTAAAGAAGAGGTTATATTTCTTTACTAATTCACATATAATATTTCAAGAAATATAGGCTGGAGCCTAAAATGGATGATAGAAGCTTTAGTAAGGAGCACAAATTAAATATATTAGACAGGCAAAAATCCCAGGTTACCGGTATTGCCAAGGTGATATCTATAGAAGAACAACAAATTAGCCTTATTACGGAGGTTGGAAAGCTTGTTATAACTGGAAAGGATCTTCACGCTCATAAGCTTGATGTGGTAGCAGGTGTAATAGAATTTACAGGGATGGTAAATAGCGTAAGCTATTCGGATTACAAAACACCGGGTCAAAAAGCCACCGGTTTTGTAGGTCGACTTTTTAAATAGTATGACCGCTCTTATAAATGTTCAGTTTAACATGCTAATAGTGTCTCTTGTACTGGGAGCCGTAATGGGACTTACCTACGATTGCCTAAGATGTCTAAGAAGAATGGTGGTACACAATTTGCTTTTTGTATCCATAGAGGATTTCGTGTATTGGTTTATATGGACCATTCTTGTGTTAGATTCAATAGGCTATTATAACTGTGGAGAACTAAGATTATTTATATTTATAGGATTGCTTGTAGGTTTTATGGTTTATAAAACCACTATAGGTTGGTTAATTATGAAGTTGTTTAACTATATGTGGTGTCCTGTTAAGAAATGTTTACATAATACAAAGAAAAACTTGAAAAATAGATTAAATAATAGTAAAATGTAAGGTGATTGTAGGATAAAGAAAGTATAAGTGGAAATTTGCCTATAGTTGCAGTAGTGTGTTTAACATTAGATTAATCGAGGTAGGATATGAGTAACAGTAGAAGAAGAACAACTAAAAAGCAGTCAGGCCTAAGTTCATTATTTATATGTCTTGCGGTAATTGTGGTATTAGGTTTTTCTGCCGTTAAGGTATCAAACCTTTGTGAGAAGAGTAGAGAACTGGCTGAGACGGAGTATGCTCTAGAGGTTAAGATTCAGAATGCATACCTAGAGAGGCAGGATTTAGAAGCTCAGGAGCAATATATGCAGACTAAGCAGTATATAGAGGATGTGGCCAAGGATAAGCTTGGACTTGTATATCCAGATGAAATTGTAATTAAGCCTAACGAGTAAAAGAGCTGTAGCACAAGTTGCAGCTCTTTTTTTGTCAATATTTAATAAAATAGTAGGATAAATTTTGACAAAACAGAAGCCGTAATAATTCTATAATTTTAAGACAAAAGAGATACTATATAAAATGGATTGTTACTGCCTTGGGAGGTTTGTTATGGGCTTGAGAAGATTAAATATGGGACTTTTGGTGGGATGTATAGCATTTTTTATAGCTAGAAGCGAATTTGCGGGTATTAGTCCCTTGGTGGTAGGCTTTTTTCTTGCTACCTGTATTAGAGGAGAAGGAACTATATGGTCATACTTAGGTGGAGTGATTGGATTATTACTTACTGTTCCACTTGTGGATGTGATACGCTATGGTACAGTAATGCTACTAATTGCCGGTGTGCTTAATGCGAAGCAGCTATTAGAAACAAGAGGTAAGGAGCTTGGCATATGCTTTTTGACAGGAGGTCTACTTTGCGCCACATCCCTAACCTTTAAGATACTGGCGCTTACTGATGTTCCGTGGGAAATATTACTGCTTGAGGGCTTTGTTGTTTTTTCGGCTGGAATGATATTTTTGTGCGCAATTAATATTATTAAAACTGATTATGCCAGAATTGCAACAGAGAATCAGGCGGCCATAAGCTGCATGTTGCTGGGAGCTGCAATATTGTATGGAGTGCCTGATAAGGTTTTAGGAGTGATAATATTGGGAGAAGCAGTTGCCTTGTTTAGCGTGTTGATAATATTGTATAAATTTGGCTTTGGTATAGGCATGTGCTGGACCTTTGTGGCAGGTTTTATCATATCTTACACAACTAACCAGTATTGGTACTTTGTGTCTTGGGTTATAGTGGGAGTTTTAACCTTAAGCTTGTCCTGCGTTATAGGTGGAGGTAGGCTTGGGTTTGGTATGTACTTCACAGGAATATATTTTTTAGTAGGAACATATATGTACCAGGAAATATTGTCAGAGGATTCTATTAAGGCATTGGCATCTGCTATGCTGGTGTTTCTCCTTGCCCCTAAAAGATTGATGCTTAGGGTGGATGAAAGCCTGAAAGGGGACACGCTGTGGTCAAATTCTCCAGAGTGGGGAAGATTAATTGTTGATAGAGTTAATAATTTGTCCAATGCATTTAAAAGAATTGAATACACATTGGCATCAGATTCATCAGTGAGTATAGGTTTTAACGAAGTGGGAAATATTATTGAGGGATTTACCAATCAGCTAGAGAGAACGGTGCCTATGAGAAAAACTATAACCTCCGCCATAATACATGAGCTGGCGTTAAGAGATATAAAGGTAAAAAATCTGGTGCTTCTAAAAAATCAGGATGAAAGATTCGAAGTTTACATAACATCAAAAGTGATTAGAGGAAAGCTAGTGATGTCTAATGTGGTTAGAGATATTGTTGCCAAGGAGATGGGGATGGAGCTGGAGCTAAAAAGTGAAAGCAGGAATATAGTAAGCAGAAATTATGAGCTAATATGTCTTAGGCAAAAGCCAACCTTTTCCTGTGATACAGCAGTCAGGTGTATGAGTCGATATGAGGATCAGCTTTCTGGCGACAAGTTTTATGTGGGAGATATAATGGACGGACAGAAGCTTGTTATGTTGGCTGACGGAATGGGTAATGGAAAGGAGGCTGCCGGAGATAGTGGGCTGTTAATTGATGCCATCGTGGATCTTCTATCAGCAGGCTTTGACAAGGAAACTTCAGTAAGGATAGTGAATACCTACTTGGCTAATCGTAATCGCGGGGAACGGTTTTCTACCTTAGATATGCTCATTATGGATCTTCACACTGGATATGGAAGAATATTTAAGCAGGGGGCTGCGACCACATTTGTAAAAAGAGGTGAGTGGATTGAGTTAATAAAGTCCACCTCCCTTCCTGTAGGCGTTATCGATGGGGCAGTTTGTGAATCCTGTAGGAAAAAATTTTATAACAATGATATAATAGTCATGATTAGTGATGGAATACTGGAAAGTATTGTGTTTGAGAACAAAGAGGATTATCTAAAGGATTTGCTCCTTGGCATAGATGATTTAGAACCTTATGAGATTGCTGATAGGATTGTAGAAGATATTCGAGGAGTGAGTGGTAATCGACTTAGGGATGATGCAAGTATAATTGTTATCAAGCTAAAGAAAAAATAACTGCAAATACTGTTAAAACTTTGTGACTTCTCTGTACTTAATTGGCAGAGTGTGGTATATTTTACAATACTAGGCTTTGGATAAAGAGAGAAAAATGAGTAGAATTATTGAAAAGGTTAACAATTATATAGCTGTCAATCAAATGATTGAAGCAGGAGACAGAATTGTGTTGGGCCTATCGGGTGGAGCGGATTCTGTCTGCCTGTTAATTTTGCTTTTAGATATTGCTTCTAAGTATGGTATAAGAAGTAGTGATATATATGGGGTTCATATTAATCATATGATTAGAGGCCTAGAAGCAGATGAGGACGAGGAATTTGCCAGAGAGCTTTGCGAAGCCAAGGGTGTTAATTTTGTTTCATTTAGGAAGGACATAACAGCATATGCCAAGGAACTTGGAGTTTCTGTGGAGGAGGCTGGCAGAAAATATAGATATGAGTGCTTTGATGAGGTAGCGACAGGAAAAGGGTGCACCAAAATAGCCGTTGCTCATAATAAGAATGATATGGCCGAAACGGTTATATTTAATATGCTTAGAGGTACCGGTCTTAAAGGTATGGCTGGTATGCAACCGGTGAGAGGCAGGATTATCAGACCTATACTGGACATTACTCGAGATGAAATATTAGAGTATCTGAAAAGTAAACAGCAGGACTATCGAAATGATTCGTCAAATGATGGCTTGGACTATGACAGGAATAAAATCAGACACATGATACTTCCTGCCATGATGGATATCAATAAGGCTGCTGTAAACCACATTTGTCAGATGGCACTGGAAGCTGGTAGTAGCTATTCCTATATTCATGACGTGGTTATGGAGGACTATATTGGAGTAAGGGACGAGGATGATTTTGGCAAGTCAGTAACCTTGGAGGTAGCAGAGCTTTATAAGTATAGTCCGGTGCTACAGGAACATCTGGTTCACGAGGCCATAGGTGATGTGGCAGGAGAGAAAAGGGATATAACAAGAAAACATATTATGGCGGTTGTAGGACTTTTGTATCAAGATACCGGCAAGCAGGTGGAGCTGCCCTATGGAATTAAGGCTAGGCGAAGCTATGACAATTTGATTATAAGTAATAAATCCCAGGAAGCCATGGATTATAGAATACGGATAGATGTACCCGGGGAATATATTGTACCTGAAAGGGGAAGTATTGAATTTGAAATAATTGACTATAATCACAGTATGGAGATATCAAAAAAAATCTATACTAAAATGCTGGATTATGATAAAATAAAAGATACGCTTTATCTAAGAACTCCTGAAGAGGGGGACTATGTTGTTATAGATGCGGCTGGTAGCACAAAAAAATTATCAAGAGTATTTATCGATAACAAGATTGATCGTACTATGAGGAGTAGTTGGCCGGTGGTTGCTTGTGGCAGTAATGTAGTCTGGGTGGTTGGACTTAGATTTAGTGAGGCCTTTAAGGTTGATGATAATACAAAGCGAATCTTATATATGGATTACAGAGGAAAAAGAGAGGAATAATTATGGCAGAGAAGATAGGAGTACTTATTAGTGCAGAGGAAGTTGAAGCAAAGATTGCAGAGATGGCAGAGAAGATAAGCAAGGAATATGAAGGCAAGGTAGTTCATATTATAGGTGTGCTAAAGGGTAGCGTATTTTTTATGTGTGAACTTGCAAAGAGACTTACAGTTCCTGTGACTATGGATTTTATGTCAGTTAGCAGCTATGGCAATGATACTAAATCATCAGGTGTTGTAAAGCTTATTAAGGATTTGGACGAGAGTATTGAGGGAAGAGATGTAATTCTTGTAGAAGATATTATGGATTCAGGAAGAACACTTTCTTACCTTGTAAAAATATTAAAGGAGAGAAAACCAAACAGCTTTAAGGTTATAACTCTTCTTGATAAGCCAGACAGAAGAGTCGTGGAGATTGAGCCGGATATGACCTGCTTCGAGATTCCAGATAGATTCGTTGTGGGTTATGGATTGGATTGCGCACAGAAATACCGTAATCTTCCATATATCGGGGTTATAGAGACCTAAGAATAAAAATATTAATTTGACGCAGAAGGGAGCATGAGATGAAGAAGGGAGCAAAAAGAGGATTTGGATTGTATCTTATCCTAATCATGTTAGGTGTTTGCATAATTGTATTTTTGCAGAGTAGGAATGCAAGCTTAGATACAAGCTATACCATAGATGAATTTAGAGCACAGGTATCAGAGGATGCAATCAGCGATGTGGTGATATATCAGAATAGTAAGGTTCCCACAGGAACAGTGCAGATAAAGCATAGAGATTCGGTAAATTCGGTAGTTGAGTTTTATGTGTCTGATGTAAATGAAATTCAGGATATAGTAATGAATGAGGGCAACGGAAATATTAAGATGAGCCTTATGGATGTGGCGGATGATACAACATTTTTCACTATCCTGCCTATAATCTTAATTGCATTTCTAACCCTATTCCTGATTATGATGCTGATTGGTGGTGGCGCCGGTGGTGGAGCTGGTGGCGGCGGAGCCGGAAAGGCTATGAGCTTTGGAAAGAGCCGTGCTAAGAAGACTACTGAGGAAGATAATAAGCACACATTTAAGGATGTTGCAGGACTTGACGAGGAAAAGGAAGATATGGCAGAGATAGTTGACTTCCTTAAGAATCCTAAGAAATATAGCGCCTTGGGTGCAAGAATCCCTAAGGGAGTTCTCCTTGAGGGTCCTCCGGGAACAGGTAAAACACTTCTTGCTAAGGCGGTTGCCGGTGAGGCGGGAGTGCCATTTTTCACTATATCAGGTTCTGATTTCGTAGAGATGTTCGTAGGTGTTGGTGCATCTCGAGTTAGAGATTTGTTTGAGGATGCTAAGAAGAATGCACCTTGCATGGTATTTATAGATGAGATTGATGCAGTTGGTCGTAAGAGAGGCTCAGGTCTAGGTGGTGGACATGATGAGAGAGAGCAGACCTTGAATCAGCTTCTTGTAGAGATGGACGGATTCGGAACTAATGAGGGAATTATAGTATTAGCTGCTACAAACAGAGTAGATATACTTGATCCTGCCCTTCTTAGACCAGGTCGTTTCGATAGAAAGGTTATGGTTGGCAGACCTGATGTTAAGGGAAGAGAAGAAATTCTTAAGGTACATGTTAGAAATAAGCCTCTTGCCGAGGATGTAGATCTTCACGAGATAGCAAGAACTACAGCAGGCTTTGCGGGTGCTGACCTTGAAAACCTTATGAATGAGTCTGCTATAGCGGCGGCTAGAGATAATCGTCAATATATCAAGAAGGAAGATGTAGATAAGAGCTTTGTTAAGATTGGTATTGGTGGCGAGAAGAAGAGTCGTCTCATTCCACAGAAGACCAGAGAGATTACAGCCTACCACGAGGCGGGGCATGCAATACTGTTCCACCTTTTAAGTGAGGTTGGTCCTGTACACTTGGTATCTATTATTCCTAATGGTCGTGGAGCAGGTGGATATACTATGCCACTTCCAGAGAATGATAATGTATTTATGACTAAGAAGAAGATGCTTCAGGATATTCAGGTAAGCTTTGGTGGTAGAATTGCAGAGGAAATAATATTTGGCGATATTACTACAGGTGCTTCGCAGGATATTAAGCAGGCTACTCAGATGGCTCAGGCTATGGTTGTTAAGTATGGTATGTCTGATGAGATAGGACTTATCAACTATGAGGTTGATAGTGGTGAGGAGGTATTCCTTGGAAGAGACCTTGGACATTCCAGAAGCTATAGTGATGAGGTTGCAGCACTTATTGATAAGGAAGTAAGAAAAATTATTAAGTACTGCTACGATGAAGCAAAGCGCATAATTATGGATAATATTGATGTTCTTCATGCCTGCGCTAAGAGACTTCTTGAGAAGGAACGCATCGACAGACCAGAGTTCGAGGCGCTATTTGATAGAAATTCAACAGAGGAAGCTGCAGATACTGATGATAAGGAAGAAAGTCCTGTATCTAATGCAGAAAATACTGAAAAGATTGTCGAAAATGAAACAGACAAGACTGAGGAAACAGGGAAAACCTCAAAAAACGACAATGATTAATTGGTAATAATTAACACAACAAGATGAAATCGTTGTGCAAAGCTTACAAAAACGGGTTTAAAAAGTGCTTAAACCCGTTTTTGTTTGGTGCAAAATGTATAAAAAGTTCCAAAAATAAAAATAATGTTTGGGCAGACTTTTCATTGTATTTTAAAAGTTATCTGCTATAATAACCATTGTAACCCCCCAATACATTATATAGTTTTTTGCTACACCCCATAAGTAACAAAATACCTTCTCCGAAGAGGGCAGTCGAACGGTGACTGTCCTCTTCTACTTTTTTGTAAGCTATGCCGACACATCGCATACTGCGTATGCTCAGTGTCGCGGCGTGCAACCTATTGTCCACTGTCTAAATATGCTCTTATGTGTGCGAGCGCCCGATGAGCAATTTAGACAGTGTCCAGCATAGTTTATTACATCGCGCAAATATATTTCTTGTTAAATTTTCCATATTGTATTAAAATATAGGATAATATGTCAGCGTAGGCTGATGTGAATCTGGCACCAAGGCTTCCGCGGGAGTCTTGAATAATACTAGGAGGAAGTCATAATGTCTATGACGGATAGAATAGATAAGGCGAGAAAGACCTTTGATTATATATTTAACACAAAGTCGGCTCTTAATTTTGTTGCTCTGTTTGCAGATGGTACTGAAGCCTATAGAAGCCCTGCAGAGGTGGAACAGGGAGGTAGTGTAACTCTTAAGTTTAGAACTGCGGCTGATAATGTTGATAGAGTGTATCTTATATGCAATGGAGATAGATACCTGATGAAGATTTCTGACAAGGATTATCTTTTCGATTACTATGCATATACGATAGAAAATGTTGAGGAGGAGTTAAATTACTATTTTGAGATTCAGGCTGGAAATGTAACCTGTTACTATAACAAGCTTGGCTCACAAAGGAATGTTAACCCAGATTACAACTTTCAGATATTCCCAGGCTTTAAGGTTCCTACATGGGCAAGGGGAGCTGTTTTCTATCAGATATTTGTGGATAGATTTTGTAACGGTGATGAGAGTAATGATGTACTTGATAATGAGTACTGCTATATAGGTGAGGGAACCAGAAGGGTAACGGATTGGTTTAAGTACCCGGATAATATGGATGTTCGTTCCTTCTATGGTGGTGACTTACAGGGTGTTATGGATAAATTGGATTACCTTAAGGATTTAGGTGTGGATGTAATATATTTAAATCCTATATTTGTATCACCATCTAATCATAAGTATGACATTCAGGATTATGACTATATAGATCCACATTTTGGAGTTATAGTTAAGGATGAAGGTGATTGTCTTCCGGAGTGGTCTAAGACTAACAAGGACTCAACCAGATATATTAACAGAGTAACTAATAAGGAAAACCTAGAGGCTAGTAACGCTTTGTTTGCTAAGCTTGTTGAAGAGGTTCACAAGCGTGGCATGAAGATTATCCTTGACGGTGTGTTCAACCACTGTGGTTCATTTAACAAGTGGCTTGACAGAGAATGTATATACGAGAATCAGGAGGGCTACGAAAAGGGTGCCTATACTGATGCAGAAAGTCCATATAGAAGCTTTTTTAAGTTCCAGGATCAATGGCAGTGGCCATATAATGGTAGCTACAATGGCTGGTGGGGACATGATACCCTTCCGAAGCTTAATTATGAGGAATCAGAGAAGCTTTATGAGTACATTATGAGAATAGGTGAGAAATGGGTATCACCACCTTATAATTGTGATGGTTGGAGACTTGATGTGGCAGCAGACCTTGGCTACACAGAGGAGTTTAACCACAAGTTCTGGAGAGACTTCCGTAAGAGAGTTAAGAAGGCTAATCCGGATGCAATTATACTTGCAGAGCATTATGGCGATGCTAAGAATTGGTTATTGGGTGATCAGTGGGATACAGTTATGAACTACGATGCATTTATGGAGCCTATCACTTGGTTTTTGACTGGTGTTGAAAAGCATAGTGATGAGTTTAGAGGTGATTTGCTTGGTAACCCGGATGCATTTACAGGTTCACTTAGACATCATATGTCAAGGTTTAATCAGAATTCTTTAGAGATAGCCATGAATGAGCTTTCTAATCATGACCACTCTAGATTCCTGACTAGAACCAATAGACGAGTTGGTCGTATTCATACTATGGGACCGCATGCGGCTAATGAGAATATCAATAAGGGAGTATTCCGTGAGGCTGTTGTGTTCCAGATGACTTGGCCTGGAGCACCAACCATTTACTACGGTGATGAGGCAGGTCTCTGTGGCTGGACTGACCCGGATAACAGAAGAACCTATCCTTGGGGAAGAGAGGACATGGAGCTGATTCAGTTCCACAAGGATATTATTAAGATACACAAGGCTAACGAGGCGCTTATGAAGGGATCTGTAATGTTCCTTCACGGTTCTTATAAGCTGATTAGCTATGGTAGATTTACAGATAAGCAGGCAGTAATTGTTATAATGAATAATGACTACGAGGATAGAGACTTAAGTATTCATGTAAGCAGACTTGGAATCCCTGACAGATCCAGACTTACAAGGCTGATGCTTACAACAGAGGAAGGCTATGTGCTTGACAGTGAGGAATATATTGTGAGGAATAACACCCTTGCTCTTAAGGTTCCTAAGATTTCATCTATAGTACTAAAGTACGATAAGTAAAAAACGGGGGTAAATAATATGAAGGTATTGATTATTGGTGCAGGTTCAGTTGGTATTGGTATTGGTGCATCCCTTAGATGTAGCAATGTAGAGGTTGATTTTATTACATCAACCTTTGAAGTGGGACGTGCTATTAATGAGTATGGTATTGCTAGAAAAGGTTTGTTTGGTAATGTAGCCATAGCTAAAGGACAGGTTGGAGTATATGAAGAGTATGCTAAGTTACCTAAGGATGCATATGATTATGTAATTATTGCTACTAAGACTATAGCTAATCTTGAGGTTGCTATAAAGCTTTCAGAGGCGGAAGCATGTATGAAGGACACAGGTGTTATAGTATTTATGCAAAATGGTATGGGATATGAAGCACCATTCCTAGAGTATTTCCATGAGAGTAGTTTGTATCACAGTAGAGTTATTACAGGCTTTAGACAAGAGGTTATTAACGAGAGTACAGTTACTGCTCATCAGGCACCTATCCTAATTGGTTCAATCTATGGTGGAGATTTAGAGGTTGTCAGACCGCTTGCAGAGGCTATTAACAGGTCGGGTCTTCCGACTCAGGTGGATGAGGATATTGCAGTTGCCCTTTGGGATAAGTTTATTTATAACACAACCTTGAATCCATTAGGTGCAATTCTTGATATGTCCTATGGTGAGCTTGCCGAGTCAGATTATGCCCATTCTATAATGGACATCCTTATTGAGGAGACCTTTGCAGTAATTAGAGCTGCTGGGTGCAGAACCAATTGGGCAAATGCTGATGAGTATAGAGATTATCTTTTTAATGAGATGATTCCTGTAACTGGCAATCATCGTTCATCAACGCTTCAGGATATCAAGAGAAGAAAGAAGACTGAGATTGATACTATGACAGGAAGCCTTCTTGCTATAGCATCACAGTGTAATGTGGCAGTGCCAGTGCATTCAATGATTTATTCCTTGATTAAGGCTATGGAGGAAAAATTCTAGACATAGGTAACTACAGTAAAAATGATATAAGCTATAAAAAAGCTATTCCTAGTGTGATAGGAATAGCTTTTTTGTTTTTTGTTTTAGTGTTTGATAAAAGCTTAGAGTAATAGTTGACACAAAACAAGGGTCGTGATAAAATAGTACCAGTACTAATTAGGAACGGTGCTAAATAGTACTGGTACAAAAATCACAATAAAAGGAAAGTTATTATGGCGAAGAGAAAGATAAAAACAACTAAACTTGATATTATGCACAGTGCGTTGAAAATGTTTCTTGAAATAGGTTATTCTGCAACATCACCACGAATGGTATGTGATGAGCTTGATATAAGTAAGGGCAATATCACATATTATTTCCCTACAAAGGAACACTTGCTTGCAGAGCTTGCTGAAATGCTGTGCGATTTTCAGTGGAAGCTTATGGCCGAGGAGGCAGACGAAGGTATCAGTAGTTTGTTGGCGTTATGCTTGGAGATATCAGTTATGGCATCTTTGTGTCAGGATGATGAGATTGCTAGGGACTTTTATGTTTCCACATATACAAGTCCTAGGTGTTTAGATATAATCCGCAAAAATGATACAATTCGCGCAAAAAAAGTTTTTGGTGAATATTGTCCTAACTGGACAGACCAGCAGTTTGCAGTAGCAGAGATGCTTACTTCTGGTATAGAGTATGCAACACTTGTAGAAGCGGGAGATGATGTGCCATTAGAAATGCGTATTTCAAGTGCGCTAGATACAATTATGACTATATTCTGTGTTCCGCAGGATGTACGAAAAAATAAGATAAAAAAGGTACTTAGCCTTGACTATCACAGTATTGCACATAATGTGCTATTAAGATTTAAGGATTTTGTGGAGCAACAAAATGATAATGCCATGCAGGAGCTTATTCACTCTGTTGCAGGGAACTAGAAGATTTACCGAAGGGAGGAGTACTATGAAATACACAGGGAATTTTACTAAGAGAATACTAGGAATAATAATGGGTATTATCCTGTTGATTACATGTATGCCAGTTCAATCAGTGATAGCTTCTTCGGCATGCTATGGTAATGGATTTACTGTAACAATAAAGATAAAAAACCTAAGTGACGGCTCTCAGGTTGTTGCAACTAATACTTTTTCTTCGAGGGAAGTTATGGGAAGCACTACCGATAGCTGGGATGTAACGCTTAAAGCAGGGTCTGCATATCAGATGGAAGTGGAGTACATTGGACCGGAAGGCAACAGTGGATATGTGGCAACTGTGAGTGAAATATCGAGTACCGCAACAATTACTTATTTAAGTGGAATAAATTCCGAGAAGAAAGTCAGCTCTAGTGCTTATGCAAACTTTAATAGTGAGACATATGGAAAGCATAGTATTAATATAGCCCTGGATGGACAGGTTAATGCTGGTGGAGGCGTATTTACTGGTTGTGCTAGAAATATTAAGGTTAATGTTATCTTTGAAGGTGCTGGGGCAAAGGAGGGAGAAACTACAGCACAGCTTATACCAGGAACTCATACATTAACTGCAGCTACTAACGAATCAGGTGACAAATACACCTATGAATGGAGGAAAACGGGTAGTAGTAGCATTTTAGGAACAGAAAAATCCTATACTGTAAATAACGGTACAGACGGGGAACAGTATGTGGTTACAATAAAAAGAAAGGATACCCGTACTGTTGATGGATGTACAGGCTCGTCGGAAAGCTGGATAAACACCTTTAATATAAAAGCTGTCAATTTTATACCTCCTCAGCCTGTTGAGAACCTTGTGTATGATGGAACTCCTAAGACAATATTTACTGCAGGTCAGGCAACGGAGGGATACAATATATTTTATTATCCTGCCGGATTTAACGGCGTTTTCGGATATAGCTATAATGAATATTGGGGAGACAACACATATACAAACGCAGGTAGCTATGTTGTACGCTATTATGTAAAAAATAGCCCATATCCTTGGGATGGTGAAACCATTGAGAGTGGCTCTATCACCTGTGTGATAGCTAAGGCAGAAACAACCGTAGGACCTGTAGAATATACAGGAGAAACCCTTTATGATGATATGGAGCTATCTCAGGTACAGCTTTCCGTAAATAATCCAAGCGTCCAAGGTACTATATCTATTACAGATTCAGGAAAGCTGGAGGCAGGAACCCATGTATATAATTGGAGGTACAAGCCGTCAAACAATAATTATAAGGAGGTTACCGGTACAATTAGCCTTACCGCGCAACATAGATGGGAAGCTGCAACCTGTACAAAGGCAAAGGTGTGTGCCGGATGTGGTGCAACTGAGGGAGAAGCCTTAGGGCACAGCTTGAAATATGCTATGGATACTGAAAATGAAGGCAGCGTATGGGAGAGCTGTGAGAGAGGCTGTGGACATTCAGAGAATGCTAAGCTTGCTGTGGAAAACAGCTATACATACACAGGACAGGTCATAACACCTGCCACCATAGAATATTCAGAAGGCTGGAGAGGGGAAGTAAAAACAGCTTCGGATATTTCATATGAGGACAATGTGAATGTAGGGACAGCAAAGGCAAGTGTTACTATCAATGGTGTGACAATAAGTAAAAGCTTTTCTATCAGCAGAAAAGCTCCTGAAGCCAGTGAGTTTGCATTTGCCCCACCATCAGATTCTATTTATAATGGCAGTGCAAGGCTAGCAGATATAACTGTTGCAAGTGATGTTACAGGTATGGGTAATATTGTAGATGTTAAGTATTATGATGGCGTTGGTGTGGAAGTGGAACCTACAGAGACAGGGATTTATACTGTAAAGATAAATGTGGCAGAAGGCTCAAATTACGCTGCGGTGGAAGCATTGGGGGATAGTAATTGGACATTTGAAATATTAAAAGCTGATGCAACATATACTGCGCCGACGCCTGTATCTGAATTGTTTTATACAGGCTCTGAGCAGGAATTGATAATAGGCGGTACAACTGAGCATGGTGTGATGAAATACTATGTTAGCAGTGAGGCTGTTGAAGGAGCGCATAATAAAAATGCATTTACCGATATGATTCCGACTGGAACAGCTGCAGGAGTATATTATGTTTATTATTATGTGATGGGCGATGGTAACCACATGGATAGTGACATACAATTAGTGGAAGCAAAGATTGAAAAGGCTGAAGACTATATTGGAACTGTTGTAGGTACAATTCCTGAAGATGAGGCTACAGCGGATAAGATTACTGTTGAGAGAACAGATACTACTATCGAAGGTACACTTACATTAGATGATCCGGATGCAACCTTGGTATGGGGTGAGAATGAGATTGCTTATACATTTACCCCTTTGGATAGTGAGAACTATGCAGTAATTAATGACAAAATGGTTGTTGTTGTGAGGGATACACTTGCTCCAATAGCTGAAATCAAGGTTGAAGAAAACAAATGGAATACATTTGTAAATGAGATTACATTTGGTTTATTCTTCAAGAAAACTCAGACGGTAACTATTACAGCCAGTGATGTAAACACAGGTAGTGGAGTGGATAAGATATATTATTATCTTTCTAGTGTAGCTATTTCAGAGGATGGTATCAAGGATGTTACAGATTGGAAGGAGTATGATGGTGAATTTGATATTAATCCAGACAAGAAATATATAATTTATGTTCAGGTGATAGATAAAGCGGGAAACATTACCTATGTCAGCAGTGATGGTATGATTCTTGATGCTACTGCACCGGTCATAACAGGTGTTGAAAATGGTGGAGAATACTATGGTAATACTGAATTTACAGTGACAGATGGTTACTTGGATACAGTGACCCTGGATGGAGAAGAAATCACATTAACAGACGGGAAATACATAATAATTGCAGATGGTAAGGAACATATTATTTATGCTACTGATGCCGCAACAAATTCAACAACAGTAATGTTAATTAAGGTAAATGAAATATCTTCTCTAGATGATACTATTGAGCATATAACAGCTTCTAATGTAGATTCCTCTGACAGAAACGAATTGCAGGATGTGCTAAATGAGGTAGACGGGTTGTTGAACAGTGGAAAAAGCTTTACTGAAGAAGAATTAGCTCAGCTGAATGATATTAAGACAAATACAGAGGTGATTTTGGCAAGTCTGACAGAGGCAGAAAATTCTCCGGCACTAGCATCGGAGTTGACAAATGGTGCTGAAGGTTCAAAGCCGGAAACTATGGTTGTAAACGAGACGGAGTCAGTAGTAAATAATTTGGTGATACCGCATGATGCAGAGAACCAGAAACCGGATGCTGCGGAAACTACTGCGCCGATGTTAGCGGATGAAAATACAGTGCAGGAAGATATTACAGTGCAGGAAGATACTGCAGTTTATACTCAATCGTTGGATGAAGGAGGAGATGTAGAAGCATCTGAAATACCAGAAGCAGATGGAACGAATAATAAAACATCAGATACAGATATTGTTGAAACATCAGAAGGCTATGATGTTGAAGAAAAGACAGGGTTCCCGTGGTGGATTGTTATTGTGGTGGTTGCTGTTGGTGTAGTGGCCATTGTATATAAAAAAAGAAATACTGAAGAAGTATAAAATTCATATTATATAAGGACTCCGACTATTATGGTCGGAGTTTATTATAGAACAAAAACAGAACAAATGTTCATCTAACTCTGTACATTTTAGAATGAATATGATATAATATTAGAAGTATTTTGGAATAATAATTTGTATAAAAAATAATTGTAAAGGAGGAAAATGCAGTGGACCATTTTGAATTGATATCGGAATATCAACCTACTGGTGATCAGCCAGAAGCTATAGATTCATTGGTTAAGAGCTTTCAAGCTGGTAAGAAGCAACAGACATTGCTTGGTGTTACAGGTTCTGGTAAGACCTTTACTATGGCTAATGTTATTGCGAAATTGAATAAACCGACTATTATATTGGCTCACAACAAAACTTTGGCGGCTCAGCTATATAGTGAGTTTAAAGCATTTTTTCCTCATAATGCTGTAGAGTATTTTGTGTCATACTATGACTATTATCAGCCGGAGGCTTATGTTCCATCCACAGATACTTATATTGCCAAGGATTCTTCTGTTAATGATGAGATAGATAAGATGCGTCATAGTGCTACAGCTGCTCTTATAGAGAGAAAGGATGTAATTGTAGTATCTTCTGTGTCATGTATATATGGTATAGGTGATCCTGAGGATTACAAGTCTATGATGATGTCGCTCCGTCCGGGTATGCAAAAGGATAGGGATGAGGTTATCAGACAGCTTATTGATATTCAGTATACTAGGAATGACATGGATTTCGCCAGAGGTACCTTTCGTGTTAAGGGGGATGTATTAGATATTATTCCTGTGTCAACCTTTGAGGATGCTATAAGAGTTGAGTTCTTTGGTGACGAGATAGATAGAATTGTTGAGTTTGATCCACTAACGGGGGATATTAAGAGAAGTCTTAATTTTGCATGTATATTTCCTGCGTCACACTATGTAGTGGCGGAGGATAAACTGAAGAAAGCAATTGTTGAAATAGAGGAGGAACTTAAGGAAAGGGTTGAATTTTTTAAGTCTAACGACAAGCTTCTCGAAGCTCAAAGAATTGCTGAGAGAACTCAGTTTGATATGGAGATGCTTAGAGAAACTGGATTTTGTTCTGGAATAGAGAACTATTCTAGAGTTTTGGCTGGCTTAGAACCAGGTGCAACACCTAATACATTGCTTAAGTTTTTTGATGATGATTATCTTCTTATCATTGACGAGTCCCATATAACTCTTCCCCAGGTTAGGGGTATGTATGCGGGAGACAGAGCCAGAAAACAGACCTTAGTTGATTACGGCTTTAGACTTCCATCGGCTTTAGATAACAGGCCACTTAACTTTGGAGAGTTTGAGGATAGAGTAGATAAGATACTTTATGTGTCCGCCACACCGGGAGAATATGAGGCAGAGCATCAGGAAAATCGTGCTGAACAGGTAATTCGTCCTACCGGTTTGTTGGATCCATTGGTAGAGGTTAGACCTGTTGAGGGACAGATAGACGACCTTGTTGCAGAGGTTAACAAGGAGGTGGCTTTAGGGCACAAGATTTTAGTTACGACTCTTACAAAGCGTATGGCTGAGGACTTAACTGATTATATGAGACAGCTTGATATTAAGGTTAAGTATTTGCACTCTGATATAGATACTTTAGAACGTATAGAAATAGTTCGCGACCTTCGTATGGGAGTGTTTGATGTGTTAGTGGGAATTAACCTTCTTCGTGAGGGACTTGACATTCCTGAGATTACCCTTGTGGCCATACTTGATGCTGATAAGGAGGGCTTCCTTCGTTCGGAGACTTCCCTTATACAGACCATAGGAAGAGCAGCAAGAAATGTTGACGGACATGTTATTATGTATGCAAACACCATAACAAAATCTATGGATGTTGCTCTTAAGGAGACTAACAGGAGAAGAACCATTCAGGATGAGTATAACAAGGCACATGGTATAACTCCTGAGAGTATTAAAAAGGAGATTCGAGACATAATATCCTTAGAGGCCGATGCAGAAGCTTCCAAGGAGGAGAAACGCTTGCAGTATGCTAAGGAGCCGGAGTCTATGACTGCCAAGGAGCTTAAGGAGGAGATTGCCCGAATTACCAAGCGCATGAATAAGGCTGCTGCAGAACTTAATTTCGAGGAAGCAGCAAAGCTTAGAGATGAGCTTAAGGAGCTTAAGATACATCTCAGAGATATGGATTAATTATTAGCTGGGTGTTTGTAGGTATTGATTGCAAGTAAAAATATCAAGGAGGAATATGATTATGGAAAGAGAAGACATGATTGTGGAGATTTCAATGAGAACAGATATCCCTATGGAGGATGTGGAGGATGTTCTTGATTATCAGGATATTATCGAGGCAGAGGAGCTTATGTGCTGTAAGAAAAAGAAGTGTATATTTATGACAATTCTTATAGTTATGTTTGTCATGGGGATGGCAGTAACACTTTGCATACTTGATAAGAAAGAAAAAATTGATATTGAGGCTACTGTTAAGAAGTATGTAGATAAGTTTACTAAGGAAAAGTAGTATAGAATAGTCGCAAGCTAGTGGGCGAAAGCTTGTGTAATAGGATGAAGAATTAGAAGATGGAGATTAGTGATGAGTGAGCATAAGTATATTAAGATTCAGGGTGCAAGGGAGCACAATTTAAAAAATATTGATATAAAAATACCTAGAGATAAATTTGTTGTTTTGACAGGTTTGTCAGGTTCAGGAAAATCTTCCCTAGCCTTTGATACCATATATGCGGAAGGACAGAGAAAATATATGGAGTCCCTGTCCTCCTATGCCAGACAGTTTCTTGGCCTTGCGGATAAGCCTGAGGTGGACAAGATAGAGGGACTGTCTCCATCTATTTCTATAGATCAAAAGTCTACCAATAGAAATCCTCGTTCTACTGTAGGTACAGTGACAGAGATTTATGACTATCTGAGACTTTTGTACGCCAGAATAGGTATTCCGCACTGTCCGAAGTGTGGCAAGGAAATAGCCCGCCAGACTGTAGATCAGATGGTGGATGAGCTTATGAAGCTTCCTGAGGGAACAAAGTTTCAGCTTCTTGCTCCTATTGTAAGAGGTAGGAAGGGAGAACATGCTAAACTCTTATCGCAGGCTAGAAAAAGTGGCTTTGTTAGAGCTATAGTTGACGATAGCTTATATGAGCTTAGTGAAGAGATAGTGCTTGATAAGAACAAAAAGCATAATATAGATATTGTAGTGGATAGACTTGTTGTGAGGGAAGGAATAGAAAGCAGATTAGCAGGTTCTATCGAGACGGTACTTAAGATGTCAGAGGGCATTCTTAAGGTAGATGTTATCGGTGGTGATATGCTTAGATTTTCCGATAGCTTTTCCTGTCCTGATTGTAATATAAGCATAGATGAGATAGAGCCTAGAAGCTTTTCCTTTAATAATCCATTTGGTGCCTGTCCTTGTTGTACCGGTCTGGGCTTTAAGCAGGAGTTTGATCTTGACCTTATGATACCGGATCAGAAGCTTTCTTTGAATGAGGGTGCTATAGCTGTACTTGGGTGGCAGTCCTCTGGTAAGAAGGGAAGTTATACTCATGCTATGCTGGAGGCTCTTGAGAGAGAGTATGGTTTGCCTTTGGATGTACCATTTAAGGATTTGTCTGAAGAACATAAGAAGTTATTCCTGTATGGTACCGGTGGTAAGAAAATTATGGTTTACTATGAAAGCTCACGCTATGGCTCTACAGAGTACTATACAGAGTTTGAGGGCTTGGTTAAGAATATTCAGAGGCGTTATAGAGAGTCCGCAGAATCCATAAGAGCAGAGTATGAGGAGTATATGACAAGTGTTCCTTGTGAGGAGTGTGGAGGCAAGAGACTTAAGCCGGAATCTCTGGCGGTAACTGTTGGTGGTAAGAACATATTTGATGTTACAGATATGTCTATAACTAAGCTTAATGATTTTTTGTATAGTATGGAGCTTAGCGATAGACAGAAGATTATAGGAGAACAGGTGCTTAAGGAGATTAAAGCGAGAATAGGATTCCTGATAAATGTGGGGTTAGATTATCTTAACCTATCCCGTGCTACAGGTACACTCTCCGGAGGAGAAGCACAGCGTATAAGACTTGCGACACAGATTGGTTCAGGCTTAGTTGGTGTGGCTTATATCTTAGATGAGCCAAGTATCGGTCTTCATCAGAGAGACAATGACAAGCTTATATCAGCCCTTAAGGATTTAAGAGATTTAGGCAATACTCTTTTGGTTGTAGAGCATGATGAGGATACTATGTTTGCTGCTGATCATATTATAGATATAGGTCCAGGAGCAGGCTCCTTAGGTGGAGAAGTAGTAGCCGAAGGAACAGCACAGGATATTATGGCTTGTGAGAAATCTGTTACAGGAGCATACCTTAGTGGAAAGCTGAAGATACCTGTACCTGAACAAAGAAAGGAACCTACAGGATATCTTACCATAAAGGGAGCCAGACAGAATAATCTTAAGAATATAGATGTGGACATACCTCTTGGAGTTATGACCTGTGTTACAGGAGTGTCCGGTTCTGGCAAGAGCTCGCTTATCAACGAGATATTGTATAAGAAACTTGCAAGAAAGCTAAATAGAGCAAAGATTAAGTCTGGTGCTCACGATACCATAGAGGGTATAGAGCAGCTTGATAAGATTATAAATATTGACCAGTCACCTATTGGAAGGTCACCTCGTTCTAACCCTGCTACATATACAGGTGTATTTGACCTTATTAGAGATTTGTTTGCAGGAACTAAGGATGCTAAAGCTATGGGCTACAATAAGGGAAGGTTTTCCTTTAATGTATCAGGTGGTCGCTGTGAGGCATGTAAGGGTGATGGTATTATTAAGATAGAGATGCATTTCCTGGCAGATGTATATGTTCCTTGTGAGGTATGTAGAGGCAAGAGATATAACAGAGAAACCCTTGAGGTTAAGTACAAGGATAAGAGTATATTTGATGTGCTTGATATGACTGTAGATGAGGCCTGTGAGTTTTTCAAGAATGTGCCTTCGGTCCTTAGAAAGATTAGTACACTTCAGGATGTAGGTTTGGGATATATTAAGCTTGGTCAGCCGTCTACCACACTATCCGGTGGTGAGGCCCAGCGTATAAAGCTTGCCACAGAGCTAAGTCGTAGAAGCACAGGTAAGACTATATATGTACTTGATGAGCCAACCACAGGACTTCACTTTGCAGATGTTCACAAGTTGGTAGATATCCTAAGAAAGCTTAGTGAGGGTGGTAATACAGTTGTGGTTATTGAGCATAACCTTGATGTTATTAAGGTGGCAGATTACATTATTGATATAGGACCTGAAGGTGGTGAAGGTGGAGGAACAATAGTTGCCCATGGAACACCTGAGGAGATTGTGAATTGTAAGAAGTCATATACTGGAAAGTATCTGAAGAAGTATTTGGATAAGTAAATTGGAAAATGGTTATGTGTATAAATAGCTAAAATTAGAATGGTAAGATGGCATTGGACTTATTTGGAAGACTGATGCCATTTTTTATATTTGTGTTGAAAAAAGTATAAAGAGTTATAAAATATTAGGAAAAGTATAAAGAGTTATAAAAAACTATAAAAAATGTAATATTACGCAGGGTAAGGTATTGCTTGTGACCCAGCGTAATGTGTTATAAACCCTATTAGGAGGTGTAAAAATGTCGTTATATACTACAGGAGAGGCTGCTAAGCTTTGTGATGTTACTGTAAGAACAATTCAGTACTATGATAAGGAGGATATAGTACATCCAAGTCAGATTTCTGAAGGTGGAAGAAGACTATACTCTGATGAGGATATCAGTAATCTGAAGAAGGTATGTATGATTAAATCCTTAGGAGTGTCATTATCTGCAATTAAAGAAATTATGAAGGATAAGGATGGACATAAGGTAATCGAAACATTTCTTGAGGAGCAGGAAAAGGAGATTTCTGATGAAATAGGTGGACTTCAGGAACGTCAAAAGCGTATTAAGCTGGTTAGAAAGAGCATAGAGGAAAGTGGCTTCTTGGCTGTAAATTCAAATGAAGACATAGATGAAATGATTGAAGAAAAAAAGAAGATGAATCGGATGAGACTTGTGGGAATATGCGTAGGCTTGGTCTTAGAGGTGCTAGAGTGGGTGGGCCTTTGGTATTGGATAGTGCATAAGGATCCAACGCTGTTTCTTGTAGTGCTTCCGGTACTAATGGGAGTAAGCGTGTTCATTGTATGGTATGCCTACAATCATACTAAGTTTTTATGTCCGCACTGCCATAGTCTGTTTAGACCCAGGTTTATAGAGTGGTGCTTCGCTAGTCATACCCTAAAGCTTAGAAAGGTGACTTGCTTAGACTGTGGTCATAAAGGTATGTGTATAGAGAAGTATAGCAAGGACTAATAAATAATTGGGAGGATAAAATTATGATGTTAGCAAATGTAGATGTGCAGGAGTATCTGCCATTTTTGATTCCACTTATAATACTACAGTTTGTATTGCTTTTTATAGCATTAAGACATATTTTAACACACGATACCTATAAGAGGGGAAGCAGAAAATTGTGGCTTTTGATAACAATAGTGGGTATGGAGTTTATAGGACCTATATTATATTTTGCACTTGGAAAAGAGGATGAATAGTTATGGATAATATACTAAGCATAAAAGGGATATCCAAGAGCTTCGGAGCTAAAAAGGTGTTGGATGATTTAACATTTGAAGTTCCAAGGAATTCTGTGTATGGCTTCGTGGGCAAAAATGGTGCCGGCAAGACAACTGCCATGAAGCTTATATTAGGTCTTTATCAGCCGGATAAGGGTGAAATATATGTGAATGGTAAGAAGGTAAGCTATGGACAGAATGAAACTAATAAATATATAGGCTACCTGCCGGATGTACCTGAGTTTTATGGGTATATGAAGCCTACAGAATACCTTAAGCTTTGTGCTGAAATTACAGATATTCCTAAGAATGAAGTTGATAGTAGAATTAAGGAAATGCTTACTTTAGTTGGACTAGATAAAGACAACAAACGAATAAAGGGGTTCTCTCGTGGTATGAAGCAAAGATTAGGAATAGCTCAGGCTCTTCTTTCTAAGCCAGAGCTTCTTATCTGTGATGAGCCAACCAGTGCTTTAGACCCTATGGGGAGAAAGGAAATACTGGATATACTTAAGTCGGCAAGCAAGGAGACCACAGTAATATTCTCAACGCATATACTGACAGATGTGGAGAGAATATGCGATAATGTGGGAATTCTTCATGGGGGAAAGCTTGCTTGGCAGGGTACTATGGAAGAAATTGGCGCTATGAGCAGTAATAAAAGCTTTCAGGTTGAATTTGATTCCAATGAGGATATGAAAAAAGCTATTGAGGCAATAAAAGGTCAGAATATCAACATTTCAAATCTTGAGATGAAGGATTCAAATCTGGAGAATTTGTTTATGGAGGTGATAGGTCATGAGACAGCTTAATGCTTTCATAAAGAAGGAATGGATGGAACAGCTTAGAACCAACAAGCTGTTGATTATTATGATTGTATCAGTGATGATGGGAATCATGGCGCCAGCGGTGGCTAAGCTAACACCTGTTTTATTTGAGTCTATGGCGGATACATTGGCAGAACAGGGAATTGCCGGTATAGAGATAGGTGAGGTTACGGCACTTACCTCTTGGCAGCAGTTTTATAAGAATATATCTATGCTGGTTATAGTTTTTGTGATTATGTATTCAGGCTCATATACAACAGAGTATCAAAGAGGAACATTAATCAACATTGTTACCAAGGGAATGCCGAGGACAAAGATATTGGTATCTAAGCTTTTGGTTCAGCTGGTAGTGTGGACAATGGCTTATGTAGTAAATTTTGTTACAACCTATGTATATACTGAATATTACTGGGATAATTCAGAGGTAAGGAACTGTATATTTGCAGGACTTATGGTTTATGTATTTGGGATTTGGGTTATTGGCATTATGACACTTGCTTCAAGTCTTGGTGATACTAATATGTCGGTGTTACTTATGACAGGTGGGGTGGTTGCTGTTTGTTATATCCTGAGTATAGCGCCTGATGTTGCAGAGTATATGCCAACAAAGCTACTTGGTGCAGTGGAATTATTAAATGGTGCTGTGGAGCAGGAAAACTATATTAAGACTACAATTGTAGTTATAGTGACATATATGATGGCAATTGTGGGTTCTGTACTTTGCTTCAAGAGGAAGAGACTTTAGGACTAAGATAATAAACTATAATTGTAATTAGTGAAAGATGGAAATTTTGTTTGATAAAATATGTGTGTAAGCGTAATTTTGCACAATGGCAAATTCCATATCATGCTAAAAACTATCATTATGTCCTGTCCACAAGTCTTGAATTATTAGACAACCTATTGTATAATGACTACAACCGTGTTGCGATAAGGATTTTAGAATCCTCAAATAGGCAACAAAATTTATAGAACAATGGAGGAATAAAAATGTTAGTTTCAGCAAAAGAGATGTTAACTAAGGCTAAGGCTGGTAAGTATGCGGTAGGTCAGTTCAACATCAACAATCTTGAGTGGACAAAGTCAATTCTTTTAACAGCACAGGAGCTCAACTCACCTGTTATCTTAGGTGTTTCTGAGGGCGCTGGTAAGTATATGTGTGGTTATAAGACTATCGTAGGTATGGTTAATGGTATGCTTGAGGAGCTTAAGATTACTGTTCCTGTAGCACTTCACCTTGATCACGGTAGCTATGATGGAGCTTTAGCTTGTATCGAGGCTGGTTTCTCATCAGTTATGTTCGATGGTTCACACTACCCAATCGACGAGAATGTAGCTAAGACTACTGAGCTTGTTAAGATTTGTAATGAGAAGGGTATCTCAATCGAGGCTGAGGTTGGCTCAATCGGTGGAGAGGAAGACGGAGTTGTAGGTGCTGGTGAGTGTGCAGATCCAGACGAGTGTAAGATGATTGCAGATCTTGGTGTAACTATGCTTGCAGCAGGTATCGGTAACATTCACGGTAAGTATCCAGAGAACTGGGCAGGTCTTAGCTTTGAGACTCTTGATGCAGTTCAGCAGAAGACTGGTGATATGCCACTTGTACTTCACGGCGGTACTGGTATCCCAGCTGATATGATTAAGAAGGCTATTTCACTTGGCGTATCAAAGATCAATGTTAACACTGAGTGTCAGCTTGCATTCCAGGAGGCTACTAGAAAGTACATCGAGGCTGGTAAGGACCTTGAAGGTAAGGGCTTTGACCCACGTAAGCTTCTTGCTCCAGGTGCAGAGGCTATCAAGGCAACTGTTAAGGAGAAGATGGAGCTCTTCGGTTCAGTTGGTAAGGCTTAATATATTAGCATAGCTGTTGTTTTATGATTATAATGAGAGACTGTTCGTAAGGGCAGTCTCTTTTTTGCTGAAATCTAAAATCAAGCCACAAAAAATGCATTTTGCATCGTATATATATCAGGTGACAAAGTAATATCTGGAGGAACAAATGTATGAAAGATAAAATGAAGCTTATACCTAGGATAATTATGATAATAATGCTTCTTGTACTTGGGGTTGGAATGGCTATAACCATAGTAGATTTGGTTAAGGAGAAAAGTAGCGCAAAAAAGAAGGTAAATGATGATGGACAGGTTGTTACACTAGATGATATACCAGGCAAAATGGACCAGCACACTGTGCTTCTTAGTGCCAGCCAAAGTAATAATGGATTGGTTAGTAGAGATGAGGATTATTATCAGTCTAATAAATGGAAGGTATATTATGACGGAACTGTAGAGTACTATGAGACCTATAATCTAAGTGGTAGAACTTCTACAGTTACTTGGGAGCTTACAGATGAACAGTTTAATAAACTAATAGAGTTACTTCAAGGAAGCTTTTTCAATTATACTGAGGACTATGATTCAGCTTGTGATGGTGACACTTGGCATTATACCTATTACAACCTGGAGGGAGAGAAGCTTCATTCCTACAATGGCTATAATTATTCAGTTCCAGTGTTACTTGATATATCAGAGATACTTGATTCGGATAAGCGAGATGAGGCGGTGATTGAGCCTGTAGAAATGGGCGATAGTCACAGCGTGTTAATGGATGTGGTATGGGACAGACATGTGGAGGATGTGAATGCTGATGAGTTAGTGTCTACACATTGGACCATTTACTATGATGGCTGGATTGAATCCACGGAGACATATCAAATCGGTGGGGCTCAGTCAACAATTACTTGGAGATTAGATGATTATGCCTATGGTAGAATGGTTAGAGAGTTAAAGTACAATTTAGATAAAAAGTATGACGAGGCAGTAACTGTAGGTGAGGATTACTGGACTATGATACACTATGATGAGTTTGGAAATGAAATCTATAACGCTAAAGCTACAAGTACAAAGGATAATATATTTGGTGGAATCTGGGAAGGACTTCAAGTGCCGGAGGAAGGCTTTACTTATGTAGAAACTCCGGATTCTAAGACTAGTTATTCTACGGTATACAATGTGGACAATTATTCTATACAGATAGAATCTATAAATCCGGGACATTCGGATGGTATGGTGTTATTTTCTTCTTATTTTTATTGGCAGGATGCAGAGGACTCCAAAACAACTATATATATGGAATATTATCTGGAAGAAGGAAGCTTGGTAGAAAGCTATGCCATAGACCAGATGTCTAAAACCACATTAAATGGTGAGGAAGTATATTATCATATCAGCAGATCTGATGATTGGCATGATACATTATGGTTGCATTACCACATTGATAACAACAGACATATGGTAATCCTATTAGAAACCACAGGCTGGCATGATGAGGAGTATAAATGGGTAGATGAGACGGATGCTGACATAGAGAAGCTTGTTCAGGATGATATATTTGAAAAGGCTGTTAATTTCAAAGTGGCGAAATGATAGTGATAAAAGGCCGTAGTAATAATATTATAGATGATGGACGCTTTTTCGCTGAAGGAGAACGATTAATATGAATAAAAATTCAAAAGGTAAATATGGGAAAATATGTCTGATATGTCGGCTTGCAATCCTAATCCTGTTAACCACAGGCTGCAGCAAAGTGACTGAAGATGAAAGGTCCCAGCTGGATGAAACTAAGGATAAGGTAGCCATATACTACAACGGAAAGTATGATTTGGACGAGACAGTTGGGGACTATGATTATGACTATAATGATGGTCTGTTTGGTCCGGCTTACGACACAGAAACCATGTATTTTGAGATGTCTGATGGATATGTGGTGGTGTATGATGTGTCTAAAGACAGAATGCTTGATAACAGACAGTCGAATGAGATTGTAAGAGATATGGGAGAGGTGATTTGGCCTGGTATATTTGAGCAGGTTAAGAATATAACAGGGCAGGAAATGTACTGTGAGAAAATTGAGAGCATAAAGTATAATAGCTATGGCGCAGGCGGTGACAGAAGAGATAATTTCTTTACAGAGTATTACGAGGGAGACATCAAGTCCTATCTTGCTAAGGAGGATGTAGAGCTTTATGCAAATATGTCTGATATGATTATAGTATGTGATGATGATAGCTGGAATGAGGCGGTGGAGTACATGGAGACTGAGATAGAAAGCTGCTTTGCCCGATATGATATCTATTGGGATATAGAGATATTCACATCAGATTTGTATGAAAAGTACAAGGGGAATTACAAGGATTATCGTGGTTCGCTGTACGGTTACGACGGATATGTTGCCAGAGTAAGAATGGAGAATAAATCTGGAGCGAGTGAGCTTGTTATAGATAAACCTACATATATTCAGGTTTGTCCAGGAGTATATATGACCAGTGATGAATTCGACTTTGCATTCTGTGAAGGAGATGTAAAGCTTGATGAGACTATGACAGGAGATGAGTTATCCAACCTGTGTCAGGATGTGCAGGTTAAGGTGGAGGGCTCTGTGTATAAGGTCACATTTTCGGAAAGAGTATATGATTATTTAAAGAAAAAAGGGAAGGGATACTTAGCTGTAAACTGCAAGATTGTACCGGAGGAATTATCGGTTCAAACCACTATGGGGTTTTGTGAGCTTAGTAATGGAGTAGCGGATGGTGAGATTAATATCAAAGATTTTTATGGTATGGAATGGACAGAGAATCTTGCCATAGCACATTATATGTCTATATGTGACGATGATTTGTATTTCTTCGGAGAGTATGAGGTAGTAGAGTAGAGAGTGTAGTGGAATTTTCAAGGTAATGGCTTCGACGGAGAGGATTATAGTATAGAACTAAAAACATTTTACCAGGTTATCATAGGATTGTAATTGATGGCAAAGAATATTATTATAGTATAGAGGATTCTGGCATAAAAGATTTACAGCCAGTATTAGGTGAAAGCATTGATTTTACTATAACAAAGAAATAATGCCATGAAATATGATTAGTAGAGGAGAGGAATAATGATTAGGAAGAAGATCGCGATAATATTATTAAGCATTCTTGCAGCATTTTGTTTAACGGGATGTCCGGGCAGGGCATATTCGTCTGAAGAAAAATCTGAGATAGAGAATAAAGGAAGAGAAATTATAACTGAGTATCTAAGTGAAAACCTGCCGGATGCAAGTATGACTAGTGTCTTTGTAGATGATGAAGTACTGAATTCCTGTGGATACCTGACTGATATAGTAAGTGGAACCTTTAGATATCAGGGTGAGGAATATAAAATTAGTGTAAACATAAAAACTAATCAAGTGTTTACATCCCTTTACACAGAAGAATTGAAAAATGAGATAAAGCTAAGGGTTTTGGATAAGCTAAATATGTCAGAGGATGAGCTTTTGTATGTGGCTGGCTCTATTAAATATTTACAGCAGATGGATATTTATGATGGAGATACATTAGAGTATGAAGACTATATAAAGAAACTTGATGATGTGCTTCCTGTTGAGATAGTAGATGCTAAGGAACAGGTGGATGCCATAATGAATTCCACAGATTATGTAATAGATATAGAGGTGCTATATTGGGGCGACCAGGAGCTTTCTAGTTTAGATGTGGAGTCTATGGAGCTAGAAGGTATTAATCTTGAAGTAAAAAAATATGACTGTAAGATGACAAATGATTTACCAAGACCTGCAAATATAATTGAGGAGATAAACTATGGTATACGTTATAATGATTACTCCAGATATTTCGAATATGTTAAATGGGGTAGGTGCAAGGCAGGCGAATTGACCTGCGCTTATGAAGCCTATACTCTAGAGAAAAATGGTGATGAAGTGAAGGAGCAAAAAATAGAATTAGGCAGGAATTTTTTTATATCATTGGAAAATGACATTGTAACTATAGAGAATCCTGAGCAGCTTAAATTCAGGAAATATATTTATGCAGATGAATCTTCATCACTTGCCAGGGAACTAAGAAGAGAGTGCCAATATGCACTTTGTACTGGGAAAATAGAAGGTTCTGACACCTCGGATTCTGTGTATGGAACCTATGAATGGACAACCTATGGTGGTATATATACTATTATGAAGCGGGGTGGAGGAATAGAGGATTTTGGTGGTTGGACCAAGCCTATTTGTGAGATTTGCTTGGGAGATGCAGCGACAGAAATTCTAGAAAAGGAAGATGAGGAGCCGTAATGTAAAGGACAGTTAAAAGAACTGTCCTTTTTTTATGCCTCCCCATTTGTGTTATCTCATGGAAAAACCACAAAATATCCCTTTGTTTGCTTGTATTTCCTCTTGTTTTGTATTAAAATTATTCTAATTATGGGATAGTGGGCTTTTATGCTGTTTTTTGCAAAGCTCATCATCTACAAAACTGACGAGGATATCCATGGCACTAAAGCATGTAATGATTAATGACATAATTTCAGATCACGCAGCAAGAATGCAAAATCTTAAGAAGTATTACCCATTCTTTGTGCTGAATGAAACCACCTTTTCCCAGTACAAGGAGGGGAAATATGGTTTTCTTGATATGGGTTATATTACTATGGCATCCTTGCGTTTTTTGATTAACGAGAACAATTTCCACGAGAAGGATATTACCTACGAGGAGTATGAGAGCTTTATGTCAGAGCTGCTTCGTCGTGACTTTGGATTAGATGAACCTAAGGAAGAGGAAAAGCAGCTTATCTTGCATATATTTGATAAGCTCAAGAATGATGGTAGAGCATTTGAATTTAAGTTCTACAATCCTGATACTAAGTCTAGTCAGATCGCCAGAGTTAAGCTTATAGATTCCCGTGTAGAGAATGGTCAGGTGCTTTATACCATTACCGCAGAGGGTATAGAATTTTACTTAGATACCAAGGAGGTTAAGGACGAGAGTAAGATTAATGTGTCCCAGCTTCTCCTTGAGAAGATGATTACCTCTAACAACTTTAAGGGTGGTATCGATGTTGTTAAGAGAATTAACGCTCAGGTTATTTCTCTTAAAGCTGAAAAGGAAAATGTGCTTAAGCTTTTAGGTATGGATATATTTGAGGGCAACAAGGCCTACACAGAGTATATGGATACTATAGCAAAGTGGTTTTCGGAGGAGCAGAAGTTATTTGCCAAGAATAAGGCTCTTGTAGATAAGGCTATTAAGAAGGCGGAATTTGAGAATACCAAGCAAGCTAGTGGAAGCTATGATGAGAAGGAAGGTCAGGGTGGCGCTAAGCTTCTTCGCTCTAAGGCTTTAGAGGAAATCAGTAGCTTGGAGAATGAGCTTAAGAAAACCATATATAATCACAGTCAGCTTATTGCTGAAACTGTGGAGCTTTCACAGATGGCAGATAAGATTATCGGTCAGGCAAAGCTTAGAAAGCTAAGACCTGTATTTGACTTTAGACAGAGTCTTATAAATATTATGAAGCAGGACAATCCTGCTCTTATGGAACATGTACTTATGCCACTTTTTGCACCGCGTATTGAGAAAACATTTTCTATTAAGTCAATTGATAATATGCTTACTCTTAAGTCAGAGGATAAGGTTACAGGTGAGAAGGTGGAGAAGGCTAGCTTAGACCTTGACTTTAAGTATGAGGATGAGATATTAGATGAGAAGATTAGTCACAATTTTGCTATGCTTTTTGTGCAGCTTCTTGATCAGCTTAAGAAGTGGAACAAGCTTAGCCTTAAGGAGTTTAATGGAATATTAGAGATTAAGTTCACTAAGGATATATATGAGAATAGAGATTATTATGCTTTCTTGGTTCATTTGGCTGGAAAACGTGAATATAGCATGAAGCAGATGCTTGCTAAGCAGGACACCATGCTTGAGGAGATGGTTGTCTCTCATATGACAGAGGATGAAAAGAGTGAATTTGAGGATATGGAATTTACCCTTACATTTGGAACAGAGGAGATAGAGCTTGGAGCTCTTGGAGATAATCCGGTGGATGCGTTACCGGATAGATTTGTAGTAACAGATATGTATTTTGAAAGGAGGCAGGGATAAAAGTGGAAGAGAGAAGTTTAGATAAAGCCCTTGATATATATTCAGCACTTATAACCGGACAGGAAGTATCCCGCTCCAATCAGGATACTAGAGATATGTATGAGGAGTACTATTCTAATTCGGCGGTTTATGATATTACTAACCGTTTGGTGAAGAAATTAAACCTTAACATTTACGAGTATAATGAGTCTATTTATGTTACCGCAGGAGAAGGTAACAGAGTATTTGGATATACCAATGAGGATATGAAGAGACAGTTAGGACTTCGCCTTAACAAGGAGCTTTATATGGTGTATTTTATTATGTATAATGCCTTGCTTAGCTTCTATCAGGATTCAGCCTCATATCAGGTAAAGGAGTATGTAAAGCTAGAGGAGATAATGGATTCTGTCAGCTCCTACCTTATGGCTATTACTAAGGATTTGTCAGTTTATTCAATGGAAGACCTAGAAGCAGAGAGCTTTAAGACTATAGCTCTTCTATGGGATGAGCTTCCTGCAGTTACCTCAGATGATAAGGATAAGAACAGAGCTTCACGAGCATCTCGTACAGGCTATGTTAAGCTTACCTTCAACTTCCTTATAGCACAGAAGCTTTTTGTGGAGGTGGAGGATAGATACTATCCTACAGATAGATTTAAGGCTTTGGTTGAGAACTACTTCGAGGAGTACAAGGGTAGAATTTATAAGGCCTTAGGAGGTGAAGTGGATGCCTAGTATTAACAGAATTAGAGTTAACAATGTAAAGTACAATTTCGGCACCCAGTTCTATGATGATTTTACCATGAGACTTTATGGTAAAAACACCCTCTATGATCTGGCAAATGGTGGTGGTAAAAGTGTGCTTATGCTACTTTTACTTCAGAATATGATACCTAATTGTACCCTTGATGATAAGCAGCCTATAGAGAAGCTTTTTAGAACAGGAAATGGTAATACAACTATTCACTCATTGGTAGAGTGGAAGTTGGATAACACTGATAGAGAAGATGGCTATAGGTATATGACTACTGGCTTCTGTGCCAGAAAGGCAAAGGAAAGCGAGAATGAGGCTGAGTCAAAAAAGGATGTAGCTTCTATAGAGTATTTTAACTATTGTATCTTTTACAAGGAGTATAATAAACATGATATAATTAACCTTCCTTTGGCTAAGGATGGAGAGAGAGTTACCTACAGCGGACTTAAGAATTACCTTAAGGAGCTAGAACACAGGGATATGAGCCTTAAGGTAAGAATCTTTGAACGAAAGGGTGAGTATCAAAGATTTATTAGTGAGTATGGTATTCACGAAAGCCAATGGGAGATTATAAGGGGAATTAACAAGACAGAGGGCCATGTTAGAACCTATTTCGAGAATAATTATAAGACTACTCGTAAGGTGGTGGAAGATCTTCTTATAGAGGAGATTATTGAGAAAGCGTTCTTAGTTAAGACTAGCCGAGATGAGGATGGAACTGACTCTATGGCTAAGATGCTCATGGACATTAAGGAGCAGCTTACAGTTTTGGCCAAGAAGAAAAAGGACATTAAGGCCTATGACAGACAGGCAGAGCTTATAGGTGTTTTAGCCGATAAGGTGGAGTCCTTTATAGGCCTATATAAGGAGCAGACTAACCTGAGTAAGCTTTTAGCTGATATATGTGTAACTGGTGAGGAATTCGCCCGTAATGATGAGAAGCAGCTTAAAGCTTTAGAGATAAAGAAGGATGAAGCCAGAGAGCTTAAAAATAAGCAGAGAGAGCGTATAGAGTGTCTTAAGGTTTCTAGGGATAAGAGGCAGCTAGAGGAGCTTATTCAGGAGGAAAAAGTGCTTTTAGATCGGGTTGAAGAGCTTGAAGAAAGAGACAAAGCACTTAAAGATGACCTTTCTCTTAAGGAAAGCATAAACGAATATATGGAGTACTTAGACGACAGGGCAAAGTACTACCAGCACGACGCAGTTATTAAGACTATGATGGCTGAGTCTTCTTTTGATGAGGAAAAGTTGTACACCTACGCATATAATATTAAAATGCGTACAGAAAAGCTTCTTATGGATTTGAGAGCTCAAATTGAGTCCGTTGCTAAGGAGCTTGTAGAGCTTAGAGAAAAGGATTCTATGAACGAGAAGCTTTTATCTGAGGCAAAAGTGTCCTTAGCGGTGGCGAAGAGCACAAAGCAGGCGGCAGATGATGAGATAGTTCGTTTAAGTGAGGAGCTGTCTGATATTAGAATGTCTATGAACAGCATTAAGTTTATAGATGTGAATCAACAGCTATTAGAGGCAAAAACTGTGGCGGATTCCTATGAGATGGAAATTAGTCAGCTGGAAAATTCGGTTCAGGAGAATTTGCATAAGATTCAGACCAAAACCTTAGAGCTTAATGATATAAACAATAAGCTTGTGGAAAATGAGAAGCTTATTGCAGAGCTTGTTTCGCGTCAGGTAGAGTATGATGAGGCCAGTGAGAAGCTTGCCAATGTTAAGACTGTATATGGAGCTACTAAGGAGGATGAGCTTCTAAGAATTATTTCCGATAGAATTACTCAGGCGGTACTTGATATTGCCGAGGTTAAGAAGAATATAGATAAGTCCATGAAGGTAATTAACCGACTTAAGGATGGAAGAATTATTGGTATCTCCAAGGCGGCTAAGAGGGCTATGGATTATGTTGAGACTAGACATGGCATAACAGCTATGTTTGGTATGGATTACATTTCCGCACTTCCTGTAGATAGGCAAAAGGAGCTGCTTGCTATTAATCCGGAGCTTCCTTATGGAGTTTTAGTTAAAGATTACGAGGCTATTGCAGGTGACCCTAATATTTACAAGCTGGATACTGGAGAGGAGCTTGTTCATATCTATGATATGGATGAGATTGAGTCTAAGGCAATACATTTTGGAGATAATGTATTCTCCATACATGCAGACCCGGCGTATATTACTGACGAGAATACCAAGGACAAGCTTGTGGAGGCTGAAAGAGCATTGGTTAAGGATTATGAGCTTCAGCTTGATATTAAGGATGAAATGCTTGCTGCCTACAGACAGGATCAGGAATTTGTACTTAGAATGTCTGAAAGTGATTTGCTTAAGTCAAAGGAGAGATTGAAGGAGGCAGAGGAGACGAAAGCTAGTCTGGCAGATAAGCTTGCTGAGCTGCAAAATGTCATAAAGGGCTGTAAGCTTATTATAGATAATGCAAAGGAACAGCTTGATGTTAAGCGCCAGGAGCTGGAGAAGTGTAATCAGGATATTACAAAGCTTTTTGCTGTGGAGAAGCTTGGCAATATAATAAGTGATAAGGAGCTTGTTGCTGACAAGGCAAGAGAAGACATAGAAAGACTTGAACTTTCCCTTAATACTCTTGTAAATACAGCAGATGACCAAGGTATTTCCTTGGTGGAGACAGAGGCCAAGCTCAATACTCTTAAGACTCGCTATGATGAGCTTAATAAGGAGTGGGATGATAATTATAAGGCTTATTATAACATTGATAAGGAATATCAGATATTAACTATCGGAGACGATGAGCTAAAGGCTAGATTTACAGCTATGGTGAGCATGGGTAGCAATGATGCCAAAGCAATAGAGGATAAGAAGCTTCTTATGGATACCATAAAGGTATCTATGGACAGAGCCTTGAAGAACATTGAAAAGCGTGGAATTAGTCTTCAGCTTCTCAAGGATTATGAGAAAAATAATCAGCTTTATGTGGCAGATGACAAGGTGCTAGAAAGCTGTAAGCACTCCATACAGGATGTAAAGCAGCAGATTGCTGAGGCAAGAAGTAAGCAAGAGAAAAAGCATGCTGAAATTAATAGATTAGAGGGTAGCATTGAGTATGCCATCAAAAATATTCAGGATGCCTTCGGGGAGTATGTTGAGGAGCAGGCCAGCTTGTCGGAGATTACAGCCACACTTGCTGATGGTGAGGAGCTTCTCAAACGACTTGCCAGAGAAGCAAAGGAGTACGAGGAGGAGTACAGAAGCTATCTTAAAACTCAGGGCTATATGGTTGATCTTTACAAGGATGTTAAGAGAATAATAACTACTAATGATATAAGCTTAGAGGGAGCAACTCCTATACCAGAGGAGAAGGATAAGCTTAGAGAGATATTCGAGGATAGTTTAATTAAGTTTGACCGAAGCAACAAGGCTCTTGAGAAGGCAAAGAATGAGCTGGTACGCTTTAAGGGAAATACATCGGTTGCCCTAGAACAGATGAGTGCCTTTGAGCTTAGTCATACTATTAGAGAGGATGTTGTTATTCCGTCTGATTATGAGTCGGCTGAAGAACTTAAGGATAACCTAAAGTCCATCTCAGAATATATCGTTTTAGAGAGAGACAGAATAGAGAAAAGCTTGGTTGATATGGAAACTATTAAGGCTAACTTTGAGGAGCAGTGCTTACAGAGATGTCTGGATGTGAAGACTGAGCTTGATAAGCTTCCAAAGCTTTCTAGAATCGTAGCTGATGGTGAAGCAATTCAGATGGTGGGACTTAATATTCCGTACTTTAAGGAGGAATTCCTAAAGCAGAGAATGTCCCAGTACATTGATAATATTGTGGCTCAGGCAGACGACTACAGTAATGAGAAGGAACAGGTTAAATTCATAAGAAATAGCTTAAGTCTAAAGAAGCTCTTTGGAGTAATAGTAACAGACATGAATGGTATTAAGCTTAGCCTTTATAAGCGTGAGCGAATTAAAGAGCAGAGTAGATACTTGAAGTACGAGGAGGCTGTAGGTTCAACAGGTCAGTCTCAGGGTATTTATATTCAGTTCTTGGTTAGCATAATCAATTATATTTCCGGTATGTATCACACCGGTAATGAGGACATAAGAACTAAGACTATATTTATAGATAACCCATTTGGTGCTGCAAAGGATGTGTATATCTGGGAACCGATATTTGCCCTTCTTAAGGCTAATAATGTGCAGTTGATTGTACCGGCAAGAGGTGCCACACCTGCTATAACAGGCAGGTTTGATGTAAACTATATTCTAGGACAGCAGATGTCTAAGGGAAAGCAGCTTACAGTAGTAACAGATTATACCAGCAAGGTTGACCAGGAAGAGCTTGAGTATAAGGATCTTGAATTCGAGCAGGTTAGCTTTGATTTCATCTAGAAGGGGGAGTAAGAGATGCATTACAAAGAAGTTAAAGCCATACTTACCCCTCAAAATGGTATGAATTTATACAGAGGCTGTACTCATGGCTGTATATACTGTGATTCCCGTAGCAAATGTTATCGTATGGATCATGATTTTGAAGACATTGAGGTAAAGCTAAGGGCGGCAGACCTTTTGGAAAATACTCTTAAGAAGAAGAGAAATAAGGGTATGATAGCTACCGGCTCTATGACGGACCCTTATGTGCCTATTGAGGCGGACTTAAAAATTACTAGAAAGTGTCTCAATGTAATCGATAGATTTGATTTTGGAGTGGTAATCCAGACCAAGTCCAATCTTATTATGAGAGATATTGATATCCTTGAGAGCATTCACAAGAAAACCAAGTGTATCGTGGCTATGACCCTTACTACCTATGATGAGGAACTTTGTAAGAAGCTAGAGCCTAATGTATGCACCACCAAGGAACGTGTTCAGGTGCTTATGGAGATGAAGAAGAGAGGAATTCCAACCATAGTGTGGTTGAGTCCGTTCCTTCCATTTATTAACGATACAGAAGAAAATCTAAGAGGATTAATGAATTACTGTATTGATGCAGGAGTTTATGGTATAATGAATTTTGGTATAGGACTTACTCTTCGAGAGGGAAATAGGGAGTATTTCTACAGTCAGCTAGATAAGCTGTTTCCGGGAATGAAAGAGCGATACATTGAAGCCTACGGAGATTCCTACGAGGTAAATAGTCCTAATAACGACAGATTGATGAAAATCTTTACAAGCTTGTGTGAAGAGCATAATATCGTATATGATAGAGAGGAGCTCTTTAGATACATGAGGGAGTACAAGAATAAGCAAATAGGAACTCAAATTAGTATGTTTGATTTTTAATTATAAGGAGGAAATAATATGAATTGTCCGGTTTGTGGAACAGATGTAAATGGCAATCAGTTTTGCCCAAATTGTGGTGGTAATATGTCAGCCTTTCAGGGGGTTACTCCAGACAAGGTAATAATTAATCAGACTCCTGAACAGCAGATGGCGGCAGGAGATGACACAGTTACTCAGCTTATTCCTGAAAACTATATGACTTCCACAGGAGATGACGGTGTAACCCAGCTTATTCCGGAAAATTATATGACTTCACAGGGAGATGACACAGCTACAGTTATGCTTGATCCTGCACAGGTGCAGCAGAGGATGCCTAATCAACAGCCTGCATTTGCTCAGGCTTCAACACCAGGCTTTCAGCAGCCTTATGGTCAGCCACAGATGGGATATCAGCAGCCGGCATTTAACCAGGCTCCTGTAGGTGGTTACCAAAATAACTACAATCAGCCAGCTGGCTTTGGAGGTGGAGCTAAAAAGTCACCTGCAGCAAGCAAGTGGGTCAGCTTAGCAAGCTTGATTATAACAGCTGGATTGCTTATTGCTCTGATAGTTTTAATAACAAAGCCGTTATTCTATATTACACAGTCCTATATGGGCGGCGTAGCAACTAACGATGAAATTGAAATTGCAATGATTGGGCAGGATCAGGATGATTATGAAGAGGCTAACCAATCAGCAAGACTGCTCTTTGGAGTAGCTATTGTGTTCGTGCTTATAGCAACTCTTAATGCATGGTCATGCTACGCAAGAATTTCAAAGGATTGTGTTAAGAGTCCGCTTAACAAGGCAGTAGGCACATTTGTGTTGGGGCTTATAGGTATGATAATATTTATTGTATTGAAGAGTATGCTTGATGAGGTAGTTGTAGACGGAATTTACTATGGTGCATTTACACCGGAGGATGCAGCAAAATTTAATGTATATAACCTGTCATTCCTTTTGGGAATAGTGTCTATATTTGTGAATTTAGCTAACATATTTACATCAGCAGCAGCCAAGAAAGCAACCAGATAATCTAGGGGAAAGGATACATAGATATGGGAAAATCAAAGGCGCAGAGGAAGCAGGAAAAGAAAGCTTCTATGCAAGAAGTAAAAAAGGAACAAGAGGTAAAGGTACAGGAAAAGCAGGCGGAGGTAGCCAAAAAAGAAGAGGCTGAGAATGCAAAAGTTAAAGCTCCTGAGGTAAAGCATGTGGGTCCTGAACAGGTTAAGCTTACTATGTATACTCTTATTGCTATGCTGGTAACATTTATATCAGCAGGCGTTACAGCAGTGGCAATGGTGGTATATGCAAAGCCGGTTACATATGTTCTTGAGACTACTGTGGGAACTACATTTAACACATATTCTATAGAGGCAGTAGAGCAGCTTCTATTCGAGGATAATCCTGAGCTTAAGACTTATGAATTGTACTTGGGCGTGGCAGCTTTGATTGCCATTGGAGCAGTTGCTTCATTGATAGGAATGATAAAAGCAGTAAATGAATTTAACAAGCCAAGCATTGCTATTGCTATAGTATCACTTGTGTTTGCAGTAGGCGCCCTTGCCTTATTCCTTTATGCGGATGACTACACTAAGGATGCTATTAGATCGTATGGATTTGATGAGAATCCTATGTTTAATATTTATACCTTGTATCTACCATTTCTTATTACTAACATTGTGGCTACAGTATGTAATATTGCTACCACAGCAGGTGGACTTAAGAGATGGAAGGAAACAGGAAGAACAAGTAAGTAATTAACAGGAGGGGAATGTATTATGGATTTTAAGCAGTTTGTAAAGAATGTTAAGAATGAGGCATCAGATGCAGTAGAGGTTACAAAGATTAAGGCTAAGATTTCTAAGGAAAAGTCAAATGTTAAGGATGCATTTGAGGAAATTGGCAAGCTTATGTATGAGACCTATCGTAAGAGTGGAGTGATGCCAGAAGAGTACAAGGAACAGATTACTAAAATTGATGAGGCAAGAGCTAAAATCAATGAATACAATGCTGAGATTGAAAAGGTAAAGATGAGCGATAATTAGAAACGAGGATATAAAAGATGGACTACAATGAGCTTAGCTTGAAGATGCATGAGGAGGGACCTGGTAAGCTTCAGGTTACATCCAGAGTAAAAGTAGAAACAAGGGATGACTTAAGCACAGCCTACACTCCGGGTGTAGCAGAACCATGCAGAAAAATTAGAGACAATAAGCAGGAGGTATATAGATACACCTGTAAGGCGAATACTGTTGCGGTTGTATCTGATGGTACAGCGGTTTTGGGTCTTGGTGATATAGGACCGGAGGCGGCAATTCCTGTTATGGAGGGTAAGGCAATACTCTTCAAGGAATTCGGCGGAGTTGATGCATTCCCTATATGCCTTGATACCAAGGATGTGGATGAGATTGTTGAAACTGTGAAGAGAATTGCTCCGGTGTTCGGTGGGATTAATTTGGAGGATATATCAGCTCCAAGATGCTTCGAGATAGAGCGTCGATTAAAGGAGGAGCTTGATATTCCTGTGTTCCATGACGACCAGCATGGTACAGCTATAGTTGTGTCTGCAGGCCTTATAAATGCAACTAAGCTTGTTGGTAAAGCATTTCAGGATATTAATGTTGTAATAAATGGTGCCGGCTCCGCAGGTATTTCCATTTGTAAGCTGCTTATGGAGCTGGGAGTGGGAAATGTGGTTCTTGTGGATAAAAATGGTGCTCTTTGCTCTGGAGAGGAATGGATGAATTCTGCTCAAAAGGAAATGGCAGAGGTGACAAATAAGTATAAAGAACGAGGAACTTTGGCTGATATTATAAAGGGCAAGGATGTGTTTGTGGGAGTGTCTGCCCCGGGAGTATTAACAGCTGACATGGTGGCCACTATGGCAGAGGATGCTATAGTATTTGCTATGGCAAATCCAACACCTGAGATAATGCCTGAGGAGGCAAAGAAGGGTAATGCGCGTGTTATGGCTACAGGTCGTTCAGATTACCCTAATCAGATTAATAATGTGCTGGTGTTCCCAGGTATCTTTAGAGGTGCCCTTGATGTTAGGGCAACAGCCATAACTGAATCTATGAAGGTGGCAGCAGCCAAGGCTATTGCTTCAATAGTATCAGAGGAAGAGTTAAATGAGGAATATATTATTCCAGGTGCATTTGATGAGAGAGTAGCTAAAGCTGTTGCAAAGGCAGTTGCTGATGAAGCGGTAAAGCTAGGTATAACAAAATAATTATGTAAACTAAACGCCAGGGAAAATAATTCCTGGCGTGCTGTGATATATTAGGTATTATTTTAATTTCTAAACCATAGAACGGGGGTCAAGAATGAAAGAAAAATTAGATGCTGTAAAAAATGAAGTCAATAAGGTTGTTAAGGGTAAGGAATATGTGGTGGAAAAGGTTTTGGCAGCTATGATTGCAGGCGGTCACATTCTTATGGAGGATATTCCTGGCGTAGGAAAGACAACTCTTGCCACTACATTTGCCAAGAGTATGTCTCTTGATTATAAGAGAGTTCAGTTTACACCGGATGTACTGCCTAGTGATATATTAGGCTTTTCTATGTATAATTCTGCAACTAAGGATTTTGAGTATAAGGAAGGCGCAGTGTTCTGTAATTTGTTTTTAGCTGATGAGATTAACAGAACCTCTCCTAAGACCCAATCGGCACTTCTTGAGGTTATGGAGGAGAATACTGCCACAGTGGACGGTGTTACCAGAAAACTGCCAGATCCATTTGTGGTTATAGCAACAGAGAATCCATATGGCTCATCAGGAACACAGATGCTTCCTGAGTCACAGCTGGATAGATTTATGGTTTGCCTTTCTATGGGATATCCTGCTCACGAGGACGCTATAAAGATTCTAAAGGGTAATCATTTGAGACCTATAGATAGCGTACAGGGTATTCTTACTGTTGAGGACCTAAAGGAGCTTAGAGAGAAGACTAATAACATATTTGTTAAGGATGAGATATATGAATATATAGTAACTATTGTAGAGAAAACAAGGCAGCTGGAGCTTTTCTCGGCAGGAGCCAGTCCAAGAGGTACCATTGCCCTTCTAAGAATGGCTAAGGCTATGGCTATTCTTGATGGTCGAAGCTATGTTACTGCAGAGGATGTGCAAAAGGTAGTTAAGGACACCTTAGGACACAGAGTTAAGCTTAGTGCCAGAGCTAAGGCACAGGGTATAAATATTGCTACAGCTATGAATCAGCTTTTGGCACAGGTACAGGCTCCAAGAGCATAAAAAGTAAAATTATATTGGAGAATTAATGGAAAATATATTTAGAACAGTGGGATATATAATCCTGCTTGCCGTAAATGTAATTGCATATTGGTTTCTTCACAGTCATTTCCATTTTATTGTTCTTGTGGTGATGATTTTGGCACCGGTGTTTTCTGTTCTTATGGCTTTACACCTAAGGAAAAATATAACTGCCAAGGTGGAAAGCAGTAGCCTAAAGGGAGAGTATGGAAGACAGAACCAGGAAAGCTTTTTCAAGGTTAAACTGATTAACAAAACACCTTGGGCATCTTTGGATGTAAAGCTGGTAATGGAAATTAAAAATGAGTTCTTTAACACTGAAGGCAAGATGGTTTTTTCGGTACCCATATATAGTATGAAGGGGTATGAGCTTGAGGTGCCACTTTTGGTGGAGCTTCCAGGAAGACTTACATTGACTCTAAAGGAGATTAAAATCAAAGACCTGATGGGCTTTGTGTTCCTAAAAAAGGAGATGCAGGAAAGTGGAGAGCTGGTGGTTATGCCTATGAATCTGAATCAGGAGATTCAGGACAAGACTTACTTTGAAACCGGAATGCTTGAAAGTGAGGAAAGCTCTAAAAAAGGCAATGATTTCTCTGATGTGCAAGAGATAAGAGAGTATATTCCAGGTGATAAGCTAATGAGTATTCATTGGAAGCTGTCTGCTAAGCGGGATATTCTTATGGTGAAGGATAGAGTCAGTATGTCGGATAAGCAGCTGGTGGTGTTGCCTGAGCTGTGCAATTTAAATAATTATGAGCTGAACGCAATATTGATAACAACATACTCCTTAATTCACAGTCTGGTAAAGGATAAGTTTAATGTAAGGCTTATGTACTGGAGCAAGAATAGATATGAGTATGAGGATATAAGAGTAGATTATGTGGAGGCGCTAAATGATGCCTTTGCAAAAATGTTTTATGAGGAATGCTATCAGAATATGGATGAGGCGGCAAGTCATATGCCTTTGGTCCATCCTGAGATGAAGTCCTACCTTCATATATATGGTGAGGGAGGCAATTCCATGATTGTTGTAAGGGAGAATGGCTAGTGGCTAAGGAAAAGGACACAATTAAAGATTTAGTCTTGTGCGAGGGCATTAAGCTTAGTAAAAGCCTATATGACAGCAAGGAAAATCGACTTTTAACCTTGCTTGTTAAGGGGTTGGTGGTATACCTGCTATCTATGGGAAGCATAGGCTTTTATTTGTCTGCCTTTTCTATAGAGTATAATGAGGCCTTGTGTCATATAGTTATATTTGTTATGGCACTCTTTTCTGCCATGCTTTACTATAGGCTGTTGACGGAGAATGCCGGCTATATGGTGGTTTTAGTTTTGTTTAGCTTCTTGGTTTATAATTATAGAACCTATATAAATAGTGGTTTCTATGCCATAGTAAATATAACCACAGACGGTGCGGCCCAGTATTTTAATATTGATATACAAAGAGTATATTCCGAGCAGATTGAAAATAGATATGTAACTATAACCTTTGCTGTGCTTTTTATAGGAATTGTTTTGGATATATTTTTAAATGTTTACATATCCAGAAGAATGCAATATGTAACAGCAGTATTCACCATTATGGGTCTTAATATGGTTCCACTTTACTTGCTTATGGAGCCAGATGGCGGATATACAATTATGTTATTGGCAGGAATTGCCATGGCATATGTATTTAAGTCAGGCAGGCATTATAGTCCACAGGTGTCAGTGAAGAGAGATGATATAAAATTTAAGGAGAAGGGCAGAAAAAAGGCAAAGGTTAAGGAGATTGCCTATGTGTATGATGTTAAGGCAATGGCAAATGCAGGTATTATAGCTCTAGCCTTTGTTGTGGCATTGGTGCCTACAGTTAATGCATTTAAGCCGAAGGAATCCTTCAATGTTGGTTACGAGACTAACAAATATAAGGGTCTTACCATGGCCGCAGTTAGTACAATTCTTATGGATGGCCTTTCGGGATTCTTCAAAATGTCAGAGGATGTGGGAGGCTTAGAAAGTGGAAAGCTTGGAGCAGTATCCACCATAAGACTTGACCACCAGACGGATTTGGTTGTTGAATTAACACCATATACCAATGAACGATTATATTTTAAGGGCTTTACAGGAGTACAGTATAATCCTTATGCAAATTCGTGGACAAGTATAGAATATGTGAAGGATATGAATTTTTACTATAAATCTCCTGAGGCAGAATCCTTGAAGGACGCGTATGAAAATGGCTATGAGTATTCTTCAAGGGCTATTGTTAGAGTTAATAATGTAGAAAATGATGTTATTTATAGACCATATTATTACTTTGAACACAAGGTTGACCACCAATATCTTGATATGGAGATTTATCCAAGATTGGCAGGCAATAACTATTATGTGGAGGGAAGCTATTATAATGGTATGGCATATACGGATGCGGATCTTTTTGTGCCTAAGGAGAATATAGAGGCTGTAGATGGTGTTATAGAACACTTAGGTGACCCGATTACAAATGAGGATATAATTCAGTCTCTTATAGATTATTACCAGGAGAATTATCCGTATACTATACAGCCTGGCAAGACTCCGTACAGAAAGGATTTTGTAAATGATTTCCTTACTGATAAGAAGAAAGGCTATTGCTCTCATTTTGCTTCATCAGCGGTACTGATTTACAGGCGTATGGGAATACCTGCCAGATATGTGGAGGGGTATGCAATTGATATTGAACAAATTTACAATGCCGAGCTGGTAGAGGGAGCGAATTATAAGGATTACTACTCCGGATTCTCCGAGATAGGAGAAACTGCTCTTGTTAGGGTAAATGTAACTGATGCGGATGCCCATGCCTGGGTTGAAGTTTTTGATATGAAAAAGGGCTGGTATCCTGTGGAGGTTACACCATATTCGGTTGAGCCTGAGGAGGAGCAGGAGGATTTCTGGAATATGTTTGCTGACATGATGGATGACAGTGGAGAAACTGGGAATACTGCTGTAGATGCAGCACTTGGCGGTGGTGAGACCATCAATAAAATCCTAAGAGGCACTGTCTATGTGATGGGAATTATCCTTGCTATAGTATTGTTTGTAGTGGTGGTAGTTAAGGCCGGAAGTTGGATTAAATTCTTGGCACTTGTGGCCAGGGCAAATCTAAACGACAAGCTTATATTTAAATATCAGGCTATATGTAAAAGAAAAAGAAAAAAAGACAAGGAATTTAGAGATAAGATAAACTACCAACAGCAGACCAAGTATTTTCTTGAGAAAAAAGCGGAAGTTGCTGTTGGGGATAATCAAGAGACAGCCCGAGAGAAGGTTGTTGCTATTCTTGAGAAGGCAGGCTTCTCTCAGGAGATTATCTCTATGGAAGAATATGAATATGCGTTGAAATGGTGCAAGGATAATGCCTAGCTTCTAGAGGAAAAATCCTTAATTTCCTGTGTAAGGAGCAATTCCTATACCATATATTTCATCGCTTGAATATTGATATACATAGTAGCTTTCTAAGGCTCCATCTGAGGAGACTAAATCGATTATGTATATTTGATCAAAGCTAACATCAGAGAAAGTGGCTTCAGGATACACTGGTTTAATTACGGTGCCTTCTGGAGCTACTTCCTTTTTTATCAGAGTGATGTTCTCGTCTGAGAATATGTCCTTTACATATAGGTCAGTGTAAGCGGACATAATGTTGTTGGCCCTGTAATGGGTGTCAGTTGTGTTGGCACCCAGAATAACACCATTTTCAGTCATGTATATGGTATGGGTTACAGAATTGTCGAATCTTGTAAATGAAATAACCCAAAGATACGCACTATATGTGTTGAATAGACTGTCTGTGTAGCAATATAGCTTGGCATCCCATGAACACCAGTTGTTGTAATTTGAACTGGAGGAGTATGGGAATACGCCTAAGTCATAGAATATATCTAAACTGTACCTTGCAAGCTGTATGGCTTCGTTCTCAGTAAGGAAGCCTTGGTCTAACCCACAGACGCTTTCGTTGCTTTCCCAAGCGCCTGATATGAGCTTTATCTGGTCTAGGGAGCTTAGGTTGCTGGAAGCGTTTCTTGCCATAGCATTGCCAGATTCCACATAGTAGCTTTCCGGTGCTATAGCAATAATGTTTGTGCTGTTTTCTTTTGTTTTGCTAAGTAGCAGATCAGGTACGGAAAGGCTGGCTACTACTGCAATAATACAAGGTATAATAAGTAACAGAGATTTCTTATTAAAGCTATTCTTCATTGCCAGTCACCTCCTCGTTGTATATTGGAAAGGTTATCTTAAATTCTGTGCCTTGTCCAACGGTACTGTCAACCTCCATAGTGGCGTTGTGAGAATCGAAAATTAAGGCGGCAAGAGAAAGCCCAAGTCCGGCACCACCCTCTTTTCTGGAACGGGATTTATCCACCATATAGAATGCGTCGCATATTTTGTCTAAATGCTCCTTAGGAATTCCAACACCGAAATCCTTTACTGAGATAGTGACTTTATCTTGATTTGCATCACAAGAGAAAATAATTTCTGAACCCTCTGGTGAAGCTTTTCGCCCATTGTCCACAAGATTGATAAATGCAGACTTTAATAAATCTAAATCTCCGCTGATAAAGCAATTGGTGGCTTCGGCTTTAATTCGCAGGGTGATGCCTTTATCCTCTAAGGATGGTAATGTACTGGTTTTTACCTCGTCCATAAGCTTTTTTACATTCACCTTAGACAGAGTAATGCTGTGCTGTTTGGTGTATATAAACTCAAATAGCTTCATAGACATAGCCTCAAGTCGACGACCCTCAGAAAAAATATAGGAGGCTGCCATTAATTGCTGTTCCCTAGTAAGTTCTCTGGAACGAAGAGTATCGGCATAACCTATTATAGAGGTCATAGGTGTTTTAAGCTCGTGGGTAAAATCTGCCACGAATTGCTCCTGCCTGCTAACCATAGCTTTAAGTTCCTCCATATGGTCTTCTACAGAATCTGCCATGTAGTTATAGGTGTCAGCCAATTTGCCTACCTCATCCTTAGAATTAATGGCGATTCTGGCACTGTAGTTACCATCTCCAAAGCTTTTGGAAACCTGCTGAAGCTTCTCTAGTGGCTTGGTCAACAGACTACTAAGAATATACATAAAAATAGAGCAAACCACCAATACTATAATTAACAGAAGTTTGTAATAAGCAGATTGTTGATTCATCATAGTGTATATGGAGGTTATATCTCTTTCGTTGATGATGTTTAGCTTTTTATCCAAAAGCAAGGTGCAGGAGCTTACAGAGATAAAATATTTGCCCTCACGATTGGAAATAGTGTAGGTTTTTTTGCTTACATCCATATTGCTCCATAGCTCAACAGGTATGGATATGTTGTTACTGGAATAAATAATATTGTCGTTGTATGCCACAAATAAACTGGAGTCATTAACTGACAGATTGGTATAAACATTTTCGCCTGCATCGGTTAGCTTGTCCATAAGAACACCTTGACTATATGAATTGGTGCTTAAAATGGATAGGAGTTCGTATTCAATGCTGGCTTGGAATAAATTGTTTTCCTCGATGGAGTTTTCAATCTGTTGGTTAAGGGCAAGATTAAAATTCTTCACAATCATAAGGTAACCTATGGTGCCAAGACCTATCGAAATAACTATCATATTTATAATTAATACCTTATATCTAAATTTCATTTGGTTCTCCTAGTTAGCTTTCTGACTCAGGTTGCTCTAATCTGTAGCCTACCTTATATGCGGTTTTAAGGCTTTTGCCAAGACCTGTTTTCTTTCTCAATCTTTGTATGTGTAAATCTAAGGTTCTTGTGTCCCCATAGTAGTCGCCACCCCAGATAGTTTCGTATATATTTTCTCTAAAAAGGGTGAGATTAACATTTCTCATAAACAGCACAAGAAGCTCAAATTCCTTTGGGGTAAGGTCTACAGTAACACCTGCTTTAGTGACAAGCTTTGTTTCTGTATTTACCTTAAGATCGCCAAACTCTAAAAGAGAGGAGGCCTTATTGAAACGTCTTAGAACTACATTAACTCTGGCAAGAAGCTCGACTACCTGGAAAGGTTTAACAATATAATCCTCGGCTCCCTGAGTAAGTCCCTTAACTCTATCCTCCAAGGAACCCTTGGCGGTAATAAATATTACCGGTATATTCAGTGGCTTGATATAGTCTAGAAGCTCATAGCCATTTATCTCTGGTAGCATTATATCTAAAAGAATTAGGTCGTAGGTATTGTTCTCTAATAGGTTTGCTGCCTGAAGACCATCATAGACCTGGGTACAGCTATAGTTATTGGCGCTTAAATTAAATGCTATAAGATCAGATATAGGTTTTTCGTCCTCAACAATAAGTATTTTAATCATATGATTACTCCCTGAAGTATTTTAAAATGTATAATAATATATTATAAGACAATACTTAGATATAATCTATAATAACATAAAAATGTATCAAAGTTGTATCATAAAAGCTTTTGCTTCTTTACAAAAAAATAAAATATAGTAGAATTAAAGCTGTGAGTTTGACAGTTTGGAGGAAATATATGAAGAGATTGCAATTTTTATTCGCCCTTTTGGTGGGTAAGATAATAATGGGACTTACAAAGATAATTCCAGGAGTATCAGGTACAACCTGGCCGGGAGGAATTGCCAATATATTGATGAAAAGCTTTCCGAAGTATTTTAAATTTGGAGCTAACACCAGAATTGTTATGGTTACCGGAACCAGTGGTAAAACCACAACAACAGGTATGCTTTCGCAGCTTATAAAAAGCTGGGGAAAGGATATTTGTACCAATGATATTGGCGCAAATATGGACAGAGGAATTGCTACAACCTTAATTAGACATTCCACCATGGGCGGAAGGGTTAAGGCGGATTATGTAGTGCTTGAGGTAGATGAGAGATATCTTCCTATTATGACTAAGCTTATTGTGCCACATGTGATTCTTGTTACAAATGTTTTGAAGGATCAGTCACAGCGTAACGGTGAGCCAGGAGTTATTATGTCCAAGCTTAAAAATGCCATAGAAGGAGATATGCATCTTATACTTAATGCTCATGAACCTAACTCAGGTTCTCTTGGCTATGGCAAGGACAGCGTAAGCTACTATGGAGTGGCTGGTGATGGCGGAGAGACTGTAGTGCCTAATCTGATGGATGTAAGCTGCTCATGTCCAGTATGTGGAGACAGCATACATTTTGAATATGAGAATTTATTTAACATTGGAAAATATAGCTGTAAGTCATGTGGTTTAAAGAGTGAGGACGATGCTACAATTATTGAGATAGACAAAGAAAATAATGGATTTATCTGTGATGGTACAGGCTACAGCGTAAAATATATCAGCAAGGACTTTATGTATTGCTATGCATCTCTTATGGCATTTGCAAAGCATGAAGGAATAGCTGCTGCCACCGTGCAAAAATCTATTGATGAGTTTAAGATTCAAAGTGGCCGTGTAGAGCAGATGAAGGCAGGAGATAAAACCATTAACTATCTTAGAATTAAGCAGGAGACACCAGTAACCCTTCAGAGTGCCATAGATGTGGCAACAGCGGACAAGTCTGAAAAGATAGTTGTATTAGATCTTAGTGAGATAGTAGACTTTAATCCTAGATACACCGGTATGTATTATGCCTATGACTGTAATTTTAGAAAGTTTATGGATGGCACTGTTGTTAAATACATTTGTATGTCAAAGACTGTGTGCTATGATGTGGCAACCAGATTATATCTTGAAGGCGTAGATAAAAAGGATATTACTGTAATACCAACAGATGATTATGATATATTACTGGAGGAGCTTGAGAAGTATGATACTAAGACAGTATATCTTCTTACATGGATGCACTCCTACTATAGCTGCTTGAATAGCATAGAAAAATATGAGAAAAAGGCAGGTGAGCAGTAATGACCTTTAATATAGCTTGGGTTTACCCGGATATACTTAATCTTCATGGTGATAGAGGCAATATTATGGCCATAGAGAAAATTGCTTCTGCTATGGGAATAGAAACAAATATCAATAAGATAGGATATGGTGACACCATAGACTTTGATAATACAGACCTTTTGTTTATGGGTGCCGGCCAGCTTAGAGATGTGGAGCATGTGGTTAAAGCTATGAGTAGCTTTGCTGATGACCTTAAAACTTATGTAGAAAAAGGTGGTTATGTTTTGGCTATAGGGTCAACAGGATGCATGCTAGGTAAGAGCCTTAGCCTGGAAAATGGAGAGACAGTTGCCGGTTTAGGCATACTTGATATTACAGCTAAGGAGCTTAACCGTACCAAGATGCCTTATGTAACCAAGGAGGTTTACGGAGATGATATCTGGTGGAAATATAAGAATATGGATATTATCGGTTGCCAGATTCAAAGAGTAGACTATACATTAGGTGATGTAGAACCCTTAGGAGAAGTAGTGTATGGCTACGGAAATAATCTTGGTGGTAGCGAGGGTGCCAGATATAAGAATGTACTCCTTACTAACACAGTAGGGCCACTTTTTTCTGCAAATCCATGGTTTGGAGCAGAGGTGATTAGAAATATAATGGATTCAAAGGGAGAGGAAGTATCTCCTGATTTAGAAAAATTAGAATTTTTGAGCTACGCCAAGGAAGCTATAGAGCTAAAAAAGAAGTTTATAAAAGAAAAATTTAAGCTTCCGGGGATAATTCATAAAATTTAAATATGATGAGATAAAATTCAAACTCATCTTCACAAAAAAATAAACAGGGCTGTGCCAATAAACTTTAATCCGACCGCGACAGTGGTGGGGACTAAGCTGACCATTGCTACGCACATGTCAGCGTGGACCCACCCTAGGCAGGTCGGCTAGTGAAGTAGATTACGCACAGCCCTGCATTAGTTTTGGTTACTCAATATATTTCTTGTTAATAAACGATCCTGCAAATGCAGTCATAAGAGCTCCGTATTCTAAGTCGAATAAAAGCTCGTCACCAGATTTTATATCAGGTGCTTGGGTTAAATCCACTACGCATTCATCGGAGCAACCGCCTAAAACCTTTATACGGCTGTCTCGAGGAATGATGTGGTCTAGCTGTAAATCCTGCTTGCCTATGTTGAGTACACCTCTTCTCATGATCTCCTGAGAAGGGGTTTTCTTTTCATAAACCTCTATGAGAGGTACATGGAGTGTGAATACATCGGTTTCAAACCCAGTAATAAATGTATTGTCGGCAGGGTCTCTTCCAAGCATAATAGCTTCACCCATTCTTAGCTGGTTAAACTCTGAAGGGAAGTCTTGCTCCTTGGACAAAAGAATAGAAGCTGAACTGGAGTTGCCACCGGATACTATAGGGGCTTCGGTATCGTAAAATGGTTTGAGCAGGCTGTGGATTTTTATAAGCTCCTGCATGTTGTCCTCATCTGGAAGATATCCTAGAAAACAGTTGTAATTTGTGGCAATACCTACCAGATTAAGATTAGCACTTGAATGTATAAACGCACCACAGGATAAAAGGGTGCTTTCGTCACTGAAGAATATACCATCTCGTAAGTCTCCAAGGTCAACAAGAAGGATAATGTCGTGTGTGGTATTTTTTGACTTAGCCGCCTGGTCGAGAGCCATAATAGACCTAAGGTCACATTGCAGACTGATGTCACATAAGCTGACAACATCCTCTGCCTCTGCAGCTACGGATGGTCTTATGAGAAATTTTGACTTGCTGGTGTCCATTCTTGCGAAATTATCCAGCCTGGAGTCTGCAATAATTGACACATTGGTCTGGTTAAAGCAGTCTATAATAGGCTGACTGGCGCAAATACTTTTAACTACGGGAGCCAGATTTAAGGATTTAGCCTTGCACAAATCCAAAGTATGGCAAATATTATATTTCAGTTTTGTTAGATTTATGGTAATATATACTGTACTGAGTAAATTCATATTAATACTCTCCTTTAATATGCTATTTTAGATACTACAAGATAAGTAAAAAAAATGCAAGACATATAAGGGAGAGAAATAATATCACGAGGTGTTTAAATGCAGGAAAGCAGAGTTTCAAATGCATCTAGAAATTTGATGTTTGGTATGTTTTTAAAGGGCTATCAGATATTGATGCCATTTCTTATGAGAACAGCCATGATGAAGTTTATGGGTATGGAATACTTGGGACTAAATAGTCTCTTTGGTTCCATTCTTTGGGTGCTTAATTTGGCGGAACTAGGGGTTGGAACAGCTATGGTTTACAGCATGTACCAGCCTATTATAGATGGTGATAAGAAGGAAATATGTGCTCTTCTTAATCTGTACAGAAGGTATTATAGAATCATAGGTGCCGTTATTGCTGTGGTGGGTCTTATTCTCACTCCGCTGATTCCACACCTGATTAAGAAGGATGTTCCTAGTGATACAAATGTTTATATTGTATATCTTCTTAATCTTTTTTGTACAGTTATGACATACTGGCTTTTTGCCTACAAGAACAGTCTTCTTGTGGCCCATCAAAGAAATGATGTGGCTAGCAAGGTAATGCTTTGTACTAATACATTTCAGTATGGTATACAGTTTTTGATTGTAATATTACTTCAGGATTATTATTGGTATCTGGTGGTAGCCATTATTACCCAGATATTTACAAATATCATTACGGCTAAGATGGCAAGTAAGCTATATCCGGAGTACCAGCCTGAGGGACAGCTTACTAGAGAGCACGTGGAGAATATTAATGGTAAGATTAAGGATTTATTTACCTCCAAGCTGGGAAATGTTATAGTATCCTCCTGTGACTCCATTGTTATATCTGCTTATTTGGGCCTTATAATCAATGGTGTGTACCAAAATTACTATTATATTCTTACTGCCGTTATGGGAATTGTTAAGGTGGTATTCGATTCCTGTACCGCCGGAATAGGAAATAGTATCCTGGTGGATTCGGAGGAAAAAAATTATAAGGATTTAAAGAAGCTTACATTTATAACAGTCTGGCTTACAGGCTTTTGCAGTGCCTGTCTCTTGTGTCTCTTTCAGCCTTTTATGAAGCTTTGGGCGGGAGAGGAGTCTATGTTCGGATTTAGTGCTGTAATATGCTTCGTGGTGTATTTCTTTGTAGATCAGATGAATCAGCTACTCCTTACCTATAAGGATGCAGCCGGAATTTGGCACGAGGATAGATTTAGACCTTTGGCAACTGCATTTACAAATCTGATACTAAGTATAATAATGATACAGTTTTGGGGAGTATATGGAGTGTTATGGGCAACAGTTATCTCTAAGGTAGTGGTTGGAATGCCTTGGTTGTTCTATAATTTATCCACAGTACTATTTAAGAGAAATATGAAAAACTATATTATTAGAATGATAGGATATGCCGTTATAACTGCAGTAGTTTGTGCTGTGACATATTTTGCATGCACCGTTGTTGCTTGCGGAGGAATCCTTGGATTAGTCTTGAAAGCCTTGCTTTGTGTGTTGGTATCAAATTTGTTGTTCCTGTTAATATTCTTTAAAACTAAGGAGTTTGAGGATACCAAGAAAATAGTACTCAGGGTGCTGAAGAGATAAACTGTATTTGTACAATTGATTTAGCTAATAAATTATACAAAAATTGACGAAATATATATAAAGAACATTGAAAGTAGCGGTATGATTAAGTATAATTAATATATATGCTTGTGGGAGAAAATGGATTATATCTAATGTATAATCACATGTTGGAGGACTTATGAAAAGGTTTCAAAGATTTAGCATTATGGTTATCGCCTTTACTATGATGGCTGGCCTTGTTGCTTGTAATAAAAAAGATGATGAGTTGGTGCTTGTGACTACGGAGGCAGTTACAGAGAGTACTGAGACTACAGAAGTAGTGACAGAGGAAGTTACTACAACAGAGGAGCTTACTGATAGAGAGAAGAATATTACTTTTCAGGAGTTATATGATGCGAACAAGGGCGATACACTTTTGGCAGGTGGAATTAGCTACAGTATGGATACTGTCTATTATGCTTCAGGAAAGGAAACATTTTCCGAGTATCAGTTTTTAGGATTTGACAGCCGGGGAATGTATTCACAGGCTTATGAGGACTCGGATGACTATGTAGAGATATTAGATGCTGCTAACAATTATTGGTATGTAATTGAAGATAATAAGCTTTCGGTGCTTATATATCCGGAACCATTTGTATCAGCTGCTATAGTAGACTCCAATCACAATTCAATGATTTTTGGACTTTCAGGTGGCCAAGATGGTACAGAAATTGTCCAGGATGTATACAAAGCAGATGGTAAGCTTATGGTGGAAACTGTATATGGAAACTCAGAGGGTGTGAATTACAATATGGTATACACACTTGATGATTTATGGATAGTGCAGGAATTTGACTGTTATAATATGGATGGAGAATTGATTTCACATTCCACTGTTACTGAGGGCGCAATTTATGAGGTTCCTGCTATTGTTACACAGGCTATGGCTATGGAGCAGGGCTACAGAACAATTACTGTTACATATGTGGATGGCGAAGAATTGGATATGATGTATTACACACCTATGGATGTTCCGGTTGTGCTGAGCACCATAGAATATGAGGCTTACAGTGACCAGGGATGTACTGTAGTGTGGACAGAGAGTGAGCCGGACGAAAATGGAGTTTACAAGGATGTAACTATATATATGAAGAAAAATACCAAGGAAGGAGAATGATTATGAGCTACTTTAATGTATCAAACACCTATGACTATATGAACAGCTTTTTTGGAAATACCTCTGCAAACGGTTCATCTAGTACTAACAACTTTTTGGGTGATTACTATGCAGTGCAGAATGGTTCTTACTATAAGCTGGCTAAGAACTATTATGCAAAGGCAGCTAAGGAAGAGACAGAGGGTAACAGCGTAGATGAGAAGAGCGTTGAGCTTGTAAAGTCTGGAGCTCAGGAGACCATTAACTCTCTCAATAAGCTTATGGATGATAGCTTATTTAAGAAGGTCAGTACAACTGATAAGGATGGAAACAAGACTACAGATTATGACAAGGAGAAGATTCTTGAGAAGTTGAATGCTTTTATAGAGGATTATAACTCTATGATTAAGGATGCCGGAGAGATGGATGGAGATAATTCACTTAGGGCAGGTGTAAGACTTGTGGATCAGATGAAGGTTTATAAGTCGGCATTATCACAGATTGGCGTAAGTATAGAGAGTAATAATACCCTTAAGGTTGATGAGGAAGCATTCAAGGAAGCAAATATGACTGATGTTAAGAGTCTGTTTACTGGAAATGTATCTATGGCTAAGAATATTCAGACAAAACTACTGCAGATGTACACAGCTGCCAATACAGATTTAAATTCAGTTGATGGATTATATTCATCCCAGGCAGTTAAAAGTGTCACTTTGGGAAATATGTTTGACAGCTTGACTTAATTGGTCATACACATATGAGTATAAAATGCCTGTTTGGAGCTTGCTTTTAAACAGGCATTTTTGTGGAAAAATCATATTATATATAGTGGAGGGAAAAATGGCTCTTATTCGACTTGATAAGTATCTTGCTGATGCGGGACAAGGTACCCGTTCAGAGGTAAAAATTAAACTAAAGCAGTGTAGGGTTAGGGTAAATGATGTGGTGGTTAAAAAGCCAGAGACCAAGATTAATCCTGATACAGATGCTGTAAGCATTGATGGTAAGCTGCTTGCTCATGAGCAGTTCCAATATTACATGTTAAATAAGCCTGCCGGAGTGGTGTCTGCTACCAAGGATGATAGAGATAAAACTGTTATAGAGCTTATTTCGGAAGATAAGAGAAGAGATTTGTTTCCTGTAGGAAGATTAGATAAGGACACAGAGGGATTGCTAATTATTACCAATGATGGGGCTCTAGCTAACAATTTGCTGGCTCCCGGTAAGCATGTAGAGAAGTGCTACTATGCTTTAGTGCAGGGGCAGGTAACAGAGGAGACAGTGAAGCTTTTTGCTGAAGGATTGGATATAGGGGATGATAAGCTGACTGCGCCGGCTAAATTAATAATAGAAGAAAGTGGTGGCGTTAGTAAAATCCGAATAATAATTACTGAAGGGCGATACCATCAGGTTAAGAGGATGTTTGAGGCTGTGGATATGAAGGTGCAATATTTAAAGCGACTGTCCATGGGAAAGCTTGCTCTCGATCCTGAGCTTGCAAGTGGTGAATATAGAAGGCTTACTGAAGGGGAACTTCAGCTTCTTAAGAATTCCACCAGTAAGAAATAACAGAATATACAAAGAAAAAAGACAGTAGCTGTAAGATGAAAATCTAATAGTTACTGTCTTTTTATGCGTAGTTGTTATACATAAGACCACTGTATAGGGACTGGGTATAGGTGTTGTTTAGCTTGTTAGATACATTTGGATAGGACACGATGGTCTTATTAACATATGCTATAGGGTCTAGCACCAGTCTGTTAGTGGCATTCTCAATATCTGTAGCTAAGGAGGCAGTGTTGCTGAAGAACTCACTAAACTCTCCGTTTGCAATGCTGTTTGTTACCAGTTCCTTGTCTAGAGAGAGGCTACCATCCTCGTTGGTTATAATACCGATGGTGTCCATGTTTGCTTTGTACTTTGTAAGGATACCGGATATATCTGTGCTTAAGCTTCTTGTTCCTATCTGTGAGGTCGAGTTTGCTGAAATATCAAGTAGACCATTATATGCTGAGGTAAAGCCTTCAAGCTGTTCAATAACCTGCTTTGAGTCAGCTGCAAGACCAACCTTAACCGGACCGTTTGAGACCTTGTGGAAATCAAGCTCTATGGCCTGGTTAATGGAAATGTGATTTGAGCTTGAAATGTGCTGGTCACCATTGATGGAAAAGCTTGAGTTAGATGGAGCTGATTTGACATTGTTAAGCTCAAATAAGTTAACCAGGTTTTGTCCTGCTCCTTCTGGCACAAATGAAAAATGTAGACCATCATCTGTGGCTGGCTTTCCTGTTTCTGCTGATGTAAGGATAATAGCACTATTGCCACCGTCCTGCACAAGAGAAGCATTAACTCCTATGTTTCTATTATTAATGTAATTAACTAGCTTGCTTTGTACCTCGATGTTGGAATCCCCTTTGTTAACTGTAATTCCAAAGTGGGCACTGGTGGAAAGAGTTTCTAATGTAAAGCGATGCTCCTTAGGTACTAATGCGTAGTCGTTGGATTTTACATATTTGCTTACATTAACCTGTTCGGTTGCAAGAGAATTAATCTCTATGTCTAAGCTTTCCGGTATGTTTGCTGCGCCCGGTTTTTTTAGTGAACCGGAAACTATAGAATTATCGGCAGAGGTAAATATCTTCTTAGAATACATATCATCCTCAGGATTGCCGAAGCTTTGAATACTATATCTAAGGGATAGGGCAGATTCCTTAATGTTAATAATCTGCTCCTGCTTGTTGCCAGACAAGGAAAGCATATAAAGTGGTGAAGATTTGTTGTACTGAGCCATCTTGGTATATATGGCCTTAAGCTGATCGGATTTATGAGTGTTAGTACGCCTTTTTGGAATAGTGCTAGCACTTAAATGATTATAAATATTACCATTAACCTTCATGTTACTTCCCTCCTTCCCTGGATTCTATAATTATTCGCCTAGTCAGTCGATGTTATCATTATAGTTAATTTTATTATATTATATTGTTTTACTATAGTCTATAAAAAAATAGTATGTATTTTTTACAAATTTTTTCTTCTTATATAATGCAAATAATACAAAATTGTGGTACAATTCTTTCGTTAGTAAGAGAAAACCTATTAAAACCCAGTGAAAACAGTTATATTTTGCTTGACTTATTCCAATGCTTTTGATATTCTATACCTTGCGATGGAAGAAGGTCTTTTTTTTATGCCTTAAAATCAGTAAATTAAAATGGAGGTGGATAGTTGTGCGTGTTAAAATAACATTGGCATGTCAGGATTGTAAACAGCGTAATTACAATATGACAAAGGATAAGAAAACGCATCCAGACAGAATGGAAACTAAGAAGTATTGTAAGTTCTGTAAGGCGCATACAAATCATAAGGAAACAAAGTAGTCGGCATTGTTTATGTTCTCTTGATTAGAGAGCGAGAAGGAGTAAGAGTATGTCAAAGGATAATAAGACATCATCACCTTCTTTGAAGAGAAGCTGGTTTCAGGAACTTAAGGCAGAGTTTGCTAAGATTACTTGGCCAACAAAGTCTGCATTAGTTAAGAAGTCTACAGTTGCTTTAATAGTTTCTATTGTAGTAGGACTTTTGATTGCAGGTATAGACATGGTACTGAAATTCGGTTTAAGCTTTATTATTTAATAAGGTAGGTGAGAACATGTCAGAAATTCTAGAAAATGATGCTACTAATAGCGAAGTAACTGAGGCTGCAGCAGCACCACAGGGCGAAGCTAGATGGTATGTAGCTCATACCTATTCAGGCTATGAGAACAAGGTTAAGAAGGATATCGAGAACACCATCAAGAATAGAAAGCTTCAGGACCAGATACTTGAAGTCTTTATACCTGTACAGGAGGTTATAGAGACAAAAACCAATGGAACAAAGAAGACTGTTCAGAAGAAGCTGATTCCAGGATATGTATTCGTTAATATGTACCATAATGAAGTTACATGGTATGTAGTTCGTAACACACGAGGTGTTACAGGCTTTGTTGGACCGGATCCAGAAAAGCCAACACCACTTACAGAAGCAGAGATGCGAGCTATGGGAATTGATGTGCAGTTACCAACTATTTCTACAATCGATGCAAAGGTAGGAGAGATGATAAAGGTTATTACCGGAGCATGGGAAGGTAGCGTAGGAGAGATAAAGGCAATCAATGATGGAAAGCAGACTGTTACTATTGAGGTAGATATTTTTGGTCGTGCTACTTCTGTAGAGATTGGTTTCACAGATATTCAGAAGATGTAAGTTTAAGTGGAAGGGTATCCCCCGTTATACCACAATATTTTTAGGAGGTACGCTATAATGGCGAAAAAAGTAGAAGGATATATTAAATTACAGATACCTGCAGGAAAGGCAACTCCTGCACCACCAGTTGGTCCAGCACTTGGACAGCACGGTGTAAACATTGTACAGTTCACAAAGGAATTTAACGCAAGAACTGCTGATCAGGGAGATATGATTATCCCTGTTGTTATCACAGTTTATGCAGATAAGAGCTTTAGCTTTGTAACTAAGACTCCACCAGCAGCAGTATTACTTAAGAAGGCGTGCGGTCTTAAGAGTGGTTCTGCAGTACCTAACAAGACAAAGGTTGCAAAGATTTCTAAGGCAAAGCTTCAGGAGATCGCTGAGCTTAAGATGCCAGATTTAAATGCAGCTTCATTAGAGGCAGCTATGAGCATGATAGCTGGTACAGCTCGTTCAATGGGAATCACAGTTGAGGACTAATTTAACATTGAATATGAAGATTAGATAGTGGGAGGGTCGCTCCCGATAATACCACAGGAGGTTTATTTATAATGAAAAAAGGTAAAAGATATTCAGAAGCTGCAAAGCTTATTGAAAAGACAAATTTATATGACTTAGAAGAGGCTGTTACTTTAGTTAAGAAGTCAGCTAGCGCAAAGTTCGATGAGACTATCGAGGCTCATCTTAGACTTGGTGTTGATGGTCGTCACGCTGATCAGCAGGTTCGTGGTGCAGTAGTACTTCCACACGGAACTGGTAAGACAGTTAAGGTTTTAGTATTTGCTAAGGGAGATAAGGTTGACGAGGCTTTAGCTGCTGGAGCAGACTACGCTGGTGGTGATGAGTTAGTACCAAAGATTCAGAACGATGGTTGGTTAGATTTCGATGTAGTTGTTGCTACACCAGATATGATGGGTGTTGTTGGTCGTTTAGGACGTGTACTCGGACCAAAGGGCTTAATGCCAAACCCTAAGGCTGGTACTGTAACAATGGATGTTACTAAGGCTGTTAATGATATTAAGGCTGGTAAGATTGAGTACAGACTTGATAAGTCAAACATTATCCATGTGCCAATAGGAAAGGCTTCTTTCTCAGAGGAGCAGTTAACAGACAACTTCCAGACATTAATAGAGGCAGTTATCAAGGCTAAGCCTTCAGCAGCTAAGGGTCAGTACCTTAAGAGCGTAGTTATCGCTTCAACTATGGGTCCTGGTGTAAAGCTTAACACTGCTAAGTACTAGAATTAGATAAATGCTAATAATGAGGATCTGTCACTTCAAAAGTGGCAGGTCCTTTTTTGCGCGTTGTAATGAGCTATGCTGTCGGCAGGGATCATTACATATTAATTCTTGATTTTCCAATACAAACATAGTAAAATATTATTTGATTGAAAAATCTACAGGAGGTATATTTTATGGATAAGGACCAGATAACTAAAAAGCTTGAAGAAGTTATACTTGAAGAGATGCCAGAGCTTGATAGCGTGAATATGAATGCATCTATGGTTAATGAGTACGGTATTAATTCAGTATCATTAATTAGATTAATTGTTGCAGCTGAGAAGAAGTTTGATGTTGAGTTTGATGACTATGAGTTAGATCTTAGCGCTTACGATACATTTGCTGATCTTGTAGCTACAGTTGCAGGGAAATTATAGAAATTGGGAGGGTTATAAAATGGCAGACATTAAAAAGTTACCTTTAGCTAAGCCACTTATTACTTCATGGCAGTGGCACGCAACATTGTTCTCAATTCTTTCAGATAATGAGAATGCAAAGAAGTGGATTTACAGTAACTACATACAGCTTCGTTGTTATGATATCGAGGAGAGATGGACAGGGGATACTATCCTTCTCACAGATATGATGCCAGGAAGCAGCTCACTTAAGCAGTGTCCATATCTTATGTTCTCTATGATGACAAAGGCTCAGATTGAGAGCTACTGTGGTAACATTATAGATTTTATTATTAAGACTATTGATCTCGGTGGATATGTTTACGGTGTATTCGATGAGGCAAAGATTCTTTGTAATGCAGATGTAGATTACAAGTTCCCTCATGAGCTTTTCATCTATGGATACGATAGAGAGAAGGAAGAGTTTAATGTTGGTGACTTCACATTTACTGATAAGTACTCACATAACAGAGTATCATTCTCCGATGTTGAGAGAGGATACGAGGTTATTACTGACCAGGATGATCACATCTTCAAGGATGATTACAAGGGTGGTAGAGGTCTTTATGTAATTATGAAGAATACAGATGTACCTCTTTACGACCTGGACCTTGAACTTATTAAGGAGAACCTTAAGGAGTACTTGAATTCTATTGACTCTAAGAATCATTTCCGTATGATGAGAAATAGATTCAATGATACTACATTTGGTATTAAGGTATATGATAGAGTGTTAGCTCAGATTGACAAGCAGCTCCACAAGGCTGAGCCTGACTTTGATATTAGAGCATTACACATTATGTATGACCACAAGGTTCTTATGCTTGAGAGAATTAAGTATCTTATGAATAATGGAGCTCTTAAGTACAATCAGCAGACTATTGATGAGTATGCTACAGTTGTTGCAAATATGCTTGCAGCTAGAAATCTTCTTCTTAAGATTTCTATTACTGGTGATATTGAGGCGTCAAGCAGATTTAAGACTTACCTTGATGCAGCTAAGGAGAAGGAGATTGGAATTCTCTTCAAGGTATTAGCTGAGTTAGAGGAGAAGTAAAATAGAGTTATTATATAAGACTCCGGACAATCATTGTCCGGGGTTTTGTATATTATATGTGGAGAAATATGGGATATGTTAATGTAATTGCAAAGAAAATAAATTGGAAAGTCTTGGAAACTGGGTTTGCCAATCTGCTTCCCGCGCTTTATTCTGCCCGAAGAGAGGCTGTGGATAGGTTAAACAACCAAAAGGCAAAGCTGGCATCATTGGCTACAGGATTGATGTTACAGGATATAGTGAAAAATGAACTGGGGATAGAGCCTGAAAACTTAGTTATATGTAAGGGAGAACAGGGAAAGCCCTTTGTTCAGGACAGACCAAGTTTTCATTTCAATATCTCACATTCCGGAGATATGGTGGCTATAGCCTATGGGGATACACCGGTGGGATTAGACATAGAGCATATAAGATGCCGTGAGAACGATTTAAAGGTGGCAAAAAGGTGTTTTATGCCAGAGGAGTATGCATTTATTACTGAGGAAGAATTTGCCGTGGATTTAGAGGGGATAAGCCATTCTGTGGAGGAGAGGTTCTTTATGGTGTGGACCATGAAGGAAGCATATCTAAAATATAAGGGAACCGGAATTAGCGTTCCACTGAAATCCTTTCAGGTAAAACCGTATGAGAATGTAGTGGTAGGCGAGAAACTTGGCTGTAAAACACTTGTTATTGGTGAATATGTGTATGCTATATGTGTGGATGAGGATGTGGAGATTTCTATGAGTATTGAGTAGGGTAGTAAGTATAACTTGCTTCGGAGGAAATTCTATCTTCAAATCTCTTGACAAAGAAAAATATATATTGTACAATTACCACTGTTGTGATGCGAATTTGCTTCGTCAACTAAATAGCATGCGGCAGTAGCTCAGCTGGATAGAGCACTTGGCTACGGACCAAGGTGTCGGGAGTTCGAATCTTCTCTGCCGCATATATGAAAAACCGTCTGATGGTATCAGGCGGTTTTTTGTGCGTTATAATGAGCCATACACAGATGAGCTTAGTTCGAAGCGATACAGAGTAAATGCCGCGACACCACATAAGCTCTGCTAGCGAGGTTGTCGGTATGGCTCATTTTTCTTTAGGGTTAATAGGTTCGACATGTATGGCTCAGGGTATAAATGAAAAAATTAGTCATAAAATACCCTAAAGCTTAGGGATATGAATGCGTTATGGGTATATAACAAGGGAATAAGAGAAAATACCCTGAGAATCATCAGAATTTGAAATATCGGGGTATTTTTGAAGAAAAAACCGTAAAATACCCTGGACCTCAAGATAAAAGTATATACCAGGGTATAAAACGAGGAAATTACCACAAAATACCCTGGAGATTGGTGGCGCGGAAATTACCACAAAATACCCTGGAGATTGGTGGCGCGGAAGTTACCACAAAATATCCTGGAGATTGGTGGAATTGTCGCCATAAGAATTAAGAAAAAACAAAAGCGACTTCGTAAGAAGTCGCTTTATATATAAGCTGGGCTACAAGGATTCGAACCTTGAGATGCTGGAGTCAGAGTCCAGTGCCTTACCATTTGGCGATAGCCCATCACTCACAAGAATGTATTATAAGTGACAGGAAGAAAAAAAGCAAGTACTTTTTTAGAAAAAATTAAAAAAATATAAAAAATATAAATTTTTTTAATATAGTTTGACAAAGCTAGATTTATAGTTTAGAATTTCACATGTTACAAACATTTACGGAGGGGTTATTAAGATGAATGTTATTTATGTAGTTCCTTGGGCTATATGCGAAACAGACAGTATATATGTGAAGAAGGTTAATAGCGATACTGTTCCTGCTCCTGAGAAGGGTGCTGCAGTAGATGATTGGTGCATCAGGAATGTAGTTCCTAACCCAGATAGAAGAAGCAAAGATGTATATGCAATTATAGATGTTTATAATGGTTATAAGGAAGGGCTTAACGAGAAGGGAATGTCGGTATTTTCATTAAGCAATTCGGTAGATAAGCTGGAGGAATACGGATATACTAAGGCTACTGAGACAGAGGCAGAACACATCAGAAAAAAGGTTTTAAAATTAGATAAGGCTACTAAGAAGGCGAAATAGTTATAAAGACCACTTTGCGGTGGTCTTAAATTGCATTATGGGAAGTTTTTATGCTTGTTTAGATGACAAGAGAAAGTGAGGACGGATATGATTGAATTTGGAAAATGGAACACACTAAAGGTGATTCGTTCCAAGGAATTTGGAGTGTATGTAGGTGAGGAAAATACTCCTGCCAATGAGTGCATTTTGCTTCCGAGAAAACAGGTTCCGGAGGGAGTTAAGGCAGGTGCTACAATAGATGTATTTATATATAGAGATTCTCAGGATAGACCTATTGCAACTGTGAATACACCATATATCACCTTAGGAGAGGTGAAGAAGCTTAAGGTAAAAAATGTAAGCAGTATTGGTGCATTTATGGATTGGGGCTTAGAGAAGGATATCCTTCTTCCTTTTAAGGAGCAAACTGCCAAGGTAGAGGAAGGTAAGGAGTATCTGGTAAGAATGTATTCTGACAAATCAGATAGACTTTGTGTAAGTATGAAGCTATATTCACATTTGCTCCCTGCAGAGGGCTTAGAAAAGGGACAGCATGTTACGGGAACAGTGTATGAGTTTAAGAAAAATTTGGGTGCATTTGTTGCCATAGATGACAAATATCACGGTTTAATTCATGAAAATGAGCTTTATAACAAGGTATATGTTGGAGATGTGGTGAATGCTAGAGTTGTTACCGTAAGAGAGGATGGAAAGGTGGATCTATCTCTTAGAGATGAAGCATATGTTCAGATAGACCAGGATAGCTTAATGATCTATGATATTATTAAGAGCTACAAGGGAGTACTTCCGTTTACTGATAAAGCTGATCCTGAGCTTATTAAGAAAGAATTTGGTCTTAGTAAGAATGCATTTAAGAGAGCAGTTGGACGACTTCTCAAGGAGGGAAAGGTGAAAATTACTGACGAAGCTATCGAAATTGTGGAAACTGAAAAGAAAAAGAAAGCACCACATAAGTCTGATAGAAAACATGAGAAATAAGAACAATAAATAATTATAAATAGATAAGGAGACCTAATATGAACAAGACTATAATTTCAACAGACAAGGCACCGGCAGCAATTGGACCATATTCACAGGCTATAGCTGTTGGAGATATGATATTTACATCAGGTGTAATTCCTATTATTCCTGAGACAGGAGAGCTTGAGACAGGAGATATTAAGGCCCAAGCCAAGCAGGCAATTGGGAATCTTATTAATCTTCTTGAGGCTGCTGGTTCAAATGCTGACTCAGTGGTTAAGACTACAGTATTCATCAAGGATATGAATGATTTTGCTGCTGTAAATGAGGTTTATGCTACATTCTTTACAGACAACTATCCAGCTCGTTCATGTGTTGAGGTTGCCAGACTTCCGAAGGATGTGCTTATTGAGATTGAAGCTGTGGCTTTAAAGGCAAATTAATATGACTAAGGATGTATTAATTCTGGTTGTGGCATTGGTAGCTGTATATAATTTGGTTGTGTTTTGCGTATATGGCTATGACAAGCGCTGTGCCATAAGGAACAAATGGAGAGTGCCGGAGAAGGTTCTTTTGGGGCTGGCTTTTTTAGGCGGTTCCCTAGGGGCTTATCTTGGTATGAGTGTATTTAGGCATAAGACAAAGCATACAAGGTTTACGGTGTTAGTACCGCTGTTTTTGCTGATGCATATAGTTTTGGTGGTATGGCTGACAGTGGGTAGATAACTCACATGCGAGTTTACATAATGTTGATAGATGCAATTAGGTTTAAAATATGACATATTTTTTCTTGCATATTTAACCACGAGTGGTAAAATGGTTGTATGTGACAAACTATGGAAAGAAGGTTTTAGTTATGAGCAAGAATATTGACTGGTCAAATCTTGGATTTGGCTACATTAAGACAGAGAACAGATTTGTATCTAATTACAAGGATGGAGCATGGGATGAGGGCGCTATCACTACTGATGATATGGTTGTTATCAGTGAGTGTGCAGGTGTTCTCCAGTATGCACAGACTTGTTTCGAGGGCCTTAAGGCTTATAGAACTGAGGATGGTAAGGTTGTCTGCTTCCGCCCTGATTTAAATGCAAGTAGAATGGTAGATTCATGTGAGAGACTTGAGATGCCAACATTCCCAGAGGACAAGTTCGTAGAGGCAGTTGAAAAGGTTGTTCAGGCAAATCTTGACTATGTTCCACCATATGGTTCAGGAGCTACTCTTTACATAAGACCATATATGTTTGGTTCAAATCCTGTTATTGGTGTTAAGCCAGCAGATGAGTATCAGTTTAGAATCTTTGTTACTCCTGTAGGACCTTACTTTAAGGGTGGCGCAAAGCCTATAACTATTAGAGTATCTGACTTTGATAGAGCAGCACCACACGGCTCAGGACATATTAAGGCTGGACTTAATTATGCTATGAGCTTACATGCTATTGTTGATGCTCATAATAAGGGCTATGCTGAGAACTTATACCTTGACCCAGCAACTAGAACTAAGGTTGAGGAGACAGGTGGAGCTAACTTCATCTTTATCACTAAGGATGGAAAGCTTGTAACACCTAAGTCAGATAGTATACTTCCATCTATTACAAGACGCTCACTTATGTATGTTGCTGAGCACTATCTTGGTATGGAGGTTGAGCACAGAGAGGTTTACCTTGATGAGCTTAAAGATTTTGCAGAGTGTGGTCTTTGCGGTACAGCTGCAGTTATCTCACCTGTTGGTAAGATTGATGACCACGGTACAGAGATTTGCTTCCCAAGTGGTATGGAGGAGATGGGTCCTGTAACTAAGAAGTTATATGATACATTAACTGGAATCCAGATGGGTCGTATTGAAGCACCAGATGGTTGGATTAAGGTTATCGCTGAGTAAGCAGTGTATTGAATAATTACGGCGTCTCGCTTTTAGCGGGGCGCCTTTTATCATTTTGAGGATAGGGTATAAGTGAGTTATTGTGTGTAAATTAATATGATAAACAGACTATTATACTAAGAATGCTATTTATTTTGATGACATCTTTTGCTAATATATAGAATAATTCAGGGAACTGGGGTAAGCCTATAGAGAATTAAAACAAAGTAAAAAGGGAGAATGATTATGAAGAAGAAAAGTATGCTAATTGTTGTGGGGATTTTGCTGGTATTAGTGGCTGTGGGGGCTATATTATTACCTAAGAGAATTAAGCTGTATAATGAGATTAAGAATAACATAGATGGTTTAGGGCCAAAGGGAGAAATGTTTGATGCATATGATGTGACAGATGATTCCTTGATTCAAACTGATACTTCTAATCTTACTATAGGTGTACCTAAGGATTTTATCAAGGGAGACAATGAAATTATAGTTACATATAAGAGTGCAGATGAAAGTCAGCTTGTAGGTGTGTCAAAACATGTAAGCGATGAACCTATTGCATTTTTTATGCCGGAATATGGGGAAAACTCTCAGATTTTTGGGATAGAATATAGCTTTGATGATTTAAGAAAAGGTTTTGAAAAGCTAGGCTATGGAATACCGGACAATACATATAATACATATAAATGTATGTACCTTCTTAAGGAAAAAGACTACAGCTTTTGGGATTATGAGAAGGGATTAGCCTATGCAAATGCTGCATTTGTGAAAGGCGAAACCATGTGGATGGATATTAATTATGTATATGAGAGAGAGGATATGTATGCTCTTATTATGGAGCGTAATTTGGTAGATGAGGGAATACTTTATTTTTATGTTGAGGTATTTGATCCTGATGACTTAAATACAAGCTATCTGGTAGTGGTAAAGGTAAAGGATAGACAACAGGCCTACGCAATTATTAATTCTATTAAGCTGAAATAAGAATAGTTAAAAACTAAGAAAAAAATAAAGGGAAATTAGATATGAAGAAGACAGAAAAAACAAATGTTATGCGATTGTTAGAACAAAAGAAGATTGATTACAAAAGCTACGATTATACTGAAACTGGAGTTATAAGTGGAGCAGAGGTTGCTTCTGCCTTAGGGCAAAACCCGGACCAGGTGTATAAGACTCTAGTTACTCAGGGTGCTACTAAGAATTACTATGTGTTCCTAGTGCCAGTGCTAAAGGAACTTAATCTTAAAGCAGGAGCAAAGGCTGTGGGAGAAAAAAGCATTGCTATGATTAAGTCTAAGGAATTACTTCCTCTAACTGGATACATTCACGGTGGTTGTTCTCCTATAGGAATGAAGAAACAGTTTAAGACTGTGATTGATGCTTCTGTAAACAGGTTTGAGACTATATTCTTCAGTGCTGGAAAGATAGGTTATCAGGTAGAGGTTGCAGTGAAGGATATAGAGAAGATTGTGAGATACGAGCTAGGGGAGATAGCAGAGTAAAAAAATCAAAAAGTAGAACACGCCCATATTTATACAAATATTTCTTGACACCTCCACGCGAGTGTTGTATTATCTTAGTAGAATACTTTGTGTATTCTACTAGTGGAATGGATTGAATATTCTTCTAGTTCTCATTTTACGCCAGATAATAAAATATAGAATTATCCATCAGGAGGAAAAGAGAGATGAGACATGAGATTTTTTTACCAGAACCATTAAGTAACTTGTTAGGTGTAAAGGCAGAAGAGGCTGGATTGACATTGCCCGCTTACATTACAGGCATCCTTGAAGAAAAGTTTGCTAGTGAGCTTCCAAACATATCTGCAAAGAGCTATATGGAGTTGTTTGATGAACTAAAGTCGGCGGTGCTTGCGTATATTAACAAACAGGACACGGGTAAGCAATTTACCCTTCGGGATGTTCCGTATTATGTTGAGCTTGGTCTTGATTCAAATGAAGGTGGAAGTTCTCTACCAGCAACACTTCGAGCACGTCTGGCTAGAAGTCTTAACAAGGAAATGATTAAAACTGGCTCCCCACAGTTTGCACATGTGGTTAGAGCAAAAAATAAGAAGGGGAAGCCGGCATATAGAAACGGCGCTGCAGTATATGAGATAATTTAATAGCCAGCATGGTTATAAGGAGCCTATTTGTGGAAAACGAATGGGCTCTTATTTTTTATTAATTTAATAGTTGACAGCTAAGATAAGAAGTAGTATATTAAACATATGAACAACTATTCATACAAAGAAATGTAGAAAGGATAAGGATATATGAGTAAGGAACATACACATAGTCATGAAGAACATTCGCAGGAAAGCTGTTGTGATGTAATCAAGATTCATGAAGATTTGGTGAAGGCAGTTTCTTTGGAGATGCCTGATGACGAGTCGCTCTATGACCTAGCGGAGCTTTTTAAGGTATTTGGCGATACTACAAGAATTAGAATATTATACACGCTTTTTGCATCGGAAATGTGTGTATGTGATATAGCGGAGGTTCTTAATATGACCCAGTCAGCTATCTCTCATCAGCTTAAGGTTTTAAAGCAGGCTAAGCTAGTTAAGAATAGAAGAGATGGTAAGCAGATTATCTATTCCCTGGACGATGGACATATTGCAAATATTATAACTATGGGTTTGGAGCATATTATGGAATAACTGGGATTGATGAAATCATGCTAGCATGTAACATTAGTAATGCAAAATGGAATATTAGAATAATGGAGGTTTTATTATGAAGAAGAGATTTGATATGGAAGATTTAGATTGTGCAAACTGTGCTGCAAAGATGGAGGAAGCTATTAAGAAGATTAATGGTGTTATAGATGCAAATGTTAGCTTTATGGCACAGAAGCTTACTATTGAAGCAGAGGAAGCAGATTTTGATAAGATTATGAAGCAGGTTGTTAAGGCAGTTAAGAAGGTTGATTCAGATTGTGAGGTAGTGCTTTAATTAGCGAGGTTTCCGGTAAGGCAAGATGATTGTTGTGTTGTCGGAAGCTAGCGCTTGGAATGAGGATTGCATTATGAATAAGAAACAGAAACGACAATTAAAGAAGATAATCATATCACTTGTACTGCTGGTGGTTATGGTTATCATTCACAAGCTGGTGATTGATAAGCTGTCACTGGGAAATGTTTCCTTAAGAGTTATCCTTACCGCTATGTACCTTGTTCCATATCTGATAATTGGTGGAAAGGTTCTGGCTAAGGCGGGGAGAAACATTTTAAATGGTCAGGTATTTGACGAAAACTTTCTTATGGCGCTGGCTACAATCGGGGCATTTATATTAGCAGAGTACACCGAGGCGGCAGCAGTTATGCTGTTTTATCAGGTGGGAGAACTGTTCGAGAATATTGCTGTTAATAAGTCTAGAACTGCTGTAACAGCATTGGTAGGGCTTAGACCTGATTACGCAAATGTAGAGTGTTCTGGAGAGCTTGTTAAGGTTGATCCTAGTGATGTTTCAGTTGGCAGTGAGATAATTATACTTCCGGGAGAGAAGGTTCCTGTGGATGGCGTTGTTGTAGCAGGAGAAAGCTTTGTGAATACAGCGGCTCTTACTGGAGAGTCAGTGCCTAGAGGAGTAAAGGTTGGTGATACTGTACTTAGTGGCTGTATCAATGAGGGTGGAAAGCTTACTCTTAGAACTACTAAAAACTTTGATGATTCTACAGTTGCCAAAATTCTTGATATGGTGGAGAATGCAAGCTCAAGGAAATCTAAGTCGGAAAGCTTTATTACAAGATTTGCAAAGTATTACACACCGTTAGTTGTAATTGCAGCATTAATTGTTGCCTTTGTTCCGCCTATTGTACTGCATGACAGCTTTGGAACATGGATAAGCAGAGCGCTTATATTTCTTGTTATTTCATGTCCTTGTGCTTTGGTTATATCAGTTCCTCTTGGTTTCTTCGGTGGAATCGGAGCGGCTTCAAAGCTTGGTATCTTGGTAAAGGGTAGCAATTATTTAGAGGCTATGGCTGAGGTTGATACCATAGTATTTGACAAGACTGGTACCCTTACAGAGGGAGTATTCAAGGTTAATGATGTGGTATGCAATGGCGCCATAGATAAGGAGGAACTGCTTAAGCTTGCTGCCTATGCAGAGTGTTACTCCAACCATCCTATAGCAAAATCAATCGAAAGTGCTTATATTGAGGCAGGTAATGCTATAGACAAGGATAAGATAGAGGATGTTAAGGAAATATCTGGTAAGGGCGTTAGTGTAAGCTTAGATGGAGCTACAATATTTGCGGGTAACAAAAAGCTTATGAAGGATATGGGAATAAGCTTTGAGGAGAATAATGAGACAAGTGGAACTGTAGTTTATGTGGCTAGAGATAAGGAGTACTTGGGATATATTGTTATATCTGATGTTATAAAGCAGGTGGCAAAGAGTGCTATTGCCAGGATGTATGATATAGGAATAAAAAACACAGTTATGCTTACAGGTGATAGAGCTAAAACTGCCGAGCATGTAGCTGGTGAGCTTGGAATTAGGACTGTATATAGCGAGCTTCTTCCCGGAGATAAGATGAGTAAGCTTGAGGAGCTTATAGCTTCGAAGGGTGAAGGTAAGAAGAGGAATAAGGTTGCATTTGTAGGTGACGGAATTAACGATGCTCCGGCACTAACTAGAGCAGATATAGGAATTGCCATGGGTGCCTTGGGGCAGGATGCAGCCATTGAGGCAGCAGACATTGTTCTTATGGATGATAATCCGGAGAAGATTTGCACAGTTCATAATATTGGACGAAAAACACTTACTATTGTAAGACAAAACATAGTGTTTGCCCTTGGAGTTAAATTTCTAGTTATGATTCTTGGTGTATTTGGAATTGCAAATATGTGGCTTGCGGTATTCGCTGATGTTGGTGTTGCGGTGATTGCCATACTTAACTCTATGAGGATGTTAAAATTTAAGGAGTAAGAAAGTGGATGAAATGTATTTTAAAATAATGGGGATTCAAACAAAGATGCAGAAGAATACCAAAATGTCAAAGGCTATGAAGGCCTTTGCTGTACTAAGTGTATTTTGTAGCTTTTGTTTTGGACTTGGAGCGGCCAACATAGCAGATAATGAACGCGCTGAGCCTAAGGTTGTGTGGGTTTTATCAATTATTGCTTTGATTGTCTTATATTTTATGGATTCTAATTTCATTAAGAAAAATAAAACCTGTGAATTTGAAATATACAGATTAGAGGTCGAAGACTTAAAAGACAAGAAAGAAATAGCTGAAATTACGGGAGAAATACTACCGGATTATATTTTGAATAAATCTATAGATAAACCTAAAGAAGATATATCCCTTCCTCAGGCTTATTACAGTGTTTTGCTTGTGATAGATATTGCAATAGGTATTATAATGATTTTTTAAAAAATGTTTGAATGATAAGATTAAAAAACGCATCAAGATAACCAACTTGATGCGTTTTTTGTAATGTTTAGAATGTGTGGTTTAGGATTTTGAAATTCACATTACGCGTAAATTTGATAAATGATATTACAAAACTGAAAGAAAAATAATTAAAACTGTTGCAATATGCTTCATAAAGCTATAAGATAGAGAAAAGGAGGTGTAGAATATGATTACTGTAAGCTTAAGATTTGAAGAAGATATGAAAAAGGAATTAGATGAAATGTGTGAGGAGATGGGGATGAATCTTACCACATTCTTTATGATTTATGCTAAGAAGGCTCTTCGTGATAGGAGAATACCATTTGATATTGTTGCTCCAGTTAGAGAAAAAACTGATATGAAGTTATACGAGAGAGAGAGAGATGAAGACGCAATAGACAAATTGCTGGAAGAATTTGTTATACCATCAGAAAGAGGTAATAATGTAGATGAATATATGGAGGAAATGCGTGGAAATGACAGAATATAAAAGAGCGTTTTGCGACACAGCTATCTTCATATATTATTTAGAAAAAAATGAGTCTTTTTTTGAAAATGCAAAAAATATATTTGCAGATTCATTAAGAAAAGAAGTGGAAATAGTTACTTCAACAATCACATATGAAGAATATTGTGTTTTGCCATATAGGGTTGGAGATAAAATAAGGATTACTAATTTTAATAGGTTTATTAATATATTAAAGATTAAGATTTTCGATATATCAATTGACATAGCAAATATGGCAGCCGTGGTGAGGGCAAAGTATCCTAGTATAAAAAGTATGGATGCATTACAGATAGCTACAGCAATAGTTTCTGAATGTGATGTATTTTATACTAATGACAAGCAATTGCTGCAGGTAGAGGAGCTTGAAGTGGTGGTGTTAAAATAAAAGAGTAAAGGTTCTTCGAATTATATTAGAAGAACCTTTACTCTTTTATAAATGATTTGTGAAAAATAGTAATCTAAATATTAGATTATCACTCTTGGTTTGTCTATATAAGTATTTTCCTGAAATTCCCCTGACTCTTTGCTTGAAAGAATTTCTGTAACTAGCGATTACATCTAGCTGCTTCATTCTCTTGTCTGGAAGCTCATAAAGATTTCCAAAGGCCGTTGCTTGTCTGGATACATGTCCCTTGTTGGTTTTGCTTTGAGATAACCTTCGCTTTAGGATTTTCAGCTTGGAAGTAGAAGCGCCAAGTACATTGTCCTTGTGTTGCCTGTACTTGTAATATGCTCTGTTGTCGTGAATAGCTTTGCCGAAGCAACTAGCTATAAGATATAGCCACCAATCATGCATATAGCAGTCACCAGGTGCATCCATTCTAATCATACCTAAAAGGGTGGGATTGAATACAACACTTCCCCCTCTGGCGATATTTTCTATTAGGGCATTGCCGAAGCCAGGCTTTTTGGTTGAATATGTGGTTGCTTTGGAATTATTTGTATCCTTTGCTTTGCCGGATGTATTTAAATTCTCGTCTGTAATATCGGCCTCACAGCAGTAAAGCAGTGGCTTGTTATCCTTGTTGTCTACCTTGGATAATCTATCACAGGCCACGGATAGCTTGTCCTGATACCAATAATCATCCTGATCGGCTAAGGCGTAATAATCATAGCCGGTATCAGCTTCTTTGAATAATTCAAAGAAGGATTTACAGGCTCCCATATTTGAACCCTTAATAAGCTTTATGTCTGAATATTTGGAACAGTATTCTTCCACGATATCAATGGTAGAATCGGTTGAACCGTCGTCTCTGATTAAGATGCTAACCTCTACATCCTTTTGGGCTAATATAGAGTCTAACTGCTCTCGTATGTACTTTTCTCCGTTGTAGGTTGATAATAAAACCTGAACTCTATACATAATTATCTCCTAGTGTAGGACTGCTACTGTTAAAGCTGGCAGGTCCATCATAATTCGTGTATGCTAGCCCTCCTTAGAACCGAGCATCTCCTCATAAATCACTGTCATTCTGTCATGAACCAGCTCTATATCAAAATATTTCCTGCAATTTGCTACATTTACTTCACCTAGCTTTTTACATTCCTTCTCCTTCTTAAGAAGGTAGTTAAGCTTCTTAGTAAACTCTTCTGTATCATCCACATCAACCAGATAATCCTTGCTCTTAGAATCCTTGTTTGGAGCAAGCAAATCTCTATTTCCGCGAATATCTGAGGCTATAACTGGAAGTCCTGCTGCCATAGCCTGCATAACTGCCACAGGAAGTCCCTCCTGCCGACTGGTGAACAGGAATATGTCGCTTATTCTACAAATCTCAAGTATGTCAGTTCTATAGCCTGCAAAGAAAATCTTGTCCTTTAGCCCTAAGTCTTTTACTAAGTCCTTAAGCTTTCTTTGCTCCTTGCCCTTGCCACAGATGAGAAGAATTGCATCTTCATTTTCTGCTGCCGCAAATGCATTAATAGCACCTTCTACATTCTTTCTTGGAATAAGCTCCGCCATAGTCATAACGATTTTCTTATTGTGTGGAATTTTAAGCTCCCTACACTTTGCTTTTCTATCCACATCAAGCATATTTATAGCAGTGGTGTCTACTCCAACTCCCGGAACATACTCCACATGAGTTTTCTTAAACTTCTTAGAAGCAGTCTTAAAGTCCTCTTGATTAAGGGTGATAAGACAGTCGGTGTATTTTGCCAAATGCTTCTCTATATTATAGTAAATCAGATAATTCTTAAGGGCGGCACCCTTGAAAAAATGAAAACCATGAACAAAATAAATAACCTTGGTCTGGCCCGACTTTCTAAAGCTTTTCGCAGCAAGTCTTCCAGCCACACCGCCGAAAGGTGTCTGGGTGTGAACCAACTCACAAGGGTTTTCCTTGAGATAATTTTTAATCATCTTCACTGATTTAAACATCTTAAAAAGCTGAGTTACATTTCTAGGGATTGGAAGGTGAACTATATCAATGTTGTTACTATTAAGCTCCTTCTCAAATTCCTCAACTCTTTCCTTAGAGCTGGAGTTACCGTCCTTAAAATTGGCCGCAACAGTTACATTATATCCCATATTCTTAAGGATATTGATATTGTCTCTATTAAAATGATCAATCATGGATGCTGAATTTGCTATCAGCATAACTCTTTTACTCATGCGAGCCTCCTAAAGTAACCTTTGTGGGAGATTATACTATATTTTGGTTGGTAAGACAAATGTTTATTCGGAGGATAACAAAATGATAAAAAATAACGCCCTGTTCTATCATACCCACATCCAAACCTATGGCTGGGAAGGCGCAACAGATGATATCTATTACAGGGTACATGCCCAAAGCTTTGGTTGGCTTGATTGGGCTAAGAATGGTGAACCATCAGGAACCGCAGGATATTCAAAGAGACTAGAAGGAATTCAGATAGTTTTGGTTCCAAAGGGAGGAAATCCACCAGCTGAAGCGTATGCTGGCATAACTGCAGATATAACAGAGTCATATATAGAACAATAAACTATATTTTATATGGCATAAATTAGTCATTAGTTTAGAGGATAATTTTTGTGTGGGAAAATCTGCACAAAATTTATCCTCTTATTTTTTTAGGTTTGTGACTTTTATTGTGTTTTCAAATCTAAAAAACTGGATTATAATGTAAAAGTATTTTTTAGGAAATGAAACACAAGACGGAGATAATTATGAGATTTGCACATGTAGCAGACCTGCATCTGGGACGTAAGGTGGATGAGGGTACACGCTGGGAGAAGAGAGCTACCCAAGCTTTGTTCGATGGATTTGTAAATTTAATAGATAGATTAGAGACTGAGAACTTGGATTTCCTGTTTATTACGGGAGATTTATTTGATCATGTTCCAACCGTAGATGAGCTAAGCAGAGTTGATATGGAGTTAATGCGCCTTTCTAACACATACATAATCTATGTTACAGGAGAAGCGGATTATCTTAGCAAGGAGTCACCTCTTTGGAAATATAAGTTTCGTTCCAATACATTTCTTATGAACGGGGAGGAATATAATAACTGCGTTCCTGCAAGCAGGATGCCTGTTAGAAATGAATACGCCGAGGGAATTGCTGACTCCCTGTATTTCGAAAAGTTCAATTTGGATATATATGGAATTTGTCAATATAGTCCTGTAAATCAGAGAAATGATTTGGACTATGTTTATGCTCATAATACCAAGAGGAAAAATATTCTTCTGGCTCATGGTGGTGACAAAAAGGTATCTCCATTTGCCTTGGATGATTTGTCTACCAAGAAGTTTGACTATATTGGAATGGGACATTTTCATAATTATAGGTGCAAAAAGGAATATAACCTATATTATTCGGGTGCCTTGGAGCCTATGGCTCTTGATGAGGAGGGAGAACACGGTTACATAAAAGGATATATAGATAAGGATACCAACAGTGTAAAATTTGTTCCAACCTCACAGAGAAAATATAAAACCATAACAGTTGATGCTGATGATACCCTTACTAACACAGGGCTTAACTCCTATCTTATGGATTTGTGCTCTAAGGATAAGCAGTGTGTGTATGCCATAAATATTAATCGTAGCAATAGCTGTTACCTGGACTATAATATAGATTTGGTTAAGGAAAAGTACAGAATTCTTCAGGTGGAAGGAGCTTCCGCTGATGGAGCGGACTATATGAAGCTGGAGAAAATCAACGAGAATAATATGCTAGGCAAGACGCTAAAGCGTATAAGGGAGTCAAAATCCCCTAACGCAAATGCAGCATTTGCTTCCTATGCACACGCTATGTCAAAAGCACTATGGGATGATGGTGATGAGGATATTAGCATCCAGGATAGAGTGGCTGATATGTCAAAGGCGGTACTGGCTAATCAAAAGATTGTGGACAGCAAAAAGCAGGAGATAAGTGTGCTGAAAAAGCATATGAACAATCTGGCAAATGAGCATAACAAGCTGACACAAAGGCTGGAAAAATATCCAGACCAGACAGGCAACCTGAATAAGGTTCGCGAAAGGATACGCTCTATTGAGCTTGATATGACTCAGGTTAGATTCAAGGATGAGCAGGTGGATAAAATATTTAAGAGAAGAAGGCTGGGGTTTGTGTTGCTGGTTGACACGCCTATAGCTCTTGTACTGGCATACTTTTTGACTATAGGAGTAATATTTGCCCTAGTGTTTCAGGATGTAGATGGATGGCTTGCCAAGGTGGGAGTGTGTATAGTGCTGTTTGCTATTTTCAATGCTTTGGGGTTGCTTATTTATAATAACACCAAAAGGCTTCGGAAAAAGCTATTCGGAACACCTATTCCTAAGGAGGAGCATCCAAAGAATAAGACGGAGCTGAAGGCGCTTGAGGCTCAGCTTGACATATGCCAGTCAAAGGAAACTGAGTATAAAGAGAAACAGAAGGTTCATCTTAAGCTGAAGAAGGAGTTGGATGAACTGGATAGAAAGATAAATGCCCTAGAGGGTAAGTACAAGGAAGCAGTTCTTGTTTCCGGAGAGATATAATTAGCTTGAATTGATAAGAGGTATAAAAATGATAGACGAGAAAATTGAAATGCTGGAAGAAACAAAGATTACAGAGAATTTTAAGGAAAATAAGATGGGTACCATGCCTGTAAATAAGCTTTTGCTGGATATGTCTTTACCTATGATGCTTTCTATGCTGGTACAGGCCTTGTACAATATAGTGGATAGTATATTTGTTGCCAAGATAAGCGAGGATGCACTAACTGCGGTATCCCTGGCCTTTCCTATGCAGACACTGATGATTGCATTAGGTGGTGGTATGGGTGTAGGTGTAAATGCCCTGCTTTCTAAATCTCTGGGAGAAAAGGATTATGAAAATGTTAATTCTGCGGCAAAAAATGGCATTTTTCTCGCCTGCATTAATGCTATAATATTCTTTGTTGTTGGATTTACTGTGGTAAGACCATTTTATGAGGCTCAAACAGATAATCAGGATATAATTAATTATGGAGTGGACTACCTTGCGATAGTGTGCTGTTGTTCCTTTGGTATATATTGTCAATTTATATTTGAAAGATTGCTACAGTCAACAGGTAAGACTAAGTATGCCATGGTTACTCAGCTTGTTGGAGCCATAACCAATCTTGTATTAGACCCTATTTTTATTTTTGGATATTTCGGGGTGCCAAAGCTGGGAGTAGCCGGCGCGGCAATAGCTACAGTAATTGGTCAGGTGCTTGCAGGCATTACAGCGATATACATAAATGTAAGATACAATGAAGAAATTACCCTTAATTTTAAAGGCTTTAGACCATCAGGCAGAATTATAGGTAAGATTTATAAGGTGGGTGTTCCATCTATAATTATGCAGTCTATAGGCTCAATAATGACCTATGGTATGAATCAGATACTTATGGCATTTACATCCACAGCGGCAGCAGTGTTCGGAGTGTATTTCAAGCTTCAGAGCTTTATATTTATGCCGGTATTTGGCCTAAACAACGGTATGGTACCGATAGTTGCATTTAACTATGGAGCCCAGAATAGAGAGAGACTTGTTAAGACTATTAAGCTTAGCATGATGTATGCCATAGGACTTATGTGCTTGGGAACATTAATATTCAACTTGATTCCGGAACAACTGCTTATGCTTTTCGATGCGTCAAAGCAGATGATTGACATGGGAGTTCCGGCTCTTAGAATTATTAGCTTACACTTCCTTTTTGCTGGCTTTTGCATAATTGGCGGCTCTGTGTTCCAGGCTTTAGGCAATGCTGTGTACAGTATGATTAATTCCATTTGTCGACAGATAGTGGTTCTGCTTCCTGCTGCCTGGCTTCTGTCGAAGCTTGGAAATGTAAATTATGTGTGGCTTGCATTCCCTATTGCAGAGATTATGTCCCTTACGCTTACAGCAATATTTATGGTTAAAATTAACAAAGATATTATTAGTAAAATTGGAGTAAATAATTAAGTAAGTAGCTTGATAATATTTGGGGTAAATGATATTATAAAATAGTTGAGGGAGTTTATCGATTAAACTCCCGAAATTATTTGAAAGTTGTTACTATTAATGAATTTAGGACAGGAAGATGAGAATATGAAGATAGGATTTGACAATGACAAATATTTAAAAATTCAATCAGAATACATCAAGGAGAGAATTGGTAAGTTTGGGGATAAGCTTTATCTTGAGTTTGGGGGAAAGCTGATAGATGATTTTCACGCATCAAGAGTTCTTCCTGGCTTTGCGCCAGACAGTAAGCTTAAGATGCTTCTTACTATGGCTGATCAGGCAGAGGTTGTTATTGTTATCAGTGCAGATTCTATCGAGAAGAATAAGATGAGAGAAGATCTGGGTATTACCTATGATAAGGATGTTATAAGACTTATCGAGGAGTACAGAGCTCTTGGATTATATGTGGGCAGCGTAGTCGTTACTATGTATTCAGGACAGCCAGCAGCAGCTGCCTTTAAGGAGAAACTGGAGAAGAAGGGTATTAAGGTGTACATCCACTATGCTATAGAAGGCTATCCTACTAATGTTCATCATATAGTTAGCGACGAGGGCTTTGGAAAGAATGATTATATCGAGACAGAGAGACCGCTTATTGTGGTTACTGCTCCGGGACCTGGAAGTGGAAAGATGGCTACCTGTCTGTCACAGCTGTATCATGATAATAAGCGTGGCATCAAGGCAGGCTATGCTAAGTTTGAGACTTTCCCTGTATGGAATCTGGCCCTTAAGCATCCTGTGAATTTGGCTTACGAGGCTGCAACAGCAGATTTGAATGATATTAATATGATTGATCCATATCACCTTGAAGCATATGGAGAGACTACAGTAAATTATAACAGAGATATTGAGATTTTCCCTGTGCTTAATGCTATATTTGAGAGAATATATGGTGAGAATCCATATAAGTCACCTACTGATATGGGTGTAAATATGGTAGGGAATTGTATCATAGATGAAGAGATTGTGTCTGAGGCATCTCGTATGGAGATAATAAGAAGATATTATAGATATCTTAATAGTATGGCATTAGGTGATGATGTTGAAAGTGAAATCTATAAGATTGAGCTTCTTATGAAGAATGCAAAAATTACTACTGACGACCGCAAGGTTACAGTGGCAGCTAAGGAGAGAGCGGAACGTCTTGGAGTGCCTACTGCGGCAATTGAGCTAGAGGATGGAACAATCATAACCTCTAAGACAAGTGAACTTCTTGGAGCTTCATCAGCACTTATACTTAATGCTCTTAAGTACTTAGGTGGCTTAGAGGATGATGCTCATCTTGTAGCTCCTAATGCATTTGAACCTATTCAGGAATTGAAGACGGATTATCTTGGTGCTAAGAACCCTAGACTTCACTCAGATGAGGTTCTTATTGCCCTTGCGCTATCAGCGCTTGATGACCCTAGAGCCAAGGTTGCTATGGAACAGTTATCAAAGCTTAAGGGCTGTCAGGTTCACACCTCAGATATGCTTTCTGATGTTGATATCAAGACATTTAAGAAGCTGGGAGTTGACCTTACAAGTGAGCCTGTTATGACCAACCTCAAAGAAAAGTAGATAACACCACGAAGGTGGTTGAAGTAAAAGCTTTCAAACCTGCCATACATTGTATGAGCAGGTTTTCTTATGTTATGGTCTAGCCGTAAACAGTAAACACAAAAAGACCCCAGCATAATGCTAGGGTCAAGTCAGCTTTGCAAGTAATAGTTATAGAGAAAAAGGCTATTTGATGCACTTGTTCATATCTACGCAAGGTGCTACTGTGTCAAATCCAGGGTTAAAAGCGTAGAAGTTCTTCTCATCAAGCTTATCCTGAACTAATCGTAAGCACTCGCCGAAGCGCTGGAAGTGTACGATTTCTCTGGCTCGAAGGAACTTAAGAGGTTCATAAACATCAGGATAGTCTTTGCAAAGACGAAGGAGATTGTCGTAGGTAGTACGTGCCTTTTGCTCTGCGGCAAGGTCTTCGTAGAGGTCAGTAATGATGTCACCCTTGCTCTGGAATTCGCAAGCATTAAATGGTACACCCCCTGCAGCCTGTGGCCAGATACCGGTAGTGTGATCTACATAATACTTATCAAAGCCAGATGCCTTAATCTCTTCCATAGAAAGATTTTTTGTAAGCTGATATACAATTGTTCCCACAATCTCTAAATGGCCTAATTCTTCAGTTCCGATGTCCGTCAGAGTAGCCATTACCTCCTTATATGGAGTTGCAAATCTCTGAGAGAGATATCTAATAGAAGCGCCAAGCTCGCCATCAGGACCGCCATATTGACTGATTATGGCCTGAGCAAGCTTTGCATTTGTCTCCTTAATATTTACAGGGCATTGAAGTCTCTTTTCATATACAAACATTAGCGTCCACACTCTCCTTCCCAAGGCCAAGGTTTATTAACCCAGTCCCAATAATTTTCAACATTTACATCGTATTTGCAGATAGGGCCATACATTTTCGTATATGCTTCCACTGCTTCCTTTCGGATTTCTTTGTAGTAGTTATACTTATCTATAGCCTGCTGACAGTTAGGGTGAGTGTTTAAAAACAAAGCAATGTCATCTATCATAAATGACACCTGATTGATATAACAAAATAATTCTGATTTTTCCATATGATTCATTTACATCTTCCCCCTTGCACCACAGAATATAAAGTTTAACTCTGGAAAGACAGTACCCTGACACAGAGAAGTCTCTAAATCATAGAGATCACTCCACTCCTGAACAGGCACATATCCCATACCTAATGTCATATGTCTCATATGGCGATTGTCATCCTTACAATCACAGTCGTTGTCGTTTGAGATTGGTATAGTTTCCATGCATTGATGAGGCTTAAGCTGATGATTATGCTGAATGTGCATTGGTCTGTTGTTCATAGGCATTTGTCTGTTATAATTATTCATCTGTCTATTTTGGTTGCAACGGTCATTCATATTACAATTATATGGATTTCGTCCACTTGCTTTATATGTCTCCAAATCAATTACCTCCTAGATGAAATAATGTGGATATGAAAGCACATTATTTCTGATTATAATTTTATAATATGTGGAAGGCTGGTTGGTTGTGACAAAACAAACTTAGTAAAACCAGAATCTAAGTGCATTGATAATATTATGGGAGAAAAATACATTGATTAATTACTTAAAATAGGAGAAAATAAGATATGGAAGAAAAGGGCATGCGGCAATGGTAGATGCACCTATTCCTGTAAGATTATTGAACAACTAGAGGAAGATGTATTTTTCTCAATAAAAAGAACATAATCTTTGATATAAATATAAAAATATTATTATTGAGGATAGTGGAACATTGAACGAATTAATTAAGGTTGGCGAAAGAACATATTATATATCAGGTCCATTTCATGTGGGTGTTTATGATTTGGGAACTAAGAGCTACGCAGGAAAGAGTGAGGTTTGCCTCATTGATACCGGGGTAGATTCTACGGTTGCTAAGGTTATAGATAAGCGGTTGGTTGACGCTGGCTTCTATGTAAAAATGATTATAAACACTCATTATCATGCGGATCACTCAGGTGGAAATTATTATTTTAAGGAAAAATATGGCTGTCCTATATATTCTACTAAGATGAATGCTGCCCTTATATCCAACTATGATATATGCCCGGCTATAGTGTGGGGTGCTAAGCCTATTGATGAGATTATGAATAACTATTTCTATGCCACACCTACAGAGGCTCAGGATATCGAAAATGTTACTTTGCCGGAGGGCTTGGAGTTAATTGAGCTTAATGGTCATAGCTTATCTCAGATTGGAGTTAGAACCTCTGATGATGTGCTGTTTCTAGGAGATGCAGTGATAAGCAAGGAGACCTTAGATAAGCATCCTCTTACCTATATTTACGATCCAGAGGTGCATTTTGAAACCTTGAAGGCACTGAAGGGAATTAAGGCGACACTTTATATTCCGTATCATGCAGAACCGGTTAAGAAGATTAAAGCTCTGTGTGATTACAATATAAAGGGGATGGAAGATAATCTAAACCTGATTAGAGAAATCTGCCAGGAACCCCGGTATCTGGATGAGATTATTAGTATGTTCTACAACAGTCGTGGATTAAAGCTGAGCTTGTATAAATACGCGGTGGAGGGTGGAATAGTGCGAACCTATCTCACATATCTCTACAACAAGGGAGAGCTTGTGGTAGCAAATGATGATAACTACTTAAAGTGGAAGATAAAATAAAGGTGATAATTTGTGAACAAAAAGTAAGCCCTGCATCCATCCAAGGGGCGAAGGTGACCTCTTACAGTCGCCGGAGTCCCATGGATGGATACAGGGCGTATTTTGTCAGTACCCTTACGGGTAACCACTTATTCCATAGCAGCCTTTAATGCCTTATCAAGGTCTGCAAGGATATCGTCTACATTCTCAAGTCCTACAGAGAAACGAACAAGGCCTGCTCCGATGCCGGCAGCAACGAGCTGCTCATCTGTAAGCTGACGATGAGTTTCGCTGGCTGGGTGAAGTACACAGGTACGAATATCTGCCACATGAACCTCGTTAGAAGCAAGGTCTAGAGCGTCCATAAACTTTGCAGCGGCAGGTCTTCCACCCTTTATGTTAAATGAGATAACACCGCTGGCGTTACCATTTAAGTACTTCTTGCAAAGTGCGTAATTATCATCTGACTCAAGTCCTGGATAAGTTACACTTTCAACAGCAGGAGAATCCTTAAGATACTTTGCAACTGTAAGTGCATTTTCGCAGTACTGCTTCATACGAACTGCTAATGTCTCAAGTCCCATGTTAAGTAAGAATGCTGAGTGAGCTGCAGGATAAACACCGAAGTCTCTCATAAGCTGCATTCTCGCCTTAATTATATAAGCCATATTTCCGTACTGCTTTGTGTAAGAAATTCCGTGATAAGACTCATCTGGCTCTACAAGCTCAGGGAACTTTCCGTTAGTCCAATCAAATTTACCGCTATCTACAATTACACCGCCAACCTGAACAGCGTGACCGTCCATATACTTACTTGTTGAGTGGATAACGATATCTGCACCAAACTCTATAGGTTTACATAATACAGGAGTGGCGAATGTATTATCTACAATAAGTGGAACCTGCATTTCGTGTGCAATATTTGCAAATCTTTCAATATCGAAAACCTTAAGGGCAGGGTTTGCAATAGTTTCACCGAATACTGCCTTGGTATTCTCCTTGAATGCTGCCTTAATTTCCTCGTCTGACCAGGAAGCATCAACATAGATGCATTCAATTCCCATCTTCTTAAATGTATATGAGAAGAGGTTGATAGTACCACCGTAAATCTGTGGAACGCTTATAAAGCTATCTCCAGCCTGACAGATATTTAATATTGAAAGAAGAGTTGCTGCCTGTCCTGATGAGGTACACATAGCACCAACACCACCCTCAAGTGCCGCAATCTTTTCCTCCACAGCCATGACTGTTGGATTACCGAATCGTGAATAGCAAAGTCCCTTAGTTGGGTCATCAAATATAGCTGCAACCTCTGCAGCAGAATCATACACATATGTAGTACTCTGTACTATAGGAAGAACTCTAGGCTCGCCGTTCTTAGGTGTATAACCTGCGTGAAGGCATTTGGTTTCGTCTCTCATTATATATACCTCCTTGTGGCAAATGTGCCATTTTTATCATATTTGATATTATATAATCACATATAAAAAATGTAAATGAAAAATATAACTAAACTTTGAATAAATAGTTGAGTAAATAAGTGAAAAAACACGAAAAACATTTTGTAAAAATCAGTCAATATGCTATAATATAGTTTAGTATGAATTTGTCTACATTTGGAGGTTTGTGTATGAAGAGAAAGATAACAGCCATAATGGCTTTGCCTGTTGCAATAATGGGTCTTGCTATAATGTTAATAATGCATTTTTTAGTTAGGGAGGCGTTGATAGATAATCCTGATCAATTTGAGAATATTTATGATTTGATCAAAACTATTGTAATATCTTTTATTGCAGTATGTGCTATTCTTGCACCAATTATTGCAACCTCTATAGTAAGAGCGGTAGAGGCGGGCACTAAGGCAGTTAAGCAGGTTGCGGCAGGACAGCTTACTTATGAGATTGATGGCGCATTTCTTCACAGAAAGGATGTTATCGGAGATCTTTGCAGGGCAGTTGACAGTATGAAGAACGAGCTTAGATATATCATTACTGATATTAATACCCATACCCAGACCTTGCTTGATTCTGCTGATACTCTTGATAATAATGCACAGTCCACACTATCTACAGTTGATGGGGTAGAACGCGCTGTAAATGATATTGCAGATGGTGCAAACTCTCAGGCAAGAGATGCTGTGAAGGCCACTGAGAATGTTAGTATTATGGGTGATATGCTTGAGGCTACTAACAGTGAGATTGAGAGACTTACATATAATACATCTATTATGAAGGAGTCTAGTGAGAGAGCTACTCAGTCATTGGCAGAGCTTAAGAAGATCAATGACCAGGTTATGGAGGCTATTGAGCAGATATCAGAGCAGACTAATAGAACTAACGAGTCCTCCCAGAAGATTAAGGGTGCTACTGATATGATTAGTGGCATTGCGGATGAGACAAATCTCTTATCCTTGAATGCATCTATAGAGGCAGCTCGTGCCGGCGAGCAGGGTAGAGGCTTTGCAGTAGTTGCTAATGAGATTCAGCATCTTGCAGAGCAGACTGGTGAAACTACTGATTCTATCGGAGTAATGATAGGTGACCTTATAGAGGATTCTGAAAATGCTGTTGAGACTATGTATATGGTTAAGAGCATAGTTGAGGAGCAGAGCAGAAATGTTGAAGAGGTTCAGTCCATAGTTGAGGCAGTGATAGATGCAGTTGAGGCTTCTGTAAAGTCTATTGCGTCTATTCAGGAGCAGAGTGCTCAGCTTAATGAGGCGAAGGATGAGATTATTACAGTTGTAGAAAGTCTATCAGCCATAGCAGAGGAGAATGCAGCAAGTACTCAGGAAACCTCAGCAGCTACAGCAGAGGTTGCCAACAGCTTTGGAGAGGTAACAGAGGCAGCAGACAGACTTAAGACTGTTGCAGATAATATATCAGAGACAGTTGGGGCATTTGTAATTGAATAATTTTAAACTTGTGGTTTAAAAACTAAGAAAGCAAGGGAAAATGTAAGAAAAACTTGAATTTTTCCCTTGCTTTTATTTTTTTAATATGGTAACATCTAACTCTGTGATATATTTTTTATATTCCTTGCTTCTGGCATTGACCAGAGGCCATTAGACCATAAGGAGGTGCAATAACATGAACAAGTATGAATTAGCGTTAGTTGTTAGTACAAAGATCGATGACGATGCTAGAGCAGCGGCTGTTGATAAAGCTAAGAGCATTATCGAGAAGGCTGGCGGTACTGTTACTAATGTTGACGACTGGGGTAAGAAGAGATTAGCTTACGAAATCCAGAAGATGAAGGAAGGCTACTACTACTTCATTCAGTTCGACGGTAACGCAGAGTGTCCAGCTAAGATTGAAGCTAAAGTTCGTATTATGGAATCTGTTATCAGATATCTTTGTGTTAGACAGGACGCAGAGTAAGATCGATAAGGAGGAATTCCGATGAACAAAGTAATTTTAATGGGTCGTTTGACTCGTGATCCTGAAGTTAGATATTCACAAGGCGCAGAGCCTTTAGCTATAGCTAGATATACACTTGCAGTAGACAGACGTGGTAGAAGAGATGCTAATGGTGGTGACCAGACAGCAGATTTTATCCAGTGTGTGTCATTTGGTAGAACAGCAGAGTTTGCTGAGAAGTACCTTAAGCAGGGAACTAAGATGCTTGTTACAGGTAGAATCCAGACAGGAAGCTACACAAACAAGGATGGCAATAAAGTGTACACAACTGAGGTTGTTGTAGAAGAGCAGGAGTTCGCTGAAAGTAAGGCTGCAGCAGGTAATGGTGGTGGCGGTAGCTATCAGGCAGCTGATAGACCAGCACCAGAAGGCGCAAGTGCAGAAGGGTTCATGAGTGTTCCAGAAGGTATGGAGAACGATTTACCATTTAAGTAACATTAGACATAGAATGTTAGGAGGTAAATATCATGGCTTTTAATAAGACAGAGAAGAGCGGTTCAGCAGACGCTCCTATGAAGAGAAGACCAATCCGTAGAAGAAAAAAGGTTTGTGTATTCTGTGCAGAGAAGAATGCTGTTATAGATTATAAGGATGTTGCAAAGCTTAAGAAGTACATCTCAGAGAGAGGTAAGATTCTTCCTAGAAGAATTACTGGAAACTGCGCTAAGCATCAGAGAGCTTTAACAGTAGCTGTTAAGAGAGCAAGACACGTTGCAATTATGCCATACGTAGTTGATTAAGATTTACTCCCCCCGGAAGGTAACTTCCGGGGGTTTTGTTATCTCTGTGGACCTATGGCAAGGAATGAGTTTTTACTTTCTTGGCCGGCCTGCCTAGGGTCGGTCCACGCTGACACGTGCGTTGCAATGGTCAGCTTAGTCCCGACCACTGTCGCGGCCGGAATATACTTTAGTTTCGCTAATCCCTTGCCATAGGTCCACTAGCATAGTAGATTCTGGAAGCTGTTATGTGGGTGTCGTCTTGCCTTGTGGTGATAGGACGGAATTTGTCGGATGTAGTAATAAAAACCACATCACAGAGTTTTCATAAAAATTGACTTGAAATATTTGCCATATCAGTATATAATTTTCATGGTAGGAAGATTATACTAAAGAGTTGTTATATCATAATGATATAGCAACTCTTTTAAAATAAAACCTAATAGTATTAACATACATAAATTTATATTAACCCTAATTATTATGTGTGCTATGGAGAGAATATGTCTAAAAAGAAAAATAACCAATTATATACAAGAAAAGAGCTTCGATGGGACAAGCTTGATAATACAGCCAATTTGTTTCCTGTCATAGTAAGTGAAAGTGTAAGTAATGTGTATAGAATATCTGTAACTATGAAGGAAGAGATTGACCCGGAGCTACTTCAAAAGGCACTGAATAAGGTTCTTCCGTACTTTGATGTATTTAAGATGAGACTTAGGAAGGGTTTGTTTTGGTATTATTTTGAGACTAACAGAAAGCCAACGCCTAAGGTACTTCCGGAAAATACATACCCTTGTATGTATATCAATCCTTATACCAATAATGAATATCTTTTTAGAGTAACCTATTACGAGAAGCGTATTAACCTAGAGGTATTTCATGTGCTTACAGATGGTAGCGGAGCTCTTACCTTCTTAAAGGAGCTTACCTATCAGTATCTAAGATATAAATATCCTGAGCTTAAAAAGCTTAATAATCATATACTTCAGGCTGATACCTCCCTTGATAGTGAGGATAGCTATGTAAAAAATTATAAGAAAAGTGCTAAGAAGGGTTATAAGACGGAAAAAGCAGTTATTATTAAGGGAGAAAAGCTTCCTGTTAATAATTTTGGC
>JAZPXZ010000085.1:0-72832 GCA_045543915.1 Wujia sp.
AATCATTAGTGGCACAAGGAAGTATGCTTAAGAAAAAAGGTGCAGAAGCAATAAAAGGATTATTTAGTTAATATGAGTAATTGGAAAGATAATGAAGAAAAGAAACTTATGGATGAAATAGCAGAAATACTGGCAGTACAAAGCAATCAATCACTGGTGGTATCAAATCAGATGGATAAAAATAAATCTATTCTGGAATCAACAGGTAAAGAGTTTGAAGATATTATTAAACTTCAGGGGAAATTACTTGATTCGTTAGAAGATAACGAAGTGATAGATAGTGATTTAATGGATGACATAGATAAAATATTATCAAAAGAGACTCTAAAATTGGATACAACAATTATTAATACTGTTGATTGCAGTGATGGCGATTGGGAATCACTAGTGAATAATAACAGATCTTTTGCAATGGAAAATAATATAGATATAGTAAATCCATATAAAAGTATGTTTTCGAATTCGGAAAGGGCATATCTTAATCGTGAACTGATTGATAAATTTCAAATATGTCAGCTTGACAAGATGGATTACGCTTTTGCTACAGCATGTGGCTTAGTTGCGGGAATAATTGACGCATGTATGGTGGGAACAATAACGCAGAATTCGTCGGATTCAATTTTACAATCAAAAGTTGATGATATATATGAAAAAGTGGTTGGGAAGTATGCAAAACATGAGAAGATTGGACTTATAGAAAAAAATAGGAAGGCAGCGCTTTCTGCTCATCCAGAGAATGCAAAAATAATTAACGAAAAATTTAATAATTTAGTGGAAGATGCTCGAAATATGGATATTAAGCAGTCAATTTCATTTCTTGAGAACAACCATAAGGTGTCCTATGATGTTTCGACATTTGCTAAAGGTACAAAAGAAAGTGAAATATTTGCAGGGGTAAACCCGAGCAATCATCATTTGTTTTCGGTTGCTCATGATTCTGGTATTTTAGGGTTGTTGGTAGGTATTATTGATCAAATAAGGGGTACTGCAACAATGATTGTGCCTTCTACAGGGAAATGGATTCCGGTTAAAACAACAAATATGCAAGCTGATTTGGGAAATTCATTACCAGAGAAGATAATTAATGCTATAAGTAATTGGTTTGGTCATAGGATGTCGGATATAGCAGGAAGCAAATCATCTAAAGGAAGGGGAGCAGGATTGCCGTTTCCGGGTTTTGAATCCTTACAAGCTTTACATTTTGGTAAGTTTCCTATAAATGGACAAGATAAAGATTTTGCTCAAATGACTGAGTGGATGTATATTAATGGATACGATGCCAGATCATTTAATGCTCAATTAATACCGGTGTTGATTAATGAAACATTGGTAAGAATATACTGGTTTGTAAAACAGCACTATTATTATGGCAAGAGTGTTAAAGAAAGTATTCCTGTAGCAAACAATAGAGAGTTGTCAAGACTTTTATTGGTCGCAGCATCTGCATTTTCAGCGGTCGATGTTGGGCATGCAGTTATCAAATCAGGTGGAGCTGATTTGAGTACATTTATTATGACTATAAATATACCTGGACTAGTTGATTTTGGTTTTCGTTGTGTGCAAAATATTAGATTTGAGATACAGCATAGAAAACATGTGGAAAAAATAATAGATGAAGACATAAGAAATGAATGGAGGAGAATATATTATAGCGCAGAGTGAATTTAATTCTGCGCTATAATTTTCGGTAATGTCTAAAAGCATTCTCACAAATGTCATCAAATCTAATTATTTATTCCCTGCTTTAAAGTTATAGATAGGTCTAATCACCTTCTCCACCTTCACCGTATCCCCTATAACCTCTAAAATCTCATCCATACCTCTATACGCAAAAGGTGCCTCATCCAAGGTTTCCTTGCCTATACAGCTGGAATAAATTCCCTTCATTTCCGACTTAAATGCAGATACAGTATAGCTTGTCTTTACATCCTCTCGTTTCATAAGTCTTCCGGAACCATGTGGAGCAGAGTAGTTCCAGTCAATGTTCCCTAGACCTGTGCCCAGTATTATGCCATCTCGCATATTAATAGGAATGATAACTTTTTCACCAGATTTAGCTGATATGGCTCCTTTTCTTAGCATAGGAGCGTTGAATGTAGAAAATGTTTCATCAGAATAATCTACATAATTATGTATACAGCTATAGCTTTCCGAAACCTTCCATTTCATACCTTTGACAAGCTCATCCATAATAATGTCTCTGTTTAATTCTGCATATTCCTGGACTATCTTAATATCGTGAAGGTAATCCTCTAAATTAGAATCACTAAGATATGTAAGCTCATAGGGAATATTAATTCTCTGAGTCTTCAATGCTTTTTGGCCCACATTCATGTAATACTCGGTTACCTCCTTGCCTAGATGGCGACTGCCTGAGTGTATAACCACATAGAGGTTTCCTTCATCATCCTTGTCCACCTCTATAAAATGATTTCCGCCGCCGAGAGTACCTAAACTTAGCTTAGCCTTGTCTACTCTTATGTGCTTAAGGCAGCGTAAACTTTCAAAATCAAAGTCATCAGCCCAATGATGAGCATTTGACCTTATATCATATCCGGATGGTATATGCTCTCTGATTACAGTATCCAACTTCTGATATTCTATTTTTTTGCCCTTGATTTTAGCCAATGTCATACCACATCCTAAATCTATGCCAAGTAGATTAGGCATTAGCTTATCGCCTAAAGTCATAGTGAGACCGATGGTGCATACCTTTCCGGGATGTACATCCGGCATAACTTTGATGGTACAACCCTTTGCGGTTTCATTGTCACAAAGCATCTGAAGCTGACTTACTGCGTATGGCTCTATGGCAGTGGCTTCATTAGTACTGGTGTAAATTTTGGCGGAGGCATACGCTCCTGTTATTTCTTTTATAATGTTGTCGTTATTTTTCGTATTATTTCCCATATTATTTCCTTTCGTTGATACAGTTAGTGAAAATATAAATAGAATGCAATAATGTCTTGAAAGAATGGTTAAATAATCTCTATACATTCATTACATTAGGCTATATATTTACCACGCTGTTTCTCATTGTATTCTTTTTTCTTATTAATGAGTCGAACCCTTGCTCTAGGGCAGTACTTATCGCAGTGCTGACAATATCCCTTGTGATGGGCATCTCGACCTTTTTGGCACTGTCCACAGGCTATGTAGTATGCGCAAGGTGTCTCTCGGTATTTGCTCATAATTATATCCTCCTAAATTTGCACACAAAAAATAGCACCCAAACAAAGGTGTTGGTTGCAATAGCCTATATGCTTAAAAAATTATTGCGGATTTATATCCAGATATAAAGATATATTAACAATTAATTATAGATTAATACTATCTATTATGCATAAGGATAACCAGACCCTTGGTTGTATGTATTTTGTTGTAGGTTGTTTGATTTGTTGTATAAATGCTTGTCATAGTTATCCTCCTTTCGCATAATAAGCAATATTATTAATTGGTAAATGTATTGAATGATGTAAGAATTACTTACACTATGTATTATATCGGACAAAACCTGATAATCAATAAACTATTAGTTTAAAATAAATAATACTTACTATTGAATTATCTCTAATTACTTTTTGATATTAAACCATAGGTAAAATGACAATATTTAGAATTAATAGTAAAATAATACATAATTACGCAATATTAGATACGAAATACCAAGTGAAAAGTTGGATTTTATAATAAGAAGGAGGAGAAGAACTATATGGGAACAGAAAAAGTATTTATTGATGGTGAGGAATATACATCTCTATGGCCGGAAACTAAGCAGTGTAAGATTTATTACCATCACTTATGTGAAGACTTGGTAGGGTATTTGTCTGGAGCTGATGCAAATCAAGTGCTAGAGATAGAGAAAAGAATAAATAACTGTACCTGTGGTGCTAGACCGGAGCTTCACGAGTTTGAAGGGATGGGGGATGGGGATTATTGGATTTGTTGTAAAAGCTGTGGAAGAGAGTTGAGAAGATCACCTTATGATGCTGATATACAGGAATGGGAGCAGGTATTAGATTTCTGTATCAGAGATTGGAATGATGGGCTTCTTACAGAAGATATAGAAAAGGTAAATCAAGCAGAGTATGAAAGAATAAGGATGCGTGATGAAGATATAGTATGGAAGGAACTATATCCAAATAATATGGAGGCTAATTCTGTAAAAGGATATTATGCATTGGTATTTGCTTGGTGGTACGGCAAGCTGTATTGCTGCAAATGGACCATAGAATTTCAATATGAAGAAATTGAACCAATGCATATATGTGATAAAATCGAAGCCTATAATTTGTTTATGAAAATGATATTTGAGGTAAAGGGACCGATGAGCTATCCTGAGCCAATAAAAAAAGGAGATAATGGTCATGATATTTTGGGTCTGGATAATGAAAATACATTTACCCATAATGGCGTTAATTCCTATGGTGATTTCATTAGAAGCTATAGAACTCTAGAAGAGGCAAAAATAGGAGCGGTGGAACGTTGCGGTTGGCAGGGGATTAATAGAGACACTATTATAAGAGCAGATGAATATGAAGGTAAAACAGCAGAGCAATTCGTGGCGTCAAATCAGTAAAAAATCAATTATTGAACTTAAAGGAGTAAAATTATGGTAGATTTAATATTATTTCCAGCCAGCTATTTTTCTATGAATAAAGTAGATGAAGATTTACAAAGTGAATATGATGCTGTTCGAGCAACAGGACTGTTCGATACAGTGTTATTTGGATATGACAAATGGATTAATGAGGGTGTTCTTGTTCTGAATGAAGCTCCGGAAGTAATGAGAAAAGCAATTATGCGTGGATGGATGATGAAGCCAGAGCAATATGAAAGGTTCTATGCTATGTTGATTGATAATAACATAGAGTTGGTTACAAGTCCTGCAGAATATGAGCAGATGCATATATTCCCTAATGCATTTAATTTATTTGGGGATGACACTGCAACCATGAAGATATATCCACTTCATCAGCAAATATGCGTTGAAGAGCTGAAAGCACAATTTGATCGATTTATGATAAAGGATTTTGTGAAATCAGTAAAAGGAACTTCATTTCCTAAGTACTTTGATGATTCCATTACACAGGGTGAATTCGATGAGTGGATGCAGGTGTTTTATAAATATCGTGGAGATTTGTTGACCGGAGGCATATGTGTTAAGCAGTTCTTAGAACTAAAGCAGTATGGTGGATGTACTAATGAATACAGGGTATTCTATGGGTGCAATGAAATTATAACGGTAAGTAGAAATTCTGGACAGCCTGATTTTACACCGAAGCCACCAGAGAACTTGATTGAAAAGTACAAAAATCTTCCAAGCTGTTATTATACAGTGGATTATGCAGAGTTGGCAGATGGAACCTGGAAGGTGATAGAGGCTGGTGATGGAAGTGTGTCTGGACTTTCTGAAAATCAGGATGCGGAGAGTTATTTCAGAGCATTGTACTATGCTTGGAATGAATAGAATAAGTATCCAACAATGTAACAAATCGCATTGAGATACACTCCAAATAATGATATAATTTACATATAAATTTAATTCCCACAAGGAGGTACAATGTTATGAATACTGTTAAAGAATTAGACTATACACAACTTAAGAAAATTTGTAGTCCTAGTGATTTTGATTTCAAAACTACTGCAGAGCTTGAGCCTTGGGAGGGAATTATAGGACAGGAGAGAGCTGTTAAAGCCTTTGAGTTTGGACTAGCTGTTAAGATGAAGGGATATAATATTTATATGTCCGGTTCGTCAGGAACAGGTAAAACTTCATATGCTAGGGCAAATATAGAAAAGCTTGCAGCAACAGAGCCTGTGCCGGACGATTGGTGCTATGTATATAACTTTGATAAGCCTAAGGAACCTATAGCTCTTAGATTCAAGGCAGGAATAGGCAAGAAGTTTAAAAATGATATGGAAGAATTGGTATCTTTGGTTGAAAAAGAGCTTTCGAAAATCTTTCAGTCTGAAGATTATGACAATAAGAAGAATGAACTTATGTCAGAGTATGAGGACCGTCAGGATGAATTAATTGACCAGATAAGCAATACAGCCGAAGAATATGGTTTTATGCTTAAGCATACCAAATCAAGCGTATATTTTCAGCCTATAATAGATGGTTCTCCTATAGATGAAGAAAGCTACGCTATGCTTACAGTGGAGCAGGTAAAGGATATTGAGAAAAAATCAGAGCTTATGCAGGAGAAGGTAAGCTCTTTTATGCGTGAGCTTCACGAGATGGAGAAGGAGTGCGAGAAAAAGCTGGATGAGTTGGACAAGGAGGTTGGAGAAACAACTATTGGCTGTCATATCCAAGCCTTTATTGATAAGTACAAGGACTATGAGAGAGTAATAACTTATATTAATGCTGTAAAAGAAGATATTCTTGATAATTTGGATTATTTTATGGAGGAAGAGGATGAAAAGCAGGATGTTCTGTCTGCACTAATTCCTTTATTAGGGAAGAAGCAGGACGAGGATGTTATGCACAGATATGAGGTGAATCTTATTGTGGACCACTCGGAAAGCAAGGGAGCACCGGTTGTAGTTACATTTAACCCTACATACACTAATCTTATGGGTGAAACTGAATATGATACAGAATACGGTAGTCTGACCACTGACTTTATGAAGATAAAGCCAGGCTTGTTCCATCAGGCTAATGGTGGTTATCTGATAGTACAGGCCCAGGATATATGTACTGTTCCTCATGCTTGGGAGTCTCTTAGAAGAGTAATTAAGACAAAGGAGATTAATCTTGATTCCATTAGAGAGATGCTTAGCTCTATAACGGCTCCGTCTCTTAAACCAGAGCCTATTGAAGCTCAGCTTAAGGTTATAATGGTGGGAAGTGATTACTTCTATGAACTTCTGAGCCAGGGCGATGAGGAGTTTGATAAGTTCTTTAAGATTAGAGCGGATTTTGATGATGAGATGAACCGTAATAATGAAAATATAGCTAAGATTGCCGGATTCATCAAAAGCTTTGTGCAGCGTGAAAAGACACTAGACTTTGATGTCAGTGCAGTATGTGCCATAATAGAGTATTCCTCTAGGGCGGCAGCTAGACAGGATAAGCTATCTACAAGGTTTAACTATCTGTCGGAGATACTTGGAGAGGCATATACCTGGGCGAAGCTTGAAGGAGCTGGTATAATTACAGCAGATCACATCCATAAAACTATCTTCGAGAAAGAGGATAGACTTAAGCTGTATGAGGAAAAGCTTAATGAGATGCTGGAAGAAGATGTGATAATGATAGATACAGATGGTGCCGAGATAGGTCAGATTAATGGCTTGGCAGTACTTGATATGGGTAGCTATGCATTTGGTACACCATCAAGAATAACAGCCACAACCTATGTTGGAAAGTCTGGCATTGTAAATATTGAGAAGGAAGCCCGCATGAGCGGTCATACTCACGATAAGGGTGTTCAGATTATTACAGGCTTTTTGGGACAAACCTACGCACAGAAATTCCCTATGGCGTTGTCCTGTAGAGTGTGCTTTGAACAAAATTATAATGGTATAGATGGTGATAGTGCATCAAGTACAGAGCTATATTGTATTATATCATCACTGTCAGAGCTTCCTATTCGTCAGGACTTAGCGGTAACAGGTTCCGTTAACCAAAAGGGAGAGATACAGGCTATAGGTGGAGTGACACAGAAAATCGAAGGCTTCTTCGATTTGTGTAAGAAGAGAGGACTGACTGGCAATCAGGGTGTATTAATCCCTGTATCAAATGTTAAAGACCTGGTTTTGAAAACGGAGGTTATAGAAGCAGTAAAGGATGGAAGCTTCCACATTTACCCTATAACACATATCGATGAAGGAATAGAACTACTTATGAATTGCCCTGCGGGTAAGAAGGATGAAAATGGCGACTTCCCTGAAGATAGTGTACATGGAAGGGTATATAGAAAGTTAAAAAACTTTGCTAAGCTATCCAGAGAATTTGAAAATGAGGCATAGAACTTAAAGATAATAAAAACGCACAAGAGAGGTAATTAAGATGATTTATAAGGATTTTCAAGACATTAAGATTTCGGCGTTAGGTATGGGATGCATGCGTTTTCCAGTATTGGATAATGATAACAGCAGGATAGACATAGAAGCTACAAGAGAGATGATAGCATATAGCTTTGAGAAGGGAATTAACTATTTTGATACTGCATGGGGATATCATGACGGAAAGTCCGAAACGGTTGTGGGTGAGATTCTTAAAGGTTACCCTCGTGAAAGCTTTTACCTGGCATCTAAGTTTCCTGGTTATGATCTTAGCAATATGTCTAATGTGGAGGAGATATTTGAGGAGCAGTTAAGAAAGTGTCAGGTGGATTATTTTGATTTCTATATGTTCCATAATGTGTGCGAGCTTAATATAGACGGATATCTTGATCCAAAGTACGGTATATATGATTACCTAATTGAACAAAAGAAGAAAGGAAGGATTCGTCATCTTGGCTTTTCTACACATGGAACACTTGCCACTATGAAGCGATTTTTGGATGCATATGGCAAGGATATGGAATTTTGCCAGATTCAGCTAAACTGGCTTGACTGGAAGATGCAGAATGCCAAGGCGAAGGTGAAAATGCTAAAAGAATATAACATTCCTATATGGGTAATGGAGCCTGTGCGTGGAGGAAAGTTGGCTGCTATCGATGCAGAGTATGAGGAAAGTCTTAAGGCACTTCGTCCAGATGCTACAGTGGTAGAGTGGGCATTTAGATTCCTGCAGTCAATTCCGGAAGTAACAGTAACTCTATCTGGAATGTCTAATTTGGACCAGCTTAAAGATAATATTGCTACATATGAGAGAGAGGATGCATTGTCAGATGCTGAGATACAAAGCCTTTTTGAGGTTGCTACAAAAATGACCGCTAAGGACACATTGCCATGTACAGCTTGTAAATACTGTACAACACATTGTCCGATGGGGCTTAATATTCCTGAGCTTATAGAGCTTTACAATGAACATGTATATACTGGCGGCGGTTTCTTGGCTCCGATGGCTATAGGAGCATTGGAGGAGAATAAAAAGCCATCGGCTTGTATAGGCTGTCGCGCCTGTGAGGCTGTATGCCCTCAGAACATTAAGATTAGTGAAATGATGACAGATTTTGTGGAAAGATTAAAGTAATGGAAGATTTAAAAAAAGCAAAGGAACAATTGTTATCCTGTGGATACACTTGCGTATTGTGTAAAGGGGATGACTATGTGACATCATCAAAGCGCGGTGTGGCTCCCTTGGTAAAATTGCTTGAATCAGATAAAAATTTAAATGGATATTCGGGAGCTGATAAGGTAATAGGAAAGGCTACCGCATTTTTGTATGTGATAATTGGAATAAAGGCTGTTTATGCAGGGGTTATTAGTAAAGCGGCTCTTAATGTATTGCAAGAACATGACATTATAGTCCAATATGACAATGCAGTGGAAAATATTATAAATAGGCGAGGGGATGGAATATGTCCATTTGAGGCAGCTGTCCTTGAGGAAGATAATCCTAAAGTCGCATATGAGATTATAAAATGCAAGATGAAGGAAATGAATATATGAAGGTAAAAAAGGGGTGTTAGAACGATATGTGTGCACAGAGAAAAATCAATCCAGTAACAGACAATATGGACAAGCAACGGACCTACAGAAAGCTAATGGGCAGACATAGTAAAGCTATGCGACATGAGTTTTATATAGAAGCGTTGATGATAGATTATGCATTATTGGAGGATAGGTTAAGGTCGTTTTTGTATCATATAGGTGTATTCAATGACAGGAAAGCCTACAAGGCAACAGGCAAAAATAATATTACCATACCATTGAAAAGTGTTATGGAGAAATATATTACCGATAATGAAAATACTAGTTTGAATGTTGGAACCATCTCCGGTAAGATGAAAATCATTCGTTGCACCCTGCAATGGTATGAGAATCTTGATTGTGAGCCAACAGACAAATACTTAAAGGCTATAAAGAAAAAGTATGACGGTATAGATGTTGCTGGTCTGCTTGATACATTAGAAAAAATCGATGAATGGAAGGATTACCGTAATGAGGTAATGCATGCTGCATTGAATAAAAATATTGAAGATTTGTATCAGGATATAGCTGTTAGGGCAGAGGACGGAATGACTTTTGGAAGATTTGTAGGTTCTCAGGTGGAGGAGCTTAAGAAATCTAAGAATAATATTCGTAAAGCTATGGGAATGGTTAATGGTTAGGGGATTATTGTAGAATAGTTTATGAACAAATAGATAATTTACGAAAGGACTGGTGCTATGGCATTTAAAATAGTAAGAAATGACATCACAAAGATGAAGGTTGATGCAATTGTTAATACTGCAAATGAAGCACCTACATATTCAAGTGGTACTGATACGGCTATCTATAAGGCGGCAGGAGAGGAAGCGTTGCTTGCTGAAAGAAAGAAGATTGGTTTTATGAATGAGGGTGAAGTCGCTATAACATTAGGATTTAATCTTCCGGCAAAATATATCATCCATGCTGTAAGTCCTTGTTATATTGATGGCGCAAGTGGAGAGGAAGATAAGCTCCGTCAATGTTATAGAAGAAGTCTTAATTTAGCTTGGCAGAATAATTGTAAAAGTATTGCTTTTCCATTAATAGCTACAGGTAGCTTTGGTTATCCAAAAGAAGAAGGTATGAGCATTGCAGTGGAAGAAATCAAAGATTTTTTGCTTAAGCATGATATGTTGATTTACCTTGTTGTGTTCGACATGGAATCTACAAAATTGGGTTTAAATATATATCCTGATTTAGAGGCGTATATCGATCAAAACTATGTATATGAGAAGCAGGAAGAGGAGTATGGCGACTTTTTTAAAGACAAGATGATTGAATGCTGTATCATGTCTAGTCCACTATTGGCATCTTCTGACTTGATGAAATGTTCGGAAGTAACAGAGGATGATTTCTATGACGATGATTCTTGGGAAGAAAATGAATCGGCTCTTAATGAGAGAATGAAGCATTTAGCTGATACATTTCAGCAGTACTTGCTGTATCTAATCGAAATAAAGGGTCTTACGAATACAGAGGTTTACAAGAGAGCTATTATGACTAAGCAGCTTTTCTCCAAGATAAAGGTTAATCCTGATTATCATCCAGACAAGGGCACGGCCATGAGATTATGTGTTGGTGCAAAGCTTAATATAGATGAGACCAAGGATTTGCTAGCCAGGGCAGGATATGCATTATCGCCTTGTGATAAGAGGGATATTATCTTCTCGTTTTTTATCGAAAGAGAAATATATGATATGATTGAGATAGATATAGCCCTTGAAGAGCGAGGGTTGCCTTGCTTTATATCATGAAAATGTGTATATGAGAAAAACATAATAGTACTAATGATTATGCAGATTATAAGGTCGCCCTAGTGGCGACCTGTTTTTTTAGAATCTGTGATATATTTACCTCAGTAACAAATAAACAACTTAAAACGGAGGTAGATATTATGAAAAAGAATGTAACAGAAATCGTATTTATTTTAGACAGAAGTGGCTCTATGAGCGGTTTGGAGAAGGATACCATTGGTGGATATAATTCTCTTATTGAAAAGCAAAAGAAGGAAGCAGGTGAGGCTATTATTTCCACAGTTTTATTCGATGACAAAATTGAGGTGCTACATGATAGAGTGACATTGGACGAGATTAAGCCTATGACAGATAAAGATTATTATGTCAGAGGATGTACAGCTCTTTTAGATGCTGTAGGTGGTGGAATCCATCATATAGGAAATGTTCATAAGTATGCAAGAAAGGAAGATAGACCGGAGAAAACATTATTTATTATCACTACTGATGGACAGGAGAATTCCAGCAGGATATATTCCTACGATAAAGTTAAAAAGATGGTAGAACGACAAAAAAAGAAATATGGCTGGGAGTTTTTGTTCCTTGGAGCTAATATTGATGCCATTGCTGAAGCTGCACGATTTGGAATAAATGCTAATAGAGCAGTAAAGTACGAATGCGATGAGATAGGAACAGAGCTTAATTACCGAGTGTTAAGTGAAACTGTAAGTTTAGTGAGAAATTGCTCCTTAGCTGATATGGATGAAGCTCTTTCGGGGGATTGGAAAGAGGAAATTGAAGCGGATTATAGTGAAAGGCATAAGTAGGGTGATTATCTATGGAAAAACAATCAGAGAATATATGGTTAAATGGAATTATGGGAGTTGTTGTTGGAGATGCACTGGGAATGCCGGTTCAATTTTTGGATAGGGATGATGTGAAGGATTCTCCGGTTACAAAAATGGAAGGATATGGAACCTACAACATGCCAGAAGGAACCTGGTCAGATGATAGTAGCATGACATTAGCAACTTTGCATAGTCTGATTGAAAAAAGAAAAGTAGACTGTGAAGATATTATGAATCGATTTGTGGCTTGGGATTATAAGGGTGAATATACACCATTTGGAACTGCATTTGATCAGGGAAGAACCTGTACAGCTGCTATATACAATTATGTGAATAATAAAGATGTTAATACATCTGGACTAAATGATGAACATTCAAACGGAAATGGATCACTTATGAGAATCATGCCTATTTGCATTTGGGCTTATGAAGAACTTGAAAAAGAGAATATTACTGACGATGAAGCAATCGATATGATACATCGTGTATCAGCGTTAACTCATGGGCACCTTCGGTCTAAAATGGGATGTGGATTTTATTATTTTATGGTAAAGGCAATACTTAATATGAATGGAACATTACTTGAAATACTTCAAAAAGGTATCGATGATGCGGTTACATTTTATCATAAAGATATAGCGAATTTGGTTCAAATGACATATTATGGAAGACTTTTTCGTTTGAAAGAGTTTAAATCTCTTCACGAAAATGAAATAAATAGCTCTGGCTACATTGTTGATAGTTTGGAGGCAGCTGTTTGGTGTTTGATTAATACAAAGTCGTTTAAAGAAGCGGGTTTAAAAGCTGTAAATCTTGGTGGAGACACAGATACAATTGGAGCAATAACTTGTGGGTTAGCAGGATTATATTATGGGTTTAAGAGTATTCCTAGAGAATGGATAGAGATAATTAAAAGAAAAGATTATATTGTTGACATGTGCATGGCAATTTAGGTAATTTTGTTTTGCTTGTATTTTCGGTTGGCCAGAATAGTAAGCTGTTCTGGTCTTTTTTTGAACAAATAGTAGGTTTATTAAGGGAGGATTATAGGACTCATAATGATATATTATTTAGATGTAACCTAAAGAAATACTAATTATAGGAGGACAAGGGTATGGGAAATAAGAGTGGATATAGCAGACCGGGATTATTTGGTAGCATTAATCATTATGATTCAAATGGTAAGAAGATAGGGGAGAGCAGACCAGGATTATTTGGTGGAATGGTGAATTATGATGCCGAAGGGAAAAAGGTAGGTAGAAGTGATAGAGGGCTTTTTGGAAGTGTTAATCACTATGATGCAGACGGTAAGAAAGTGGGTCATAGCACGCCAGGATTATTTGGTTCTTATAATAATTATGATGAAGATAATAAGAAAACAGGTAGAAGTGATAGAGGTTTTTTAGGTGGTTTTGATCATTATGATGAGGAAAATTAGTGTTAGTAGGATATGGTAGAGAAAAATGATTTATAGATTTGTAGGTTTATAGGAGGTGTAGATTATGGGTGATTATGGTCATAACGGGACATGTAGAGATTGTGGTGGTTCAAATGGGTCACATTATAATGATTGTACTTATGATGGTAGTAGTGGTTGGAGCCATAGGTCATCGTTACCTGATGGTGTAAAGAGTATACTATTGCCTGCATCAGTGATTTTTATGGGATTATGTCCTCCAATTGGAGTTGTATTGTTTTTTATTTTAATACATGGTTAGTGTTGTTTTCGTTACTTGTAGGTTATGTAGAGAATCAAAATGAATAAGAGGGAGAGGTTTTATGGATGAATGCTCTGAGATGATAACTTCATATATGTCGAGAATAGATGAAACAATAAATAGTTTCCTTGAAGGAAGTGCAAATAAACGTAGACTTCATTGTAAGGTTCTTACAAGTTTGGTATCGTGTGCGAAAAATCTTATAGTTCTTGAAGTACACGAAAGGGAAAAACGAATATGGGAAATATTTCGTGTGGAGCTTAATAGAGAGATTAGGAAAAAGGAATGGTTGATATGGATGTCGTTTGGCAAGGAAAAACAGAGCCGTTATGTTTAACTCATGGCAAAGCATATAAAGTGTTAAGTGTTGAAAAAGGGTGGTTTGGAATTGTAGACGATTCTGGTAGCGATTATTTGTATCCGCCAGATGATTTCATTGAGTTCTTTTATGAGAATGATGATTTTAATCAGATTATGATTGATAGCTACCATAAATTATCGAGGGAAGAACAATAACAGTTGATGAGTAAAAAAGAATTAGACATTATGAGGAGAAAATAAAATGAGTGATGATGGGAAAATTAAATAATTTCCAAGATGGACCAGAATAGTAAGCTGTCCTGGTCTTTTTTTGAACAAATAGGCACAATCAAGTAATCAAAAATGCGATTATAGGCAAATAGTAGGTTTATTAAGGGAGGATTATAGGACTCATAATGATATATTATTTAGATGTAACCTAAAGAAAAACTAATTATAGGAGGACAAGGGTATGGGAATATTTGGAGATGATTTTGGATTTGATAGTATATTTGATTTTGATGGTGATGGTGAGCTGAATGCTTTCGAAAGAAGTGAAGCACTTGACTTTTATACAAGTTCCAATTCTGTTGATGAGGATGATGAGGAAGAAGATATGGAACTTGAACTTGAGATTGCAAGACTTGATAGATGGGAATTAGAGGATATGGATGAAGATGAAAGAAGAGAAGCATTAGAAGATGCAGGTCTTGATCCTGATGATTTTGATTTTTTCTAGCAGAAGGGATATTTAGTGTTGGTGTAGAAGGGAGCGATTGTTATGAAGAAGAATGATGATAGTTTAGCAGGATTTGTAGCTTTTGTGATAGTAATGTTTGTGATAATGATTGGAGTAGCTTCTTCCTCCTCAAAGGAAGAAGAATATAAAAGTACGTGTATAAGAAGTGGTTGTGATAGAGAATGCGTATACGGAAGTTATTACTGTTCTCTTCATAAGCCAAGTAGTAGCAAAAAATATAATACAAACTCTGGAAGTGGCTCAAGTTCTTATAAGCCATCTAGCAGCTCATCAAGTAGTTCAGGTAGCTCTAATAAGCCAAATAGTTCATCAAGCAGTTCTTCAGCTTATGATTCTCACAAGGATTATGATGATGGTTACAATGATATATATGAGGATGGAGATTATGATTGGGATAGATATCAGGAAGATGATGACTATGCATCAGGTGTAGATGATGCCATGGATGATTGTGAAGATGAGTTTGGTGACGATTGGTAGAGCTTTAATGACAATTATTGATTTTGAAATAACGCATAATATAAAGGAGGACCATTTGCATTGGATAAAAAGATAGTTCACAAAGTTCCTGATGAAGTCAAGAAACAAAGTATAGACAGTTTAAAAGTACGTAAAGAAACGATGGAATATTTGATCCAAAATGGATTCAAAACCATTGATGATGTTGTTAAAAGGCAAAATGAGATACCTAGTGATTATAGAGGGAACATTTATGCTTATCTCATATTTGGAATTTAGGAAAAGAAGGAGTTTAGTGACTAAACATTTTTGTGGTTTAGTCACTTGCTTTCATATTGTAAGTAAAATATTCAATGTCGCTTTCTGTGAGTAATGTTGTGGTTTCGTATAGAAAGAGCTCCTATTGAAATCAAAAAAACACACTGTTAAGATATTTATATCGGAGTCGACGCAATGTAGCCAGGATCTTATTTCGCCAATAAATGAAGTTGTAAGAATTCATGAAAAGGGTGCAGAGCAGAGAATCAGAATACAAGGTGAGCTTACTAGAATAGAAGCAGAGTTAAAGCAAGCTTTATTAGAAGCTAGTAAAAGAATGTAATGAGACGATTGATAGGAGGTAATTTTATAATGGTGTTGTCTCCTGTTTTATTAAATGCAAAAGCATGTATTGGTGATTGGAGTGAAGCTAATTGAAGAAAAAGTTTATAATTGGCATAGTGATTATTTTATTATTTATAGGGGTATCATCTCCCTATAATAAAAAAGACAATAATTCCAGTGTAACTTCGGAAATCAGTACTGAGGAAACAATTACAGAAGAGTCGTATGAAAATAATGAGGTAACAACGATTGCAACGCAACAAAGTGATGTTTCGGAAGGAACAACTGAGCAATTAGTTACAGAAAACAGTGAGCCAGAATATAATGTTCATGGGAATGCAGTTGATTTGGATTATATTCCACCGTTTTCAGATAAGGAATATGTTGAGGTTGATAGCAATATTCCGTATTTTTTAGAGGAAGATTTAACTGAAATATCTTTTGAAGTTTATAGTGATTTAGATGAATTAGGTAGACCAGGCGTTGCATATGCATGCATTGGTAAAGATATTATGCCAATTGAAGAAAGGGGAGAAATAGGACAGTTTAAGCCTGTAGGATGGCATACTGTAAAGTATGATTGTATTGAAGATAGGTATTTATATAATAGATGCCATATAATTGGTTATCAGTTGACGGGAGAAAATGATAATATCAAGAATTTGATGACTGGTACTAGGTATTTGAATGTTAAAGGTATGCTTGGCTTTGAGAATATGGTTGCTGAATATGTAGAAAAAACAGGGAATCATGTACTATATAGAGTTACACCAATATATGAAGGTGATAACTTGTTGGCTACAGGTGTCCAGATGGAAGGTTATTCGGTAGAAGATAAAGGACAAGGTGTTTGTTTTAATGTATTCTGCTATAATTCTCAGCCTGGAATTGTGATTGATTATAAAACCGGAGACAGTTATGCTCTTGAAATATCAACGAAAGATGATTCAGAGGAAGTACCTGAAGAAGAATCTGAAGATGTAACTGATAACAATATAGATGCGGATTATATAGCTAATAAAAATACATATAAATTTCATCATACTTGGTGTTCAAGTGTTAAAGATATGAAAGAAAAAAATAAGTGGTACTATAATGGTAGTAGAGATGAATTGATAAATATAGGATATAAGCCGTGTGGAAATTGTAATCCATAACTTATATTTTGCAAATAGTGAGAGATAGGAAAGGCTGAATTGTGATATTATATATATGTTGTAGCATTAAATCATAGATAAATAATGTGTTTGATAAATTCTAGCAAGTGATGAATGATATTATTTCTTCTGAATAGTAATTACTTGATGCCAAGGTTATATTTGGCAATAACTGAGGATGTGGTGCATAATCCACAGCTCTGCTGTTTTAGCCTTTGGACATAATGTCCATAAAATTTTCATTTGCATAATAGTATCGCACGAGAAAAGCATTTAGGTAACACAATATGCCTAAATGCTTTTCTTCTATATAAAACACTTATTCAAGTAACTCAACTGAGTTCAAAATTATGTTACTCACGGTTACTCAAATTCCCCAAAACTAAAAAAGTCCAGAAAGCCTTGATTTTACTTGTTGTACGGACATTTTGGTGTAAAATGTGAAATGTAATATTTGTTATATAATATAGAACAGAAGGCTTATTTAATTTACAAGCGTATTTTAGATATAATTATGGGCATATAATGAGAAATGTGATATATTTAACAGAGAGATAAATTTCAAGTTTAAAGTAATTTATAAGCAATGTTTTATTCAACTAAATTAAGAAAAAGGAAGAGTTTGGCCTAAAGAAAGGATAAAAATGAAAGTATTATTATTATGTGTTAAAGCCTTTGAAACAATGGAATTTAGTGTGTTTATTGATGTTATGGGATGGGCCAGAGAAAGTTTTGGGAATGATGTGCATGTGCATACTTGTGGTTTTAAGAAGAATGTAATAAGTACATTTAGTGTTACTGTTCAAATGGATGTTTTGATAGATGAAATAGATGTGAGTGATTATGATGCACTTGCAATCCCAGGTGGATTTCGAGAGTTTGGATTTAAGGAGGAAGCATTCCATCCTAAAACACAAGATTTAATTCGCGAATTTCATAAACAGGGAAAACCAATTGCAGCTGTATGTGTAGCGGCATTTGCTCTGGCTGAAAGTGGTATTTTAAAAGGAAAAAGAGCAACGGTTTATCATCTGGATAATGGAAAAACACAGCAGGAGTTAGCGGAGTACGGTGTAAAAATAGTAAATGAACCTATTGTAGTAGATGGAAATATCATTACATCATATTGTCCGGAAACGGCTGTAGGCGTGGCTTTTCACTTACTCGAAATGCTAGTAGGAGCAGAAAAAATGCGAGAAGTAAAAAATGCAATGGGGTATAGTTTAGCCTAGAATGTGAGACAATTTAAAAATTTGAAATTGATGGAGGCGCAGATGGAAAAAACTAAAAAACAAAGCCTTATTGAAAGGTATGGAAAAGTAAATATAATCATTGCCCTGCTATGTGTTATTTTTTTAATTATTAATTCGGTAATAGTAAGTGAGTCGGCATTGAATCAACTTTCATCTAACAAATATTTGGCATATATTTTAAACTTTTTGGCAGGCTGTGAGGGTAAGATTGGAACCATAGGCTCAATGTCTAATGCCAAAGTATTTGGTGATGGAGAGTGGTGGAGACTATTTTTACATATGTATTTACATGCTGGTGTTTTGCATATGCTTTTCAATGTTTTTGCCTTACTGTTTGCCGGGAAGGTTGTTGAGAAGAAAATAGGTAGCTTGCCTTATCTGTTATTGTACCATGTGATAGTGGTTGTTAATACAATCATTATGTGCTTGATTTTCCCGGATAGTATATCTGTGGGTGCATCTGCCGGTATATTTGGTATGATTGGTATACTGTGCGTTATGAAATGGAAAAACGACACAGTATGTAATGAAAACTTGAAAAAAGGAGAGCTTATATACATTATAGTTTTTTCTGTATTATCACTTTTGCTTGGACTAGAAAGTTTTGTTACTCATTTTGTTGCTTTTGTATTTGGTTTGGTTGTTGGAATATTAATACAAAAGAAACCTAGAAATGAATAATATATTAAAGTTTGATAGAGTACGAAAAGCACACACAAATTTGAAGTTGATGGAGGGTTAAATTGCAATTTTTGAAAGGAGGTGTTCGGCATGAGAACTGTGAGCCGAGATAAAAGAAAAATGATGACAAAGGTGAATATCGAATATTAACAGGCAGGCATGAGGTGCCTGCAGAAAGGGTACTATGCTAAAATTAAAATATTTATTTGAGAATTTTGACCTGGCAAAGAAATGTATGGAGTTTTATGAGTGTGACATGGATTCGTTGGATAAAATGTTACAGTATTTTAGAATTTCATCAAATGCCATTTATCCGTTTCGGTCGAAAACGGGTGGAAGAATTTGTTTTTTAAGATTGTCTCCAGCAGAGGAAAAAAAGCTTGATGATGTAAAGTCTGAAATATGTTTGATGGAATGGCTGATTGATAAGGGGTTTCCTGCTATGCGTCCGGTACCGATGAAAGACGGAAAACTTTTTGGACAAATCAATACGGAGTGGGGAACTTACAATGTTTCATGCTTTGAAAAGGTCTCCGGAAATAGTTTGGAAGACACCAAAGGAACACTTCAAATTGTCAAGAGATACGGAAAGACGTTGGGAGAATTACATGCGTTGATGAAGGAATATCCATATTCCGAAGAAAGGCGTAACCACAAAATGCTTCTATGCGAAATAGAAGAGAGAATGCAGAAATATGGTGCTTCGGAATTTGTTAGGAAAGAGTTTGAGGATGTGCGTAAGGAATTAGAAAGTCTTCCATTATCGACATCTAATTATGGTGTTATTCATTATGATTTCGAGCCGGATAATGTATTCTATGATGACAAGGAAGAGTCTTTCAGTGTGATTGACTTTGACGATGCAATATGTTGTTGGTATGCATTGGATGTTGTTAGAGCATTAGATGCACTTGATGAGGTTATAGAAGATGTCTCTATGGAAGAAGCAATCGCGAGTTTCCTTGAGGGATACCGCAGTGCCACATATTTCGCAGAGGAGCAACAGCAGTCAATGATGCTCATGAGAAGATTTGTACGGTTACAGGAATACACCACTCTTTTACATGTAGTGAGTGAAGCTGTGGAAAATATGCCGGATTGGATGAGCAACCTAAGTCAAAAATTGAAGTGTAAGATTAGACGATTGGAAGAATCTATGAATGTGGGAGTGACAGATTAAGTGCTTTTATGTGGGAATACATTGTGGTAGTGTGTACTACAGTGTATTCTCACGGATGTTGAGAAGTAAAGGAAGAATACCGGAGGAAATAATGTCAACAATCATTTTTACTAAGTTATCAGAAGAAAACCTCCATGCTGACTCATTGGATGGATTTGTACGACATCAGGAAGTAAAGGAATGTTGGAGAAAGATTGGTAACGAATTTATATTAGTACCGAATGAGTTTGTAGAGGATTGGAATGCGGAAAAGTGCAGAGAGAATGCACAGAAAATGATAGATGGAATAAAAGAAAATGGATTTGCATATGGGGCATTTTGCGAGGTTAAATTAGTTGGATACATTTATGTGGCTAAACAATTCTTTGGAAGAACCAAACAATATATAGAACTGCAAATGTTTCATATCTCAGAACCTTTTCGAAGAATGGGATTGGGCAAAGAACTTTTTAGACTTGCGTGTGGCGAGGCTAAAATGCTTGGAGCAAAAAAATTATATATTTCTGCACATTCATCAAAGGAAAGCCAAGAAGCATATCGCAGATTGGGCTGTGTTGAAGCGCAGGAGGTAAATATGGAAATTGCGAAAAATGAACCATTTGATATTCAAATGGAATACCAGTTGTAAGTATTTTCGATTGGTTGATTGCAATTTATAGGGAACAGAAACTTTCAGTTAGCGGGTGTTTCGCTGTATGAGCAGTTTATATTTGTAACTTAAAAATAGTTCATAATCAAATTTGAGCTTGATGATTATTTTACGTATATATTATAATTATGAAAATACAACTAGAAAGGTTCAAAGAGTGTTTTTTGAAGAAGTATAAGTTAATTGTGCGATAGCGATGGCTATTGCAAATAAAAAAGAATATGTAATAGCCATTGCATCCTAAGTTATTGTTAGGAGGTCGCATATGAGCTATGTAAATGCAGAAGGTGTTTTGCCAAAGAAACTTGTTGAAGAAATTCAAAAATATATTGATGGTCAACTGATTTATATCCCCAGAAAAAGTGAAAATTCATTGTTATGGGGTGAAAAGAATGGCACAAAAGAAAAGTTGGCAGAACGTAATCAAATGATAGTGAACCGCTACTATTCAGGTCAGACTATTGAAGAGTTAAGTAAAACGTATTACCTTTCTGAAAAAAGAATTCAGGGAATTATACATGAATATGAATCCTCAAAAAGAGAGAATGAAGGAGGATTCAAGGATGAATAGAGATAACAAACGAAGGAAATATGAAAAAGGTTATTATAAAACACATCCTTGTAATGAAATGTTTACTTGCAGGAATTGTGGGAGAATGGTAGTACCTGAAGGTGCTGGAAGCAATCATAGAAATCATTGTCCCAATTGTCTTTATAGTTTGCATGTGGATATAGAGCCGGGAGATCGTGAATCGGATTGTGGTGGACATATGGAACCTGTATCGGTGTGGGTTAAAAAGAATGGAGAATGGGCGGTTATTCATAGATGTAAGATGTGTGGTTCGTTCAGTTCTAATCGGGTTGCAGCAGATGATAATCCGATGAAACTTATGTCTATTGCGATGAAACCTATTAGTCATCCGCCTTTTCCTGTTGAGAAAATAGAAGAAATGACGAGAATGATGGGTGGCGAGGGTAGCCTAGAGTAGTATTTTCTGAAAAGGTAGCGATTTTAGAGAGCATTTGTCTTGTGAGATGAATGCTCTTTATTGCTAATGCAAGGAATAGAAGGAAAGAATTTGAGGAGTAAGAATTATGAATATCAATGATTATACAAATTACATGTCGTCAGAAACGCTGATGGGCCCTAATAGTGCAAGGGTTTTGGAGGAGCTATTCAAAAAATATCCCTTGCAACTTGAAAAGGATGATACGGTTCTTGATTTGGGGTGCGGAAAAGGACTGACGAGTTTGGTAATTGCGAAAGAAACGGGTGCGAAGGTTTATGCAAATGACCTTTGGATCAGTGCAGAAGAAAATGCAGGGCGTTTTGAAGACTGGGGAGTTGGAGAACAGATAACCCCCGTTTGCGAGGATGCGACTGATTTAAGTTTTGATAAAGGGCATTTTCAAGCTTTGATCAGCATAGATTCTTACCATTATTTTGCAGGTAAAGTTGGATTTTTTGATAATAAAATTTTGCCATTCTTGGACGATAAGGCTGTAGTGTTGATTGGCATTCCGGGGATAAAAGATGAATATGCGGGACATTCTGAAGAGCTTCTTTCTGATTGGCTTGGGGAGGAAGCATATATGTTTAAAAGTCCAAGAGAATGGAAAGAAATTATCGGAGACCACAGCCGGATTGAAAAAGTTGAAACATGGGAAATGAAGTGTTTTGAAAATGCATGGAGCGAGTGGCTTGCTACGAATCATAAATATGCTTGTGGCGATAAGCAGCACTTTGAGACAATTATCAAGCCATATACCTGCTTTGTGGGTATTTTCGTTAAATTAAAATAGTACATATGATGGAGGGTAATGATATGAATATTCAAGAATTAGAAATTAAAATGTGGAATGCCGCAAAAAGCAGAGATTCAAAAGCGTTCCTGGAAGTGGTAGATGAAAATGCGGTTATGGTTTGCGGTGGTTTTAGATGTAGTGGTGTAGATTATGCAGAGATAATTAAGGAGTTTGATGTAGCGCGATATAAGATTTCAAATTACGAAGTGATTGAGGAAACAGAATCACTTTGTCAAATTCATTATGTAATAGACTTGACAGTTGGTGACAGAAAAAATGCAGATTTAGAAGGTGTATTCCACATAACATCCACTTGGAAGAAAGATTCAGATAAGTGGAAATTGATTTTTAATATGGATTCACGAATAATTAAATTATAAAATGATAAACTTTGACGGAGGAAAAAGAGAATGAGACTCGATGGATTTGGGTTGTTTGTAGACGATATGGCTAATATGATTCGTTTTTATAGAGATGTATTGGGGTTTGAAATCAAAGAAGGCGAAGATACTTCAAATGTGTATTTAATTAAGGATGATACGCTATTTCTTTTGTACGGAAGAAAAGATTTTGAGAAAATGACAAGTCGTAAATATGAATATATAAAAGGACTTAATGGTCATACAGAGATTGCATTATATGTTGACACCTTTGAAGAAGTGGATGCTGAATATGAAAAGGCTATCAGTAAAGGAGCTGCTTCTGTGTTAGCACCTGAAACGGAACCGTGGGGACAAAGAACTTGTTATATTGCAGACCCTGAGGGAAATTTGATAGAAATAGGTTCTTTTAATAAGCCATTTAGAAGCTAAAGCGAAATAATAGCAACATAGAATTTGAATTTGGAGGTGATTTATTTATGTATAAATTATCATATGTTTTAGAAAATATTGACGAATTTGAATGGTCAGATGCTTTATTTTTGCCAGAAGATGAAGTGTGGAATCTGGATACAGAGGGTCTAATTTGTGATCCTAATGATGTAGAAAATGAGAGTGATGAAGTTCCACAGGCTGCAAAGGAACATAATTTAATAGATGCTCTCAGTATACAGGATATACAAGATATTGTATATAATGCAAAGCAGCAAAAGGAAAATGTGTCGATAGATGAATTGCTAGAGGCATATTTGTATTATTACGATAATGATGCTTTTGTTGAATGGAAATTGTAAAAATATATTAATTTTGTATATGGGTTAAAATATTAGCTGATATAGGAGAAAATTGCTATGATCCATTATGACATTGATACAACTGAAAATGCATATTGTAACCTTGAAGGTGATGTTGAATCATTAATCGAATTAAAACAAATTCTTTTCAAAAATGATGTTGTTCCTGACTTGGTTGGTTATCTCTCGTTTGACAATGCACCAAATGTTTCTGTTTGTATTTCTGCACAGAAAGAATTGGGCTTTTTTATCAGCATCACAGATGATGAAAATACATACTTAACTTTAGGCGACAAGAATGCATTAAATGAAATAGTCGATGTATGGGGCGATGGGCTTTATATTTCCAAGGGCTTATTTATACCTTTTTCTATTGCTTGGAAAGGTCTTGAGGAATATATTCTTTTTAATAAATTATCCGACGAAATAAAATGGATTACTTCCGATGAAATTCCAGAGGATGGCAATTATATATGTTAAAATTTTGATTTAGGAAAGCGACAACTTTCAGCTTTATGAAAAGTTGAAAGCACGCGAAGATTTGAATTTGGTGGAGGTCTAGGGTGATGAGTGAGTTATTAAATGAACTAATAGGTGCTATATTACAGTTGCTTGTGTTTTCTTTTATTCCATTTATTTGGTGGTTTGTTACTGCACGGAAAAAAATAAGTTTTTTTAATTGGATTGGAATAAAACGAATGATACATAGCAGAAAGGTTACAAATACTCTGTTGAGTGTAGTGTTTTCGGTTACTATGTATTGTACACTAACTTATCTTTGCATATATTATATTTCTGATCAGATTACGATGGCAGGAAGTCAATTTGCCGGAACAGGAATGGTAGGAATTCCAATGGCTTTCATTTATGCGTATATTAGAACCGGATTGGCAGAAGAAATCATTTTTAGAGGATTTATATTGAAGAGAATTCAAGAGAGAATTGGCTTTGCATGGGGAAATTTGGTTCAGGCTATGCTGTTTGGATTGTTACATGGGGTTCCTTTTGGAGTAGTGACACAAGATATATTGATAGTTGTTTTTTTAACAGTTTTACCGGGGGCTTTTGGTTGGTATCAAGGATGGCTTAATGAAAAACGTTGTGGTGGTTCGATTATATCAAGCTGGTTATTGCATGGCACTATGAATTTTATAGTAACATGCCTTTCTTTATAAGAATAGTATGGAGGATGAAATCAATACAATAGTCATAAAATAGAATTTGTCCCTAGTAATACGGGCGTGAAGCACTTGAAAATTTCAGTTTGCACTTGCTTTATCAATAATAATTTAATACATAAAAATAAAAGCATATCAACAGTGATATGCTTTTTCTTTTTCTATAACATTAATATGCTAACAGATTCGTCAACGGACTTGAGTGTACTTAGTATGTACTCGATAACATGTAGGACAAAAACAAAAAAGCCTTGTTTTTACAAGGCTTTTGAAAAAAATAAAGAGCGCGAGACGGGGATCGAACCCGCGACCCCCTCCTTGGCAAGGAGGTGCTCCACCGCTGAGCCACTCGCGCATTTCTTAGGTCGTTTCCTCAACGACAAGTAGTATATTACCACAGAGAAATATGGATGTCAACAACAAATTTTAAAAAAATTTATTAAATTATTAAATCTTTTCCAACTTACTTATATTGAAAAAAAATAGTTCTTTGCTATAATAGGTAAGAAGTTATTGTATTTAAGATTTTTGTATAGAATCTTAAGGAGATATATTATGAGCAAGAAGAATAAAGAAACTAAGAAAAGTGTAAAGAAAATACAGGATGTTGAGCTCGATACCGACATTTTGGAGGAAACAGAGGAATATAATGCTGAGGTTACAGCCGACCTTGATGAAGCGGCAGCTACCTTAGATGAGGCACAGAATCTGTCTTCTTTTCAGAAGCTGAAGAACAGAATGAAAAGAGCCTGGACTTATTCTATACATACATGGATATTTAAGTGCCTTTTGATTGCTCTTCCACTGGAACTATTATTAGAGATACTAGGTAGAAGATCTATTTTCTTAGGCGTAAAATTCATGCTGACACAGCCTATAGTTTTTTTGTATAACGCTTCTATAGTATTTTTTACATTATTATTTGCGTTATTTTTAAAGAAGAGAGTATTCGGTCTTGTTACCATTACAACCCTGTGGCTAGCTTGCGGTATAATTAATTTCTGTGTGCTTAGCTATAGAGTGACTCCATTTGCAGCTATAGACTTCCTTATGTTTCTGGATGTATTTAGTATGCTTGATGTATACCTGACAAAGTTCCAGCAGGTGCTTTTGTTACTGGTGATTATAGCGGCAATTATTGGTCTGGTTATTCTGTTTAAGAAGAGTCCGCGATTTGAGGGAGATATGAAGGTTAAGGGAACTATGGTTCTCTGTGTTTTGGCTTGGATATTTGTATGGGGCATGACTAACTTTGCTGTTAAGCACAATATTATATCAGATGATTTTGCAAACTTGGGTAATGCCTATAAGGACTATGGCTTTGCCTACTGCTTTACCAACAGTATTATTGATAATGGTATAGATAAGCCAGATGATTACGAGGAAGAGGTACTGCTAGAGATTAAGAGTCAGCTTGACCCTATTAAGCAGGAGGGTAAGAAACAGACACCTAATGTTATTGTGATTCAGCTGGAAACCTTCTTTGATCCAAATGAAATTGTTGGGCTTGAAATGAGTGATAATCCTATACCTACCTTTACTAAGTTTAAGGAGGAATATCCTTCAGGCTATCTTACTGTTCCTGCTCTTGGTGCAGGTACTGCAAATACTGAGTTTGAGGTGTTAACAGGCTTCTCTTCAGGCTTTTTCGGAGCAGGAGAGTATCCTTATAAAACTACTGTAAATGATGAGCCGGTGGAAGGACTTTGTAGTGCCTTAAAGAAGGAGGGCTATGGTGCATATGCTATCCATAACAATAAGTCCTCATTCTATGATAGAAAAAATGTGTATGAGAAGATGGGCTTTGATGCATTTATTTCATTGGAATACATGTATGACCTGCAGTTTACCTCCACAGGTTGGGCTAAGGATGAAAGTCTTATAGCTGATATTATGAAGTGCCTTAGAGAGACAGAAGGACAGGATTTGGTTTATACCATAAGTCTTCAGGCTCACGGCAAATATCCAATAGGGGAGGATACCTGCGAGGAGCATATCACTCTTACCTATGGTGAGGATGTAGAGGTTCAGCAGCAGATGACCTACTATGTGAATCAGCTGTATGAGATGGATGTATTTTTGAATCACTTGAAGAAGGAGCTGGATGCTTATGGTGAGGATTATGTTTTAGTTCTCTATGGGGATCATCTTCCTTCTATAGGTCTTACAGAGGAACAGCTCCCTAATCATACCTTATTCCAGACAGAGTATGTTATGGTGAATAATATCGGTCTTGAATTAGAGGATGAGGATATCACAGCTAATCAGCTTTCTGTAAAGCTTCTTGATGCCTTGAATATTGAGGGAACCTATGCATACAAGGCACATGGCTACTATGATGCTGAGGAATTAGATGGCAAATTAAGACTTATAGCCTATGATATGCTTTATGGCGAAAAATATCTCTTTGAGGATGGTGTTGTTATTCCTGAGAACCATATGCAGATGGGCGTTGATATTATTTCGGTAACAGGCGTTGCTAATGAGACCAATCACATTGTAGTTAAGGGCGAGAATTTTACAGAGTATTCAGTTGTTTATAATGGAGATAAGGACCTTGAGACCACATATGTTGACCGACAGACTCTTTTGGTTGAAGATTCACAGGTGGAGCTAGGGGATGAGATTACTGTTAGACAGGTGGATAAGTCCCACCATGAATTAAGCTCATCAAAGATTTTTGTAGTTCAGTAGCGTATAATTGCAAATGGTGATTTTTACCATAAAAATAATGATTAAATAATGTATTTTGTGTTTGAATAAGACTACAAAATATAGTATAATGGATTAAATATGAAGAATGCACGAAAAATACTTAAGGAGAAGAGTAATAATGGCACCAAAATTCGATGTAAATCACATTAATCCTTTTTTGCAGTCATGTATATCTATCGTTGAGAGCGTAACTCAGGTTAAGATGACTGTGGGAAAGCCAGAGAAAACAGATTTTTATTTAAAGGATAGTACATATGCTATTCAGGTGGGTGTAGTAGGCGCCATGAAGGGACAGGTTATTCTAGCTATGTCAGAGGATAATGCTAAGGATATAGCTTCTAGAATGATGTTTGGTATGCCTGTTACAGAGCTTGACGAGATGTCATCATCAGCACTTAACGAGCTTGGTAATATGATTATGGGTAATACAGCAACTATTTTTTCTACCTTGGGAATCTTGATTGATATTACACCACCTCTTGCCGTATTTGGTAAGGACCTACATTTAAAGTCAGACATCGAGGGCTTAAAGGTACCTATGATGAATGACGGAAAAGAGTATCTTGACTTATATATTTGTGTTGTTCAGGAAGATTAAATTTTACATAAATATTCCGTTGACATAATTCGCATTAAGTGATACCATAACATTTAAATTTTCATTCATGCCATCAGGCTGCATATATTGTATTCTGTTGGCATGATTTGTAATTTATTAACCAATTTAGTAAATAGTATGAAAGGAAAGACAAACATGGGAAAGATTATTGGCGAAGGAATAACTTTTGATGACGTTCTCTTAGTTCCACAGTTCTCACAGATTATTCCTAATGATGTAAACTTGACAACTAAACTTACTAAGAAGATTACACTTAACATTCCACTTATGAGTGCAGGCATGGATACAGTTACTGAGCACAGAATGGCTATTGCTATGGCTAGACAGGGTGGTATCGGTGTTATTCATAAGAATATGACTATTCAGCAGCAGGCTGAGGAGGTTGACAAGGTAAAGCGTTCAGAGAATGGTGTAATCTCAGATCCATTCTTCCTTTCACCAGAGCATACATTGCAGGATGCAGATGATCTTATGGCTAAGTTTAGAATCTCAGGTGTACCTATAACTGAGAATGGTAAGCTTGTTGGAATCATCACTAACAGAGACTTAAAGTTCGAGACTGATTATACTAAGAAGATTAAGGAGTCTATGACTTCTGAGAATCTTGTAACAGCTAGAGAGGGTATTACTCTTGAGGAGGCTAAGAAGATTCTTGCAGAGGCTCGTAAGGAGAAGCTTCCTATAGTTGATGAGAATATGAACCTTAAGGGTCTCATTACTATTAAGGATATTGAGAAGCAGATTAAGTACCCTAATGCAGCTAAGGATTCACAGGGAAGACTTCTTTGTGCAGCAGCAGTAGGTGTTACTCCTGATATTTGTGACAGAGTTGATGCACTTGTAGCAGCTAAGGTTGACGCTATTGTTATTGATACAGCTCACGGTCACTCAGAGAATGTACTTAAGACATTTAAGATGATTAAGGAGAAGTATCCAGATCTTGATGTTATAGCTGGTAATGTTGCTACTAAGAGTGGTGCACAGGCTATGATTGATATGGGTGTTGATGCTGTTAAGATTGGTATCGGACCTGGTTCTATCTGTACAACAAGAGTTGTAGCAGGTATCGGTGTTCCACAGATTACTGCTATTATGGAAGCCTATGAGGCGGCTAAGGCTGCAGGTATTCCTGTTATCGCAGATGGTGGTATTAAGTACTCAGGAGATATTACTAAGGCTCTTGCAGCTGGTGCTAATGTCTGTATGATGGGTAGCCTCTTTGCGGGTACTGATGAGAGCCCTGGAGATTTTGAGCTTTATCAGGGTCGTAAGTACAAGGTATATAGAGGTATGGGTTCTATCGCAGCTATGGAGTGTGGTAGCAAGGATAGATACTTCCAGTCTAATGCTAAGAAGCTTGTTCCAGAAGGTGTTGAGGGACGAGTTGCATACAAGGGTTCAGTTGAAGATGCAGTATTCCAGTTAGTTGGTGGTCTTAGATCAGGTATGGGCTACTGTGGCGCAAGAACCATTGAGGAGCTTCATGAGAAGGCTGAGTTTGTTAAGATTTCAGCTGCATCACTGAGAGAGAGTCATCCACATGACATTCAGATTACTAAGGAAGCACCTAACTACAGTGTAGAGTAATGTAAATGATATATGGAGTCATCCGGTTGGGTGACTCCATTTTTAAAAGAAGGATATAAGATGCTTAAAATATATGCAGGTATAATTACATATAATTCTGACCTTGTTAAGCTTAAGAATAATATCAAGGCTGTAATGTCCCAGGTTGATGGATTAGTTATAGTAGATAATGGGTCGGATCATTTATCTCAGATTAAAGAGTTAATTAGTCAATTTCAAGAGAATATTACCCTTATAGAAAATCAGGATAACAAGGGTGTTGCCTATGCTTTGAACCAGATTATGGATTTTTCGGATAAGGAGTCAGCTGATTGGGTATTAACCTTAGATGATGACAGTGAATGCTATCCGAATCTTATCCATATGTATAGGAGCTTTATTGAATCTAAGAAGGTTGAGAATTTAGCATCCCTAAGCTGCCTTAGAGAGGATAGAAAATATAAGGAGAAGAATGCTTTGTCATCCGACCAAGATTTTTCCTTTATAGACACCTGCATAACCAGCGGCAACCTTGTGCTTGTTAAAGCGTGGAAGAAGGTTAAGGGCTTTAATAATAAGCTTTTTATCGATATGGTAGATGATGATTTTTGCTTGAGGTTAAGAGGCTCGGGCTATAATATAGTCAGGATTAATAGCTATGGATATCTTCATGAATTAGGGCATGATATAATTAAGGTGAAGGTCTTTGGCGGAGAGAAGACTATATTTGCTTATAGCCCAAGAAGAAAATATTATACCGCTAGGAATGTAAGGTATATTATTAGAACCTATAAGCTGGGACTTTTTAATAGCTATTCTTCATATCTGGTTAAGAGGGTGCTTGGTACATTGCTATACGAGAAGAATAAGCTAAAGGGCTTAAGAGCCTATGCTACTGGCTTTAAGGCGGGTAAGAAGCTTTAGGTTATGTATATTTTTGATTTGTAGAGTTCCCTCGGGAACTCTTTTTTATTTACAAATGGGTGTAATCGTGATATATTTTTAGGCGGATGGTATTCAATTAAGAAACCATACCTGAAATTCTAATATTAAGTAGCTTGATTTTGTTAATGCACCCTGTCTAGCATGGTTGAATGATTGTATCCTTTTGGAACAATACATAAGTGTGTTATTAACCTTTGAGTGCTATGTTTTCTTAATTTCCGGTATGGATAGTCCTATCCTTTGGAGGGATTATCGGATACATCCTATATTTAGCCGATTTAGTCGGATTCAAGTACTTCGCTATGAATAATTTAATATTTGATTTTCGACTAAAAATTTCGCTTTTTTAGGAGGGATTTATGATGAAAAAATCAGTAACAACATTTGCTAACGGAAAGCTAAAGGGTGAAAAGCTTACTATGCTTACTGCCTACGATTATTCTACAGCAAAATTAATTGACTCAACGGGAGTTGATGCTATATTAGTTGGAGATTCTCTGGGAAATGTCATGCTTGGTTACGAGGATACAATTTCCGTAACTATGGAGGATATGATTCATCATGGCGCTGCAGTAGCAAGAGGAGCAGCAAATGCTATGGTGGTTATAGATATGCCATTTATGTCATATCAGACCTCAGTTTATGATGCCGTAGTCAATGCGGGAAGACTTATGAAGGAAGGAAGAGCGAATGCAGTTAAGCTGGAGGGTGGCACAGAGGTTGCATCTGCTATCAAGGCTATAGTTGCAGCCGGTATTCCTGTTATGGCTCATATAGGACTTACTCCACAGTCTATTAATTCCTTTGGTGGTTATAAGGTGCAGGGAAAGGATGAGCTGGCTGCTAAGAAGCTTATAGATGATGCTATGGCGGTTCAGGAGGCTGGCGCATTTGCTGTTGTATTAGAATGTGTTCCAGAGAAATTAGCTACACTTGTGAGCCAAAAGCTTGATATACCGACTATAGGTATTGGCGCAGGAGCGGGCTGTGATGGTCAGATTCTTGTTTACGCTGATATGATGGGAATGTTCTCCGATTATGTGCCTAAGTTTGTAAAGCAATTTGCAAATGTGGGCGAAGCCATGAAGGGAGCATGCATGGCTTATGTGAATGAAGTAAAGGCTGGTACTTATCCTGCCAAGGAGCATACATATGCTATAGATGATGAGGTTATTGGAAAGCTTTACTAGAGCAATACTTTTATAAGAAAGGAGAGTAGCCTTCCTAGTATGAGGACTACAATAATATAGATGCAGGAATTAATGAATGTAAAGGTTGTAACAACAGTTGATGAGGTTAAAGCTGCTGTAAAAGCATGGAGAAATGAGGGAAAAACCATAGGCTTTGTGCCAACCATGGGATTTCTTCATGAGGGACACGAAAGTCTTATTAAAAGGTCTGTTGCTGAAAATGATGTGACTGTGGTAAGTATATTTGTAAATCCTATGCAGTTTGGACCTAAGGAGGATTTGGCGTCTTATCCTAGAGATTTGGAAGCGGATACAAAGCTTTGTAATAATGCAGGTGCAAATCTTATATTCCATCCGGAGCCTTCGGAGATGTACAGGGATGGTTTTTCCTCATATGTGGATGTAAATGGACTTACAAATGCTCTTTGTGGTCTTTCAAGACCAGGACATTTTAGAGGAGTTTGTACAGTTGTAACTAAGCTCTTTAACATAGTTACACCTGATAAGGCTTATTTTGGAGAGAAGGATGCTCAGCAGCTTGCAGTAATTAAGAGAATGGTTACAGATCTTAATATGAATCTTGAGATAGTGGGATGTCCTATAATTAGAGAAGCTGACGGTCTTGCTAAGAGCTCTAGAAATACATACCTTAGTCCTAATACAAGACAGGAAGCGCTTATTATCAGTAAGTCAATATTCATGGGTAAGAAGCTTATTGAGGAAGGCGAAAGAGACGCTGCTAAGGTTATTAAGGCTATTACAGACAGTATTAATACAAGCTCTCTTATGGATATAGATTATGTGGAGATAGTTGATGTTAATACCATGGAGAGTATATCTGAGATTAAGGGAGAAATACTTTGTGCAGTTGCTGTTAGAGCCAATGGTGAGGCCAGACTTATAGATAACTTTATGATGAGTGTGTAGATAATTGTTCACAGAGAGAATTTGTGATAAAATAAGGAGATGTAATATGCTTATAAATATGTTAAAAAGTAAAATTCATCGCGCAACAGTTGTTCAGGCAGAGCTTGACTATGTTGGAAGCATAACCATAGATGAGAAGCTTATGGAGGCTGCCGGAATTAATGAATATGAGCAGGTTCAGATAGTAGATGTGAATAATGGTAGCAGATTCGAAACCTATGTTATAGCAGGTGAGCCGGGAAGCGGTATGATTTGCCTTAATGGTGCAGCTGCTAGAATGGTATCTACCGGTGATAAGATTATCATTATGTGTTATGCTCAGATGTCATCTGAGGAGTTGAAGGAGCATAGTCCTAAGGTTGTATTTGTAAATGATGATAATTCCATTAGTAGAGTTACAAATTATGAGAAGCACGGTTTGCTTAAGGATATGTGAGAACCATAGTGTAGTACTAGTTTTGTTATGGTCTGTGTGGAATTTAGAACCAAGGAGGATGATAATATGTTAAAGGATAAAAGAATTATACTTGGAATAAGTGGTGGAATTGCAGCATATAAGATGGCAAATGTGGCAAGTATGTTGGTTAAGCTTAATGCTGATGTTCATGTAATTATGACTGAAGCTGCTACACATTTTATTACTCCACAAACCTTTGAGGTTCTTACAAAGAATAAATGTTATGTGGACACCTTTGAAAGAGACGGGGATATTCATGTACCACATGTAACCCTTGCAACTACTGCGGATGCATTTCTTGTTGCTCCTGCATCGGCGGATGTTATAGGTAAGATTGCAAATGGTATAGCTGATGATATGCTTACAACTACAGTTCTTCCGGCAACATGTCCTGTTATTATAGCGCCTTCTATGAATGTGCATATGTATGAGAATAAAATAGTGCAGAGCAATATTAGTAAGCTTAAAGATTTTGGATATGAGATTATAGATGCAGATTCAGGTTATCTTGCATGCGGAGATACAGGTAAGGGAAAGCTTCCTAAGGAAGAGGTATTGGTGGAATATATCCTTAAGGCATGTGCCAAGGAAAAGGATATGGAGGGTATAAATATCCTTATTACTGCCGGCGCAACTCAGGAGGCTATAGATCCTGTTAGATATATTACTAATCACTCTACAGGTAAGATGGGTTATGCATTTGCTAGAATGGCTATGCTTAGAGGAGCTAATGTTACCCTTGTGACAGGGGAGACAGCTCTTGAACCACCTATGTTTGTGGATGTGGTAAGGGTTAAGTCTGCAAGAGATATGTATGAAGCGGTAATAAGCAGAGTAGATAAGATGCAGGCAATAGTTAAGGCTGCTGCTGTGGCAGATTACAGACCTGTAAATGTATCTGATCAGAAGATTAAGAAGAAGGACGAGGATATGAATATCTACTTAGAGAGAACTGATGATATCCTTGGAACCATTGGTGCAAATAGATTGGATAAGCAGGTTATCTGTGGCTTTTCTATGGAAACTGAGAATATGCTTGAAAACTCCAGAGCAAAGCTTGCTAAGAAGAATGTGGATATGATAGTTGCTAATAATCTTAAGCAGTCTGGTGCCGGGTTTGGTACAGATACTAATATTGTGACTATTATTACTGCAGATGAAGAAATCCAGCTTCCGATTATGTCTAAGGAAGAGGCTGCGGATAAAATACTTGATAAAATGGGTGATGTATACCATCAGAAAAATATATAGAAAAAAACTAGGATGTGTGATGTATTCCCACATCCTAGTTTTTGCCTAAAATTTTGAATGATATGATAAAATAACCGAAAAACACTTGCCATTATGTGGTAATTAGATTAAAATTATATAAGTATTTGAAAGAAATGAGGTACTTGAATTATGGAAGCATACAAGCAGGAGTTTATTGAATTTATGGTTGATTGTCAGGCTTTAAAGTTTGGCGATTTTACACTTAAGAGTGGTAGAAAGTCTCCATTTTTTATGAATGCAGGTGCGTATGTAACAGGCTCACAGCTTAAGAAACTTGGTGAGTATTATGCAAAGGCTATTCATGATGTTTACGGAGATGATTTTGATGTGTTATTTGGACCGGCATACAAGGGTATTCCTATAGGTGTAGTTACAGCGGTTGCTTATAGTGAATTATATGGTAAGGAGGTTCGTTACTGTTCAGACCGTAAGGAAGAGAAGGACCACGGTGCTGATAAGGGTAGCTTCCTTGGTAGTAACCTTAAGGACGGAGATAGGGTTATAATGATAGAGGATGTTACAACATCTGGTAAGTCCATGGAAGAGACAGTTCCTAAGGTAAAGGGTGCTGCAAATGTTGAGATTAAAGGACTTATGGTTTCTCTTAACCGTATGGAGAAGGGAACCGGTGATAAGTCAGCCCTTGATGAGATTAAGGAGAGATATGGCTTTGATACAGCTGCCATAGTTAATATGGCTGAGGTAACTGAGCATCTTCATAATAATCCATACAAGGGACAGGTTATTATAGACGATACATTAAAGGCTGCTATTGATGCATATTATGAGCAGTATGGTGTAAAATAAAGATACATTTACCGCCTGGGGAGACGGACTCGTAAGAAGGAGGTAGTTTTTAAATGGAAAAGTTGTATAACAAGATGACATCAGTAGGTGTAAGTAATTTAGTTATGGGAATCATTACTATAGTTATGGGTATCGGTGTAGGTATAGTTATGATTGTAAATGGCGGAAGATTACTTAGTGGCAAGAAGGATATTACATTTTAGACTAATAATTATTAATTAAGGGCTACACCATAGGTGCGGCCCTTGATTGGCTTAAATGATGAAATGGGAGATAAAAATATGCCTGATTATATTTTGACATATCAAAAGGTAAAATTCACACCGGCTAATCCTAATGGTGATGATGTACATATTGAGGACATTGCCCATGCTCTTTCTATGCTATGTAGAGCCAATGGTCATTACAGTTCTTTTTACTCTATAGGTGCACATTGTCTAAACTGCTATGAGGAGGCCTGTGCCAGAAGAGAAAGTCCAAGGGTTAAGCTGGCTTGTCTGTTGCATGATGCCTGTGAGGCATATATTTCAGATATTACAAGACCGGTAAAGCAGTATTTGGAAGAATACAGGGTTATTGAGGATAGACTTTCTAAGGTTATCTACCAGAAGTTTTTAGGTAGTCCTCTTACAGAGTATGAGGAGAAGATGGTTAAGCTGATTGATGATGCTATGCTTTACTATGAATTTTTGGAATTCACCGGTGAAAAGCTTAATGAGGAACCGCCTTATGTGGCTGCAACACCGGATTTTTATAGAGGCACCATGAAGCAGGTTGAACAGGAGTACAAGGATGTATTTAATTCTATAGATTTAAATGATGTTACTGAGGTAAAGGAGACGATAAAATGGATAAGATAGATTATAAAATTTTAAAATGTCTTAAGGAGAATTCAAGAAAAACAGCTTCCGCTATAAGCAAGGAGATAGATCTTTCGGTTTCTGCAGTTATTGAGCGTATTAAGAAGCTGGAGGACAGCGCTATTAACGGGTACACTATAGAGATAGATCAGGAAAAGCTGGGTAATGATGTGGTTGCACTTATGGAGGTTAGTCTTGAACATCCGGATTATAATGAAGAGTTTATAGAGATGGTACAGAAAAGTAAGTACATAATATCCTGTTATTATCAAACAGGTGTCTATGACTATGTTCTTAAGATTGTAACAGATACCAAGGAGGGCTTGGAGGCTGCTTACAAGGAGGTTAAGAGCTGTAAGGGAGTTAATAAGACTCAGACGCATTTCGTTCTTAAGACAATAAAGGATGTATCCTGTATATTGCCAGAGGAATAAAAGCAGAAAATATAAAGGAAGATATTATGGAACTAAATAATAGAAGTGAAAAGGTAGGTCTGGTGCTTGAGGGCGGCGGAATGCGTGGAATGTATACTACCGGAGTTTTAGATGTGCTGCTAGAGGAGAAGCTATTTGCAGATGGAGTTATTGGAGTTTCTGCGGGAGCCGTATTTGGCTGCTCGTATATGTCTGAACAGCATGGTAGGGGTATAAGGTATAACCTAAAATACATTAATGATGACAGATATATAAGTATAAAGTCATGGCTTAAAACTGGTAATATATTTAATGCAGAGTTTTGCTATAATGAGCTACCTAACAAACTTGATATATATGATTACGATAAATTTGCAGAGAATGCAGCTAAGATACCGTTTTATGTATGCTGTACCAATGTAGATACAGGAAAGCCAGAGTATATTAGATGTACAGATTTTAAGAAGGAAATGGATTATATGCGAGCATCGGCATCACTTCCTTTAGTATCTAAGATTGTTTACAAGGGAGGAAAGAAGCTTTTAGATGGAGGAACAGGAGATAGTATACCGGTTGACTTTTTCAGAAGCATAGGCTTTAAGAAAAATATAGTTGTATTAACCCGTCCTGCCGGATATGTAAAGCATCCATCATCCTCGGCTAAGCTACTGAAGCTTAGATACAAAAAGTATCCTGAGTTTATAGAGGCAAATCTTAATCGTCATGATAATTATAATAAATCGGTGCAGGCCATAGAAGAGTATGAGAGACAGGGCGATGTGCTTATAATTAGACCTTCCATGGAATACAAGATTGGACGTTTGAAACGAGATAAGGATAAGCTTAAATTTATGTATAAGCTGGGAAGAAAGGATGCTAAGGCGAAATTAGAACAGCTTAAAGCTTTTCTGGAAATGTAATATTTTAAACATAAAAATACCAGATGGTATGTCACAGCTTGTGGTTAACCATCTGGTATTTTTATGTTTATTTTTTATTTAATGCTTTTTTGCTTTTGTCAAGAAGCTCGATAAATGCATTTGCATTAACCGGCTTAGAGAACAGGTATCCCTGTAAGGTATCGCAGAACTGATGTTGAAGAATTGTTAGCTGCTCTACATCCTCAACGCCCTCTGCAACAACAGAGATACTCATCTTGTGAGCCAGAGAGATGATGGAGTCGGCTATGTAGCGATCCTTTTCATTGCTACAGATACCGTCAATAAAGGATTTATCAATCTTAAGAGTATCGATAGGTATCTGAGTAAGGTAGTTAAAGGATGAATAACCTGTACCAAAGTCGTCTAAAGCAATAGAAGCTCCTAGTGATTTGATTTGGTTAATTAAATCCAGATTATGTTCAAAGGAGTTCATAAGAACGCTTTCTGTAATCTCTATCTCCAGATGATTAAGTGACATACCGGTTCTTTCTGGAATGGACTTTATTATCTTTATAAGATTACTATCCTGAAGCTGGGTAGTGGATACATTTACTGAAACACGTAAATCCTTATGCCCTAGTTCAATTAACCTCTGATTAAATGAGCAGGCTTCAATTAAAGCCCATTCTCCCAGCTGGTTTATGATACCACTATCCTCGGCTATAGGAATAAATTCTGATGGTGGAATATATCCAATTAATTCAGATTCTATTCTCATAAGTGCCTCAAAGCCTGTAATCTGACCTGTGCTAACATTTACCTGAGGCTGATAGTGTAGGAATACTTCGTTGTTATCAATAACCTTTGAGAGTATCTCTACCAAGTCATTACGCCTGTTAACATCATCCTCCATGTAGCTATTAAAGAATTTGTAGCTGTTTTTACCTGATGTTTTAGCGTTGTACATGGCAATATCGGAATTCTTAATAAGCTCACTTGTGGTAAGTCCGTCTCTTGGGAAGAGGGCGATACCTATACTTAGTGAAACGCTGGCGGTTTCTCCATCTAAGTCGTAAGGCTCTCTAATAACATTTACCAGCTTGGCTGCGTATGCATCTAAATCCTCCACTGAAGAGTAGGAGCTCTTTAGAATAAGGAATTCGTCACCACCGGTTCTGGCCAAAAGATCATTAAGATCGATGGTAGAATTAAGTCGCATAGCAACCTGCTTAAGTAGAATGTCGCCGTAGTCGTGACCCAGTGTGTCATTTACATTCTTGAAATTATCTAGGTCTAGGAAGAAGATTGCATGTCTGGCTGAAAGCTGGGAACCATTGTTGTGAAGAATGTCGTATGCAAACTTCATAAATGCAACTCTGTTATATAAACCTGTTAGACCATCGTGATAAGCGAGCTGCTCAATATGTGCATAGTTTTTCTTAAGCTCAAGCTCGTTTAATTCCAGCTGCTTCTTTGATTCATTAAGCTGGTTATAGTTAGTAGAGATGATGTTCATCATATTGTTGAACATATCTGATAGCTCACCGAACTCGTCGTTAGAGTCGATGTCGCATTTTAGCTCTAAATTGCCGGCTGCGGCTTCTGTCATATTATCCTTAAGTGTAAGAATAGGATATGTATATTTGTGGGCCAAAATGTTACTAATGTGTATAGATATTAATAATATTATAAACAGGGTTATAAAAAGTGTTATAGGAAGGGAGGATAATATCTTCTGATATTCAGTTCCTTCTTGCTTTATAATATAATACCAGTTGTGATGGTCCATCTTGCTATAGCCATATATTTTGTCGAAGGAAGCTCCTTTGTAGATATATCCTGATTTGTCTGAGGAACCAAGAATCAACTCTGCCTGTTCCTTTAGGTAGTTGTCATCTGCAAAACCGATAGAATTAAACAGATATGTGCCGTCTGACGTAAGGATAAAGGCATCCTCTGATGAAGCCAGGAAGGTTCCGAAGTAATCTGCAGTGATATTGGCTCTAATTAAACCTATTACCATATCCTTAAACATAACAGGGGTTAGTATCTCGATACTATTTGTATTTTTGTTAATGTTAGACGCGCTCATAATGGTGGTTTCAGTTATACTGTCTACCGGCATATTCATATATTCCTGCCAGTCAACCATTGTAGAGGTGTCATCACTTGTGGATGCGATAAAGTAGCCATTGTGGTCATACATATAATATGTAATATGTCCTTCGAAGTTGAAAACCGCTTCGTTCATAGATTGCATAACTAAATCATAATAGCTTGAGGAAGAACCAAGTGATATACCGTTATAGCTTTCTAATAGAAGTCCTTGTATTGAGCTGGTTCGTGCAAGACCTTCGGCTTCGGATACCTGAACCTCAAGCTGAGCATGAAAGCCATCTGCATAGCTGGTAGCCACACTTTCGGCTGAATTCTTAGCTAACTCCAAATATTTACCTCTAGTGGATGAATACATAAGTACTGTTAAGAACACTAGTGGCAGTGACGCTAAAAGTATTATTGATAGTCGTAGTGATTTTTTGATTGACATGTTATTTTTCTCCGTAATGTATGATAAGCGCAAATGAATTAAGCATATTTTACATAAATTATTGCGTAAATATTATTATATAAGAAATTATACTACAATTCAATTGTAATTTGAGCAAAAATCACCAAAAATAATTTAAAATTAAACGATTTTTTTGTGAAATGGCTAAGATAATATTGATTTTTTAGTGATTATTAGGTATAATTATCTAAATTGTGCGTAACAAGGAGGTATTATATATGTTTGGTGTGTATTTTGGAAAGTATTTACAGGATGTAGGAGTACTTACAACTGAGCAGTATGTGGATATTATAGAGAAGAGTAGAACAGCCAGAGTAAAGATGGGATTACTTGCTGTGAATGAGGGCTTTATGACAGAGGCACAGGCAGACGAGGTTAATCAGCTTCAGGCTATGCAGGATGCCAGATTTGGAGATATAGCTATTAACAAGGGATATCTTACAGAGGATCAGGTTATGGCGCTTCTTAAGAAGCAGGGCGATTCATATTTGATTTTTGTACAGGAGTTGGTAGAGAGACAGCTTCTTACTTTAGAGGAGATTCAAAAGCATCTTAATCACTATAAGAAGTCAGAGAGACTTACTGCACTTGAGATTGATGCTCTTAAGAGCTCAGATATAGATAAGATTATACCTGTATTTATTAAGGATGCATCAGTTCCTCCTGTAGTGAGAGATTACATAGCACTTATGGCGAGAAATGTTGTCAGATTTATCGATAACAAGGTTCGTTTCGAGAAGATAGAGAGAATTAATACATATACTACAAAGTACATCGCAAGTCAGTGCTTTACAGGTGATTATGAGTTGTTTATAGGAATCTGTGGACAAGGTAATAAGGTTATTGGCGAGACCTATGGTAAGGAAGAATTTGCTGCCATCGACGAGGATTGCCTTGATGCAGTATGTGAGTTTATTAATGTAAGCAATGGCCTCTTTGGATCAAAGCTTAGTCAGGAGGAAGTTAAGATTGATATGCTTCCACCAAATATGTATGTAGATGATACAACAATTAGTACAGAGGGTATGATGTTTATGCTTCCTTGTTTTATTCAGGGCCAGAGAGCAGATATCGTAATTTGTATGGAAACTAAATGGAACATTAACTAATGGGGAGGATTTATTAAGGACATGGCTAATATTTTAATTGTAGATGATTCAAGAACTTCAAGAAGAATTTTAAAGGGACTCTTAGAGGGCGAGGGTTATACTATCGTTGGGGAGGCTGTTAATGGACAGGAAGGCTATGATAAGTATGTAGAGCTTAAGCCGGATTTGGTAACTATGGATATCACAATGCCAATTATGACAGGTGTTGAGTCTCTTAAGAAGATTAAGGGAGAGTTCCCTGAGGCGAAGGTTATTATGGTATCGGCAGCAGGCCAGCAGCACAATATGCTTGAAGCAGTTCAAAGCGGTGCAGCAGAGTTTATTGCTAAGCCATTTGACGCTGATGAGATTAAGAGAGTTATCAAGAATGTATTAGAATCTTAATTTACTTAAAAAAAGGCAACCAAAAGGGTTGCCTTTTTTTGTATTTATGGGTATTATAAAGTAGCGTAAATTTGATTACAATGCAATTAGTATACATAATTGCCAAGGAGGATAAGCATGAGTAAGGTTAGAAGAATCTATGTTGAAAAGAAAAGCGATTACGCTGTAAGAGCTACAGAGCTTAAGTCACAGATTAAGGATTACTTAGGTATTAAGGCCAATGCAGTAAGAGAGCTTGTTCGATATGATATGGAGGGCGTGTCTGATGATACATATGAGAAGGCTAAGGTTACAGTATTCTCAGAGCCACCTATAGATGTGGTATATGAGGAAACATTCCCAGTAGAAGCAGGACAGGTGTATTTTTCTATGGAGTATCTCCCAGGACAGTTTGATCAGAGAGCAGACTCCGCAGAGCAATGTGTTAAGCTTCTTAATGAGAATGAGAATCCTCTAATTAAGACTGCTACAACCTATGTAATAGATGGCGATATCACTCCTGAACAGCTTGAGGCTATTAAGGAGTATGTTGTTAACCCTGTAGACTCAAGAGTTGCAGATGAGGTTAAGCCAGAGACACTTGTGACTGTATTTGACGAGCCTGCTGATGTAATTATATTTGATGGGTTTAAAGATATGGCAGAGGACAAGTTGAAGGAGTTGTATGACTCACTTGGTCTTGCCATGACATTTAAGGATTTCCTTCACATTCAAAATTATTTCAAGAATGAGGAGAATAGAGATCCGTCTATGACAGAGATTAGAGTACTTGATACTTATTGGTCAGATCACTGTCGTCATACTACTTTCTCTACAGAGCTTACAGATGTTAGCTTTGATGATGGCTACTACAATGATATGATTTCTTCAACCTATGATAGATATGTTGAAACTGCAGCAGACATTAATGCAGGAAGAGATGACAAGTTTGTGTGCCTTATGGATATAGCTCTTATGGCTATGAAGGCATTAAGAAAGGCTGGAAAGCTTGAGGACATGGAGGTTTCAGATGAGATTAACGCATGTTCTATAGTTGTTCCAGTTGAGATTGATGGAGTAACAGAGGAGTGGTTAGTAAGCTTCAAGAATGAGACTCATAACCACCCAACAGAGATAGAGCCATTTGGTGGTGCAGCTACCTGTCTTGGTGGAGCTATAAGAGATCCACTTTCAGGTCGTTCATATGTATATCAGGCTATGCGTGTAACAGGTGCGGCTGACCCAACAGTATCACTTAAGGATACTATGAAGGGTAAGCTTCCTCAGAGAAAGATTGTTAAGGTTGCTGCTGCCGGATACAGTTCATATGGTAACCAGATTGGTCTTGCAACAGGTCATGTAAATGAGATTTACCATCCAAACTATGTGGCTAAGCGTATGGAGATTGGTGCTGTTATGGGTGCTGCTCCAAGACGTGCAGTTAAGAGACTTAACTCTGATCCAGGTGATATTATTATCTTACTTGGTGGTCGTACAGGTCGTGATGGCTGTGGTGGTGCTACAGGTTCATCTAAGGCACATACAGAAAGCTCAATTGAGACATGTGGTGCTGAGGTTCAGAAGGGTAATGCACCTACAGAGAGAAAGATTCAGAGATTATTCAGAAGAGAAGAGGTTGCTTCTCTTATTAAGAAATGTAATGACTTTGGAGCAGGTGGTGTATCAGTTGCTATCGGTGAGCTTGCAGCAGGTCTTAAGGTTGACCTTGATAAGGTTCCTAAGAAGTATGCAGGTCTTGATGGTACAGAGCTTGCTATATCAGAGTCACAGGAGAGAATGGCTATAGTTATCGATCCGAAGGATGTAGATACTATGATGAAGTATGCTAATGAGGAGAACTTAGAGGCTGTTGCTGTTGCAACAGTAACTGAGGAGCCACGTCTTGTGCTTAACTGGAGAGGAAAGGATATTGTTAACCTTTCAAGAGCATTCCTTGATACAAATGGTGCTCATCAGGAGACAGCAGTTAAGGTTGCTATGCCTTCAAAGGATGATAACTACTTTGCTGAAAAGGCAGAGGTTAAGAATGTTAAGGAGACTTGGCTAAATACTCTTGCAGACCTTAATGTATGTTCACAGAAGGGTCTTGTAGAGATGTTTGACTCATCTATCGGAGCTGGAACAGTTACTATGCCTTATGGTGGTAAGTATCAGCTTTCACCTACTCAGACAATGATTGCTAAGCTTCCAGTGCTTCGTGGTAAGACAAATACAGTAACTATGATGAGCTACGGTTTAGATCCATACCTTTCAACCTGGAGCCCATATCATGGTTCAATATATGCGGTACTTCACTCAGTAGCTAAGATTGCTGCTTCTGGTGGAGATGTATCTAAGATTAGACTTACATTCCAGGAGTATTTTGAGAGACTGGGTAATGACCCTTATAGATGGGGTAAGCCACTTGCAGCACTTCTTGGTGCATTTGATGCTCAGATGGGACTTGGTCTTCCATCTATCGGTGGTAAGGACTCTATGTCAGGTTCCTTTAATGATATTGATGTTCCGCCTACACTTTGTTCATTTGCAGTTGATGTTGCAGATTATATGGATGTTGTTACTACAGAGCTTAAAGAGGCTGGAAATGTACTCTTAAAGGTAGATATTAAGAAGGATGAGTTTGATAAGCCTGATTACGCTAATGTTCTTGAGACTTATGCAGCTCTTCTTAAGGATATTAAGGATGGAAAGGTTGAGTCAGCTTACGCAGTAGGCTTCGGTGGTATTATTGAAGCAGTTAGTAAGATGGCATTTGGTAATAAGCTTGGTGTTCACATCCTTGACAGTGTTTCTAAGGATGCACTTGTTGCTAAGGATTACGGTTCAATTATTATCGAGGTTAAGCCTGAGAATGAGACTAAGCTTGCTGTTCCTGCAACTGTAATTGGTGGTGTTAAGGCTAGTGGTACATTTACTTATGGTGACACTACAATTACTATGGAGGAGGCACTTGCTGCTTGGACCAACACTCTTGAGAAGGTATTCCCAACAGAGTCAGGTGTTGAGCAGAATGATAAGATTAATGATGAGCTTAAGATTGAGGATGGTATTGTTAAGTCACCTATCTATGATGGCGGAAGCATCCTTATAGCTAAGAATAAGATTGCTAAGCCAAAGGTATTTATTCCTGTATTCCCAGGTACAAACTGTGAGTATGATTCACTTAGAGCCTTTGAAAATGCTGGGGCAGAGGTTGAGACAATAGTATTTAAGAATCAGAATCCACAGGATATTAGAGATTCTGTAGATGCATTTACTAAGGCTATTAGTCAGAGTCAGATTATTATGTTCCCAGGTGGATTTAGTGCAGGTGATGAGCCAGATGGTTCAGGTAAGTTCATCGCTACAGCATTTAGAAATGCTAAGATTTCTGAGGAGGTTATGAAGCTCCTTAACGAGAGAGATGGTCTTGCACTTGGTATCTGTAATGGTTTCCAGGCACTTATCAAGCTTGGACTTGTACCTTATGGTGAGATTATTCCACAGACTGACGATTCACCAACTCTTGCTATGAATAGCATCGGTCGTCACCAGTCAAAGATGGTTTATACTAAGGTTGTAACTAACAAGAGCCCATGGCTTAAGAAGGCTACCCTTGGTGGAGTTTACACAGTACCTATATCACATGGTGAGGGTAGATTCGTGGCAAGTAAGGAGTGGATTGAGAAGCTCTTTGCAAATGGTCAGGTTGCAACTCAGTATGTTGATATGAATGGTAACCCAACTATGGACGAGTACTTCAATGTAAATGGTTCTTACTACGCTATTGAGGGTATCACAAGCCCAGACGGTAGAGTGCTTGGTAAGATGGCTCACTCAGAGCGTAGAGGTACAGCAGTTGCTGTTAATATCTACGGTGACCAGGATCAGAAGATATTCGAGTCCGGTGTTGAGTATTTCTCATAGAATTAGATAGCTATATCTGTTCATGTTATTATATTGTATTTTATGTATTGTATTATATTGTATATGCATGGTAAGATGGATGTAGTTGTTGGGAACACGAAGAAAAAGCGGTTTCTCGGTACGGGAAACCGTTTTTTTATGTTCATGTTTTCGTTATGGGTATGGTGCGCGTGGAAGAGTTACTGTATACCTGTGAGAAGGGAGAAAACAAGCTATTGCTGGTATGAGGAGAGGTGAAATGCTGCTGTATACCCGGGGAAAGGGAGAAAACAAGCTAACATGGGTATGATGGGTATAGAAAAGAAGGTTTGAGTTGTGGAAATAGACCTGGTAAGTTATAATTAGTTGGATAAATAATAATTAAACAATTACAAGAATACAGTGAGGAATCCTTTATGGGGAATAAAAAGGTTGCTATGTGTATTATTATGTTTCTTGTTGTACTGGTTTTTGGGATAATTGGACCTGATTTGAGCAAGAGAACTGGTAATACTGGAGATAAAACAACTGAAAATACAACAGAATATTTTCAAAATTCATATGACTCAAATTCAACAGAAATAATTGTAAGTACTGAGATTTCAGAAAATACAGAATCTGTTGTGAATACTGAAGAATCAGCTAGTTCAGAAATAGCTGAAACTACTGAAGATATATTAGAATCAGATAAAACTGCAATTGATGCTATCAATACAGGTATTATAATGTTAAGCACGATGAACAATTATATTTTATCTTCAGATGTAGAAGCTGAGATAGATAAGCTTATTGATGGGATGTCCCTAGAGGAGAAGGTTGGTCAGATTTTCTTTATTAAGAATGATGGTAGATTTGATGGAAGTATATTAAGCGAGTATCCTGTAGGTGGAGTTATATTATTTAAAGGCGATTTTGTTGGTAAAACTGAGCAGGGCGTTAAGGATAGTATTACAAATCTTCAGGATAATAGTAAGATTCCGTTGCTTATTGGAATTGATGAAGAGGGTGGTACTGTAGTAAGACTAAGCTGTTACTCCCTTCTTGCTCCATATCAGTTTAGATCTCCTAGAGATGTGTATTATGCAGGTGGATTTACAGGGATTAAAGAGGATGCTATTACAAAATCTGAGCTACTGTTATCATATGGAATTAATGTGAATTTTGCTCCTGTTTGTGATGTTCCGGATTCTAATGGTGACTTTATATATACAAGATCATTTAGTGAGGATGTAGAGCTTACCGAGGAATATGTACGACTCGTGGTTGAAAGCATGAATGAATGTAATATGGGTTCGGTGCTTAAGCATTTTCCAGGGTATGGTAATAATATGGACACTCATAATACTGTGGCTAGAGATTTAAGACCTATTGAAGAATTTGAAAATGTAGATTTAAAACCATTTCAAGCGGGTATAGATTCAGGAGCTTGGTGCATTTTGATTAGTCATAATATTGTGGAATGTATGGATATGAATAATCCTGCGTCATTGTCACCGACTGTGCATAATTTGTTGCGTCAGGATATGAAATTTGGTGGTGTAATTATTACTGATGATCTTATGATGAATGGAATTGCTAATCTTTATACCAAGGAAGAAGCAGCGGTTCAGGCATTTTTGTCGGGTAATGATATGATACTTGCTACTGATTATCAGGTTCAATATGAAGCTGTGCTAAATGCTGTTAAATCAGGAAGAGTTAAGGAAGAACAGCTGGAGGAGTCCATAAAAAGGATTTTGAGATGGAAGTATTCTCTTGGATTGCTTGATATATAGATTTATATAATTTATATTAGAAAAATGAAATGGATAGAACAGAGATATTTTATTTATTAATATTATTAGTTGTTGTAAAAAAGCAGAGTTTATGACTCTGCTTTTTCAACATTTGTTGATAAAAGGTTAAAAAATTAAAATAGTTTGTGAAATTCTAATGAATACTATTGACTTAAATTTAATTGATGATAATATACTTTAATATTGTAAATAGTTTCATATTAAACTAAGGAGGAAAGGATATGTGTGAGATAGAATCAATCATGTTTACTAATTTGAGTAAATACAAAAAATTATATGAGAAAAAATTATGTAAGATATATGAAAAATATGATTTGAGAAAGATTGATATGGAGATAATAGTCTATCTGGCCAATTGTGGTAGCGAGGACACTGCCAGAGATATTGCTAATACAAATATGTTTACCAAGGGGCATATATCTCAGTCAGTTAAACGACTTAATGAATTGGGTTTTATATCCATTACTCAGGATGAGAAGGATATGAGAGTTCAGCATCTTAAGCTTACAGGTAATGTGGAGCCTATGATTATGGAACTGAAAGAGGAGAAGGATAAGGTGGCTGCATGCGTTTTTTCAGGTGTTACAGATGAAGAAAACAAGGTGCTTGCTAACATATTTGAAAAAATGTGCTCTAATATTATGAAAGAAATGAACGAGGGGTAATTCTTGTTTTAATATTTATAAAAATCTTCAGGAGGCAAAGGTGTGAGACAGAAATTTCTAAACTTTATGAGGGGAAGATATGGAGTAGATAAATTATCTAATACACTTGTATGGATTGCTTTTGCTTTGATGATACTAAATTTGATTGTTGGGATAGACCTTTTCTATATTCTTGGAATTATATGTCTTGTATACGCTTATTTTAGAATGTTTTCCAAGAATATATCAAAACGTAGTAGGGAAAATGAGTGGTACCTAAACAAGACCTACGGTATTAGGATGAGATTTTTGAAAAGTAAGGACAGAGCAAAACTTAGAAAAACTCATCATATATACAAATGTCCCGAATGTGGGCAAAAGGTAAAGGTGCCAAGAGGAAGAGGCAAGATAGAAGTTACTTGCCCCAAATGCAGTATGAAATTTGTTAAGAGGAGTTAATATTGTTTGGTTATATAGGAATTAACAAGCCGGAGCTAAAAATTAAAGATTTTGAGAGATATAGGGAGTATTACTGTGGTTTGTGTCATAGCTTAGGTAATCATCATGGATTGCTGGGACAGATAAGCTTAAGCTACGATGCAACATTTGCGGCAGTGCTCCTGTCTGCTTTATATGAGCCCGTAACCTATAGAATGCAAAGTGGATGTGTGTTACATCCGGTGGGAAAGAAAAAGTACCTATCTAATCAGATTATAGATTATGTGGCTGATATGAATGTGTTGCTTACCTTTTATAAGTGTAAGGATGATTGGAATGATGAGAAAAATCTGGCTAAGCTTGGCTATGGAGCTACCCTTAAAAAACAGGCAAAAGAAGTAGAGTTAAGATATCCGGTGAAAGCAAAGAACATCATGTCAGCTTTAAACTTAATATATGAGCTGGAACAAGCTGGTGATACAAATATCGACAAGCTATCCAATGTATTTGGTGATATAATGGCAGAGATACTTGATGTATCTTCTGAGGATTTAGATGCAAGGGATAAGAATAGATATGGTGATATGTGGAAGGGCGAGCTAAGAACCTTAGGCTTTAACCTAGGAAAGTTCATATATATTATGGATGCTTTCGATGATGTGGAAAAGGATATGAAGAAGGGTAGCTTTAACCCTTTTATGGATAGATACAAGGCACGCTTACAGGAAGAGCTTACCATGGGAGAATTTGATGCTTATGTGGAGAAGCTTCTTATGATGTGTGCCAGTGATATGGCAAAGTCCTATGAGAGACTTCCTATAATACATGAGACTGCAATACTTAGGAATATCATATATTCAGGTATATGGATGAAGTTCATTAGTATATGTAAAGACAGATAAGCTGGTAATGAATAGAGGCTGATTTGAACGAAAGTGAGATTAGTCTCAGGTTATGTGTATAGCATATTAAATATATAAAATCAGGTAAAATATTCGGGAGAAAATGATTATGAGAGATCCTTATGCAGTATTAGGATTACAAAACGGTGCCTCTGAGGATGAGGTTAAAAAAGCATATAGAAAATTAAGTAGAAAGTATCATCCGGATGCAAATATTAATAATCCCAACAAGGATGCTATGGAGGAAAAATTTATAGAGGTTCAGGCCGCTTATGATGCCATTATGAATAAGAAAACCGGTGGTTATGGCAGAAACGGATATGGTCCGGGCTCAAGCTACGGTTCCACTGGCACATCAGGATATAATAACTCAGGCTTTAGTCAGACAAGCTTTAATAGCTATGAGGACTTCTTTAGAGCATTTATGGGATATGCGGCAGGTGGTGGCGATCCATTTGGTGGAGCAAGGAATCAAGGCGGTGGAACCACTCAGACTGAAAGCAGACTTAATGCAGCACAGAATTTTATTATGAATCGTATGTATGCTGAGGCAATTAGAACTCTTAGTGATATAGATGAGAGAACCTCAAAATGGTACTACTTAAGTGCGGCAGCAAATCATGGAGCAGGAAACCATGCTACAGCTTTGGAGCATATAGACACTGCCATATCCATGGAACCAAATAATATGGAATATAAGCGTCTTAAGGAACGCATGCAGGGTGGTGGAGACTGGTATAATATGAAAACCAGAAGCTACGGCATGCCTACTGTAAGGAACTATGGGTGTTCTGGCTGTTGTACAGACCTTTGCTGTGAGATGCTACTATGTAATGCATGTACTCCATGGGGAGGAATGTGCTGTTAGTTGGTAAAGTTGTAATATAAATATATGATATAACACAGATAATATATTGTCTAAAATGGCTTAAAAGTCACGAAACTAGATAATATATTATCTGTTTTGTTTTTAACTACAAAACTCCAGAAATTTATTTAATACAGTAGATTTGTTCTTATTATTAGAATATATAAATCCTACTGTTCGTTTTTCTATTTCTTTTTCTAAAGGTAGCTCAATAATCTTACCGGCTTCAAGATAATCTAATGCAAACTCTCTAACCACACTAGCTACTCCCATACCAATAGATGCAAAGTCTATAAGAAGGTCCATGTTATTAACCTCTAGGACCTGATTAGGATAGATGCCTTCTGAGGCAAGGTAAGCGTCAATGTGGGTTCTGGTTACATTGTTCTTTTCCAACAGCATAAGATTGGATTTTTCAAGTATATCTTTGATTGATAACTTGCCAGGAATATTGGATTTCCTTTTGGTATCATCTAGCGCAGAATCATTTGAAGTATCTAGTTTGTCTAAATCTGAAAAACCTGATTTTGATTTGCTTGATGTAGATTCTTTATCCTCGCTGATAAATGATGTAATATTACCTGCAAACATCCATTGGTATTCGTTCTCCTGTGGAGTCTGATCGGATTCTCTTAGGTGTAGGTTATCCAAATAACTATCTGATGTAACAAATATATCATGGATAGTAGTAAGCTCCTTATATGTAAAGCCCTTAGGAATATCTGTTTCGCATATAAGTCCCAAATCAATTTTGCCTTCAGCTAAAAGATTTAATGTATTCTTAGTAGAGTGACAGCGAATAGTGACCTTAATGTGTGGATTTTCGTCGATGAAATCCTTAAGGTAATCTAATAATATATGCTTACAAAGGGAAGTACTAACACCTATCTTAAGCTGACCTATACCCAAGTCATGAATCTTTTTAATCTCATCCTCAGCCTGATTGATGCTGTCAAATGCGTTGCCTATATGCTGATAGAGAATTTCTCCTTCCTCGGTTAGTGATACACCCTTAGAGGTACGTGAGAAGAGAGTTACTCCTAAGCCCTTTTCAAGATTAGATATAGATTTACTTATGGCCGGCTGGCTTATAAATAATTTGTCTGCTGCCTTGCTAATGTTGCCAAGAGAAGCAACAGTGTAAAATATCCTGTAGTTATTCAAATTTTCGTACATTTTTTATCTCCTTAAGCTGTAAAACGAAATATTAACTATATGTAATATATCATCAAATAGCCATAACTTCAAGTTATAATAGGTATTCTTATTATATATTTTAATTATATTTTTATATATGTTACAATGCACTGAACAATAGGATACATATATATAAGTAACTAATTTTATTAAAATAAATGGAGGTAACCGATATGGGTATGACAATGACACAGAAAATACTTGCTAAGCATGCTGGTTTAGAATCAGTTGTAGCTGGTCAGTTAATCGAGGCAGACTTAGATTTAGTATTAGGTAATGACGTTACTACACCGGTAGCGATTCATGAGATGGAGAAGTTTAATAAGAAGGATGTCTTCGATAAGGAGAAGATTGCACTTGTTATGGACCATTTCACACCTAATAAGGACATTAAGAGTGCTGAGCATTGTAAGTGTGTAAGAGAGTTCTCATGTGCTAATCAGATTAAGAATTACTTTGATGTGGGAGAGATGGGTATCGAGCATGCACTTCTTCCAGAGAAGGGACTTATCGTTGCAGGTGAGACTTGTATCGGTGCAGATTCACATACATGTACATATGGTGCTTTAGGTGCATTTTCAACAGGTGTTGGAAGTACTGATATGGCAGCAGGTATGGCAACTGGTAAGGCTTGGTTCAAGGTTCCATCAGCTATTAAGTTTAATATAGTTGGCGAGAAGGCGCCTTGGATTAGTGGTAAGGATGTTATCCTTCACATCATCGGTATGATTGGTGTAGACGGAGCACTTTACAAGTCTATGGAGTTTGTAGGTGAGGGCATTAAGAACCTTACTATGGATGATAGATTTACTATAGCAAATATGGCTATTGAGGCTGGTGCTAAGAATGGTATCTTCCCAGTTGATGAGCTTACTGAGGAGTATATGAAGGAGGCATCAACCAAGGCTTGGACTAAGTATGAGGCTGATGCTGACGCAGAGTATGATGAGGAGTACACTATTGACTTATCAACACTTAAGCCAACAGTAGCATTTCCACATCTTCCAGAGAATACAAAGACTATCGATGAGGTAGGCGATATAAAGATTGACCAGGTTGTAATTGGTTCATGTACTAATGGCCGTATCTCAGATATGAGAATTGCAGCTGAGATTATGAAGGATAAGAAGGTTGCCAAGGGACTTAGAGTTATCATTATCCCAGGTACACAGAAGATATATCTTCAGATGATTAAGGAAGGCCTTGCAGAGATATTTATTAATGCAGGAGCAATTGTTTCAACTCCAACCTGTGGACCATGTCTTGGTGGACATATGGGTGTTATGGCAGCAGGTGAGAAGTGTGTATCAACTACTAACCGTAACTTTGTTGGTCGTATGGGTCATGTTGATTCAGAGGTTTATCTTGCAAGCCCAGCTGTTGCAGCTGCATCAGCTATTACTGGTAAGATTAGCTGCCCGTGTGAAGTAATGAACTAGGAGGTATATATAATGAAAGCATTCGGAACAGTACATAAATATGGTGACAATGTAGATACAGATGTAATTATTCCAGCTAGATATCTTAATTCATCAGACCCAGCAGAGCTTGCTAAAAGCTGTATGGAGGATATTGATAAGGATTTCGTAAATAGAGTAAAGCCAGGAGATATTATGGTGGCTAATAAGAACTTTGGATGTGGCTCATCTAGAGAGCATGCACCTATAGCTATAAAGGCTTCAGGTATTTCTTGTGTTATAGCAGAGACATTTGCAAGAATCTTCTATAGAAATGCAATCAATATAGGACTTCCTATTATAGAGTGTCCTGAGGCTGCACAGGGTATCGAGGCAGGAGATCAGGTTGAAATCGACTTCGACAGCGGAATGATTTACAACAAGACTAAGGGAACTGAGTTTAAGGGTCAGGCATTCCCACCATTTATGCAGGAGATAATTAAGAACGAGGGACTTATTAATTATATTAATAATAAGTAAGATAAAAGGGGGATTATATGGAATTTAAGATTAATCCTAATAATGTGGCAGAAGAAACCACAAGTGATTATAATCGCTTTGAACAAAATGATTATATGATTACAAGTGCCAGTGATAATTTATTCAATAACCCCGGACAGATTAGGGATAAGAATAATGTGGTAACTCATAATCAGTACGGTATGAGATGGTATCTCTTCATGGTATGGGGAGTGTTGATATATTACCCAATATCTTTAGTGTCCTCGGTTATAACAAATTTTAAGACAGTAGATGCGTATAAGGATATGATGGGGAGATATGAATCATCTTATTATACTATAATGTTTGCATTTATGATAATAACTGTTATCTTTGAATGCGTACTTATTTTCCTTACTATTAAGACGAGAAATGAACTCCTTGATTTTAAAGCAAGTGGTGTAAAAAATCTTAAAACATGCATGCTTGCTCCTGGAATATATGTAGTAATAGTTTTAACCATATATTTGCTTGTGGTAGAAAAGGAGCAGGGTGGAGCTATAGGAGAGTTCTTTGGCATATTGCTTAATCCAAAATACTTCTTCGCATATGGAGTATGGAAGATATACGCATACATTGCGGCTTATATAGCTTTTGTAGTAGGAAATATAAAATATTTTAATAACAGAAAGCATTTCTTTGTAAATTAATAGTTATTAGATATGGAGGAATTTAAAATGATTTGTAACATAGCAGTTATTAAGGGTGACGGTATCGGTCCTGAGGTGGTTTCTGAGGCTATGAAGGTACTTGATGCAGTTGCAGCTAAGTATGGACATACATTTAACTATGAGCAGCTTCTTATGGGAGGATGTTCAATAGATGCTCACGGGGTGCCTCTTACAGACGAGGCGGTAGCAAGAGCAAAGGCAGCAGATGCTGTACTTCTTGGTTCTATAGGTGGTAATACTTCAACTTCACCATGGTATAAGCTTCCACCAAACTTAAGACCAGAGGCAGGACTCCTTAAGATTCGTAAGGAGCTTGGACTTTTCGCAAACCTTAGACCGGCTCTTTTATACAAGGAGTTAAAGGGTGCATGTCCTCTTAAGGAGGAGATTGCTGATAAGGGCTTTGATATGATGATTATGAGAGAACTTACAGGTGGTCTTTACTTCGGTGATAGAGAGACTAAAGAGGTTGATGGTGTAATGACAGCTATTGATACTCTTACATATAATGAGAATGAGATTAGAAGAATCGCGATTAAGGGCTTTGACATAGCTATGAAGCGTCGTAAGAAGGTTACAAGCGTAGATAAGGCAAATGTTCTTGATTCTTCAAGACTTTGGAGAAAGGTAGTAGAAGAGGTGGCTAAGGATTATCCAGAGGTTACTTACGAGCATATGTTAGTTGATAACTGTGCTATGCAGCTTGTTAAGGATCCTGCTCAGTTCGATGTGGTTCTTACTGAGAACATGTTCGGAGATATCCTTTCAGACGAGGCTTCAATGATTACAGGCTCTATCGGAATGCTTGCATCAGCATCACTTAATGAGACTAAGTTTGGTATGTATGAGCCAAGTGGTGGTTCGGCACCGGATATAGCAGGACAGAATAAGGCAAACCCTATTGCAACTATTCTTTCAGCAGCGATGATGCTTAGATACACTTTTGATATGGATAAGGAAGCTGATGCTATAGAGGCAGCGGTTCAGCAGGTGCTTGTGGAGAATTACAGAACCTGTGATATAGTTTCAGAGGGAACACAGTTAGTTAGCTGTTCTGAGATGGGAGATTTAATCGCAGCTAGAGTATAAAATGTTGATTATAACTATCAGGAGGTGCCTGATAGCAAAATAAAAGGAGACGATAAAATGAAGAGTGATAACGTAAAAACAGGTATGCAGCAGGCTCCACACAGAAGCTTGTTTAACGCACTTGGAATGACAGAGGAAGAGCTTTCTAAGCCATTGGTTGGTATTGTTTGCTCATACAATGAGATTGTTCCAGGTCACATGAACCTTGATAAGATAGCTCAGGCTGTAAAGCTTGGAGTTGCAGCAGCAGGTGGTACACCTATTATGTTCCCAGCTATCGCAGTATGTGATGGTATTGCTATGGGTCATATCGGTATGAAGTATTCTCTTGTAACAAGAGATTTGATTGCAGATTCAACTGAGGCTATGGCATTAGCTCATCAGTTTGATGCACTTGTTATGATTCCTAACTGTGATAAGAATGTTCCTGGACTTCTTATGGCAGCAGCAAGAGTAAATGTTCCAACTGTATTTGTATCAGGTGGTCCAATGCTTGCAGGTCATGTTAAGGGTCATAAGACATCCCTTTCATCAATGTTTGAGGCTGTTGGTTCATACGCAGCAGGAACAATGAGTGAGGATGATGTTAAGGATTTTGAGTGTAATGCTTGTCCAACCTGTGGTTCATGCTCAGGTATGTACACAGCAAACTCTATGAACTGTCTTACTGAGGCGCTTGGTATGGGACTTCCAGGAAATGGAACAATCCCTGCAGTATACTCAGAGAGAATTAAGCTTGCTAAGCATGCTGGTATGGCAGTTATGGAGATGTATAGAAAGAATATTAGACCAAGAGATATCATTACAAAGGATGCAATCTTAAATGCACTTACAGTAGATATGGCACTTGGATGTTCAACAAACTCTATGTTACACATTCCTGCAATTGCACATGAAATCGGATTTGATTTTGATATTGCTATGGCAAACGAAATCAGTGCTAAGACACCTAACCTTTGTCATCTTGCGCCAGCAGGTCCTACATATATGGAAGACTTAAATGAGGCCGGCGGTGTATATGCGGTTATGAACCAGCTTAAGGAGTTAGGTCTTCTTAAGGAGGATTGTATGACTGTAACAGGTAAGACAATCGGTGAGGCCGTTGACGGAGTTAAGAATAGAAATCCAGAGGTTATAAGACCTCTTGATAATCCATATAGTAAGACAGGTGGTCTTGCAGTACTTAAGGGTAACCTTGCACCAGATGGTTCTGTTGTTAAGCGTTCAGCAGTTGTTGCAGAGATGATGCAGCATGAGGGACCAGCAAGAGTATTCGAGTGTGAGGAGGATGCAATCGCTGCTATTAAGGGTGGTAAGATTGTAGCAGGAGATGTAGTAGTAATCAGATATGAGGGTCCTAAGGGTGGTCCTGGTATGAGAGAGATGCTTAACCCTACATCAGCTATTGCTGGTATGGGTCTTGGCTCAACAGTAGCTCTTATCACTGATGGACGTTTCTCAGGTGCAAGCCGGGGAGCTTCTATCGGACATGTATCCCCTGAGGCAGCAGTTGGCGGACCAATCGCTCTTATTGAAGAGGGAGATATCATTTCCATCGATATCGAGGCTTGTACATTAAATGTCAAGTTATCAGATGAGGAATTAGCAGCTCGTAAGGCTAAATGGCAGCCAAGAGAGCCTAAGGTAACTACAGGATATCTTGCAAGATATGCTAAGATGGTAACTTCAGGTAACAGAGGAGCTGTACTTGAGTTCTAGTTGCAAGGATATATAATAAAGATGTGTTAATAAAAAGAAAACTATAAACTAAGAATTAAAGTCGTATGACTTAATTAGATAAAAAGGAGAATGACCATGAAACAATTAACAGGCTCAGAAATTATTATTGAGTGCTTAAAAGAGCAGGGCGTTGACACGGTATTTGGTTACCCAGGTGGAACCATACTTAATGTATACGATGCACTTTATAAGCACCAGGATGAAATCAATCACATTTTAACCTCTCATGAGCAGGGTGCAGCTCATGCAGCAGACGGTTATGCAAGAGCAACAGGTAAGGTTGGTGTATGTATGGCAACCTCAGGTCCTGGTGCTACAAACCTTGTAACAGGTATTGCAACAGCGTATATGGATTCTATTCCTGTTGTAGCAATTACTGCAAATGTAGGTGTGTCACTTCTTGGTAAGGACAGCTTCCAGGAGGTTGATATCGCAGGAGTGGTAATGCCTATTACAAAGCACAGCTTCATCGTTAAGAATGTACATGAGCTTGCAGATACAATTAGAAGAGCATTTAAGATTGCACAGACTGGTAGACCAGGCCCTGTACTTGTAGATGTAACTAAGGATGTTACTGCTAATATTGCAGACTTCGAGCCTAAGGCACCAGAACCAATCGAGAGAAAGGTTACATCAATTAAGGCTGACAGTCTTGATGATGCAATTAGAATGATTGAGAAGGCTAAGAGACCATTTATCTTAGCAGGTGGTGGTGTTATTACAGCAGGTGCAACTGAGGAGTTAAAGAAGTTCGCTGAGAAGATTGATGCTCCAGTGTGTGATACTCTTATGGGTAAGGGTGCATTTGACAATACAAGTGACAGATATACAGGAATGATCGGTATGCATGGTACAAAGGTATCAAACTTCGCTGTTAACAAGGCTGACCTTGTAATCGTTGTTGGCGCAAGATTCTCAGACAGAGTTATCGGTAACGCAGATAAGTTTGCAGTAAATGCAAAGATTATCCATATAGATGTAGATCCAGCTGAGATTGATAAGAATATCTTAGTTGAGTGTAGCGTAATCGGAGATGCTAAGGAAGTTCTCAAGATGATTTCTTCAAGAGTTAAGTCAGCTGATCATAAGGATTGGATGGATCAGATAGCTGAGCTTAAAGAGAAGTTCCCATGTGTAGATGACTACAATGAGTTCTCAGGCCCTGGTATTATCAATAAGATTTACGAGGTAACAGAGGGTAAGGCTACAATTACTACAGATGTTGGACAGCACCAGATGTGGGCTGCACAGCACTACAAGTACACTCGTCCAAGACAGCTTCTTAGCTCAGGTGGACTTGGTACTATGGGATTCGGTCTTGGTGCTTGTATGGGTGCTAAGGTTGGTATGCCAGAGAATATTACAATCAATATTGCTGGTGATGGATGCTTCAGAATGAACATGCAGGAGGTTGCTACAGCAGCCAGATACAACATTCCAGTAATTGAGGTTGTTATCAATAATCATGTACTTGGTATGGTTAGACAGTGGCAGACATTGTTCTATGACAAGAGATATTCTAATACAATACTTAATGATGGTGTTGATTTCGTTAAGGTTGCAGAGGCTCTTGGCGCTACAGGTATGAGAGCTACAAATCTTGCAGAGTTTGAGGATGCGTTAAAGAAGGCTATAGAGATGAATAAGCCGGTTGTTATCGAGTGCTTAATTGACCAGGATGATAAGGTATGGCCAATGGTTGCAGCAGGTGCAGCACTTGAGACTTGCTTTGATAAGAACGATTTAGAGAATAAGTAATTTAGGGAGGAATATAAAGATGGCAAGAGTATTTAATTTTTCAGCAGGACCTTCAGTTTTACCTGAGGTAGTTTTAAAGCAGTGTGCAGAGGATATGATGGATTACAAGGGCTCAGGAATGAGTGTTATGGAGATGAGCCATCGTTCAAAGGTATACGATAACATCATTAAGGAAGCAGAGCAGGATTTAAGAGATCTCTTAGAGATTCCTGATAACTACAAGGTGCTTTTCCTTCAGGGTGGTGCTTCACAGCAGTTCGCAGCTGTACCACTTAACCTTATGAAGAATGGTGTTGCTGATTATATTATTACTGGACAGTGGGCTAAGAAGGCTTATGAAGAGGCTCAGAAGTACGGTAAGGCAAATGCTATCGCTTCTTCAGCAGATAAGACCTTCTCATATATTCCAGATTGTTCAGATCTTCCTATATCAGAGGATGCAGATTATGTACATATCTGCCACAACAATACAATCTATGGAACTACATTTAAGGAGCTTCCTAACACTAAGGGTAAGATTCTTGTAGCTGATATGTCATCAGACATTCTTTCACAGCCTGTAAATGTATCAGATTATGGTATGATTTACTTTGGCGTTCAGAAGAATGTTGGACCTGCAGGTGTTGTTATTGCGATCATCAGAGAGGACTTAATCAGAGATGATGTAAACCCAGCAACTCCAACAATGCTTAAGTATAAGACTCAGGCTGACAATGATTCACTTTACAATACACCTCCATGCTACGGTATCTATGTATGTGGTCTTGTATTCAAGTGGGTTAAGGAGATGGGTGGCCTTGCTGCTATGAAGGTTCACAATGAGAAGAAGGCAGCTATCCTTTACGATTTCCTTGATTCTTCAAAGATGTTCAAGGGAACAGTTGAGAAGAAGGATCGTTCACTTATGAATGTACCATTCGTTACTGGAAATGATGAGCTTGATGCTAAGTTTGTTAAGGAAGCAACTGCAGCAGGATTTGTAAACCTTAAGGGACACAGATCAGTAGGTGGTATGAGAGCATCTATCTACAATGCTATGCCAATCGAGGGCGTAGAGAAGCTTGTACAGTTCATGAAAGATTTCGAAGCAGCTAACGCTTAATTATTATTAAAGGGAGATAAAGAAGATGACAAAGATAAATTGCTTAAATCCTATAGCAGCATGCGGTATGGATTTATTTACAGATAATTATGAGACAGTAGACAATTTTGCAGATGCTGAGGCAGTTTTAGTTAGAAGTGCTTCTATGCATGAGCTTGAGCTTTCAGACAACCTTCTTTCAGTAGCAAGAGCAGGTGCAGGTGTTAACAACATTCCACTTGATAAGTGTGCTGAGAAGGGTATTGTGGTATTCAACACTCCTGGTGCAAATGCTAACGGTGTTAAGGAACTTGTTATCGCAGGTCTTATGCTTGCAAGCCGTGACCTTATGGGTGGCTACAACTGGGTTAAGGAGAATGCTACAGTAGAGACACTTGCTAAGGATGTTGAGAAGCAGAAGGCCAAGTATGCAGGTAACGAGGTTATGGGCAAGAAGCTTGGTGTTATCGGTCTTGGTGCTATTGGTGCTAAGGTTGCAAATGCAGCTACTCATCTTGGTATGGAAGTATATGGTTATGACCCATATGTTTCTGTGGATGCAGCTTGGATGCTTTCTAGAAATGTAAAGCACATTACTAATGTAGAAGATATTTATAGAGAGTGTGATTACATTACACTTCATGTTCCAGCTCTTGATTCAACAAAGGGTATGATTAATGCTGATGCTATGGCTATGATGAAGGATGGAGTTAAGATTCTTAACTTCTCAAGAGATGCTCTTGTAAATGATGCAGATATGATAGCAGCACTTGATTCAGGAAAGGTTGCAAGATATGTAACTGACTTCCCTAATGCAGTAATCGCAGGACATGATAAGGTTGTTACACTTCCACACCTTGGAGCATCAACTGAGGAGTCAGAGGATAACTGTGCTATTATGGCTGTTAAGCAGACTAAGGACTTTATTGAGAATGGTAATATTAAGAACTCTGTAAACTACCCAGCTTGTGATGCAGGTAAGTGTACAGCAGCTTCAAGACTTACAGTATGCCACAAGAATATTCCTAACATGCTTACTAGATTTACAGGTGCATTCTCAGATAAGGGAATTAACGTATCAGATATGGTAAGTAAGTCAAGAGGAGATTGGGCTTACACAATCCTTGATACAGCAGAGAAGGCTGATGCAGATATGGTTAAGACTATCGAGGCCATTGACGGAGTTGTTAAGGTAAGAGTTGTAAAATAAGCAAAATTTTATATTGGGGTTATAATATAAGATTTTTTGGAGGATTTATAAAATGAGTGATAAGTTAAAAGTTGGTATCCTTGGTGGTACCGGTATGGTTGGACAGCGTTTTATCGCATTACTTGAGAATCATCCTTGGTTTGAGGTAACTACAATTGCAGCAAGCCCAAGAAGTGCAGGTAAGACTTACGCAGAGGCAGTAGGCGACAGATGGAAGATGTCTACTCCAATGCCAGAGGCTGTTAAGAACCTTGTAGTATACAATGTAAATGAGGTTGAGAAGGTTGCAGCTACAGTAGACTTTGTATTCTCAGCAGTAGATATGTCTAAGGACGAAATTAAGGCTATTGAGGATGCATATGCAAAGACTGAGACTCCTGTAGTTTCTAATAACTCAGCACACAGATGGACACCAGATGTTCCTATGGTAGTTCCTGAGATTAACCCAGACCATATGAAGGTTATTGACTTCCAGAAGAAGAGACTTGGTACAACTAGAGGATTTGTTGCAGTTAAGCCTAATTGTTCAATTCAGTCATATGCACCAGTTCTTACTGCTTGGAAGGAGTTTGAGCCATATGAGGTAGTTGCTACAACATATCAGGCTATTTCAGGTGCTGGAAAGACATTTAAGGATTGGCCAGAGATGGTTGAGAACATCATTCCATTCATCGGTGGTGAGGAAGAGAAGTCTGAGAAGGAGCCACTTAGAATCTGGGGTAAGATTGAGGACGGTGTAATCGTTCCAGCTGATGATGTTAAGATTACATGTCAGTGTATCAGAGTTCCAGTTCTTAACGGACATACTGCAGCAGTATTTGTTAAGTTTAGAAAGCAGCCTACTAAGGAGCAGCTCATCCAGAAGTTAGTAGAGTTCAAGGGTGCACCTCAGGAGTTAGGACTTCCAAGTGCTCCAAAGCAGTTCATCCAGTACATGGAGGAGGATAACAGACCACAGGTTACTCTTGATGTTGACTACGAGAACGGAATGGGCGTAAGTGTAGGACGTATCCGTGAGGATTCAATCTATGATTGGAAGTTTGTAGGACTTTCACACAATACTGTAAGAGGAGCAGCAGGTGGTGCAGTTCTTTGCGCTGAGCTTCTTAAGGCACAGGGATATATTACTAAGAAGTAAATATGTTAAATATTTAAACGGAAGACTTGAAATATCAGGTCTTCCGTTTTATAATTTCATTAGTACATAATAAATGTGCTGAAAATACACAATAAGGAGACGAGTGTTTGAGAAACATTAATAAAAAGGAGATTGCAAGATAACCGGAAGGTTTTACTTGCAACAATGAAACCTTCTGGAATTTCAATTATGTAATAAAAATGGCAAATTAAGCCTAGAAGATTTATTTTGAATTTTAGGAGGAAAAGAAATTGAATAATAATTATATTATCCGAATGGAGACACCAGCAGACTACAGATTAGTAGAGGAAATGACTAAGAGAGCATTTTGGAATGTATATGTACCAGGGTGTGATGAGCACTATCTAACACATGTTATGAGAGATTCGGTGGATTTTATTCCTGAGCTTAATCTTGTGTTAGAGATAGATGGTAAGATAATTGCCAGTGTGAAGTATCTTAAGTCCCGTTTGAAGGATGAAAATGGCAATATGAAGGAGATAGTATCCTTTGGCCCCCTTTGTGTGGAACCGGAATATCAAAGAGATGGTTACGGAAAGGCGCTTTTAGAGTATTCCTTTGATGTGGCTAAGAAGATGGGATATGATGTCATAACTAATTTTGGAGATCCGGCAAATTATGTAGCCAGAGGCTTTAAGTCCTGTCATAAGTATAATGTTTGCTTGGAGGGGGATGTATATCATTCATCCTTGCTGGTTAAGGAGTTAGTGCCGGGAGCCTTAGATGGCAGAAAGTGGTACTTTTATGAAAGTCCTGTTGGAGAACTGATGAGCAAAGAAGGGTTTGAAGAGTTTGATAGCACATTCCCTATTATGGAGAAGGCTTGGAGACCAAGTCAGGAGGTTTTCTATATTCAGTGTCGTTCAACAATTGGTAACTAAGGGATAATACTAGACCGTGGGTTGTGGTGGTAATATCATGCCCACGGTTTTTCAGGTTAAGATTTGATTAAAAATTGTGTAAATAAATCAAATATATTGACAAAGTTTTGGTCTTTTAATATATTTAAGTGGTTAATGTTAATTATCTATCAATGATTGCTTTTTTGGTACATATTAGTGCATAAGATTGATTGATTAATTAATAATATTTATGAAAAAGGAGATAGAAATGGACATTATTGAAATTGTCAAAATGATCGCAATGTGGCTAGTTGGTATTATATTAATTTATCTTGCGGTCAAGAAGGAATATGAGCCTTCACTATTATTGCCAATGGGATTTGGAGCAATATTAGTAAATTTACCAAATACTGGTGTTTTAAATCAGCATATGGACGGAGTTGGAGAGGTACGTGGTATCATTCAGTGGTTGTATGAGGTAGGAATTGAGGCTTCAGAGGCCTTCCCTATACTGTTATTCGTAGGTATAGGTGCTATGATTGACTTTGAACCGCTGTTACAGAAACCAATGTTGTTTATATATGGTTTTGCAGCCCACTTTGGAATCTTAGTTGCTATAGTATTAGCTAAATTTCTTGGATTTAACACAGCTGATGCATTTTCAATCGGTATCATTGGTGCGGCAGACGGTCCAACAGCAATTTTAATGTCTCAGGTGTTGAATTCACAATATATGGGACCTATAGCAGTAGTTGCTTACTCATATATGGCACTTGTTCCAATTATTATGCCAACAACTATAAAGGTGCTTACAACTAAGGAAGAAAGAATGATTGGAATGCCTGTAAAGGCTAAGAAAATCTCTAAGACTACAAAGATTATATTCCCTATTATTGTAACTATAATAGCAGGCTTTGTAGCCCCTATGTCAATTTGCTTGGTAGGATTCTTAATGTTTGGTAACCTTATTAGAGAGTGTGGTGTGTTAGATAGCTTATCAAAGACAGCATCTGACGGTTTAGCAAATCTTATTACACTTTTCTTGGGTATAACTATTGCATTTAACATGACAGCTGATAAGTTCCTTCAGGTGGAGACTTTATTCATTATGGCAATTGGTTTAGTAGCATTTATTTTCGATACTGTAGGTGGAGTTTTAGCTGTAAAGTTTGTAAATCTTTTCACTAAGGAGAAGATGAACCCTATGGTTGGTGCAGCAGGAATCTCAGCATTCCCTATGGCTTCACGTGTGGTTCAGAAGATGGCTGCTGAGGAGAAGCCAGGTAATATTATCCTTATGCAGGCGGTAGGTGCTAATGTATCAGGGCAGGTTGCTTCAGCAATTATCGGTGGTATATTGCTTGGATTATTCTAAAACATAATATACATATTCGAAAGGGACTTTTATAGTCCCTTTTTTGTTTGAAATATGTACAACAAATGTTCTTAATACATTTATTTTGCTTAAAGTTCGATGGAATTATTTTTTTGCAAATGGTATAATGAAAATGCATATTAAGAGATTAGTTTACAAAATTTCAATATAAGGAGGATGAAAGCAATGAAAAACACAAAGAAAGTGATTTTGTTGGTTGTTGTAATAATCGTTCTCGCTGCAACCGTGGTTGGCTTATTATTTGTCACCGGTGTGTTGGGGAATATAGATGAAGAATATAGAGTTGTATCCGTTGACTCTTATGAAGGTGAAGTAATACTAGAGAGAAATTCCAAGGAGCAGGACATGTTTAAGGGAATGAATCTTAAGAGTGAAGATAGGGTTTCGACTGGTGCAGCGGCTAATATGCTTCTTCTTGCTGATTCCGATAAACATATATTGGCCAAAGAAAATACCTGTTTTACACTTATTTCCACAGGAGACGAGAATAAGGGCAAGATAGTTATAAATCTGGAATATGGTACATCCCTTATTACCATAGATAGTAAGCTTGCAGATGGTTCAGAATTTGAAGTTGATACTCCAAATGCATCTATGAGTGTCAGAGGAACAACATTTGAAGTTACCTATAATAAAGAAACAGATGAAACCTTGCTTACAGTTAAAGAGGGATGCGTAGAGGTAGTTAACGATGTTTTGTCCATGCTTATAAATGCTGAGGAAAGTGTTATTATCACTGATGACGAGATTGTGTATGTTGATGAAGCTGAGGATGACAGTGATATTTTAGATGATACAGATGCATCAGATGGAACAGACTCACAGGATGGCGATGAGGATGCTGATAATGGAGATATAACTCCAGTGGATACAACAATCTTAGCTGATGGTGTTAGCGAGGAAGAATGGCCACTTATCCTGAATAATGAGGCAGGTCTTTCTTCCCTAGAGTATTGTCTTGGTATTATGACCAAATGTAAGATAGATGGTCATGAAAATTATGTAGCTGAGGCTCTTATAGATTTAGATACAAATATTTATTTTAAAGATCCTTTTGATATGGTAGGTAATTTTCAGGAGGGCGATTTTAATTATGAATGGTTTACGGTATATTATGTTTCCGAACTTAATAATGTGTACGGACTTATGCCTAATGGAACTATAAATGAATCTAACATTCCTGAGGATGCCCATATAGTAGGGAATTATTTATACATAAATTTAAATGCTCCGGATGAGTATTGTATTGCAGAGGGTGTAGATATGGATGGGCTCACAAACTATATAGTTGCAAATTATTATCTTCCTTGTCCTATGAGTGTATCTATTGATAATATTGATGCATCTCAACCGAATAAAATTATTATAGAATACACATATGTTCTTGGTGATAAGGAGGGAAATGTTTTATATGAAAAGAGTCCATTTGTAGCATATCTTGAGCCAGCGGAAAGTGGAAGATATGTGATTACATCCATTGAAAAAAATAATTAGTTTTAGCAAGGAGATAGTATAATGAGTACATTTAATTCACTTGAGGAAGCACAGGAATTTTTCAAAAACGACACATTTGCCACTGTAAATGGCATGAAAATTGAAAGCCTTAACAAAGATGGCTGTGTATGTAGTATGGATTTGAATGAGAACCACAGGAATGCTTATGGAGGCATTATGGGTGGTGTAATATTTACACTAGGTGATTTTGCTTTTGCAGTTGCATCAAATAATGCACACAAGCCAACGGTTGCTCTTAATGTAAATATTAATTTCCTTAGCTCATCTAAGGGGTCACATCTTACTGCTACAGCAAAGTGCGTGAAAGACGGCAGAACTACAGCAGTATATAATGTGATGATTACTGATGAATTTGGCAAAGAGGTTGCCATGTTTATAGGTACAGGTTATAAATTATAGTGTTGTATTGTGTATAATATCAGGCCCGTAGATTTTAGACGCTGCGGGCTTTTTTATTATGGTGCATGAGCAAGAAAGGGTATACTAGTTTTATACGATTTATCCGTGAACAAAAACATTAGAAAAACACAATTAGTTCATAGATTAAACACATTTTTAGAATAATCTGTAAAAAAACGAAGAAGGAAGTGACTGATATGAGGAAAAACAAACTACGAAAATGTATGCTTACCATGGGAATAGGACTTACTATGTTGGGGCTTGGAGCATGTAGCAAAGAGTCGGAGAAAGGTTCTACAGTAGTGAATAATGAGTCTACAATTTCTGTAGAGTCTGATGATAATGGTGCTGTGCAATCTACAAATGCTGAAACTGAGGATGGAATAGTGGATATTGTTCTAAGTGATGAAGCCATTAATGTGGATGGAATGGCCGCTGGTAAAGACATATCAGATAAAGTTTATGTGGCAAATGATATAATATATTACGAGACAGGTAAGGATTTTACCTATGGTGAAGGAACTGAGGCTGATGCCCATAATTCGGAGGAAGCTTCTAGTAATACGGTAGTTCATATTACAAAGCCAGGTACATATAATGTTAGCGGAAAACTATCTAAGGGACAAATAGCCGTTGATTTAGGGGAGGATGCAAAGGATAATCCCGAGGCGGTTGTAACCCTTATTATGGATGGAGTTGATATAACCTGTGATGTTGCTCCGGCTGTTATATTCTATAATGTATATGAGTGTGGAAATGATGATACTGACAGTGCCACAAAGGATGTGGATACAACCGAGGCAGGTGCCAATGTAATCATTGCAGATGATTCTACTAATACAGTAAATGGTTCATATGTAGCTAAGATATACAAGCCGGACAGTGTGGTGTTGAGTGAAGATAAAACTGAAGTGGTAGATTCAAGCAAGCTTCATAAGTATGATGGTGCTTTCTATTCTAAAATGTCCATGAATATAGAAGGTGGGGAGTCCGGTAATGGCGTACTCAACATTAACGCGGAAAATGAGGGCTTAGACAGTGAGCTTCATCTTACAATAAATGGTGGAAATATTAATATTATTTCAGGCAATGATGGAATCAACACCAATGAAGATGGTGTATCTGTAACTACTATCAACGGAGGTAGTGTAAATATAGTGGTTAATGGTGATACAGGCGAAGGAGACGGTATAGATTCCAATGGATGGCTTGTTATAAATGGCGGTAAGGTTACAGCCCAGGCCTGCTCTGACAGTGCTGATGCGGGAATAGATTCTGACATGGGTATACACATAACAGGTGGAACGGTAATGGCAACTGGTCATATGCTTGACAGAATAGAGGATGGTGGACAGACCTATGCTGTATTTAATTTTAATGGAAAGCAGACTTTGGAAGAATCTGTATATTTAAGGGATGAAAGTGATGCTGTAGTCATGGAAGCACACCCGGATAATGCATATTCTGTAATGATATATAGTAGTCCTGAGCTTGTCAGTGGCACATATACCTTATGGAGTGGCGATACACAGCTAGCTAATCAAGGTAGTGTTATGGGTGGTCCTGGTATGCAGGGTATGAACCCAGGAGGAATGACACCGCCAGAGGGAATGGAGATGCCGGAAGGAATGGAGCCACCAGAGGGAATGGAGATGCCAGAAGGTATGGAACCACCACAGGATGGTGAAAGACCAGATAAGCCAGGAGATGAAAATGGGGATTTTATGAATCCTGATAATCAGGGGAATTATACACAAGAAAAAACATATGAATTCCAGATTAATGAAGGAGCTAATATGTTTGGTGGGATAAACTAATATCTAAACTGCTTGTAGTTGAGTAACTACAGGCAGTTTTTCTTGTTGGATTTAATATTTTAAAGTATAATGTCTCTAGTATATTTATCGAGGTGTTTATTATGAAAAATTATAAACTAAAGATCATATTAATGTATGTCTTTTCTGTGTTATTATTAAGTGGTTGTTCTAAAGAAAGTAATAAAGGTAATGATGACTCTTATACTGTAGTTGATACAACGGAAACAACACAAACAGTAGCAGATGTAACAACAGAAGAATATTATGATGAAGAAGAAAAAAAGCTTATAGATTTGATTTGTGGTGATTGGATTTGTGAAACAGAAGATGCATGTATAAAAATATATTTAAAAGAAGAATCAGATGTACATTATTATATGAATGTTTTGTCGGATAAAGATATTCATACATATGGAGAACAATTATACAATGCTCCAATATTCAGTATAAAGGAAGAAATTCCCCATTGGAATAGTTTGACGGATGAGGAATACCCTACCGATACTGAGATGGCTATTTCGATTTCTTCTATGGATGGTGAATTAAATTATGGTTTATTGTTTATCGTTGATAAGGATGGAAAATATTTAAAATATAAAATGCTGGATAATGAAGCTGAGTATTACTGGAGTTACTTCTATCCTTATGAAAATGATGCTTGTATTGAAAATCATATCAAGGTTCATTCTTTGGTTAATACAACTAAGGATTTGATTGATTCTTCAGATTTATCTGATGAATGTCTTTATGAAACTGCTCTTCACTTGGTGGAATATAATGTTAATTATTTTTATCCTGATTATTGCCAGGTGACAGAGATGGATAATGGATATTATAAGATAGATGCTCTGTCAATGCTTATGTGGAATGAAAATGACAAATATGAAAGTAGTGAAGGGACTGTTACTTTCTATATTGATTCTGCAGGAAATCCTGTGAATATTGAAAATTGGGAAGTGAAAATGGATTAAATCTGAAAAAATGGGGGATTAACCAATGAAGAAAAATTACATCTTCGCTATTACAACCGTATTTATGTGGTCAACCCTTGCTGCAGTGGTTAAGCTATTATTATCTGATATACCCAACTTACAAGCCTTGGCTATAAGTAGCTATATATCTTCAGGGTTTTTGTTAATAGTCAACTTCTTTACGGGCAAGATAAATGTGATGAAATCGCTGAGGTTAAAGGATATAGGAATTATAAGCGGATTAGGATTTATAGGGCTATTCGTATATTCAGCCCTATATTACTATGGATTATCACAGCTTACCTCTCAGGAGGCATGTATAGTGAATTATCTTTGGCCTATTATGCTTGTGATATTTTCCTGCATCATCTTGAAGGAGAAGCTTACCGTAATGAAGGCAATAGCTATGGTTTGTTCCTTTGCGGGAATTGTGGTGCTGTCTATGGGAAGTGGAGATAACTCAGAGGGAAATGTAACCCTCGGTATAGTTAGCTGTATAATTGCAGCAGCCTGCTATGGTCTTTTTTCTGTACTGAACAAGAAATGTAATTATGACCAAAGTATATCCATGATGATATTTTGGCTGGTGGCAGCAGTATGCTCAAACATTTTAGGACTTGTAACAGAGGATTGGGTTTCCTTGGACGGTAAACAATGGCTAGGTATGTTGTGGCTTGGAATAGTGGTGGATGCCATAGCATATTTACTGTGGGCCATAGCTTTAAATGGAGCTGGTAATACAGCCAAGATTGCTAATATAGCTTATCTGACACCATTTTTATCCTTGGTGGTGTCGGCATTGTTATTAAAAGAGGAGATTACACTAAGAGCATTAATTGCTTTGGTGTTTATTATAGGTGGAATACTGCTTCAAAGCTTGTATGAGCAAAGACGAAAAGATAAGGTGAATTAATATGTCAGATAATTATTCAGATGAATACATTTCCCGTATTCAAAAGGTACAAGATTATATAGAGCAAAATTACGGTAAGAATATGACTACGGAGGAGCTAGCAGAGGTTGCTGGCTTCTCCAAGTATCATTTTAATCGTATATTTAAGAGTGTGATGGATGAGTCTCTATTGCAGTATGTAAATAGAGTTCGTATGGAGAAGGCCTTGTTCATACTTGCACATAGACAGGACAGGAATATGACAGATGTAGCATATGACCTAGGTTTTGGGGATTCTGCCATATTCTCTAGAGCGTTTAAAACTCATTATGGCTTAAGCCCTTTGGCATATAGGAAGAAATATAGCACGAATTGCAAAGAAAACCTATTCTTATCTGAGTACAATAAGCCTGTAAAGAATAAAAAATGGGTTGAGGAACCATTTCCTAATACTGGACAGGTTAGAGTTGTAAACATGGAAGATGAAGAATTAGTTTACATAAGACATGTGGGTACATATAAGTCCTTGGGACGAACCTTTGCAAAATGGATGCAGGAATTATTCAGGCTTTCTTATAAGCAGGGGTTGCTTAAGGATGGAAAGAATAAATTCCTTGTTATGTATCACGATAATCCTGAATTTGGAGATGAAAAGCATTTTCGTACAAGTCTTTGCCTTACTGTACCTGAGGGTTGTGTGGCAAAGGAGGATGGTAAGCTTGGTGTGACAAAGCTTGAAGGTGGTCTTTTTGCGGTGGGACACTACGAGATTAATCCGGGACAGTTTGAGGATGCATGGGATCATATGTATCGTAACTGGCTTATGATGAGTGGATATGTTCCAAGAAATGCTACTCCTTACGAGGTGTATCTTAATAATCCTAAGGAGGATAAGGATGGCCTGATTAAGGTGGATATATATGTTCCTATTGAACCCATTTAAGGAAATGGAGGATTCGTTGTGAATAAGGAACAGTTGGAAAGAATGCTTAGAGAAAAACATAGTAATACCGGGGCTATTGTTGTGTCTCGTGGTAATGAGATGGTGTATGAGTATTATCAGCAGGGGTGCAATATTGAAAGTCCCTTTCATGTGTTTTCGGTTACAAAGAGTGTTGTATCCATATTGATTGGTATAGCTATGGATAAGGGATATATAAAGAGTGTAGATCAAAAGGTATTAGAATTTTTCCCGGATTATACTCCTAAGCGAGGTGAGAAAACCATTCAGCATATTACGCTTCGTGATTTGCTCACTATGACAGCACCATATAAGTACAAGTATGCTCCCTATACAAAGTATTTTACAAGTGGTGACTGGGTTAAGGCATCACTCGACCTTCTTGGTGGCAAGGGAAAGATAGGAGAGTTTAGATATACACCTATAATAGGACCGGATATATTTGCAGGAATACTTTGTAATACAACAGGTATGTCAGTGCTTGAGTTTGCAAGGAATTATTTGTTTGAGCCTTTAGAGATTAATATTCCAGGAGATATTATATTTACTAACAAGGAAGAACAGATGGCTTTTTACAAGAGTAAAACAGTTCACGGTTGGGTGAAAGGACCTACAGGTGTTCATACTGCAGGTTTTGGACTTGCAATTACACCTGAAGATATGATTAAGATAGGTAAACTATATCTTAACCAAGGTAACTGGAATGGAACACAGCTTGTGTCTAAGGAGTGGATTGCAGAATGTACCAAGGTTCAAAGTGTATGGAAGCCGGGCATAGGAGCTAAACGAACTCTTAAGTATGGTTATCTTTGGTGGATTATAGATGAGGCAGTAGGTTCATTTGCAGCCCTTGGTGATGGTGGAAATGTTATATATGTAAATCCTAAGGAAGAGTTAGTTGTGGCTGTGGGAGCATATTTTAAGCCTAGAGTGCCTGATGCTATGGAGCTTATTAAGGAGTATATTGAGCCTATGGTGTTAAAGGCAGAGTTATAGAATCTGGAGGTATTGTTATGGCGTTTGATTTTAAGAAAGAGTACAAAGAGTTTTATATGCCTAAGAACAAACCTGAGATAGTGACTGTTCCTAAGGCAAATTACATAGCTGTCCGTGGTGAGGGAAACCCAAACGAAGAAGATGGTGAATATAAGAATGCAATAGGGGTACTTTATGCTGTGGCATACACATTAAAGATGAGCTATAAGACAGATTATAAGATAGAAGGATTCTTCGAATATGTTGTGCCTCCTTTAGAAGGCTTTTGGTGGCAGGATGGTGTGGATGGTATAGATTATGGAAATAAAGATACATTTAAGTGGATTTCGGTTATTCGCTTGCCTGATTTTATAACCAAGAAGGATTTTGATTGGGCGGTAGAAACTGCAACTAAAAAGAAAAAGATAGATTGCTCTGTAGCGGAATTTATGACCATAGATGAAGGGCTATGTGTTCAGATAATGCATAATGGCTCATATGATGATGAGCCGGCAAGTGTTGCTTTAATGGATGAGTATCTTGCAGAAAATGGATACGAGAATGATATAAATGATAAGCGACTTCATCACGAGATATATTTGTCTGATCCAAGGAAGACAGCACCTGAAAAGTGTAAGACAGTGATTAGACATCCGATTAGGAAAAAATGACAATAAGAGGTGCCTCATATATATTATGAGGCATCTTTTTTCTTGTGGTAGTAAATATATTTTTGTATAATTAGGATAGTTATTGCAGAAATGTATGGGAGGTATGGGGGATGAAGAATAAAATAGTTTATTATCTTATAGAGATAATATTTACAATTATATTTTCGGTTGCATGGCATTATATTATGTTAGA
>JAZPXZ010000086.1:0-22197 GCA_045543915.1 Wujia sp.
GCCCTTTAAGGTTGGCTACTTTTTTGCGTTAAAGTGTTAAAAATTTATATTGCAAAAAGTAGTGCTTATCATATATAATAGGTTTCAGTGTTGTGATAAATTTTATCACTAAATTTTGATTGCTAGTAAAGAGAAAATGGAGGATGAAATATTGAGCAAGCAGCAGATTATGCTTGGCAATCAGGCTATAGCCCGTGGTGCTTATGAGGCAGGAGTTAAGGTTTCTGCAGCATATCCTGGTACACCAAGTACAGAGATTAGTGAGAATATTATTAACTATAAGGAGATATACGCAGAGTGGTCACCTAATGAGAAGGTTGCCATGGAAGTTGCAATTGGTGCATCTATATCAGGTGTTCGTTCACTTTGTTCTATGAAGCATGTTGGTGTAAATGTGGCATCAGACCCACTTTTTACAGTTAGCTACATAGGTGTAAATGGTGGACTTGTACTTGTTGCAGCAGATGACCCTGGTATTTACAGCTCACAGAATGAGCAGGATAGCCGTATGGTTGCCCGTTCAGCTATGGTTCCAGTACTTGAGCCATCAGATAGTGAGGAAGCAAGAGTATTTACTAAGAAGGCATATGAGATTAGCGAGAAGTATGATACACCAGTAATTCTTAGAACTACTACAAGACTTTCACACTCACAGGGTGTTGTAAATCTTGAGGATAGAGTAGAGGTTGCTGATAAGCCTTACGAGAGAGATATGCGTAAGACAGTTATGATGCCTGCCTGCGCTATTGAGAGACATAAATTCGTAGAGCAGAGACTTAAAGATTTAGCTAATGACGCTTGTGATATGGATATTAACAAGATGGAGATTAACGATACATCTATTGGTATTATCTCAAGTGGTATCCCATATCAGTATGTTAAGGAGGTTCTTCCTAACGCATCAGTACTTAAGCTTGGTATCGTTAACCCACTTCCTAGAAAGCTTATAGAGGAGTTTGCTTCAAAGGTTGATAAGCTTTATATAGTAGAAGAGCTTGAGCCGGTTATCGAGGAGCAGGTTAAGTCTTGGGGTATTAAGGCTATCGGTAAGGAAATATTTACAGTTCAGGGCGAGTATTCAGCAAATATGCTTAGAAAGGCAATCTTAGGTCAGGAGCTTGATTTAGAAAAAGCTGCACAGGTACCTAACAGACCACCTATACTTTGTCCAGGATGTCCACATAGAAGTACATTCTCAGTACTTAAGAAGCTTAAGATTCATGCAGCAGGAGATATCGGATGTTATACTCTTGGAGCAGTAGCACCACTTAATGTTATTGATACTACAGTATGTATGGGTGCAAGTATTTCAACTCTTCACGGCATGGAGAAGGCTAAGGGTAGAGAATTTATTAAGGATTGGGTTGCAGTAATCGGTGATTCCACATTCCTTCATACAGGTGTTAACTCACTTATGAATATGGTTTATAACAAGGGTACAGGAACAGTTCTTATCCTTGACAACTCAACTACAGGTATGACAGGTCACCAGGAGCACGCTGCAACAGGTAAGACTCTTATGGGTGAGCCTACATATCCTATTAATATTTTCAATCTTTGCAAGGCTATGGGAATTGAAAATGTTTATGAGGTAGATGCATTTGACCTTGATGCTATGGAGAAGATTATTAAGCAGGAGGTAGCAAGAGAGGCTGTTTCAGTTATTATCTGTAAGAGTCCTTGTGCGCTTCTTAAGTCTTATGTTCCAAAGGGCAAGTGTATAGTGGATGACGAGAAGTGTAAGAAGTGTGGAGCATGTCTTGTACCAGGCTGTCCTGCTATGACTAAGAAGGACGGACACATCGTTATCGATGAGACTATGTGTAATGGATGTGGACTTTGTATGAGTAAGTGTCCATTTGATGCAATATCATTGAAGAAGGCAGGTGAGTAATATGGCTAAGAATACAGTGAATATAATGATAGTTGGTGTAGGTGGACAGGGAACACTCCTTGCTAGCCGTATCCTTGGAAATATTACTACATCAGCAGGCTATGATGTAAAGATTTCAGAGGTTCACGGTATGGCACAGCGTGGCGGTAGCGTTGTTACCTTTGTAAGATATGGTGAGAATGTTGCAGAGCCAATCGTAGAAGAGGGGCAGGCAGATATTCTTATAGCATTTGAGAGACTTGAGGCAATGAGATATGCACACTTCCTTAAGAAGGATGGAACAATTATCATCAATGACCAGAGAATTGATCCTATGACAGTTGTTACTGGCGCTATGGAGTATCCAGAGAATATTATTGAGAACCTTTCTGCTAAGTACAATGTTATATCAGTAAATGCTATGGCTGAGGCTGAGAAGATGGGTAATACAAGAGTATTTAACACTATTATTCTTGGCGTAACTGCAACTAAGATGGAGTTTGCTAAGGAAGCATGGGTTGAGACCATTAAGAATATCGTACCACCTAAGACAGTTGACCTTAACCTTAAGGCATTTGAGCTTGGATATAACTTATAGCTAATATAAAATGTATGGGTAAAGCGATATTTGCCTGTATTATAATGTATTATTTAGAAACAGAGGTAAATTATAATGCCAATTACACAATATTTGGAGAGAAATGCAAGAGAGTACGCTGATGAGGTGTGTCTTGTAGAGATTAATCCTGAGATTCAGGAGAAGAAGAGAGTTACATGGAGAGATTACGAGCTTATTGAGTCAAATCCATACTGCGATTATAGAAGAGAGATTACTTGGGCTGTATTTGATGAGAAGGCAAATCGTTTTGCAAACCTTCTTATTTCCAGGGGAATTAAGAAAGGGGATAAGGTTGGTATTCTTCTTATGAATTGTCTTGAATGGTTGCCAATATACTTTGGTATACTTAAGACAGGAGCATTAGCAGTACCACTTAATTTTAGATATGATTCAGAGGAGATTAAGTATTGTCTTAAGCTTGCTGATGTAGATATCCTTGTATTTGGTCCAGAGTTTATCGGCCGTATTGAGGAGATAGCAGATGAGATAGAGAAGAATAGACTGTTGTTCTATGTAGGTGGCAATTGTCCTACATTTGCGGAGGACTATGATAAGCTTACTGCAAACTGTTCAAGCAGAAAGCCAGATATAGAGATAACTGATGAGGATGATGCAGCAATATACTTTTCATCAGGTACAACTGGCTTCCCTAAGGCTATTCTTCATGACCACACATCGCTTATGCACTCAGCAGCTTGTGAGCAGAATCATCACAAGCAGAGTAGAGAGGATGTATTCCTTTGCATTCCACCACTTTATCATACAGGTGCCAAGATGCACTGGTTCGGAAGTTTGTTCTCGGGAAGTAAGGCGGTTCTTCTTAAAGGAGTTACACCTAAGAGTGTTTTTGAAACAGTTTCAAATGAGGGCTGTACTATAGTTTGGCTCCTCGTGCCTTGGGCGCAGGATATCCTTCTTGCCATTGAAAGAGGAGAAATCAAGGTGGAGGATTATAAGCTAGACCAGTGGAGGCTTATGCATATTGGTGCTCAACCAGTTCCACAGAGCTTAATTAAGAAGTGGAAGGAAATCTTCCCTAACCATGATTATGATACAAATTATGGACTTTCAGAGTCTATCGGACCAGGTTGTGTGCACCTTGGAACTGAGAATATACATAAGGTTGGAGCTATCGGTATTCCAGGCTATGGATGGGAGGTTAAGATAGTTGACGAGGAAGGCAATGAGGTAGCTCAAGGTGATGTAGGTGAGCTTGCCGTTAAGGGACCTGGTGTTATGAAGTGCTACTACAAGGATAGAAAGGCTACTAACGAGGTGCTTAAGGGCGAGTGGCTTCATACAGGTGATATGGCTATGCTTGATGAGGATGGATTTATCTTCTTAGTAGACCGTAAGAAGGATGTTATCATTTCCGGTGGAGAGAATATTTATCCAGTGCAGATAGAAAACTTCTTAAGCAAGCATTCGGCTATCAAGGATGTGGCTGTAATAGGTATTGCAGATGCACGTCTTGGAGAGATTTCAGCAGCTATTATAGAGCTTAAGCCTGGTAAGATTGTTACAGAGGATGAAATAATGACCTTCTGTAAGGAGCTTCCTAGATATAAGAGACCACGTAAGATTATATTTGCAGATATTCCACGTAATCCTACTGGTAAGATAGAGAAGCCAAAGCTTCGTCAGATTTATAATAGTGAGTCATTAGTTGCGGCACAGAACAAATCATAGATTTATATTTTCCAAAACTTGACACACCCAAAATTGAATAGATTATTCCACAAATGTTAATCCTTTACAGTATGAAAATACATGTGGAGGAATAGTAAAATGGCACCTAACAAGGTAGTGATTTGCGGAGTAAACACATCAAAGCTTCCTTTACTTACAGAACAAGAAAAGGAAGCTTTGTTTGAACGTATGGATAAGGGTGATGAAAGTGCTAGAGAGGAATTTATTAAGGGGAATCTTAGATTAGTTTTAAGTGTTATTCAGCGATTTACTAATTCCAATGATGAAAGCGCTGATGATTTATTTCAAGTAGGTTGTATAGGACTTATTAAGGCACTAGATAATTTTGATAGAAGTCTTCAGGTGAAATTTTCCACATATGCTGTACCCATGATCATAGGCGAGTGTCGGAGGTATCTTAGAGACTACAGCACAATTAGGGTATCCAGGTCTTTAAGAGACATAGCATATAAGTCAATATATGCAAAGGAAATGTTGACTAGAAAGCTGGGCAGAGAACCATCCATAGATGAGATATCAAAGGAGATAGAAATGCCTAAGGAAGATATAGTTAATGCGCTTGATGCAATTGCAACTCCTATGTCTTTGTATGAGCCTGTATTTCAGGAGGGACAGGACACCTTGTTCTTGATTGACCAACTAGGTGATAAAAACAATGGAGAGGAGTTATGGGTTGAAAACCTGTCACTAAGGGATGCTATGAGTAAGCTGGATAGAAGAGAATTTAATATTATAAAATTGAGATTTTTTGAGGGAAAGACCCAAACAGAGGTGGCAGAGGAAATATCCATATCCCAGGCACAGGTTAGTAGATTGGAAAAAAATGCCCTTAAAACAATGAAAAATTATTTAAAATAAGGTTTGTAATTTTTGTTTTACTATGATATAACTACTATGGTAGAGAAATACATGAAGGAGAAAATTTTGTAATGAACAAGAAGGCAATTTTTATTACATTATATTTGGCAGTTGCATGTTTTGTAGGAATAGGAACCTATTGTTTGATTGATTCGGAGGTTCAAAAAAGACAGATAGAAAAAATCGAGCCAACTACCGAGGTTTATGTAACTGAGGATGGTGATCAGGTCGGATTGATAGATTCCATAGATAGTCATGTGGCAAATCAAAAGGAAGAGGGAACAACAGAATATATGGCTGATCAGCTGGCACCGGATTTTGAATGCTATGACAGTGATGATCCAGATAATCCGGAAGCTGTAGTATGGTATACACCAACTACAAAGGCTACTACAGAGGAGCCGAAGGAGGATGAGACCACAGCAGCTACAGAGGCAGCTGGAGGAACTACAGCAGCGCCAACTACCGAGGCGCCAGCGACAGAAGCGCCAGCGACAGAGACGCCAGCAACAGAAACACCAGCAACTGAGGTACCTGTGCCAGAGCCAACTCCAGAGCCAACTCCAGAGCCAACTCCGGAACCAACTCCAGAACCAACTCCAGAGCCAACTCCGGAACCCACTCCAGAACCAACTCCTGCTGAGTAGTTGATAAATTACATTATGAGAAGTCAGAGCAAAGATTTTCACACCTGCCATACATTTTGTATGTGCAGGTGTTTTTTGTTCCGGCTATACAGAAGGGGTACTTTATAACACGCTTTGTCGGGGTGATTTTAAGTACGCCATCTGTATAAAGCCTTACTAACTCAAGAGGATGCACATACAAAAAATTATATGGCAGAGAAAACCTTTGCTATCGCCTACGGCGATAGTGAAAGTTGAACCGGTACATTCTTTGTGCTGATACATATGTAATTATAGTTGGAGTAATGTGGGGATATCTAGCTAACCATAGCATCAAGGATTAGATTTTCTAGGTCTGAATTCTTAATTCAGGGGGCACAGGCCGACAGGATGTCGGCGTAGCCTTTGGGTACATGGATGTACCGTCAAAGGCGGCCCCGTCACCTTAAGATAACTTTGTTCAGACCGTAGAAAATCAATCCGAAGACTGCGTGTTAGCAGATACCCCACTACTCCAACTAAGAACGAAAAATCCCAGCACAAAGAATGTACTGGGATTTCAACTTTCACTTTGACTTCTCATAATGTAATTTATGCTTTACTGGTGAAAGCCTTCTGCATCATCTTCGGCAGGAAGATTATCGAAGAGGATTTGTCCGATGTTAAGGTCTACAGTATCAAGGTCCTTAAGCATTTGAACCTCAGAATTTCTTGGATTAATCTCCTCATTAAGCTTTTCAATTACTTCTTTTGGTAGGCCAGACATAAGAACTACTTCATCTATATCTATGTGACCTGTAAGCATTTTTCTAGCTAATTCATATTGTCCCTTTGTTGTGTTATTCATAATGTATCTCCTTTATTGAGAGTATTAAGTTTTACTAGTTTAAGTTATTCAAGTATTCTTCGTTTATAGCAATAACCTTTGCCATTGCCTCTACTCCTGGTGCGCCGATTGTATTTCTCTTGCTTACGCACTCTTCAAGACTAATTGCCTGATATATGTCGTCTTCAAAAACAGGGCTGATTGCTTTGTATTCTTCCATTGACATATCAAGAAGTGATATATTTTTGTCTAAGCAGTAGAGTACTAGCTGTCCTACAATGCCATGAGCATCTCTAAAAGGAACACCATGGTTTACAAGATAGTCAGCAGCATCAGTAGCGTTTGTAAATCCGTTCATGGCACTTTTTTCCATAATTGATTTATTTAACTTCATTGTAGAAATCATACCTGTGAAAAGTGCAAGGCAACCCTTAACTGTGTCAATTGCGTCAAAGGTAAGTTCTTTGTCCTCTTGCATATCTTTGTTATATGCAAGTGGAATTCCCTTCATGGTTGTAAGGATAGAAGTAAGTGCTGCGTAAACACGGCCAGTCTTGCCACGAACAAGCTCTGCAATATCAGGATTTTTCTTCTGTGGCATAATTGAGCTTCCTGTGCTGTATGCGTCATCAAGCTCTACGAACTGATACTCATTAGAGTTCCAGATAATAATTTCCTCAGAGAATCTTGATAAATGCATCATAATGGTTGAAAATGCTGAAAGCATTTCGATAACATAATCTCTGTCTGATACCGAATCCATACTATTTAAGGTAGGTCCTGTAAAATCAAGAAGAGAAGCAGTAAGTTCTCTGTCAAGAGGATAGGTAGTTCCTGCAAGTGCACCTGATCCAAGTGGACAGTAATTCATTCTGTCGTATATATCTGAAAGTCTGCTGTAATCACGCTTGAACATCTCCATGTAAGCTCCTACATGGTGAGCAAATGTAACAGGTTGAGCTTTCTGAAGATGAGTAAAGCCTGGCATATATGTATTGGTGTTATCCTTCATAAGCTGATGAAGATCCTTCATAAGATTTACAACCAAAGCTTTTACCTCAAGTATTTCATCCCTAGTGTATAGCTTCATATCAAGAGCAACCTGGTCATTTCTAGAACGACCAGTATGAAGCTTCTTACCTACATCACCGATTCTGTCGATAAGGTTGGCCTCTACGAAGCTGTGAATATCTTCGTAGGTATCTGTAATTTCAAGAGTACCATTTTCTACATCATTTAAAATACCATTTAAGCCATCAATTATCATGTCTCTCTCTGATTCAGTCAAAATACCAGATGAAGCAAGCATAGTAACATGAGCAATACTTCCGCGAATATCTTGTTTATAAAACTTCTGATCAAAGGAGATAGAAGCATTAAAGTTATATACTAATTTGTCGGTTTCCTTGGTGAATCGTCCACCCCAAAGCTGTGCCATAATATGTACCTCACATTTATTTGAATTTTCTACTAGTGATATATTTTGACTAGTTTCCTGAGTTTTTATTCTACAACATATTTTGAAGGTGTTCAAGAAAAATGTATCATTTTAACCTAATGCAAAAACAAGTGTGATAAATTCCTAAAAAAAAGTTGATTATGGAAATGTATTGTTTTAAAATAAAATGGTTGATTAGGATAGCAAAAACATTTAGATATAATAATACTTTGGAGGATAAAGCATGGTAGATTTATATACATTTTTAACGGCTGCAACAGGAGATAATAGTAGACCACTTCTTGTGGCAATATGTCTTATAGTATCAGTAATATTGACGATTGTACTATTAGTTACAGGTCGCATGGCTAATAACAATGATGAAGATGTAGATGATGAAGAATAGTATTAAGGGGATATAGCATGGAGGAGAAAAAACAAAGAATACATTGGATTGTGCCAGTGTTGATTATTGTAATAATAGTAATAGCCTATTTATATGAGTGGGAATTTGGTGCTAAGGCGAATCCCGAAGTTACAGCTGATAATGTGGTTGAACTGGCGGAAATAGTTAATTCACAGATAGATGAGGGAAAGGATAAGGGGACATTTTACATTTCTGGTATATCTGAGAATGAGCTTAATAGTATTAATGATTATGTTTGCAGTGTTAATGGAATAGTAGATAAATATATAATTAATACAAAAAATGGTAAGAAACAGAAGATTACATTTATATATGAAATATCAGATAATTATTATGTAAAGGATAAATATTTGAATAATGGAGAGATTCCTGATGATAGACCTATGGCAAGCAAGCTATATAAGAAAACAGTGGAGATATTAGACGAGATAATCAAGCCTGGAATGACAGATTATGAAAAAGAGTTAGCTATACATGATTATATTGTTGCTAACTGTAGATATGGTCAAAAGGACGAATCCAAGGAATATGCCTTTAGAGCATATGGTGTTATAGTGCAGGGAGTAGCAGTATGTAACGGATATGCAGAGGCTATGAGCTTATTGCTTACCTGTGCAGGTGTAGAGAATGGTATTATGACAGGAACTGCTAACGGTGAGCTTCATGCGTGGAATATGGTGAAGCTTGATGGTGAGTGGTATCAGGTTGACGCAACCTGGGATGATCCAATACCTGATACAGGACAGTTTGTATCACATACTTATTTTAATATAACAGATGATGAGATGGATGACACTCATATTTGGAGTAGTGATTTATTTGAGGAATGTAATGGTGAACTATATAACTATTACGATTACAATGGTTTAGTGTATGAGTATGATGACTTAGAACAGGTAATGGCTAATGAGGCATCTAAAAATATTACAGGAGTCTTTGAGTTTGCCGCAACTGATTATGATGAAAGCTTATATACTTATGATTTTATTGGCAATATACCAGGTGTGTTAAGTATAAGTAGAGTTGTCAATCCAGTTGGTGACAGACATATTATTATGATAGAGCTTAATTAGGGTTAAGGATGGTAAGATGAAAAGCTTTGATGTAGAGGATATTAAAAATTATATGAACCAGCTTCTGGTTAACGAAAGATTCGACAGCTTTTATCTGTACGAGGCTAGAGTAAAGGGAGCCTTAGACTATTTTATCGGTGGTAAGCTAAATTTGGATTACTATGATGAGGAAGAGCAAAAGGAACTTGAGCAATCGGAGTACATAAGCTGGGGACAGGTTAAGCATGTAATCTATGATCTTATGAAGGGTAAGAAGCTTCCAATTAATTTTAAGATTATTCTAATGTTTAACAGAGATAATATTACAAGATTAATTGAGATGAATAATCTTCCTGTTAAGTCAGAAGATGTAGGAGCCCTGTTTTATAATATTCATTTTGAAGGGGAACAGCTTAATATTACTACAGGAACCTCACTTAAGGTGTTTACCTTAGATAAGAGATTAGAACAGCTGTGGGATGAGACAGTTGAAAAATATTATATTTAAGATGAGATGTGCTTGACTCTCGCAATCATAGCTTGCTCGTGTCGCGGGCATTCGCAGTATAGATATGAAAAAATATGTGTGCATATAAGTGAACTTATGCATACATATTTTTTTATATCTGCACATCTCATTTGAACGCTTTGTTAGCACTCTCATTAAGAGAGTGCTAATTTTTTCTTGACATTGGAAAAATAGGGGAGTATTATACTCTTTGTAGAACATAAACAATGTTCTTATGAGGGGACAAAACTAAAATTATTATATATCTAGGAGGCGATTTTTAATGGAGAAGAAGGGAAGCTTATCAATTAACAGTGAGAATATTTTCCCTATTATCAAGAAGTGGTTATATTCAGACCACGACATTTTCATCAGAGAGCTTGTATCAAATGGTTGTGATGCTATTACTAAGCTTAAGAAGCTTGCTCTTATGGGTGATTATCAGGAGGTAGAAGGCGAGGAGTATAAGATTGAGATTTATGCTTCTGCAAAGGACAAGACCCTTACCTTTGTAGATAATGGTATCGGTATGACTGAGGAGGAGGTTGAGAAGTATATTAACCAGATAGCTTTCTCAGGTGCTACAGATTTCATTAACAAGTATAAGGATAAGACTAACGAGGATCAGATTATTGGACACTTTGGTTTAGGCTTTTACTCAGCATTTATGGTAGCTGATAAGGTTACAATTGAGACCTGTTCATATCAAAAGGGTGCAAAGCCAGTATTCTGGGAGTGCGACGGTGGAACTGATTACTCTATGGAGGAAAGTGATGATGATGTAAGAGGCACAGCTATTACACTTTACTTAAATGAGGAGTCTTATGAATTTGCAAATGAGTACAGAGTTAAGGAGATAATCCAGAAGTACTGTGCATTTATGCCATATAATATCTACTTTATTAACGAAGATAAGGTGGAGGAAGAGGAAGCTAAGGCTGCTGCTGAAAAGAAGAACAAGGTTATCGAGGTTGATCCTGATGATGAATTAGTTGGTGATGTTAAGGAAGCTAAGTCTGATGATAGTGCAGAGGACAAGGCCGAGGAAGCAAAGAAGGACGAACCAAAGCCACTTAACGACACTAATCCACTTTGGATGAAGAATCCTAAGGATTGTACAGATGAGGAGTATATTGATTTTTATCAGAGAGTATTCCTTGACTTTAAGAAGCCACTGTTCTGGATACACCTTAACATGGACTATCCATTTAACCTAAAGGGTATTCTCTACTTCCCTAAGATTAATACACAGTATGATCAGCTTGAGGGAACTATAAAGCTTTATAATAATCAGGTATTTATAGCTGATAACATTAAGGAGGTAATTCCTGAGTTCTTACTCCTTCTAAAGGGTGTAATCGACTGTCCGGATCTTCCACTTAATGTATCAAGAAGTGCACTTCAGAACGATGGTTTTGTTAAGAAGATATCTGACTACATTACTAAGAAGGTGGCTGATAAGCTTTCTGGTATGTGCAAGACAGATAAGGAAAACTATGAGAAATACTGGGATGATCTTAGTCCATTTATCAAGTTTGGTTGCTTGAAGCATGATAAGTTCTGTGAGAAGATGACTGATTATATGCTCTTTAAGAACCTTGATGGCAAGTACCTTACACTTCCTGAGTACCTTGAGGCAGGTAAGGAAAAGTATGAGAATAAGGTGTTCTATGTATCAGATGAGCAGGCACAGTCACAGTATATAAATATGTTCAAGGAGGAGGGCATGGACGCTGTGTACCTTGTACACAACATTGACAACCCATACATCACTCACCTTGAGTCAAAGAATGAGAATGTTAAGTTCCTTCGTATAGATGCTGACCTTTCAGATAACTTTGTAGGAGAGGCACTTTCAGAGGAATTAATTAAGGAGTACACTGATAAGCTTTCAGAGAAGTTTAAGAAGGCTACCGGTAACGATAAGCTTAATGTTAAGGTTGAGAACCTTAAGAATGAATCAATATCATCTATGCTTACTCTTTCAGAAGAACAGAGAAGAATGATAGAGATGATGAAGGCCTACAGCATGGGTGGTCCTATGGATATGGCTATGTTTGGTGGTGAGGGCGAAACCTTAGTCCTTAACGCATCTAACAAGCTTGTTAAGTATGTGCTTGATAATCCTGAAGGAGAGCACGCAGATAAGATTTGCTGCCAGCTCTATGATTTAGCTGTACTTGCTAACAAGCCACTTAGTCCGGAGGCTATGACTGCATTTGTGGCAAGAAGCAATGAGATACTTGGACTTTTGATATAATGTGATATAATAAATGAGAGTTTACCTTAGGGTAGGCTCTCATTTTTAATTGAAAGGACTATTTTTAATGGGGAACAGGAAAATAAAAGCTATTATCGGAGTAATAGGCGGAGCTTTAGTATCTATACTAGGTTTAATTATTCTTATTATGACGCTTTCTATGATAAAGTATGAAAGTACGACAGAAGGTATTGTATCTAATATAATTCTAGCTTCGATTTTTTTAGCGTTAACTGTATTTGCAGGTATTATGCCTTTGAGAAGAAATATAAAAGTCTTAAAGAATAAGGAAGCTAGTATCAATACGAAGGATGATGGAAGCAAAAATTTGCAACAGACAGATGGAAATATCAGATCAGATAAAAAATCAGCCCAAAAGACAGATTATGAATTAGTTGAAGACGATAGATTATTTGGTGATAATCGAGTTTTTTGCAGGGATAAGCAGTTTGATAATGAAGTGTTTTTTTACTTGTTTTTTCTTTTAATATTTGGAGCAATTATAGGAATATTTGCTGGTGGATTTTCATTATACAATGCAGTTGCTAAAACAGTTAATTACAGAATACAACCTGGGAGCTGGCAGGCGTGGGCAAGCTTTTGGTTAGTTATGGGTGTTTCTGTTGGAGTTATTTTATTGATTCTTGCAATTGGTAAATATTTTTCTATTGGAAACAAATATATCTGTTTTATTATGGATAAGGATAAAGGATTATATGTTGCCCATATGGCGGATGGTAGATTAGGGGCATACATAGAACAACAAGTAAACCTAAAAGAAAAGATAAAGGCAACCCCTTCTATATTATATATTTTTATGTATATGATTTGTGCTATGGGTAGAAATAGAGCTTCAGCCAGAAATGTCAGAAGAGCTGCCCGCATGGAAAGGTATTTCAAAATCAATAAAAAATATAAATTCGCAGAGAGGCTACTTGCCTCAGATGAATTTGAAAGATATTGTCATAAGATAGTTGGTGTAAGAAGTATAAAGTGTTTTTCCAAGGGTTGTAAGGTAAAGCTTGTATGGCTAAATTCAGGATATGAAAATGAAGAGAACTATGTAATATATAGAAATACAGAGAATTATGCTCTGTTAATGGAGCAATTGAAGCTTTTGGTATCTGATGATAAGGTTGGACAGGAATTAGGTGTTAGGGAGGTTAAGCAGGTCCGGGAAATTATAGGAAGACGAATTTGTGCAATATTAGCAGTTGTTGCATTTGTTTTGATTCTAGCTGCCTTTGGATTAGACAAATATTATGAAATTAGCGACAAGGCAAGCTTGTATAGTGGTGACATTCTGGGCCATGGATATCAGTGGTTGGCTAACCGAAGATTTCGAACATTAACAAGAGGAATTGTTGGTGTATTATTGATTATTGTTTTAGGAATAGGAAAGCTTATTACTGATATGATAAGAATTAATATATATAGCTGTGTGCCTGCTGATATGGTTATATATTGGCGAGTAAAGAGAAAGCCATGGCAGGCTTTAGGAAAGGACTACAAGTATTTTGCTAAAGTAAAATATAAGGATGGAGAAATCGTAGTTTGTATGAGTAAAGCTGCATGGAAGAGTAAGGGGCTTATTAAACCTATGCTTGTCCTAAGAAAAGGTATACCATATTGTATAGTGGAAAGTGGTGTAAAAATAGCTGATTAATTTTAATCGGCTATTTTTTATTGACAAACCCCCCTCATTAGAATATCTTATAATAAGGTTATTTTATAGTGGGATAAATGTATATAATAACTAGATTTCGAAAGGATTGCGTTTTAAACGTACAGGTAGATTAAGATGAAGATTTTTAATACTTTAACTAAGAAGAAAGATGACTTCACTCCTATAAATGAAGGTAAGGTAGGTATCTATGTATGTGGACCTACAGTTTATGATTATATTCACATTGGTAATGCAAGACCAATGATAGTATTTGATACTCTAAGAAGATACTTTGAGTACAAGGGCTATGAGGTAAATTATGTATCTAACTTTACTGATGTAGATGACAAGATTATTAAGAAGGCAAACGCTGAGGGCGTTGACTCAAAGGTTATATCAGAGAGATTTATCGAAGAGTGTAAGAAGGATATGGCGTCACTTAATGTTAAGGAGGCTACAACACATCCTAAGGCAACTGAGGAAATCGATGATATGATAGCTATGGTTCAGACTCTAATTAAGAAGGAGTATGCTTACGAGGTAAATGGTACCGTATATTTCAGAACAAGAAAGTTCTCAGATTATGGTAAGCTTTCTAAGAAGAATTTAGATGACCTTCGTGCAGGTAATAGAGAGCTTAAGGTTTCAGGACAGGATGAGAAGGAGGATGCACTCGATTTCGTTCTTTGGAAGCCTAAGAAGGAGGGCGAGCCTTCATGGCCATCACCTTGGGGCGATGGTAGACCAGGCTGGCACTTAGAGTGTTCAGTTATGTCTAAGAAATACATCGGAGATGTTATTGACATTCATGCAGGTGGAGAGGATCTTGTGTTCCCTCATCACGAGAATGAGATAGCTCAGAGTGAGGCTGCAAATGATGCAGAGTTTGCAAGATATTGGATGCATAACGGTTTCCTTAAGATTGACAATGAGAAGATGTCTAAATCTCTTGGTAACTTCTTTACAGTAAGAGAAATCGGCGAGAAGTATGATTTACAGGTTATTAGATTCTTTATGCTTTCAGCTCATTACAGAAGTCCGCTTAACTTCTCAGCTGAGCTTGTAGAGTCATCAAAGAATGGTTTAGATAGAATTAAGACAGCTGCATCTCGTCTTGAAGAGGTTATGGGTTCAGGTGTTGAAGGTGCCATGACTGAGGCAGAAGCTTCAAATGTAGCTGCTATGGATGAATTAGTTAAGAGATATGAGGCTGCTATGGAGGATGACCTTAATACAGCAGATGCTATTTCTATTATATTCGAGTTAGTTAAGCTTATTAACACATCTGTTAATGCTGATACAACTAAGGAGTTTGCTGCTAAGGCATACAGCACACTTGAGCTTTTAAGTGATATTCTTGGTATTATCATTAAGGAGGAGAAGGGTCTTCTTGACGAAGAGATTGAGAACCTTATTCAGGAGAGACAGGATGCTAGAAAGGCTAAGAACTTTGCTAGAGCAGATGAGATTAGAAATCTTCTTACAGAGAAGGGGATTATCTTAGAGGATACAAGAGAAGGCGTAAGATGGAAGAGAGCTTAATATGGAAGAGAGCTTAAAGTTAGAAGAAAGCATTAATCAATCAAATATGTCCGAGAAGGAAGCATATCAGTATTCACCACTTGCGTTAGCGTATATTGGTGACAGTGCCTTGGATTTACTTGTTAAGACCTACTATGTTAAGAATTCTAACAAGCAAACCTATAAGTACCACAAGGATGTGTGCAATATAGTTAAGGCAGTTAATCAAGCTCAGTTTATAGACAGCATTATGGATGAGCTTGCAGAGGATGAGATGGATATATATAAGCGTGGTCGTAATGCAACAACCCACTCCAAGGCTAAGAATGCTACTATGGGCGAGTATCGTAAGGCTACAGGACTCGAAGCTTTATTTGGATATCTGTACCTTAAGGGTGATATGGCTAAGCTTAATTCTTTCGTGGATAGAATGATAGATATGTATGAGAATAAATAATAATTACTAAAGAAATTCAAACACAATATAAAGTAGGTGATTATTATGTCATGGTTTAAATATTATAAGGAGCAGTCAAAGGTTATTAAGGAGCGAGATCCTGCTATTAAGAATAATCTTGAGGTTTTGCTTTATCCAAGCTTTAGAGCAATATATAACTATCGTAGGGCTCACAAACATTTCCTTAAGAAGAGATATTTTCTAGCTAGGTATATCTCACAGAGAACTGCTCGTAAGACCGGTATAGAGATTCATCCGGGTGCTACCATTGGTGAGGGCTTCTTCATCGATCATGGACACGGAGTTATAATTGGCGAAACAACTATAATCGGTGACAATGTTACTATATATCAGGGAGTAACCTTAGGTGGTACAGGTAAAGAGACAGGAAAGCGTCATCCTACCATCTGCGATAATGTTATGATAAGTGCAGGTGCTAAGGTTATAGGTTCATTTACAGTTGGGGAAAATTCTAAAATTGGTGCCGGTTCAGTTGTATTATCAGAGGTTCCGCCTAATTCAACTGTTGTGGGTGTTCCGGGAAGAGTGGTTAAGCAGGAGAATGTTAAGATTCCAAGACTTGACCTTGACCAGGTACATCTTCCTGACCCTGTTTTAAATGATATCAAACAGCTTAAGGCTGAGAATGAAGAGCTTCGAAGCATGGTTGAGAAGCTGGCTGAGAGCATCAATAAATAATTAGATAAATGTATTGTTATATAAATCAAGTAAATTTATTTGTAATTGACTAAGTACATTATATAAATAAGTGAAAGGATATGGAGACCCAGTCCCATATAAGCAAACAGACAGATATGGATAATCAGAAGGATTTTAATAAGAATAATCAGAATGAGAACGAGCATATTATAGAGGGCAGAAATGCAGTTCTTGAAGCATTTCGTTCTGGCAAGACTGTAGATAAGCTTTATCTTCAGGATGGACTTAGAGATGGAGTTATAAGCTCTATTTTAAGAGATGCAAAGAAAAAGGATGTAATTGTAAACTTTGTAAGTAAGGAAAAGCTTGACCAGATGTCTTCAACTAAGAAGCATCAGGGTGTTATGGCAATTTGCTCTGCCTATGAATATGCTGATATAGAGGATATATTTGCTAAGGCCGAGGAAAAGGGAGAGCCACCATTTGTATTCATACTAGATGAGCTTGAGGATCCACATAATCTTGGTGCTATAATAAGAACTGCAAATCTTTGCGGTGCTCATGGAGTAATTATTCCGAAGAGAAGAGCTGTTGGTCTTACAGCTACAGTTGTTAAGGCTTCAGCAGGAGCTATTAACTATACACCGGTTGCTAAGGTTACTAATATTGCCAAGACAATTGAAGAGCTTAAGGATAGAGGTATGTGGTTTGCCTGTGCAGATATGGATGGACAGGTAATGTATGATTGTAACCTTACAGGCTCAATTGGTCTTGTAATTGGCAATGAGGGTAGCGGTGTTAGCAGACTCGTTAAGGAAAAGTGTGACTATGTTGTATCAATTCCTATGAAGGGTGATATAGATTCACTTAATGCATCTGTTGCTGCAGGAGTACTTGCCTACGAGGTTGTTAGACAGAGATTAGGAAAGAAGTAGATAGTTTATATACCCCTACATGCTATGTGTAGGGGTTAGATATATTTATGGGGGTTAGATGTCATTGGATTATAATAGTATGACAGATAATGAAATATTAAGGCTTGTTCATAGTAAGGACAATGATGCTATGGAATATATGATTAAAAAGCATTCACCTATCGTTAAGAAGGAAATTCGTACTATGTACCTTATTGGTGCAGAAACGGAGGATTTATATCAAGAGGGAATGATAGGTTTATTTAAGGCAATTCGAGATTTTGAACCTGATAAGGGAGCGTTATTCTCAACCTTTGCCACCCTTTGTGTTAAAAATCAGGTAAGGTCCGCAGTTACTGCAGCAAATAGGAAAAAGCACATTCCGTTGAATCAATACATTTCTATATACACAAGCTCTGAGGATGAAAGTGCCACCAAGGAGGATTTGTTTATTGATGATGGTGCCAATAATCCTGAAGAAAGAATTTTGGCAAAGGAAAAAGAAAGCGAGCTTCTAAGCATCGTAAAGGAAAAACTAAGTAAGCTGGAGATACAAGTACTTAATTTTTACCTTGATGGTTTGTCGTATGCAGAGATAGGGGAGAAGCTTAATAAGACAGAAAAATCTGTTAATAACGCATTACAGAGGATAAGATCTAAGCTATCTAATTAGGTTTTTCTTGACATAACCAATTAAATAAAGTATTATCTATCTTGTGCAAAAAAGCATAGAGTTGCTGCTATGGCTCAGTCGGTAGAGCGTCGCATTGGTAGTGCGGAGGTCACGGGTTCGATTCCCGTTAGCAGCTTAAAGGAACTAGAAATCAGTCTGGTTCCTTTTTTTTGTTTAAATTTTACAAAAAAATCTGTTATATAATAAAAAATATTCCGTTTTGTGAAAATCTTATGAAATATAAGGAAAATTGTAAAAAATTAATGCAATATACAATATATTGTGTTATACTTTAAATGTATAACTATGTTTGGTTTACATAATTTAGTTGACATTTGTATTATTGATATATTGGAGATGAAATAATGAGAATAACAAAAAGGGTAACATACATATTAATTGCTATGGTTATGGTACTTACCTTGCTTGGACCTTGGGGATTTGATATGCGAAGCAGTGCTAATCAAACTGGAACCATAACCGGTGATTATTTAAGACTTAGAGAAGCTCCTGATGGGGCAGAGGTAAAGGATGCCGCAGGTAATACAATTTATCTTAGAGCAGGTACTAAGGTAACTATCTTAGATACAAGCAACTCTACCTGGTATAAAATATCAGTTAATTATAATGGACAGGAATATACTGGATATTCAGCTTCCCAGTATATATCAATTAGTCAGGCAGGAGGAGCTACCTCGGAGCCATCCTCAGATACTGATTTTGAAACAAAACTTGCTAATGAAGGATTTCCTGAAAGCTACAAGGTAATGCTTAGAGATTTGCATGCTAAATACCCAAGCTGGGAATTTAAGGCAGTATATACCGGACTTGATTGGAGCCAGGTTGTTGCTGGGGAGATTAATTCAAGCTCAAGTGCAAAAAACCTTGTGCAGGGAACATCTTCGTTGCCTAGATATAGTTGGAGATCTACTTTGGTGGGCTATAATTACAAGAATGATACATGGACTCCTTTTGATGGTTCAACCTGGTATGCAGCTTCAGATGAGCTTGTTTCGTATTATTTGGATCCTCGTACTTATATGTATGAAAATTACATTTTCGTGTTCGAAAGTCTATCCTATGTAGAGGGCATGCAAACAGAGGCTGGGGTAGAGGCAATACTTAGTGGTACATTTATGTCGAACACTGTTCCTTCAGGAGAGACACTTACATATGCGCAGTTAATATTAGAGGCAGCAAGAACCTCAGGTGTTAGTCCATATCATATTGCGTCCAGAATTAAACAGGAGATGGGGGCAAGCGGAAATGTATGTGCATTTGGTAACAGCGAGACCTATCCAGGTATATATAATTTTTATAACATAGGAGCATATGATGGCAATGATGCTGCTACAAAGGGACTTGCCTGGGCAGCTACAGAGGGTGGCTCTTATGGAAGACCATGGAATACACCATATAAGTCTATAGTTGGAGGAGCTCAGTTCCTTGGTACATCTTACATAAATGTTGGACAAGATACACTATATACACAAAAATTTAATGTTACTAACACAAGTTGTTTGTTTAGTCATCAGTATATGACTAATGTACAGGCACCGGCTTCTGAGGCGCTTACGGTTTATAATGCGTACAGCAATAATAATTTACTAAACTCAACTCTTGTTTTTGAGATACCAGTATATAACAATATGCCTGAAACACCGGTAAATAAGCCGGCTGATGCAGGTAATCCAAACAACTGGTTGGCATCGCTTTCGGTAGATGGCTATGTTCTTACACCTGAATTTGATGTTAATATGACAACTGAGTATACATTAAATGTTTCTGAGAATATTACAAGCATTTATATTTCAGCTACAACTGTTAACAAGAATGCCAGTGTAACTGGAACAGGAACAATTAATCTGACAGAGGGGACTAATTTGGTTAGTCTAATAGTTACTGCTCAAAATGGTAACACAAGAACCTATAATATTACTGTTAATAGAGGTGCGGCGTCATCAAATGGTGGCACAGTTGGAAGCTCTATGGGTGACTTGAATGGCGATACAACAATTAATTATAAGGATATCGTGAAAATTCAAAGAATTATTATGGGATTAGAGGAAGCATCAGAGCAGGCTAGATTGATTGCAGATATTAATAAAGACGGAATTATAAATTACAAGGATATTGTAAAGGTTCAAAGACATATTATGGGCTTGGAGCTTATGCAGTAGCTTTATAGTCGGAGGTAAAAGATGAATAAGATAAAGAAATATATAGTATTGCTACTGATTTCAATATTATGTATAAATATGACTACACCGGTAGTACATGCAGAGGATATTGCCCTTTATATAAGCGTATCTTCCAGTGAAGTTAATGTGGGCGATACAATAACAGTAACGGTTTCCTATAGCTACTCAGCTTCATTTGCTGCGGATTTTCAGCTTAGTTGGTCGGGTCCGGTATCATATTCCGGAGGAAGCATAGGAAGTAGTGGTGTAATTAGTACCATGGGAAATGGTTCAGCAAGTGCAACTTTTACTGCCACAGGTGCTGGTACGGCAAGCTTTAGTGTGTCAGGAGCTGGAATGGATATTGTTACTGAAGCGGACTTGGGTGTTTCACCACAGGGTGCCAGTGTAACTATTGTTGACAATTCAACACCATCAACTGAAGCACCTACCAATGAGGCACCATCCACAGAATCATCAAATAACAACACAACTCAGTCTACTACAGAATCTAGCACAACAGAGAATAACGACGGAAAGTCAGATAATTCATTTCTGGCATCACTTAGTATAAGCCCGGGAACCCTAGAACCGGAATTTTCACCATACACAAACTCATACACTGCGCAGGTTGATGAGGATGTTACAAAGCTTACAGTCAGTGCAACAGCTGATGACAGCAATGCGGGCGTAAGTGTTTGGGGGGCTAATGAACTTGAACCTGGAGAAAATTTCGTTCAGGTAGCAGTAACAGCTGAAAATGGTGATGTAAGATATTATGATATCCATGTCATGGTAGGAGAGGATGTTGGAACTCCATTTACAGAGATAGATGGTGTTAGATATTCTTTTGTGGACTACGAAGAAGGGATTGAACCTTTAGAGGGCTTTGAGTCTACCACATTAAAATATGAGAAATGGACAGTTCTGGCATATAAGGCACCTAATGATAAGTTGTATGTTGTCCCTTTGATTCCGGAAGAGACAGATGAAGCCTCTGTGGAAGATGTTGAATATGAATGGTATATGTACCTTGAGGATAAGAACTGCTTTGCAAAATACCAGGAATTTACATCCAGATATAACAGATATGTAATAATGGATGTACCTGAGGGTGTAGAACTACCGGCAGGATATATAGAAGCTTCTATCACTATTAATGGTTGCAAGGTAAATGCATATAAGCCAGATGTTGAATATTTTAAGGATTATAATGCAAACATGAAGATGTACCTTGTGTACGCCATGAATATTTCGGGAGATGCGGGCTTCTACAACTATGATCTTGAGGAAGATACATTCTTAAGGTATGTTCCGATGATTGTGGTTGAGCAGGTGATAGTAGAGGCAACTCCAGCGGATGCCACACCAGAGGATGCCACACCTATCAACGCCATACCAGCATCTGACTTAAAGGATGAGGGATTCTTTACCAAGGAAGTAATCACCTATATACTATTTGGTGTATCTGGTTTATTATTAGTATTCATAATAGTTGTAATATGCTTAGGCTGTAAGAATAAGAATCTTAAGGATGAGCTTGAGGACGCTGAAAGTATGGTACACCAGTTGGCCGGAACTCAAGTGCCTGTTAAGGAGTCAAAGAAAAAGGGGATTATTGAACAAGTTGATTTGTTTGATAATACTAAAGATGATTCTTTGGTAAGAGAGGAAGTCACACCTGCACCAGAGATGACTGCTATTAATGAAGCCATAGACGCAGCAATAGTAGATGGGGATGATAAGAGTATACCTGAATCAGAAGTCAAAAAGGTTGCTAGTGTAGAACAGATTTTAGAAATTCCTCAGATTGAAGATGTTGATTATGCTAAACAGTCAGAGGATATAAATAATAAAATTAAAGAAGATTACGATGCCACTATGGATAGTGCATTCTCTGATACAGATAATTAATTTAAATTATTAAAA
>JAZPXZ010000087.1:0-16092 GCA_045543915.1 Wujia sp.
ACTGAAAAGCAGAAAAAACCAACCAACTGTCCATCATCCGTAGTTGCAACAAAGGGACTATCACCAAATCGTTCTTCCGCTTCTTGCAATAAATCATCAAAACCTTTTTTCTCCAGTGGATAAGGTATTAAATTCGCACACAATAGAGCATGTGAACGTTCCTCTGTTATCCATTGGGATATAGTATTAAAATCTTTATTTTGGTATGGTCTTATTCTCATAGTTTCCTCCGTAAAATTAAAAGTTGTACCTCTATAACTAACGTTCTAATGTGTCATCAATAAATTCAAATAAAGGCTTTTTATTAACTTCATTCTTATTATCTTTATACCACATAAACGCTTCTTTTAATCCTTCATACAAGTCTTTTTCTTGTTTCATAAGTCGGTGTTGTTGCGATACATCAAGATAATACTCATAATCATAAAAGCTGAAATATTTTCTTTGGTCTATATCATCGTAAACATTCTTAAACTGCACCTTTTTTCCAACTACTTGATAGCACAATTCAACCCATTTACGAATAGTTATTACACCTGAATTTCCAACATTAAAAATATGCTGTTCTGGTTTATTTTCTAATAGAATATCAATAAATTTACATAGATCTCCCACATAAAAAAATTGTAAATTCATATCACCATCTTTAGGCAAGTAAAAACTTCGACTTTCTAATGCACAATCAAATACAAATGCCTCTCTATATACATTATTCATCGGTCCATATAAATATGGTGGACGAAGTATGTATGCATTGGGATTTCGTTTAATCAAAGCATTCTCTGCCTCGATTTTATCAGTTCCATATTTACCCCAATACTTGTTCACACCTACTTGTTCATTTTCTTTGAATGGTTGGACACAATGTTCTGGATATACAGCGCTTGAACTTATTAAAATGTAATCTCCGTAACTTGACAATCCATCAAATAACGAATCAACATCCTGAGCAGTATATGCAGTATCTATTACCACATCAAAGTAGTGGCTTTTTAGAATATCTTTGAGATTATGTCTATCTGCTTGAATAAGATTTACTCCTTCAGATTGTTTTCTTGTATTTCGGTTCAGTACATACACTTCATATTCGTTTCTAACATAGTATTCTGCAATATATCTACTTACAAATACTGTGCCACCTGTTACAAGCATTTTTTTCATAATATCTCTCCTTCAAATTCAAATTTTCTGTTTTCTACAAATTGGAATTTGTCGCTCTGACAAACTAAAAGTGGTTCTATAAACTACCTTTCAATTATTCGCAGTACATACATATAGTTCCATTTGATAACTTAAATCCATTCTTTTCGTAAAACCTAGCCGCTGGTGCATACTCGCTTGTATAAAGAACAATTCCCGCAAGTCCTTTTTCTTTACTGTAATCTTTAACTGCATTTAATAGCTGTTTACCTATTCCATGCCCTTGTCGTTCGGGAAGTACTGCCATCTCATTAATGTAAATCTCTTCTTTGCTTCCAGAAATCTTACAAAGTGCAAATATACATCCTAACACTTCGCTATTTTCTTCATATACATACCCAACAAATCTTTTCTGCTCAAAAAAATCTTGAAGATATTCTGTTGCATTTTCTGCTGTCCAATCTATTCCCCAATGCTCCATAGGGAATGCTTTTGAATAAATCATGCCACATTGTGCTAAGTCAATGTTCTCCATAACTCTAATCATTTTCCACCTCACCACCAAATTCAAATTTATCTCTCAGTATTACAAAATTTATTATTCACATTTAGATTTCTTTTCTAATAATAGACCCACAATAATACCAAATACAAAAGCAACAAAATGAGTAACAAAACTCTCTACTCCAAGCAAAAGTGATAATACAGAAAAAACTATAATATATATGATCTCTCCTTTTTTCAGGTTTTCATTACATATTGCATCTTTTTTCCATTTCATAATGCACACGATACCTATCATACCAAATATACCAGCAGATGCACCCACAGATGTACTATTTGGGAAAATCAAGCACATAATGATTGCACTAACAATCGCTATCACATGGTACAATAACAGGTAAGGCAAGCTACCTATTTTCTTCTCAACAACCTTTCCGACAAACAGTAAGGCGAAAACATTAAATAGCATATGCAAAACACCAGCATGTAAATACATATGTAAAAATAGTCTCCACCACTCTCCATCACCAAATACTTTGGCATTAGACATTGAGCCTATGGTTCCAATCTTACCCTCACAACCTGCCAAAAAGTTCAAAATATATGCTAAATATTTGTTAGATGAAAGTTGATTCAATGCCGACTCACTTACTATTACCGAATTAATAATTAAAAAAATAACACATAGTAGAGCAATACTTATATTTACTTTTCCATACCTTTCAATAAGGCTTTGTTTTTTAGTTTTTTCCATTTGCACCTCCACCAAATTCAAATTTTCATAAGAGAATTATACTCACTGAACATACAAAAATCAAGTTCGATGCAATCACAATGACATATCTTCACACACAACCTTGTATACACAGGTATCATACCTGTTACACACATAATCACATCTTCATTATTTACAACATATCCCAGTCTTACTATCATTATAAAAGCTCTTGAAGTGCTGACAAAGGTGTCCGTCATCCCAAGAGCTTTACTTACAAAATTTATTTTACTAATCATTTTAAAGAAATTATTATGCGTATGATTTTAACAACTTATCAAGAGATTCTACTGCTTCCTTCTTCTTAGACATCAGACTTATCCATTCAGTGACTAGGGCACTTTTCGGGCACTTATTTCACTACAATTTTTATTATTAAATTATTATGTCACTGGTCGTGGGCAGGACTTCCTTTTCCGTCAACCCATCGTAAAATTCGCTGTTTTTCTATGTTCCACAGCTTCAACTCCTGTTACCCGCATTAATAAAAAGAAGTAGGATGATAAACATCCTACTTCTTTTTATTACCGAGGCGTGTCATTGAACCTGAGGTTACATATCTCGGCTCCCGCCTCGTTCCGCGCTGAACAGTCGCCACTGGCGACTAGCGCCCTGTTACTCGCATCTTATGGACAGTAATTACAACTGTCCATTTTTTATTTCAAAAAAGCAGGCCATATTAATCATAATATGACCTGCCAAATTCTTTAATATTTACTTTTAGCTACTACAATTGTTTTTTCTTTCTACCAAGTATAAATATTCCAAATCCAGACAATATCATAAGAATAAATACCATATTGATTGGCGCGTCATCTCCTGTTCTGATACTTGTATCTGTTGAGGTAGTTGGAGTGTCAGTGGTGCTTGTAGTTGTCGCTGTTGTAGGATCATCTGGCGAGCCAGGTGTTCCCGAACCATCTGACGGATCATCTAATCCACCTGAATTGGAATTCTCTGTAGTTGTTTCATCAGTTTCTGTTGTAGTTGCTGTTGTTGCTGTTGTCTCAGCTGTTGTCTCTGTTGTCTCTGTTGTTGTTGCTGTTGTCTCTGTTGTTGTTGCTGTTGTTTCTGTTGATTCTGTTGTTTTTACCTCATCTTCCATTACAACAGTTGCATTATCCACAACATTCCATGAATCACCTGACTTAACCGAAACCGTACCATCAGCGTTAACTCTAAATATTATATTCTCAGCAATCTCATATCCATTTGGAGCTGTTGTCTCTGTGAGAACATACGCCTCTCCCACATTAAACTCTACCACCTTCATCTTATGAGTCACTGTACTTGATGTCCACGAATCAACCTCAGCACCACTTTCAGAATGTGTTATCTTAAGGCTGGCACCTGGAAGCTCCTCCTTGTTCGCCATATCTACCTTGCTAATATAGATATACTGTGGTGAATCCTCCATAACTACAGTATTACCTGTAACTGCAACAAATGCTCCAGCAGAATTTTCAACTAAAACATTACCATTAGAGTCAATCTTGAAATTAATACTCTCTGCTTTCTCGTAACCATAAGGGGCAGTTATCTCAGTTAAAGTATATACTGTATCTTCGTCAAATTTTGATAAAGGTATATTGTGCTTAGTTACTTCAGATTCCCATGAATCAATCAACGCACCTGTATCACTATTGGTAACATTAAGTTCTGCACCTATAATTTCATCGCTGTTAGTTGCGTCCACCTTGCTAAAGTAAGCGCTCTTAACATTATCCTTCATCACAATTGTATCTTCTGCAACATCAACATATGAGTTACCTGACTTGACCTGTACAACTCCTTCTTTGGTTATTCTAAATGTAATAGACTCTGCTATATCATATCCATAAGGAGCAATAGTTTCAGTTAATGTGTAATCAGCATTAGCAATAAATGTATCTAACACTTCTATCTCATATTTGTCAGTTGTTGAATCCCACTCAGCCTTTACAACGCCATTAGTGTCCTTAATTACAAGATGCGCTCCTGGAAGCTCTTTACTATTAGTCGCATCAACCTTACTAATATAAATCTTGCTTAAGCCATCTATCATTCTAATAGTATCATTGTCTCTTGCTGTAAAGCTTGCTTCTCCAGCTTCTTTTACATAAAGAACTGAAGCTTCGTTAAAGTAGAACTCTATGGACTCTGCAATTTCATATCCATAAGGAGCAGTTGTCTCTACCAACTTGTATGTTACATTTGGCTCAAAGAACTCACTTACATTAAGCTCCTTAGGACCGTCAGTCTTACTAGAAGTCCAGTTAGTAATTAATGCTTCACTATCACTTTCCACTATCTTAAGCTTTGCACCATCTATCTCCTTAGAGTTTGTTAAATCGTACTTGCTAATAGTTATAGTTTCGAAGTCATCCTTCATACTAATTACATTACTTGAGGCCTTTGAATAATTCTGACCCAAATCAGTACTTATATGAACATCACCCTTAGAGTCAATTGCAAAATAAACATCATCAGCCTTCTTATATCCAAATGGAACTGTTGTCTCAACCAGCTTGTACTCACTTAAAGTACCATCTGTCTTTCCTGCAGTAAGATATTCTCCAATATCTGTAGCTGCGTTAGAAGAAGTAAAGTCAGTTATCTTTCCGTTCTTATCATAAAGAGTAATTACAGCTCCCGGTAGCATAGCACCTGCTTCATCCTTCTTATTGACAGTAACTGATATTGCAGCATCTGTCATAGTTACAAGGTTTCCATCCTGAACAGAACCATTTATTTCAACCTTACCTTCATCATTGATTGTAAACTGAACACTCTCAGAATATGCATAGCCATCAGGAGCGCCTGTCTCTATAAGCTCATATGTGTGTCCATTTACAAACTTGCTAATATCAATAGTCTTTGCAGTATCCTCTGATATCCAGGTTTCAACCACCGCATCATTATTACTCTTATCAATGATTGTAAGTGACGCACCTGGAAGCTCAGGACCTCCCGCAATAGCAATCTTACTAATAACAACATCCTCTGAAAATGCCAAATCCTGCATTATAATTCTGTTGTCCTGAACTGCTACATATGCACCTGACCCATTCTTCAAATATACATCTCCTGAATAGTCAATGTAGAAATGTATATCTTCAGCAATATAATAACCACTTGGTGCTTTTGTTTCTCTGAAAATATATTCTGTGTACTCACCCTTTACAGATGGAACCTTAAGACCTATATTCTCAGCTACTGTTGAATCAATAGTGTAATCTCCACTATTTGAGGATGTCCACTCATTAAGTACTGTTGTACCATCTGCCTTTAAGAGCTGAAGAGTTGCACCAGTAAGTCTTTTACCACTAGTTTTATCAACCTTAGCCAGCTTAAAGCCGATAGCCTTATCCTTCATTACAACTGTATGCGTATTGTTATTAACAGCTGCGTTCTCATCACTACCAGTTAATATTTCAATATCTCCATCATCAGCAATCTTAAATGAAATACTTTCTGAATATCCGTAGCCATCTGGTGCTGCTGTCTCTGTCAATGTGTATATTGTATTAACCTTAAGCTTCTTGCTATCAATCTCATGAGCAGAGATTGTACTTGTCCATGAGTCAATTACATTACCCTGTGCATCTGTAAGCTTAAGCTTAGCCCCGTGAACCTCTGAAGTTCCTGTAAGGCTCTGTTTACTTATGTTAAGGGCAATTTTATTATCTTTTACTGTATAAGTATTTGGCGCTGTTAAATCATTTTCATATACATAGATATTATAAGCATCGCCTTCCATAGAGGTTTCAGGAGTAACGCCGATGGTTACTGTAATTGCATCATCACTAACAGTGTAACCTTCAGGCGCCTGAATCTCTTTAAATTCGTAGGTTGCACCATATTCTAAGCCTGTAAATGTAAGTAATCCATTATCTCCTGATGTTGCCACAGCAGATGGTGTTGTTGAACCATTCTTGTATGCTGCATATCTTGCGCCTGCAAGAGTAGTTTGATTCTGGTAGTTATAGGTAGTAGCATCTATCTTCTTAAGCACTACCTTACCAGCAGCCTTGTGGTTGTCGAAGCTGTACTCTCCGGCTGTCATAGATGCTGGTAATTCAAGAATATTTCCCTTATCAGCAGTTGTTATCTCACTTTGATGGAGATAATCAGTATTTACATTGCTAAGTTCTTCAGCTGTAAAGCTTATACCCTGAGTATCCCTAATATAACCATATGGAGCTGAAACCTCTGAGATAGTGTAATTATAGTAAACAATATTAGCTGGATCAGTATAGGTTTGGTCATCATATGTAGTAACATTCAAGAAATACACATATCCATTAGCATCCGAAATCGCTCTGTCTACCAATGTACCATCCTGGTATAATCCAAACTCTGCACCTGCCAAGTCAGTTATTGGATCTCCATTCGAATCATATCCACCAACTGGATAACCATTCTCATCATAACCATTCTTCTTAAACTTAAAGCTCATAAACGGAGATACAACGACCTTTTCCTTATTGGTATGGCTTATCTCTACATAAACACCGTTACTGTTCACCTCCGCAGGACTATCCGTTGGATAGAACTCAGTATCAAGCACATATTCTTCTGGAGCCACAGTCTCTCTTACATAGTATTTACCATACCTAAGATCAGTAAATTTAGCCACACCACTTGCATCAGTAGTTGCTGTAACTGGCTTTCCATTATCGTCATATACCATATTATGGTTTTCATCATATAATGTATATACCGCACCTTGAACATACTCTACCGGGTTGCTGTCCTTAACAGTCTTAGTAATCTTGATATTTCCTGATTGCTTAAGATTATCAAAACTCTCTTCCTTATTCAAAGTTGCTGTTGTTGGCTTAAATATTTTCTCTTCTGTACTTAATATATAACCATCAATAGTAGCTTCTTCCTTAACCACATATTCCTGATTAAGCTCAAGATTCTCAAAGGTTACCTGTCCATTAGAGTCTGTTGTTGCTGTAGATATAAGTGTATCATCCTTGTATAATCCAAAGATTACACCTGGAAGAACCTTACCTGATAGAGACTCCCTCTTTGTAATAGTCCATGTTCCAAAAAGCTTAGTGTTCTCTACATAAAGTGTTGCCGTCTTACTATTTTCAGAAAGAACAAATGTCTGATTTGAGCTATCTGTAGCAACATATCCCTCTGGCACTACTGTTTCCCTAATCTTATAGTTTCCTGCATCTAGGTAGTTAAAGGTAATTCTACCATAGCTGTCTGTTGTTCCTGTAATAGGATTATCATTTTCATCTAATGCAGCAACATAATTTCCAGTAGCATCATTATACTTAAGAAGCTCAAATGTAGCTCCTGCCACATAATTTCCAAACTGATCATCCTTTACTATCTGGGCTGAGTACTGAGATAACTCCTCATTCTCAACATAGTAGGTTTCTCCACTGGATAGCTCGTTTACTGTAACATTATTTGCAGTTTCGAAGTTGCTTACCGCAGTTGCCACAGTAACATTACTCGGCTCTTGAGCCTTATTATAATCCTGACCAGGAATAATTACATAAATAGGTGTATTAGTCTTAGCATAGCCTGCAGGTGCCTGTGTCTCTTCAATTTTATACAGAATATCAAAGAGAAGGTTTACCGTCTTCTTACCATTAGATTCTGTACTAAATGAGCCTATTGTAACACCCTTGTTGGCATATTCTGTAGCATAATTTGGATTTACAACCAAAGCACCACTATCATCCATCTTGTAGGCTGTAACAGTAAATTCTGCTCCACCTAATACTGTAAGTCCACTATGCTTAGAAATAATAATTGAACCGTAATCTGAGTCTGCCCACGCACTACTCTTCTGAATAGTACCAGTTATTCTTGTCTCACTTGATGAGAAGGTTTCAGTATTGGCATATAGATCACAATTATTACTTACATCAATGTCACCTCCAAGTGACTCAAACGTTGGATTATCTGTTGTATAGTTAACATTTACTCTAACCGTATAGCTAAGAACACAATGTGTAGCATCTGGTATATTATTAATAACAAGTGTATTGGTAGTAGAATCAAATGCTGTTGTGGTTCCTACTATAGTATTATCAGTATCAGCATCCACAAGCTTAATTGTACTTAAGTCAATCTGAAGACTCTTACCCATTACATCCTTAAGACTTAAAGTTCCATTACCATCTATTAAGTCTAATTTCTGCGGATTAATATCGATAACATAGTTCGCATATGGTGCAGTTGTAGCATCATATGTAAATGACTTTGTAAGCATAGCTCCTATGCTTGGAGTTCCTGTACCATTTGCAACTGTACTTCCTAACGACTCCTCCTCGGTTACTCCATCTTCCTTGTAAAGATATGCATTAACAGAGTTGGACATATCTGCCTGATTGATACCATTTTCAAGCATATATCTAACTGTCTCATCATCTAATGCTATTGTGTAATACATTTCAAAATAATAGCAATTGTACTGATTGCTCTTAATATACTCAGTAATATCGAATACAATGGTCTTTCCATCAGCTGCCACTGTAGCTGTAACAAGGTCTGTAGCATTGCCACCTACCTTAATAGATCCTGGATCCACACTAAAGCCTGCATCTATGGCAGAACCATTAGCCGAAAGTGTAGGTGTATCGTATATGTACACATGCTTGCCTGCAACCACATCCTCATAAAGCTGATTAGCTCCACTTACCTGCAAGCCCCATGATGATGTTGTACCATTTGATCCTGTATGCCACTTGTATGGCACTATATTTACTGCTGAATCTGTGTATCTGTATGTGGCGGTGTCTGATTCAGTATTACCATTAAGATCTGTAATAGTTGCTGTGTTCACGAAATCCTGCTGAGTTGCACCATCATCTACAGTATATGTAGTTTTATATTCAATAATAATCTTATTAGACTTTGTTGAATCATATTTTACATCGTTAAATATAGCTGTAAATCCATTTTCTCCTTCAACAAAGGATGAAGAAGCTGTAATATCCACATCATTATATGTTGCAGAATATGAATTCGCCACATAATCAAGTCCAGCTCCAAAGCTATCAGCAAAGCTAAGTCTTACTTCCTCTGTTTGAGACTCAGGAACAGTTATAACTGTCTGCCATGTAATAGTTCCATCTGCATTATCTACTGCAACAGTATCTGCATTGGTGTATTTTTTTGTCATCCAGTCCTGCTTAACATAAACAGTTGCAGAGGTTGTCTTATCAACATTAGAAGTAGTGTTTTTAACATTAACTGTATTTGTATATTCTGCATTAGCAAGTCCAGCACTTGAACTTGTAGCCTTTGTTCTATACTCTATTGTATATGTACCATAAGGGTCTTTTGTAGTAAGACCTTCACTAAATTCGTACGAGCCTGGAAATCTATTTGACGGAAGGTCTGCAATTTGATTTCCTTTAGAATCCTTAATTACTATAGTTCCTTCTACCTCTGTACCAGCAGGTAATGTATCAGTTATTGTTGTACCCGCTATCTTAAACGGATCTCCCGCATTTACAGTAATACACCAGAAAATAGTATCTGAATTAGCATCATAGCTACCCCATTTACTAACCCAGTTCTTGTAGCCCAATGAAAATGTCTCGGAGGTTGCACTATTTCCACTGGAATTAGTAACTGTGGCTGTGTTGTAATAGGCTCTATCGTTACTTGAATACCAATAATCATCCTTAAAGGCCTCTGGAGAAACCTCAGCTGTATAGGAAATAACATACTGCTGACCCTTTACTGGATTTGCGATTGTATAAGAAAGTGTTCCATCACCGTTATCTGTAGGAGTAACTACATTTTCATCAACATTCATAGTTCCTGACACATAGCTTAAATATCCACCGAAGGTATCTGTAAATGTTATACTGTCCGCATTAGCATTATCAGTAACAACAACCTGGAAGTTCTGATAATATTTTCCATCCGCTCCCACATACATATCCCCACTTCTTGACTTTGAAACTGATGGAAGAGTTTCTGGATTGGTCACCTGAACCTTAATAGTCTGACCAGCAATTTTTGCCTCTGACTGACCATTTTCATCCTCTACAAGTCCGGCTGTATTAATAGTTGCATCAATTTCAAGACCACCAGAGATATCACTTTGACTAAGCAATGTTGTGTCTGTAATATTCATATGAAGAATACCACTTTCATCAATGCTATATGTACCTACCGCTATACCGTTCTGCAAAACCGAACCACTACTATTAGATAAAACCAAACCACTATAGGCAAGATTATACTGAAGATCTGTCTCTGCAGTAATAGTATTTCCCTGGGTATTCGAAACTGACCATTTTAAAACCAGTTTTACCTGATCTCCATTCTTTAATACTGTTTCTGCTCCAATTTCGCTTTCCACACCATTTATATAGGTATAAAGCTTCACCTCAGTCCCCGGAAGGGTTACCACATTTTCCTCAGCTATAGTATTGTATCCCACATTTATCAGAAGGGACATTACCATAACCAACGATAGCACCCAAGCTATCAACCTTTTCTTAATTCTCTTCATAAAAATCATCCTCCATGTAATCTAATTATTGGTGTCTTTTTGTAAAATAGGTATACTAACCCTAATATAATTTCATATTCCTTATTATGTTAACATAATTTTACCAATCAGTAAACCAGAGGTATTTTGCATTTTGTCATATTTTTGCTATATTTTGCATTATTTTGCACAAAAAAAGAGGATACCCTAGGGATATCCTCAAAATCACTTAGTATTAGATATTTACTCTTCTACTTTAACTTCTACAACCTCGTCCTCATCATCAAAGAGATCATCATCGAAGTCATCATCATAATCATCAAAATCATCAAGGTAATCTGGAGTAAGGTACTTATATACAGCAACGCAAATTCCTACGATAATTGTAATGATACCTACTATAAGTGCTACTGATAAGAAGGCATTCTTAGCCTCTGCCACGCACTCATCTTCCTTAACAATTGCTACTTCATCATATTTTTTCATATCTGTTACCACCCTTTCTAAAAATTTCACTACGCACCATATGTGCAAATAAAGTAGACATATTATAACATATGTACTATGTTTTTTCTACCTAAAAGGGAAAAATTTTACAGTTTTTTCATCTTTACTAAGGAGGCAAACATAGTCCTCTCTCCAACCCTTTCAAAATCAACTGTAATTTCCTTATCACCACTAACATTTTGGATGTTCTTCACAACACCCTTTCCAAACTTAAGGTGTCTTACTGTGTCACCAACCTTGTAATCCTCAGATGCTCCACCACCCATAGGAAATGCCTTTCCAAAGCCTGGATTAGCCGACGGGTTGCTGGACTGGCTGTAATAATTAGTTGGCTTTATATTAATCTTATTGGAATTAGCTCTATATATTCCACCTAAGCTGCTATAGCTTTTACCAGTACCTGACGAAGAAGAAATCGAACCACCAGATACCCTTCCCTCTCTATCTAGGTAATGACTAGGAATCTCTGAAACAAATCTGGAATCCTCAGTATAGTTGGTATTACCATACATCATTCTAGTAACTGCAGCGGAAAGATAAAGCTTTTCCATAGCTCTAGTTATGCCAACATAGCATAGTCTTCTCTCTTCCTCAACTGCATCAGGATCATCTGAGTCCATAGACATTCCACTAGGGAATAGCCTTTCCTCCATACCTGCAATAAATACATATGGGAACTCAAGACCCTTTGCACTGTGAAGAGTCATAAGGGTTACCTTTGGTGTAGGATTATCCTCATCTTCTTCCTCATCCACATCAGCTACAAGAGCAATCTCCTCAAGAAGCTCAGTGAGGTTAGGATATTCTGCACCCTCCTCATAATTAACTATCTTAGTCTTAAGCTCCTCTAGATTCTCCATTCTGGCCTTAGCCTCATCAGTACCCTCAGCTTTAAGTGAATCTAGATAGCCTGTCTTATCTAAAATAGCCTCATACAGCTCCACTAAGCTGTACTCCTCCGGATTAAGCATAGACTTAAATTCCTCTATCAATTCGGTGAATTTGTTGATTTTGTCAACATTTCTAGCCATGCCTGGAATCTCTTCAATATTAAGTAATGCATCATACAAATCCATATCATTGCCCATAGCAAAAGTAGATATCTTATCAACTGTAGTATCTCCTATACCACGCTTAGGAACATTGATAATTCTCTTTACCGATTGATCATCGCTAGGATTTACAAGTATCTTAAGATAACAAATGATATCCTTAATTTCCTTACGACCATAGAAGTTCTGTCCACCAAATACTTTGTATGGAATATTCTCATAAATCATCTGCTCCTCAAGGGCACGAGATTGGGCATTAGTTCTATAAAGTATTGCAATGCTATCAAGACTTCTTCCACTATTCTTAATGGTCTTAATCTTAGATGCAATTCCTCGTCCCTCATCCTTCTCATTATCATATCTGGTAAAGGTAATCTTCTCTCCATCCTCCTGCTGGGTCCAGAGAGTCTTGTCCTTTCTACCTTCATTGTGAGCTATAACTGCATTTGCAGCATTAAGAATATTAGCTGTGGAACGATAATTCTGCTCCAGCTTAACAACCTTTGCATCCTTGTACTCATTCTCAAAGTTTAGGATGTTGTAGATATTGGCACCTCTAAACTTATAGATACTCTGGTCATCATCACCCACAACGCAAAGATTTCTATGCTTTGCAGCAAGCATCTTGACAAGTATAAACTGGGTATGATTTGTGTCCTGATACTCATCAACCATAATATACTGGAATCTATCCTGATACTCCTCAAGGGCATCCGGATTTGTTTCGAACAAATATATGGTCTGGTAGATAAGATCATCAAAATCAAGAGCATTGTTGCTCTTTAATCTCTTCTGGTACTCTCTATATACATTAGCTATCTGCTGACCTCTAAAGCTTGTTGCGTGCTCCCTCTCATAGTCATCTGGAGACATATATTTCTCCTTGGCATCAGAAATGGCACTAAGCATGGCTCTCTCAGGATACAGCTTAACATCCAGATTTAAATACTTTAGTACTTCCTTAATTACAATCTTCTGCTCGTCGGTATCGTATATAGTAAAGTCCTTAGTTCCACCTATCTTATCAATGTGCTTTCTGAGTATTCTCACGCACATGGAGTGAAATGTACTTACCCAGATATACTCTGCTCCGTAGCTTACTAAATTGTCTACTCTTTCACGCATCTCCTTGGCAGCCTTGTTAGTAAAGGTTATGGCTAAAATATTATAAGGATTAACCCCTAACTCGTCTATGAGATACGCAATCTTGTGGGTGATAACTCTGGTTTTACCAGAACCTGCACCCGCTAAAATAAGTAAAGGCCCGTCGGTATAACAACAGGCCTCTAACTGTTTATCATTCATTCCTTGCAATTTACTGAAGTCCCATCTTAGCCTTAAGAGCCTCTAACTCGCTCTGTACTGATGCATCAGGAGCTGCGTCGTACTTAGCTGCCAATGAATCAACGCTGCTATCTGTCTCAGTTAAGTTAAGCTCTGACATAGCATTAGCCTGATCTAACATGCTATTAGCCTTAGCTTCCATTCTCTCAAATGCACTGATGCTACTTGAAGAATCTGTAATGGTTGAGTTAAGCTCATTAAGTCTCTGCTGAGTCTTAGCAACCTTAATCTTAGCCTTAATAGCATCTCTTCTAGAGTTAAGCTCGTTGATATCGTTAACAAGCTTGTCATGCATCTGTCTCATCTTCATAGCGTTAGCTGCTGCCACATCGTAAGTCTGCTGAAGGCTTGTCTGCTTAGCAGTAAGCTGATTCTTCTGAGTTAAGAACTTCATAGCATCTGCTTCGTTACCTGCAAGAAGAGCCTTCTCAGCGTAAGCCTGCATCTTAGCAATCTCGCTGTTGCACTCATCTAACTCTCTCTTACATCTGTTCTCATCTGCCATAACAGCTGCAGTTTCCTTCTTAACCTCTGCTAAATCCTTAGTAAGATTACGCATAGTCTGGTCAATCATCTTCTCTGGATCTTCAGCCTTATCAAGAAGAGCATTGATATTTGCTGCCATAATGTCCTTAAATCTACTAATAATTCCCATGTATAAAATACCTCCTTATGTATACACAAAATATTAAGTTAATTATACCTTAATATAGGTTTTAACGCAACTAATTTTGTAACCAAATTGTCTACATTAAACCAGAAGTTTAATATAATAAATCGGATTTTTGCAACAATAATTACATATCAAATTATTGCTCAGCCTATTATCTCCTTAATTACAGGAAGATAACCACATTCCACATCTTCTCGGATACTGTATGCATTTATCAGTCTCTCCTTTGCAGCCTCTATTACATCCTCACTGTTGGCGTGAATATATGCAAACACCTCATCAGCCTTAACATAATCACCTATATGCTTAACTATATCTATACCAACAGCCAAGTCAATCACGCTTTCCTTAGTAGCTCTACCACCACCAAGCATAAGACTTACCATACCAACCTCACTGTTCTTGCAGCCTGTGATATATCCGGTCTTGCCAAATGTAACAGGAACAATGAACTTAGCCTTTGGAAGAAGTTCTGGGTTCTTGATAACATCATCATTTCCACCCTGAGCCTTAACAAACTCGCACATTTTAGCAAGGGCGCTTCCATCAGCGATTACTGCTTCACATTTAGCTTTTGCATCTTCGAAGTTATCTGCCTTACCTACGCCCATAAGCATATATGCAGCAAGTGTTATAGATACCTCATAAAGTCTCTTATCCGGTATCTTGCCCTGAAGAACCTCTATGGCTTCATATACCTCAAGGGCATTTCCCACCTTGCAGCCCAGTGGCTCATTCATATCAGTGATTACAGCATAGGTCTTTCTTCCAGCCATATTTCCGATATCAACCATAGCGCGAGCCAAGGCTTTAGCCTCAGGAAGAGTCTTCATAAAAGCGCCTGAACCACATTTTACATCAAGGACAATTACATCTGCCCCTGCTGCAAGCTTCTTGCTCATAATACTTGAAGCTATAAGCGGTAAGCTATCCACAGTTGCTGTTACATCACGAAGGGCATATATCTTCTTATCTGCAGGAGCTAGATTTCCTGTCTGGCTAACTACAGCGATTTTCAAATTATTTACATTATCAAAAAATTGCTGCTGGGAAAGTGCCACATTAAAGCCCTCTATACTCTCCAGTTTGTCAATGGTTCCACCTGTATGTCCCAAGCCTCTACCACTCATCTTAGCAGTAGGAACCCCAAGTGCAGCTAAAATAGGAGCTATAATAAGAGTAGTCTTATCTCCCACACCACCTGTGGAATGTTTATCAACCTTAACACCCTGTATAGCACTTAAGTCAAGCATATCTCCGCTGTGAGCCATAGCAAGAGTTAAATCCACTGTCTCCTCAGCTGTCATACCCTTGTAATAAACTGCCATAAGCCAGGCTGACATCTGGTAATCTGGGATGTCTCCGTTAGTATAGCCATTAATTATAAATTCGATTTCTTCCTTGGTGTGTGTTCCACCGTCACGCTTTTTGATAATTAAATCGTACATTCTCATAGGGGTACCTCCTAAATTGTTTTTATATCTGTAATTCCCACAATATCTCCTACCTGTTCAAATGTAATCATTAAATCCTGTGCAAAATGTGCCACTAATGTGTTACCTGTGCACTCATAGACAGTTCCATTCCACATCAGTAAGCTTTCCACAAATATCTTGTGGTTCAACTCAAACTG
>JAZPXZ010000088.1:0-17140 GCA_045543915.1 Wujia sp.
TGATGCTAAGGAGGGTAGCTCACCTATAGTAAACTACCCATCAACCAGCAATACAAATCCTATAGTTCCTGGTACCGAGGATGTAAATGTATCATACCGCACTCATGTACAGACCTATGGCTGGCAGGGCTGGAAATATAACGGTCAAATGTCGGGAACCTCAGGAGAAAGCAAGAGACTTGAGGGTATCGAGATAAAGCTTACCAACAGAGACTGTGAAGGTGGTATAGCCTATGCAACCCATGTGCAGACCTATGGCTGGCAGGGTGCAGACCTGGATGATCCAACAACCTGGAAACAGGATGGTCAGATGGCAGGAACTCACGGTGAGTCAAAGCGCCTTGAGGCTATATGTATAGCTCTTACAGGAGAGATGGCGGATAACTACGACATTTACTATAGAGTACATGCACAGACCTACGGCTGGCTTGGCTGGGCCAAGAATGGTGACCCTGCAGGAACAGCGGGACTATCCAGAAGACTTGAGGGAATTCAGATAGTAGTTATACCTAAGGGCGAAAATGGACCGGCAGATGCATATATGGGTATAACATCCGCTAACCAGGATGCATACATAGAAAAGTAAATAGTATGGTGATTAAGTGGCACAGGTCTTATGTGAGATTTTGTGCCACTTGTTTTTTAAAATTAATTAAATGCGTCGGAAATCCCATGAAATATGCAAGATGAATTGTCTTTACAAAATGCCAATGCTACAATGCAAAGGAAGAAAAAACTCAAGGAGGGAAAAGGATGAAAAAGTTGATGAAGCAATTCCAAGCATTGTTTATGTCTTTGATTATGGTGATAAGCTTGTTGATGGTAGCGCCAGTCACTGTAAAGGCAGAGGAATTTAATATGCCTATCATAAAGTATAAGGTTCACAGACAGACATATGGTTGGGAAGATGAGTGGAAGACAAACGGCGAAAGCTCTGGAACCATGGGAGAAAGTAAGAGATTGGAAGCAATCTACATAGAGGTAGAAGACGATAATCTTGGAGTAGAGTACAGAACCCATATTCAGGGTATTGGCTGGGAGGAAGGCTGGAAGGCCGATGGAGAGCTAAGTGGTACAGAGAAGCAGTCAAGGAGATTAGAGGCAATCCAGATAAGGCTTACAGGAACAGATGCTCAGTATTACGATGTATACTATAGAGTACATGCTCAAAATTATGGCTGGCTTGGCTGGGTTAAGAATGGCGAATCAGCAGGAACAGCAGGACAGTCAAAGAGGTTAGAGGCAATTCAGATAGTAATTGTTCCAGCAGGCTGGTATCCAAGTGACCTTGGCTATGAAGGTTCTATGGGCTGTGGATTCGTTGATATTGCCAAGAATCCATCTCACGACGAAATAGGAATGGTTAATTATAGAACTCATGTACAGACCTATGGAGATCAGGCTTGGGTTAGCGATGGTTCTATAGCAGGTACATCTGGTGAAAGTAAAAGACTTGAGCAGATTTATATTGGCGTAGATAATACTAAGCTTGGTAATCTTTCAGGTAGTATAGAGTATAAGACTCATGTACAGTCATATGGCTGGTTAGATTGGGTAAAGGATGGAGAAGCATCTGGTACATCTGGTGAAAGTAAGAGACTTGAAGCAATTAAAATTAGATTAACAGGTGATTTGGCAAGGAATTACGATGTATACTATAGAGTGCACGCTCAAAATTATGGTTGGTTAGCGTGGGTTAAGAATGGTGCACCTTCAGGTACTGAGGGCTATGGTAAGAGATTAGAGGCAATTCAGATAGTAGTAGTACCAAAGGGAACTGAAGCACCGAATGCTCTTCCTGCCGATGATGATGCATCAGGCTATGTTAGTGAGGATGGAAGCTGTTCAGATGTGGATACCACTATAGAGAAGACAGATTCTGGTATTACTGTTACTGATACAAAAACACCGATATATATTTACTCATGGAATGACGAGTTTTTAATAAGAGTAGAAACACATTTTGCAAATAGATATCCTGAATATGCTCATTTAGTAATAACCAAGAACTTAGATATATCAGGTACTGGCTTAGAATATGAAGAAGCAATAGATGAATTGGTAGCTGCTGGTGGAGCAGAGGTTCCTTCGATTTTTGCGGCAGATAACGATGTTGTTAAGCACTTTATGGCAAAGGATTATGTAATTCCTGTATCAGATGTTGGTATTACTGAGGAAATGTATGCCAATGCATATGATTACACTGTTCAGATAGGAACTATGGATGGAGAGCTTAAGGCAGTTACTTGGCAAGCAACTCCTGGTGTAGTGGCTTATAGAACAGATATAGCTGAGGAGGTTTTAGGCTATAGTGATCCTGACAGAATTCAGCGCGATGCATTAGGTGATTGGGATAAGTTCTTTGACACTGCAGAGAAGATGAAGGCTGCAGGCTATTATATAACATCAGGTCCTGATGAAATACGATATGCTATGATGGATTCAGCAGAATCTCCATGGGTTGTAAATGGTTGTCTTAATATTGACCCTGCAGTGGAGCAGTATTTAGATTATTCAAAGAAGCTTGCAGATGGAGGATATACTAAGAATGCGCATCAGTGGTCAGCTGAGTGGGTGGATAATATGGCAGGTGATGTATTCTGTTACTTTGGCTGTACTTGGTTTATTCCATGGACTCTTAATGTAGAGGAAACAGAAGCTTTTGGTAAGTATAATGTAGTTGTTGGTCCAGCTCCATACCATTGGGGTGGTGGTTATGTAATGGTAACAGAAGAGTGCACCAACAAGGAGCTTGCTGCACTTGTACTTTATACTATGTGCTGTGATGAAAAAGCTATGTATGATATGTTTGCCCAGGATTACGATTTCTGTAATAACAAGGCTGCTGTTCAACAGCTTATCCATGATGGCAAGGGCTGTCTTGAAAAAATAGGTGGACAAAACCCGCTTACATCATACGATGCAGCTGCAAAGGGTGTTAATTGCGAAGCAGCTATGGAAAATGATAATTGGTATTATTCATATGTAATGATCTCTGCTGCCTTATATATGGAAGGGGAGTTTTCTACAAAACAGGAAGCGATAGTAAACATAAAGGAACAGGTTCATGTAGCATTCCCTGATGTTACCGTAGAATAAAATATTTTAAATAAATGTATTAATATCATATAATGTGGCAAATATAATAGCCACATTATATGATATTTTTTTACTTGTATAACAAAAATGATAATTATTATCAATTTCTTTGTGGACATTGGTAAAGTTTGGTGTTATTATAAATTTATCAACCAAATGCAACAAATATTATAATCAGCATATGATAAGGTAGTGACATAAATTAAGGATATTTTTTCTTTTATGCCACTACATGCATCGATAAAGTTCTATAATATAGATGAGAGGAGGATATAGATGAGAGAAGTAATGATTGCTATATGGGTACCATTTTTAGGAACTATGCTTGGTTCAGCTTGCGTGTTCTTTATGAAGGGTGCTCTTAATGGCAAGGTTCAAAAAGCACTTTCAGGCTTTGCGGCTGGTGTTATGGTAGCGGCATCTGTATGGTCTCTGCTTATACCAGCTCTGAATATGGCTGAGGAAAATGGTATGGGTAAAAGGTCCTTTGTGCCGGCTGCAGTGGGATTTTTATTAGGTGTAATATTTTTGCTATTACTGGATAAAATAATACCTCATTTGCATCTTGCAGATGAGCAAGCTGAAGGACCGAAGGTAAATCTAAAGAAATCAACTATGCTAATACTTGCAGTGACTCTACATAATATTCCTGAGGGAATGGCGGTAGGTGTTACATTTGCGGGAATGCTGTCAGGAGATGCAAATATTACATTTATGGGTGCCATGGCACTTACTATAGGTATAGCTATACAAAATTTTCCTGAGGGAGCTATAATCTCTATGCCGGTGTGTTCGGCCGGAGAAGGCAAGAAAAAGGCATTCCTATATGGAACTCTTTCAGGAGTGGTGGAGCCTCTAGGCGCCATAGTGACAATACTTTTGTCATCCTATTTAATTGGGGCTATGCCATATCTTCTGGCATTTGCGGCAGGTGCCATGATTTATGTAGTAGTAGAAGAGCTGATTCCGGAATCAGCAGCTGGAGAGCATTCCAATATTGGAACAATAGGTTTTGCCATTGGATTTGTGATTATGATGATACTAGATGTGGCACTTGGATAATATTGTAGTTTTGGGATGAAGAGAATAGGGAAAGAATAAATATAAATTTTTCCATATGAGAAGGAGGAAGGTTATGAACACAAAAGTAATGAACAATTTAAGCTATGGAATCTTTGTTTGTACAGTAAAAGAGGGTGATAAGGATAACGGATGTATTATCAATACAGTTACCCAGCTTACCACAACTCCAAATGTGGTTTCTGTAGCAGTGAACAAAAGTAATTATACCCATGATATGATCGCTAGAACAGGACTATTTAATGTGTCCATCATCAATGAGGATTGTGAATTTGATATGATTAAGCATTTTGGATTCCAGTCAGGAAGGGATGTAGATAAATTTTCTGTTGATTCCGGAGAGTGGATGAAGGAGAATAAAAACTCCTGCAAGAGAAGCGAGAATGGACTTGTATACATTACCCAAGGAGTTAATTCATATATTTCATGTAAGGTGAAGGATAGCGTGGACCTAGGAACCCATACTCTTTTTATCTGTGAGGTAACTGGTGGTGAAATCCTAAATGATGTTCCATCGGCAACCTATGCATACTACCACCAGCACATTAAAACTCAGGTGGAGCAGATAGGTACCACACCAGAAGGAAAAGTAATCTGGAAATGTAAAATCTGCGGATATATCTACGAGGGTGATCCAATACCAGATGAATTCATCTGCCCATGGTGCAAACACCCAGCCAGTGACTTCGAAAGAGTTACGGAGTAGGATAAATTACACTATAGTCAGATAGAGCAAAAGCTTTCACACCTGCCATACATTTTGTATGTGCAGGTGTTTTTTGTTCCAGTTTTATATATGGGGTACTTTATAACACGCTTTGTCGACTTTTCTATTGAACATAGTGTAATTCAGGCTTACTTAGTTCCGAATATTCTGTCTCCGGCATCTCCCAGTCCTGGGCAGATGTATGCGTCTGCGTTTAGCTCTCTATCCAGCTGTCCCACATAGATTTGTACATCGGGATGCGCTTCGGAAAGCTTTTTTAGGCCTTCAGGAGCGGCGATAATGCACATAAACTTAATATTGCTACCACCGTAGGATTTAATCTGGCTGATTGCGTCAACTGCGGAGCCACCAGTTGCAAGCATTGGGTCTAAAACCACAATGGTTCTGTCTTCTATAGGCTTTGGAAGCTTGCAGTAGTATTCGTGTGGTAGATGAGTCATCTCATCACGATAGAGTCCTATGTGTCCCACCTTTGCAGTTGGGGTGAGGGCAAGTAATCCGCCAACCATACCCAGACCTGCCCTAAGGATAGGTATAATGGCAAGCTTTTTGCCGGCAATCATAGGAGATATGCATGTCTCTATAGGAGTTTCAACCTCCACATCTTCAGTTGGAAGATCTCGAAGGGCCTCATAACCCATGAGGGTTGAAACTTCCTCTATTATTTTTCTGAATTCATTAGTTCCAGTGTTCTTGTCTCTCAATAAAGATATCTTGTGCTTAATCAAAGGATGATCAATAATAAAAACATTATCATTAAATGTACTCATAGGTCATACCTCCTTTGTGATATTTTTTGTGTACATATTATATCATATAAAATACTAACAATACAGCTAAAAGTATTAGATTAACCATTGTGAATTTAGTCATGTACATCCTTTGGTTGCTACCGCTGATCTTGCAGTAGAATTTGTAGGATATAAGGCTTGCCATGGAGGCGATAATGGTTCCCAAACCGCCTATGTTTGTTCCAATAATAAGACCGGCATAATTTTCTGTGAAGCCTGACAGAAGCATGGCTGCAGGAACATTGCTAACTACCTGGCTTGCAGCTACGGATACATAGACCTCGCTTCCTGAAACAATGGAGTTTAGAAAATCGCTTATTACAGGAATGTTTTTCATGTTACCTATAAAAATGAAAAATGCTACGAAGGTAAGTAGAAGCATATAGTCGGCCTTTGGTAAAAGTTTTTTGTCTACTATAAATAATATAGCAATAACTACAACTAGCATAATTTTGTAATCAACTATATGTAATACAGTAAGTATGCAAAATGCAAATAACAAAAGATAAACCACTAGAGGAAGCTTTGCAATCTTACTGTTTGGAAGCTCATTGTAGGAACCGCCAAAAGGCTCTTTATCCACAAGATATATTGCCCCAAGTAGCACTATGTAGGATAAAACAGTGTATGGGAGCATAAGCTTTAGGAATTCACCTATAGCCATGCCTGATACAGAATATAGATATAGATTCTGAGGATTTCCAATAGGTGTAAACATACTACCTAGATTTGCAGCAACAGTTTCAAGTACAATTAGGTATATGCTGAATTTTGAATCGTCACAAAGTGCCAGCACCATTATGGAAAATGGCACAAAGGTTATAAGTGCAACATCGTTGGTTATAAGCATACTTGTGAAGAAGCATAAGCTTACCAATACGAAGGTGAGAGAGCGCTTTGTATGTACCTTTTTTACTAAGGACGATACCAGACTGTCAAACAAACCACAGCTTTTTAGTCCCTGAACTATAAGCATTAGACCTAGTAATAGTGCCAGAGTTCTAAAATCAATGTAACTAATATATTCTCTTGATGGTGGTACTACAAATGAAGATGTAATTGCAAGTATCAATGCTATAGAGAAAACAATTTCATTTTTTATAAAGGTTTTAATTTTATCCATATATACTCTCCTGATGTTAAGACATAAAAATGACCTCTCATTAGGCTATTCCTATAAGAGGCCTTTTGTATTTAAGATAGCTTTTCGAAATAATTCTTGATGGCATTAAAGCTTTCGTCACTAATGTGATGCTCCATACCACAAGCGTCCTCGTAGGCAACCTCCTTGCTAACTCCAAGCTTCATAAGAATCTGGGCCAGCATCTCGTGGCGCTCATCTATACGGCTTGCAATTTCCATACCTGAATCTGTAAGTGTAATGTGACCGTCAGAGTCAACATTGATATAACCATTGATTCTAAGATTTTTCAAATATACACTAACACTTGGCTTGGAAAAGCCAAGATGATGAACCACATCTATAGAACGAACGAATTCCATTTTTTTGCTGAGATGAAGTATAGCCTCTAAATAATCCTCTGCTGATTCCTGTATTTTCATTGTATCCCCACCTTGTTAAAATATTATTAGTAGTATAGCATAATTATTTAAATTTTCCTACAAAAAAGTTTTTTGTATTTAAATATGCTTGACAAACTTTGGTAATGGTGGTATTGTAACGGTGGTTAGGCGTGAATAACTATGTGCCAAGAGGTGAAAAAATGAATTTAACTGATGCATTAGAAGGAAAAGAGTATATTATTCGTGATATTCAGACTGACGACGAGGAGCTTAATGCATTTTTATTTTCCTTGGGCTGCTATAGTGGTGAGACTATTACAGTAGTGGCTCGTAGAAAGAAAAATTGCACAGTTTCCATCAAGGATGCGAGATATAACATAGATAATCAGTTAGCTGAGGCGATAGCTATCTAGTTTTTTGATGCTATTGCCTAGATAAATGCTTTTTTTTTGAAGTATAGGTTAGGCATAACTAACATATATTTGGTATAGGTTAAGGTTGTTGACACCTTTTTAAATAATTCAGGAGGATATAAAAATGAGAATTGCTTTAACAGGTAATCCAAACAGTGGTAAGACTACATTATACAACGCCATCACTGGCAAGAATGAAAAAGTTGGTAATTGGGCTGGTGTTACCGTAGATAAGAAAGAAAGCCCTATAAAAAAGAGTCTTTATGAGGCATCGGAGGAGCTGGTTGCAGTAGACCTTCCAGGTGCATACTCTATGTCTCCATTCACTTCAGAGGAGAGTATTACTAGTAGCTATGTTAAGAATGACAATCCTGATGTTATTATCAATATCGTTGATGGTACGAATCTTAGCAGAAGCTTATTCTTTACAACTCAGCTACTAGAGCTTGGAATTCCTATGGTGGTAGCTCTTAACAAAAGCGATATCAATGAGTCAAAGGAGACTAAGATTGATGCAGCTATGTTGGCAGAGAAGCTTGGCTGTCCTGTAATTCCTACTGTATCAATTTCAGGCAGTGGACTTAAGGAGCTTATTGCAAAGGCAGTAGAGCTTAAAGGTACTACACAGAAGGCTCCATATGTACAGGATGGTGTTGACCTTACCGATAAGGCTGCTGTTGAGGCTGCTGATAGAAAGCGTTTTGATTTTGTAAATGCTATTGTTAAGGCGGTAGAGACTCGTAAGGTTTTAACTAAGGATAAAAACTTCGGTGATAAGCTTGATAATGTACTTACTAACAAATGGCTAGGAATTCCTATATTTGCAGTAGTTATGTACCTGGTGTTTCAGATATCACAGGCGTGGGTTGGACCATTTATCGCAGATACATTAGTTGCATGGTTAGAGTCATTCCAGGGATGGGTAGGCGATAAGCTAGGAGATGCGTCACCACTTCTTTACGCTCTTTTAATTGACGGTGTTATAGGTGGTGTAATCGCAGTTATAGGATTTCTTCCACTGGTTATGGTTATGTACTTCCTCATCGCTTTATTAGAGGATTGTGGATATATGTCACGTGTGGCAGTAGTACTTGATCCAATCTTTAAGAAGGTTGGTCTTTCAGGAAAGTCGGTTATTCCTTTCGTTATTACTATCGGTTGTGCAGTTCCAGGTATTATGGCAAGCCGTACAATCCGTAACGAGAGAGAAAGAAGAGCAACAGCTATGATTGCTCCATTTATGCCATGTGGTGCTAAGGTGCCAGTTATCGCACTTTTCGCTGGCGCATTCTTTGATGGGGCAGGTTGGGTAAGTACAGTAGCTTACTTTGTAGGTATCTTACTTATCTTCCTTTCAGCATTACTTGTTAACAAAATCGCTGGTTATAAGGCTAGAAAGTCATTCTTTATTATAGAGCTTCCTGAGTATAAGGCACCAAGCCTCCTCGGAGCATTTAAGTCAATGTGTAGCCGTGGTTGGGCATATATTGTAAAGGCTGCTACTATTATCTTGCTTTGCAACACAGCAGTACAAATTATGCAGACCTTTGATTGGAGCTTCAAGGAGGCAGCATCAGCTGATGAGTCAATCCTTGCTTCCATCGCAGGACCATTTGCTTACATACTTGTACCATTTGTAGGTGTTCTTAGCTGGGAGCTTGCAGCAGCAGCAGTTACTGGATTTATCGCTAAGGAAAATGTAGTTGGTACACTTGCAGTTTGCTTTGTAGGACTTGAAAACTTTATCGATACAGAGGAGCTTGCCATGATGGAGGGTGCCGGTGCTGATGTTGCTGGTGTTATGGCTATCACTAAGGTTGCAGCTCTTGCATATATGATGTTTAATCTTTACACACCACCTTGCTTCGCAGCTATCGGAGCTATGAACTCTGAGATGAAGAGTGCAAAGTGGATATGGGGTGGAATTGGACTTCAGCTTGGAGTTGGTTTCACAGTGGCATACCTTGTGTATACTATTGGCACACTTGTTACAGATGCTTCGGCTCTTGCAGCTGGTCCAGCTATCGCAGGCTTAGTAGCAGTCGTTGTTATGGTGGCAATTGTTATAGCTCTTATTAATAATACTAATAAGAAATTAAAGGAAGAGTACGCTCTTAGTAAGTAATTATGGCTGATATAATAATTATATTAATTGTATTTTGTATAGTAGCTGCTATCTGTATATACCTTTATAGGGCAAAAAAAAGAGGAGAAACCTGTATAGGCTGTCCTTATGCTAAACAGTGTAGCTCTAAAGGTAATTGTAGCTCTCGCAATACAAAGAATCACTAATAAAAATTTAATAATGCTATAAAGAGTTTTTATAATCGACGCCTCTCTTTGACTCCGGGATACCATAGTATCCTGGAGTTTTTTTGTTTGGAAAATAATTGTATATATGATATAATATATTATCTATGAGTAAATTCATTAATTACATTTGAGAGGTGCATTTTGAAGAGATACTTATTAGTGGTTTCTATGGTTTGCCTTTTGTTAATGCTTGGAGGTTGCAAGGAAAAAAGCAAGGAATTTGTTCTAGGAGATAATGAACTAATTCATCTTACAAGCACACCAAGAGGTGGAGTAGAAACCTATGAAATCTATACTATGAATATAATGATATATGTTGATGGAAGGGTTAGAATATATGCCAGTGACTTTGTGAAGTGGTTAGGATATGACGAGGTTCCAGAGCTATCATTTTATATAAGCGAAGAAGAGCTTGATGAGATACAAAAGCTGATTGTTGAACAGGACCTATATAATCTTAGAGAGGATGTGGGGAATAAGGATGGTATCTCGGGAACAGTTAAGCATATGACTATTTATTCTGCTAATGGAACTAATACTACGGGTGGAATTAGTGTGTCCAACAGGCAGTTTGTAAGAGCCTATGACCGTATTGAAGCTATTGTGAGAGAGGAGCTTTATCTGTATTCCAGTGAAATTGCCGAGAAGCAGTATGAGGGCTTTGTGATTTATTCCAACAGGAGTGTAAAGCTACTTGATAGAGCTGGAACAGTGATAATTGATCATCAAAATATCAACAGTGTATACACTGAACAGCAGGAGCTTGATGAGGGATATGCTTACTATACTGTTATTGAATTTAATCAGTATGGGCAGGAAATACTACATGACATATCCTTTGGAGCAACCAAGGAGGAGGTTGAGGTGCTGACTCTTCACCTGAACGATACCTATGAAACTAGTATTACCATCAATGGCGAAATAGGTGATGGTAAGCTATGTATACCTCAGGCAACTAAGGAGGATGCTGAGGCTCTTGCAGAGAAGATAAATAACAGCTTGTAATATAATATGAAGATTGGGAAAGGAAGTATATTGTATGAGTAAGTTAAAGGCAGTGATTTTGGCAGCAGGAAAGGGAACCAGAATGAATTCTGACCTTCCTAAGGTGGTACACAAATGTATGGATCAGCCTATGGTGCACTATGTAATTAAGGCAGCTAAGGATGCAGGAGCATTAGATGTTTGTGTAATCGTTGGATACAAGGCAGGAGAGGTTAAGTCTGCAATATATGATATTGTTGATTATGCAGAACAAACTGAGCAGCTTGGAACAGGACACGCAGTTAAGTGTGCTAAGGACTTTATTGGAACCCAAGGAGATACCATAGTGTTGTGTGGAGATACTCCTCTTATAACAGGAGAGACTCTGAAGGCTCTTGTAGAGACTCACAAGAGAGAGGCTAATGGAGTTACTGTTCTGTCGGCTATGGTGGATAATCCTACAGGCTATGGAAGAATTGTTAGAGATTCGGAAGGAAATTTCACAAAGATTGTTGAGCAAAAGGATGGAACTGAGGAAGAGCTTGCTGTGAAGGAGATTAATTCAGGAATGTATATATTTAATTCTGAGGCTCTGTCCGCAAGCTTGGATTTACTTAGCAATGATAATGCGTCTGGAGAGTATTACCTTACAGATACCATTGCCCTAATTAAAAAGATAGGTCTAAAGACCTCTGCTATGGCAGTAACAGGTGATAAGGTTAATGAAATAAAGGGTGTAAACACCATTTTGCAGCTTCAGGAAGCAGAGGATATTATGAAGAATAGGTAGGTTTTATGAAGATTATAGTTGGTTTGGGAAATCCTACAGATAAGTATAAGGGAACAAGACATAATGTAGGTTTTTCAGTTATATATAATATTAGTGATACTTATGGTATCGCTGTAGATACCAAGAAGCATAAGGCACTTATAGGAAAGGGTATAATTGAAGGGGAAAAGGTTATTCTTGCCATGCCTCAAACCTTTATGAATCTAAGTGGAGAAAGTGTAAGAGAGCTATTGGATTACTACAAATGTGATGAGACAGATTTGATTGTCATCTATGATGATATTAGTCTTGATGTGGGTAAGCTTAGAATTAGAAAAAAGGGTAGCGCAGGTGGACATAATGGAATTAAGAACATCATAGCTCACCTGGGAACCCAGGAGTTTGCCAGAGTAAAGGTTGGCGTTGGAGAGAAGCCTCCTAGAATGGATTTGGCGGATTATGTGCTAGGGCATTTTGCCAAGGAGGAGCTACCGGTTATTAGAGAGGGGACAGACCTTGCCGTGAAGGCAGTTGCCACAATAATTTCTGATGGACCGGATATGGCTATGAATAGGTTTAATTAAACCGGGAGGAGCTTTATGCAGGCTATTGTAAATGCATTTAAGGAGCATCAGGGCTACAAGCAGGCTAAGGAAGCTATTGATAATGGAACATTTCCCATAAACATATGGGGAATGGACGGTAGAGTTAGTCCTCTTCTCATGGAGGCGTTAGGTGGTGACAGCAGGGTAAAGCTTATTGTTACCCATAGTGAGAGAAGAGCCAGACAGCTTGAGGAGGACTATAGACTTTATGACAGACGGGTATATTACTATCCAGCTAAGGATTTGTTGTTTTACTATGCAGATATACATGGCAATGCAACAGCCAAAAGCAGGCTTGATATTTTTAAGAGCATATCATCTGGAGAAAAGCTTACCATTGTAACTACCATTGATGGTTTGATGGATAAGCTTCCCAAGCTTTCGGCTATACAGGGAAATGTAATTGATATCAGTCAAGGTCAGAATGTAAATATAGCTAGACTTTCGGCTCAGCTTGTCAGTCAAGGCTACGAGAAAACTTCAGTTGTAGAGGAAGCAGGACAGTTTTCAGTAAGAGGTGGAATAATTGACATATTCCCACTTACCGAAGAGTGTCCTTATCGTGTTGAGCTTTGGGGTGATGAAGTAGACTCTATTAGAATGTTTGATGTGGAAAGTCAAAGATCCATAGAGCAGTGTGAGAGTATGAGCGTTTATCCGGCAGTGGAAATGTCTCTTACTCATGAGATGATAGAAAAGGGTATCGAGAAGATACAGAAGGAGTACGACAAACAGTCAAAGCTTTTAAAGAGCCAGTTTAGAACAGAACAATATGCCAGACTTAAAAGAATGGTTGAGAATATTAAGGAGGAGCTTAAGGAGTTTAATTCTACAACAGGACTAGATAGTTTGGTGGAGTATTTTTATGATGAGACAGTCTCCTTCCTTGACTATATCCCTGAGGATAGCTTTATATTTGTAGACGAGCCTGAGAAGGTATATGAGAAGGCCATAACCTATACTATGCATATTGCTGAGTCTATGAAGGACAGACTTGAAGGTGGATATGTGCTTCCGACCCAGGCTAATATTTTGTATGACGGTAAGGCTATAGTTGGACGATTGGCAAATTCAAGATGTATATTGTTAGAGACCTTGTACAAGAAGGCTATATCCTGGAGTGAGAAAACAAGCATAAATATTAACTCCAGAAGTATTATAAGCTATAGAGATGATGTGAATTCTTTGGCTAAGGATATTATGGGCTATAAGAAAAAAGGCTATAAGTCTGTTATTATATCTCCGTCAGCTACCAGAGGTAAGAGAATTGTCAAGGATTTAAGTGAATATGATATAAGTGTGTATTTTACTGAGGACACAGACAGAGTAATGAAGCCTATGGAGACCATGGTAACCCTGGGAAGAATCGAGGCGGGATTTGAGATTCCTGAGGCTAAGCTTATAGTTATTGGCGAAAGTGATATATTTACAGATAAAAATCTAAAGAAGAGAAAGAGACTACCTAAGTTTCATGGAGATAAGATTAACAGCTTTGCAGATGTATCTGTTGGAGATTATGTGGTGCATCAAAATCATGGTGTTGGCATATATAAGGGAATCGAAGGTGTGGAAACTGACGGAAGACTTAGGGACTACATTACCATAGAGTATGATAAGGGAAGTAAGCTGTTTATACCTGTTGAGCAGCTGGATATGATTGGCAAATTCTCAGGCAAGGAGGGTGCTAAGCCTAAGCTAAATAAGCTGGGTGGACCAGAATGGCAGAGGGTAAGACAGAGAGTAAGACAACATGTAGATGACATTGCCATGGAGCTTATAAATCTTTATGCCATTAGAGAGTCAAGTGAGGGCTTTGCCTACTCAGAGGATACCATATGGCAGAGAGAATTTGAGGAGATGTTCCCTTACGAGGAAACTGCCGACCAGCAAAGAGCTATAGATGATACTAAGCAGGATATGGAAAGTGGCAAAATAATGGATAGACTGGTGTGTGGTGATGTGGGCTTTGGTAAGACCGAGGTGGCCATTAGAGCTGCATTTAAGGCTGTTCAGGATAATAAACAGGTGGCATATCTTGTGCCTACCACAATACTTGCAGAGCAACACTATAATACCTTCTGCGACAGAATGAAGGATTTTCCTATAAATGTTAGAATGCTATCAAGATTTTGCACCAGAAAGGAAATAACAGAAACCCTAAAGCAGCTAAAGGCAGGAGTTGTGGATATTGTAATAGGAACTCATAGAATTCTGTCTAAGGATGTGGAGTATAAGAGCTTGGGACTTCTCATAATTGATGAAGAACAACGCTTTGGAGTTAAGCACAAGGAACAGATAAAGCATATGAAGAAGACGGTGGATGTGCTTACCCTTACAGCCACACCGATTCCTAGAACTCTTCACATGAGTATGGTTGGACTTCGTGATATAAGTCTACTTGAAGAAGCACCGGTGGATAGATTACCTATACAGACCTATGTTATGGAATATGACTTGGGTCTTGTAAAGGAGGCTATTAACAGAGAGCTTAACAGAAATGGACAGGTGTACTATGTGTATAATAGGGTTAATTCCATTGATATGATAGCCTCTGAGCTAAGAGGGATTCTTCCTGATGCAAAGATAGAATTTGCTCATGGAAAGATGAATGAGAGAGAATTAGAGGATATAATGCGTCGCTTCATAAAAAAGGAGATAGATGTGCTTGTATCAACAACCATTATAGAGACAGGTCTTGATATTCCAAATGTTAATACCATAATTATTCATGATGCAGACAAATATGGATTGTCTCAGCTGTATCAGCTAAGAGGTCGTGTGGGAAGGTCTAACAGAAGTGCCTATGCATTTCTTATGTATAAGAGAGACAGGATGATTAAAGAAACTGCAGAGAAAAGATTAAAGGCCATAAGAGAGTTTACAGACCTTGGTTCAGGCTATAAGATTGCCATGCGTGACCTGGAAATTAGAGGAGCTGGTAATTTGCTTGGTCAGGAGCAATCTGGAAATATTGAGGCTGTTGGCTATGACCTGTACTGTAAGATGCTTTCTAATGCAATTAAGAAGCTTTCAGGTAAGAGGGAGAAAGCGGATTTTTCTACAGGCATATATTTGCCATTAGATGCCAATATTCCTGAAAATTATGTGAAAAATGAGTATTTAAAGCTTGACTTATATAAGAGAATCTCTAAAATAGAAAATCAGGAAGAGGCGGATGCCATTATAGAAGAGGTAAAGGATCGTTTTGGCCAGGTGCCTAAGGAATTCATAAGGCTTCTGAATGTGGCATGTATAAAGGCTCTCGCTCATCAGGCCTATATTACTGAAATCAAGCTTATGGAGGGAGAGGTTTCCTTCAAGCTTTGGAACGAGGCACCTCTTAAGATTGAGGAGATGGACTCCTTTATGAAGAGCTTTGATGGAGCATTAAGATTTGTAGGCGGAATAGAAGCTGGGTTTAGACTTAAGGTTAAAACCAGAGAACAGGATGAGCTATTAGAACAAATTCAGGACACACTTCTTAAACTGCAGACTTTAATTCAGGAGGAAGAGGAACCTGTGGTTGTAGAGAATTATGAAGATAACGAGGAGGAATCATGAACAAGAGATTCAAATTCGGAAAGTACTTTAGATTAATAGCACTTTTGTTGGTATTTGTCATGGCGCTGTCGGGCTGTGCCAAGAAAAAGAATACAGATACCACTGACAGTAATGCTACTGTTGTATTCCAGTATGGCGACAATATAGTTACTCTTGGAGAGGTATACATTTACTCTAAGACAGTCGGAGAAAGATATGTAAGACAATATGGTGAGGATGTATGGTCTCTTATGATTGAGGGCGAAGACGGTGAGAAAATTCCTATGACAGAGGTTGTAAAAGAGGAGATTGTAAATGAAATCGTTCGTGTTAAAACCTTGGTTGCCCACGCAGGAGAGTACAAAATTAGCCTTTCCGAAAACGAGAAAACCAATATTACCAACGAAGCTACAGTTTTCTTTGAAGGACTTACAGATCAGGATATTGCGGACATGGAGCTAACCTATGACAAGGTATATAAGGTTATGGAGGATAATACCATAGCCAGAAAGGTAAGAGCGAAAATTCTAGAGGATACACCTATTGAGGTGTCTGACGAGAAAGCTAGAATGACTACCTTTTATGATATGTATTTCCAGTGTTATACCATTGATGGAAATGGAGTTGTAACTCCTTACTCGGCGGAAGAAAAAGCTATTCAGTATGAGAATGCGCTGCAGGCGTGTAGTGCACTTGCCACATCATCTATTGACGGAGACCGTGAGGCGGGAAATATAGAAACCTTAGCCGAGTATTACAACCTAGAGAATGCAAAGGAGCAGACCCTTTCTCCAGAGGCTATTTTTGAAACCTACGGTGAAGAGGTATATACATTGCTTTACTCTATGAAGAATGGAGAATATTCCACAGTTGTAGAAACTGAGTATGGATACCATGTATTTCAAATGATTGCCTTAACAGACCAGAAGGCCACCAACTCCCGTAAGGAAATCATAGAAGAGGAGATGATGATGGAGGCTATGGATACTCACCTTAAGGCATGGCAAATGAGCATTGATAACGACTTCTCCTATGAAGAGTCAGTGGACATGGAAGTCTACAGCAAGATAACCTTCAAGTAAATTACATTATGGACAGATAGTGTGAAAGTTGAATTCCCAGTACATTCTTTGTGCTGGGAATTTTTTCGTTCCTAGTTGGAGTAGTGGGGTATCTGCTAACACGCAGTCTTCGGATTGATTTTCTACGGTCTGAGCAAAGTTATCTTAAGGTGACGGGGGCCGCCTTTGACGGTACATCCATGTACCCAAAGGCTACGCCGACATCCTGTCGGC
>JAZPXZ010000089.1:0-18724 GCA_045543915.1 Wujia sp.
ATATGATAGGAGATGGTGGTGGATTAATCCTTGACTATATTATGGGGATAACCTTGTATGATATAGTATCCTATAATAGGGTTATTAAGCTTATGGAAAGTCGTAGGAATGATTTTTTAACTCTATATAAGCTGATTGGTCAGTTGGATGTGGAAATAGCAGTGGCTTCTTATCGACATAGAATTAATAATTGGTGTATACCTGAATTTGATTCTGATATTATTATAGTTAATGAGCTAGTTCATCCAGCGGTCAATAAGTGCATTTCTAATAGTATAGAAATCGAAAATGGAATTATGTTAACCGGAGCAAACGCATCTGGAAAATCTACATTTATGAAAGCAATAGCAGTAAATACTATAATTTCACAGACCTTAAATATGGCCAGTGCTAATAGATTTGTCATACCGTATAATCTTATGATAATGTCATCTATGTCTCTTCGAGATGATATTGAGACAGGTGAGAGCTATTATTTAAGGGAGATTAATCAGCTTAAGAAAATGATAGAGTCTATTAATGAGAAAAAACCTACACTTATATTAATTGATGAGATTCTAAAGGGCACAAATTCCATAGAGCGTGTAGCAGCGTCCTATGGTGTGCTGGAATATCTATGTCATAAAAACGCATTTGTGGTAGTTGCCACTCATGATATTAGTTTGGTAGAACTGGTAAAAGATAGATATAAATGTTATTATTTTGGTAGTGAGATAATAGATGGCGAGATAAAGCTTGATTATAAGTTGCATCAAGGAATTAATAGTACAAGCAATGCTATTAAACTACTAGAGATAACAGGTTTTCCGCAGGAAATAATAGCACTGTCTATAGAACAGATTCAATAATCAAAGGAATAGATAATATATATGAAAATTAGTGAAGTTGCAGAGCTTACAGGATTAAGCATAAGTAATATAAGATTTTACGAGAGAAAGGGGCTTATTGCTCCTGATAGGAGAGTGGATAGTAAATATCGTGATTATACATCCTCTGATGTTGATTTGATTAAGAGAATAGTATTGTATAGGAAGATGGATTTGTCTATTGAGGAGATTCAATCTATACTCACTGAAAAAATGGACGATAGACAGGTAGTTAAAGCTCATATTTCAGCACTTAAGGAAAAACAGGAAATGCTTGATAATTCAATAGAACTATGTGAGATGTTTATAGATGATGAAGAGGAATATACTGATTTGGATTACTATCTAGGATATGTTAAACAAGAGGAAAATAAAGGGAAATTATATTCCAAAATGGATGAACTATATAATGACTTTGAAGAATTTTCCAAAAGTACAGTACTACCAGATAATGGACTGCTAAGTGCATTTATTCCTGAGGTATGGAGAAAAAGAATCGGTGTATTTATATGGAGTATGATGATAGTGGGACTTCCGTTGGTGGCTATGCTCCATATAGGAGAGGAAGGTTTTCTAAAAACTATAATATTGTGGGGAATATGGTGTCTGTTCTTCTTTATTGGATTTTTTCATTATAGATCAATAATTAAGTCACATAAGGAGTAATACTTAAATGGGGGATTTTATGAAGAGAAACATTTTAATTGTAGACGACGATACAGACCTATCCATGCTTATTATGGATATGCTGGAGGACAATGGATATATAGCAACAAATGTTACATCCTTGGATGCGGCATATGAAGTATTAGAGAAGGAGCAGTTTCACCTTATACTTCTTGACATTAACCTTCCTGATGGTACAGGCTTTGAGTTATGTCAGGAGCTAAGACGAGTGTCTAATGTTCCTGTTATATTTGCCAGTGCCAGAACCAGCGAGGATGATAAGATTACAGGTCTTGATATGGGTGGAGATGATTATATTCCAAAGCCATACTCAATTAAAGAGCTTATGTCAAGAATTAATGCCTTGCTAAGAAGAACCTACGGTGCTAAAGAACAGGGAGAAAAGTATAGTCTTAAGGCAGGAAAGGATAATGTGATAGTTATAGATACTGCCAGTAAGTCAGTTACTAGGAATAACGAACCTATAAATCTTTCCTTAAGAGAATATGATTTGTTACTTTATATGGCTGAACGAAAAGGTCAGGCCCTTTATAAGGATAAGCTTATCAGTGATGTGTGGGGCGCATTTTCAGAAGTGGAGCCTTCTACTCTTACAGTACATATCAGGTGGCTTAGGGAAAAGCTGGAGAACAATCCATCAGAGCCGGTATTTCTTAAGACAGTAAGAAAGGTTGGTTATATGCTGGAGGAAAGTAATGAGTAATAAGCAAAGTAAGAATGTATATAAATCAAATATTGTAGGTAAAGTTATATATATGGCAGTGGTTAGCATACTTGTGCTGACCACTGTATTTGTGGTTGTTTATATAAATTATAAGGCTGAATACGACAGGATTAATAAGGAAAGCAGCACAGGCAAAACAATAGTTGCTTTAAATGAAGTTAATCAGCTTCTAGAAGGTGTAGAAGCATCTCAGTCTTATCAAGATATATCGCTTGTTCAGACTAAACTTGATACAGTTATAGATACACTTAGAAGCAAGGATACAGTGACCGCTGAGAATAATATGAGCTTTATAATTATTATGTATGTTGTGTCATTAGTACTTGTTTTAATTACATTTGCAGTAATATATGTGCTTATACTTAGGCCATTTCAAAAGCTTGAGAGCTTTGCAGGTGAAATTGCTACAGGTAATTTAGATAAAGATCTAAAATATGAGCGTGTAAATATGTTTGGCGAGTTCACCTGGGCATTTGACCATATGAGACGAGAGATTAAGAAGGCAAGACAGTGTGAACAGGAGGCTATAGAAAACAATAAAACAGTAATTGCAACCTTATCTCATGACATTAAGACGCCTATAGCATCTATTAGAGCCTACAGTGAGGCTTTATCTGATAATATGGATTCTACGCCAAAGAGAAGACAGCGTTACATAGATGTAATTACTAAGAAATGTGATGAGGTTACCAAGATTACTAATGATATGTTTATTCATTCCCTTCATGATTTAGATAAGCTTGTTATCAAGAAGGAGGATGTAGATATACATGATGTTATTAACGAAACAGTTAACTCTATGATTGGAGATAAATCTGATGTTTGTTTAGGCGAGATTAAGAAAGCTACAATTAAGAACGCTGATGCTACAAGAATTGCACAGGTTATAGAGAATCTAATTAATAACTCACGAAAGTATGCAAAGACTGAGATTTCGATTAGTACAGAAATCCTTGAGAATGGCAAGGAGTATTGCCTTATTATACAGGATAAGGGACCTGGAATAGCCCCTGATGATATGCCTTTTATATTCCAAAAGTTCTATCGAGGTAAAAATCATGGAGAAGAGCCAGGTGCAGGTCTTGGTCTGTTTATAGTTAAGTACATTATGGAACAGATGGATGGAAGAGTAAATCTTGTTAATGATGGTGGATTAAGATGTGAGCTAGTATTTATTATTAGCTAATTTAAGAAAAATTATATGTATTTAATTAGGTGTGATTAATTTTTGTTATTTTGACTCATTAAAATAACATTCGTATGACCTTTGAATTACCAAAAGATACTAGTTTACAATAATATGGGGGAGATTTCATAAGATGAAAAGTAGAATATTATACATTGATCTGATAAGAGCAATATTATGTATCACAATTTTATTATATCACATGGGCTTACTTAAGGGTGGCTACTTGGCGGTATGCTCATTTTTCGTGCTCAGCGGTTATCTTTCTGCACAGTCATTAAAAAAGGTTAACTTTTCAGCATTATCTTATTATAAATCAAGAATACTTAGAGTCTATGTACCTCTTATTATTGTAGTTTTTGTTTCACTAGGGGTTTGCCTGTTGGTGCTTCCTGATTTGACTTGGATAAGTATGAAGCAGGAGATTACATCTATAATATTTGGTTACAATAATTTTTGGCAAAGCTGGGCAAATATGGATTACTTTGCCAGACATATTGATTCGCCATATATGCATCTGTGGTATATAGCTATACTTTTACAGTTAGAGCTTATATTTCCGCTAATATATTCAGCTTTAGAATATTTAAAGCGTCAATTAGGTAAAAATGTACCTATGATTATATGCTTAACAGTAACTGTTCTTTCAGTGGGATATTTTGTATATGCTTATGTAACAGGTGGTGTAATGGCTTCGTATTATAACACCTTCGCTAGATGCTTTTCTTGGTTTGCAGGTATAGCAGTTGGATACTGGCATGTAATTAATAGAAGCATTTTACAAAGCAAGTTAGAAGATAAGAAATCTATAAAGTATATGGTGGCTGTATTAGTGCTTGTGCAAGTATTATTCTTTGTGATGGGAAGTGCAGAATCAAAGCTATATCTGGTAGGTATGATTGGAAGCACATTAATTATGGGTATAATGCTTGATTTTGTTAAAGCTACTGATATATGCGCTGATATAGATAAAGCTCCGAAGCTTATAAGAAAGCATGTTGAATATATTTCAGACATAAGCTATGAAGTATTTTTGGTTCAGTATCCTGTTATATTCTTAGTAACTAATTTAGGATTATTATCCTGGAAGAAATATATAATTATCATTGTAATAACATTTGCAGTGGCAGAATGTATTAGGCTTGCAATTAATTCGTTCAATAGTAATCATTACCTTAAGCTCCATATTAAGCTTGTATGCGGAATGCTTTTACTAGTTCTTCTTTGTGGAAGCTGTTATGGAGGTTATAGATATGTGATTGCTCCTGATTTACAGGCTGAGCAAAGAAAAATAGAAGTAGAGATGAGAAGACTTAAGGCGGAACAGATAAGGAGACAGATTGAGTTTGAACAGGAGAAAAAGCATCAGTCTGAGATTCAGGATGCAAATCAGTTTTTGGATAGTATTTTGGCTAATCACAATGATATTGATAGCCAAATTGAAGCTATTGATACTGAGATTTCAAGAATAAACCAAATGGTTGTTAACCTTCATATTACTTTTGTAGGAGATTCAGTTTTGTTAAGTGCCTCTGATGTTTTATATGAGAATTTTAATAATTGTTATATAGATGCAGAAATAGGTAGAACAGGCTATGTTTTAGCTCCTATTATACAATATCTTGATGGCAAAGGGATTCTTTCTAATGTGGTTGTTATAAACTGTGGAGCAAACGGTGATTGTCCAGATTCTATTAAGGATGAAATAATGAATCTTTTACAAGATAAGCAAGTGTTTTGGGTAACAACATCTAATAATTATAGTGCGAATATTTCTATTATTAATTATGCTCAATATCACGATAATCTACATATTATTGACTGGGGCAGTGTATCTGCAGGACATAGTGAATATTTTGATGGAGATGGAATACACCTTGCTCAGGCAGGAAAGGAAGCTTATAGTCAGGCTGTGATTGATGCCATATGTGATTATTATATAGACGAGCTTGAAAAAGAAAAAAGCCAGCTTGAAGCCAAAAAAAATAATAATCCTTAAGGATTCCTTAATATTTGGTATTGTAATATACAGGTATGATAAAGATAGCTTGAAGAACAAGCTCGACATGTAAAGGAGTCATACTATGAAAAAAGTGATTTTAAAGTCAGAGAAGCTTTGCAAGAGCTTCGCAAATGAAGGAACACAGAACCATGTATTAGACAATGTTGATTTGGAGATATATGAAGGTGATTTTACAGTAATAATGGGCTCATCAGGCTCAGGAAAATCAACCCTTCTTTATAGCTTAAGTGGTATGGATATGCCGACCAGCGGTAAGGTTTTCTATGGTGATTCAGAGATTACTGCACTTAGTGAGAAGAAGATGTCTGATTTAAGAAGTAAGGAGTTTGGCTTCGTATTCCAGCAGGTTCACCTTGTAAGTAATCTATCACTTATGGAGAATGTGTTAGTTCCTGGATATATGGATAAGGAGAAGACATCTGGTGAGGTTAAGGAGAGAGCCTTAGAGCTTCTTGAGACTATGAATATCAGTGAGGCTAAGGACAGACTTCCTGCCCAGGTATCAGGTGGAGAGGCACAGCGTGCAGCAATAGCAAGAGCTGTAATTAATGAGCCGGGAATACTATTTGCAGATGAGCCTACAGGAGCTTTAAATCGTAAGAATACAGTGGATGTGCTTAATCTGCTGACAAAGATTAATAATAAGGGACAAAGTATATTAATGGTTACTCATGATGTTAGAGCTGCTCTTCGCGGAACAAGGCTTATCTACCTTGAGGATGGTAAGGTTTGCGGTGAGATGGAGCTTCCGCCTTTTGATGAGAAGGATATGAAGAATCGTGAGACCCAGGTTAATGCTTGGCTTTCATCTATGCACTGGTAGAAGGGCGGTGGCATAATGAGAGAGATATTAACTGTAATAAAGGGTAATTTTAGAAAGAATAAGGGCTCATTTATAAGTGTTGCCATTCTTATGTTTGTGGTGTCTGTTGCACTTACTACAGCTTTTTCTGTAATTATTAATACCAATAAAAGAGATAAAGAACAGATGGATGAAGGTGGCTTGGGAAATATTATGGCTGCAATAGATTATGAGTATCAGGGGCAAACTATGGATGAATACCATGCCTACTGTGACGAGTTATCTAATAAAATGCTTGCGGTAGATGGTGTAGAAAGAATAGACCAAATTCCTACAGTTATTATGAATATCGTGGATGTTAATGGTGATGATGGAAATGGTTCAGTATTTGTATATGATTATAAAAGTGATTATCTAACATATAATATTTATGATGAAAATGATAATCTTTTAACGGATTTTAAGCTTAAAGAGGGAGAGATTATAGTTCCTGTTAGCTTTAAGTCACTCTACAAGACGGAGATTGGTGATGAGGTTACATTGGAGTTGCATGGTTGGGAACAAGAGGAAAAAACTAACCATACATACAAGATAGCTGCTTACATGGAAGATCCATATATGGGCTCTTCTGTAATGGGAATAAAGACATTACTTCTTTGTGAGGATGATATAGCAAGCCTTTGCGAGAAGGATTTTACTAAGGAAGGTAATTCCTTTGTATTTAGTGTTCATAAAAGCAAAGAATCTGCCCTTACTGATGCAGAGCTTGAGGCTAACCTTAATCGTGAAACCTCCTACGCCAGCTATACATGGATTACTTTAACCAAGGCACAGGCTTATAATTATATGACAATGATTACAAATATTTTTGCAGGAATACTAGTTGCTTTTATTGTTATGCTTGTTGTGGCAACTATTATTGTCTTAGGACATAATATAAGCAGTAGTATAGAGCATGATTTTGTGAATCTTGGAATATTAAAGGCTGTTGGTATGAGTAATAATAAGCTTAGGGCTTCTATTATGCTTGGATATATATTTGCAGGGCTTGTGGGAGCAAACATTGGAGTTCCTGTAGCTATACCATGTATTGCTGCCATAAATAAGATAATAAGACCTGTTATAGGACTATATCCTGAAAGTACACCTGCCTTATTTGAGACAATTATCTCACTTGTTGCAATATTCGTAATAATTATAATATTTATAGCCATAAAGCTAATTAAGATTTCTAGAATAACTCCTGTATCGGCTATAAATGGAGGAAGAAAGGATGTACATTTTTCAAGTCTATTTAAGCTTCCAATATCTAAGAAGGCACTTGGCACATCTCTTGCTTATAGACAGCTAATATCAGGTAAGAAGCAGTATATAGGAGCTATTATAATTACAGCCATACTTACACTTTTCATGGTTATGATAAGCGATATGTGCATTTATTTTAGTGATGACGATAAAATAAATGATATGTTTGCTCCGGTAGAGTATGATATGTACACGTATGCAACCTCTGATGAGGAGTGGGAAGAAAAGCTTGCTGATGCTGAGTCAATTATTGGAAAATACACTGATTACAGAAAGTTTTTTTATAGCTCTAGATATTTATTATTAAATGATACGCAAATTTGGTGTGGTATTAATAGTGAGCCTGATTATATAAAAAATGTATATGAAGGCAGAACTTGTACCTATGATAATGAAATTGTTATAACCGAATATATGACTGAAAACTACGGAATCAAGCTAGGGGATGAGGTTACTATAAGCTTAGATGGAAAAGCCGCTGATTACATAGTATCAGGCTATTATCAGTGTACTAATGATGTAGGTAAGAATATTACTATGTCCTTGGAGGGTTACTATAGATTAGTTGGTGAGCCTGAGGAGGGTACTAGATTAGGTTGTGTATATGATTTAGAGAATGATGACCTTGCTGATGAGATATATGAGGAAATAACTGCAAAATATTCAGAAGAAGAGGTGTTTTTTGGATATGATACGGATTTTTCCGGTGATGATTCTATAATACTTGCTTTATACGGGGTAACAATATTGATTTATATTCTGTCAGGAATATTTGTAGCTATTACTGTAGTTTTGGTTTGCTCTAAGATCTTCGCTAAGGAGAAGCAGGATTACGGAATATATAAGGCTATGGGCTTTACATCAGCCAAGCTTAGAAGACAGTTTGCTGTAAGATTCGTAATATGTGCCTTTATTGGTGCAACTATAGGAATTATATGCACCTTGTTATTCTCAAATGCGCTTTTAAGTGGAATACTTAAGATGTTTGGAATGTATAATTTCTCATCATCTTTAAATGTGGTGGCAGCAATTGTGCCAATTGTATTTATGTCTCTTGTATACTATTTGTTCTCATATTTAGTATCAAGGAAGATGAAGAAGGTTACACCAAGAGTGCTTATAAATGAATAATTTATATATAAGATAAAAAAGACAAGGGAATCAATATACTTTCTTGGCCGACAACAGTCGTGGCCTGAAGGAAAGTGGTTGGATTCCCTTGTCTATTTTATGTTGTAAGATTTTCTCTTTTAAATTGTCTTATTACTATAATTGCAACAATAACAGCCATCACAGTAACAGATATATTACTTATCATCATAACCATACCAACACTTTTTTCACCATAATTGGTAAAGTTCTGTAGAAACCAGAATACTGGAATTCTGAATACGAATACCCTGGCTACATTTATAACCATAGATAGCTTTGTTTTGCCCAAACCATACATTAGAGCTAGCACAGAAGCATTAATTCCTAGAGGAACTGCGCCGTAGGCTTCGTATTTGTATGTAAGCATAATAAGTCTTCTGAACTCCTCGTCATTCTTGGCAAATAAACCTGATAACTCATAGGAAAAATGTATTGTAAGAGATGAAATTATGATTCCTATAATTACATTAACGATACAGGTCACATAGAATGCACTTAAAACTCGTTTGTAACGCTTAGCTCCATAATTTTGACTAACAATAGCACAGGTACCTTCCTCAAAACCGTTTTGAGGATTGGTGGTTATTCCGCCTAAATTATTGGATACTCCCATAGCACCAACCATAAGGTCCCCATATACTGTGCACATAGAATTAACTATTGTTTTACCAAAGCCAAAAAGCATTTTCTCAGCTATTACAGGTATGGCGCTGATTATCATTGGCATATTAACGGCCTTATCAAAAGTGATAGAGGATAATGAAAAGCCAAATGCGTTATCCTTGTCTCTGCTGTTAATAATTGCAAAGACAAGAAGAACGGTCTCTGAAATTAAGGATGCAGCAGCTATCATAACTAATTCTCCATCCATGCCATATACGAATAGGGCAGTAAGACCAAGTTTAGTTACTATAACAAGCATATTAAGGAATAATATTCTCTTTGAATTACCTCTGGATCTCTCAACAGATATATAAACATTGTTTACAAATCTTACAACAAGTGTAAAAAGCTGTACTTGAAAATACTTTGCGCCGATTTCAATTAGTGAAGCTGGAGTACCCGCAAATTTAAGGAATTGATTTGTAAATGGCAGTAGTACAATAAGAATTAATAGACCTATACTAAGACATAGGGCATAGATTGTACTTACTCTTTGTTTAACAGTCTTATAATCGCCTTCACCGTAAGCCCTGCTTATTTGAACTCCGGCACCAATTGCAAGTCCAGTTCCTAAGGCTGATAATATAAAGTTCAACTGGGCAAGATAAGCAACTGCTGATACGGACTGTGAGCTGATTTTAGAAGCCATCATAGTATCAAATATAGTAAATAATATATTCAAGCTTTGGTACATTGCTAGTGGAAATCCCACAGATAATACTACCTTCCACATAGAAGCATTAAGGCTTCGTTCTCTGTATTTTTCGTCTCGTTTGGAAAGATTTGCTTTGATTTTATTATTGTTATCACTCATAAAAACACCTAAAATTCTAAAAAAAGGTCAAATTAATAAGTCATGCTGCTTTAGCATGGCTTATTAACAAAGTTATGTGTTATTAAAAAAGCTGTGCGCCAGTTAATTATACTCCGACCGCGACAGGGTGAGGACTAAGCTGACCGTTTTAAGTGTCAGCGTGGACTCACCCTAGGCAGGTCGGCCAGTATGTCCCGTTGCGCACAGCTTGAAAATTTAAGATTAATTCTGCTTAGTTGCAAAAGCAGCAGTGATAATAGCCATAGAGTAAACCTCTGTTGCTGTACAACCTCTTGAAAGGTCATTAATAGGGGAGTTGAGTCCTAAAAGAATAGGACCATAAGCCTCAAAGTTACCCATTCTCTGTGCAATCTTATATCCTATATTACCCGCATTAATGTCTGGGAATATAAATGTATTAGCATGTCCTGCAACAGGAGAGTTAGGATGCTTCTTCTTTGCAACAGAAGGTGAAACTGCTGCGTCAAACTGCATCTCACCATCGATTGGAATAAGTGGATTACGAGCCTTTGCTTTATTAGCTGCATTTCTCATCTTATCTACATCTGGACCAGTACCTGAACCGTTAGTAGAGTAGCTAAGGAATGCTACACAAGGCTCAACACCGAATACCTTAGCACAGTTTATGGTTTCCTCTGCAATTTCTACAAGCTCATCCTCATTAGGATTAATGTTGATTCCGCAGTCACCCATAGCAAGAACAACGTTCTCACCTGTAGCACCTGGACGAACTAAGATAAAACATGATGAAACTATAGTGTTACCTGGCTTTGTCTTAATAAGCTGCAATGCAGGACGAACAGTATCAGCAGTAGAGTAAGTTGCACCGCCTAAAAGACAGTCTGCATAACCCATCTTGACTAGCATAGTTCCGAAATAATTGTTCTGACGAAGAAGCTTTTCAGCATCCTCTCTGGAAGCAATTTTACCCTTTCTTACTTCCATAAAATCATCTACCATCTTATCAAAGTCTTCAAAGTTATAAGGGGAGATGATATTAGCACCACGGATATTAAAGCCACTATCTTCAGCGCAATCATATATTTCATCAGGATCTCCTATAAGAACAGGCTTTAGGAAGTTACTTGCAAGAAGTCTTGATGAAGCCTCTAAAATTCTAGAATCAGTACCCTCTGTAAATACTATTGTTTTAGGCTCTTTCTTTAAACGGTCAATCATCTGACCAAAACCAAATTTTGACATTGTTTTCCTTCTCCTATCTAAAAAATATCTTATATGATTATAGCACAACTCCGTCTTTAAAGATAGATATTTCTCTAAATCCGCGCTCCTCAGATTTAGTTTCTTTACCGCTGGCAACTTCTAGAACAAAATCTAAAAGTCTGTCACCAGCCTCATCTAAATCTTCTCCTTCAGCAACAGTTCCAGCATTAAAATCTATCCAACCATTCTTTTTGTTGTATAATGCTGTGTTAGTTGAAATTTTAACTGTAGGTGCTGGAGCTCCAAATGGAGTTCCTCGTCCTGTTGTAAATAATATCATATGTGAACCAGCAGCAGTAAGAGCAGTAGCACTAACTAAGTCATTACCTGGACCTGATAGAAGATTAAGTCCTTTTTTAGTAACCATATCTGCATATTCTAGAACATCAACGATTTGTGCACTTCCACCTTTTTGAACACATCCGCAGGATTTGTCCTCAAGAGTAGTAATACCGCCAGCTTTATTACCTGGACTAGGGTTTTCATAAACCACTTGACCATGAGATACAAAGTAATCCTTAAAGGAATTAACCATATTTACGGCTTTGTTAAAGACCTCTTGATTTTCGCAACGATCAAAGAGTATTGATTCTGCGCCGAACATCTCAGGAACCTCAGTTAATACTGTTGAGCCTCCAAGAGATATTAGTCTGTCTGAGAATCTACCAACAGTTGGATTAGCAGTAATGCCTGATAATCCATCGGAACCACCACATTTCATACCAACAACAAGCTCGCTGGCAGGAATGTCTTCGCGAGAGAACTTTCCAGCGTACTGAGCTAGTTCTTCAAGTATCTTTGAACCTTCTTCGTATTCATCATCAACATTTTGTGTTATGAGAAATTTTACTCTGTCGGGATCCCAGCTTCCTAGTTGTTCCTGAAATTGAGATAGAGTAAGGTTTTCACAGCCTAAACCTAGAACAAGTACAGCTCCCGCGTTTGGGTGATTTACAAGAGAAGCAAGAAGCTTCTTTGTCTGTTCATGGTCACCTCCCATTTGACTACAACCAAATGGATGAGTAAATGTATAAAGACCATCTATATTTCCAGTAATAAGATGCTGATTGCCCTTAACCAGCTCGTTAGCTATTGAATTAACACATCCAACAGTAGGAATTATCCATATTTCATTACGAATAGCAGCCTTGCCATTAGGGCGGCGATATCCCTTAAATGAACGATTTGAGACCTTAGGAAGGTCAAAGGTTTTATGATTATAATAGTATTCTCCTTCATCGGAGAGAGTAGTTGAAGCATTGTGAGTGTGTACCCAGCTACCCGCTTTTATGTCTTTTTTTGCATGTGCAATTACATTTCCATATTTTATTACATCTGAACCATCATTAATATCTTTTAAAGCTATTTTGTGTCCTCTGGCAATGTTTTCATTGGCAGTAATGTTAATATTGTCTAGGGTAATAATATCACCGGAAGTAATATCAGATAAAGCTACCGCAACATTGTCAGATGGATTAATTTGAATTAATTTCATAGTCTTTCTCCTGATTAGTTTGCAATATTATTTCTGGATATATTTTAGGGCTTCGTACATTCCCTTTTCACGAATCATGGTAAGGTACTCGGTAACCTTAGCCTCGAAACCAGGAAGATTCATAAGCTCATCTCCCCACATTTTTGTATTATTAATGACAGCCTTGGCTATTGTTATATCGTCATCATCCTTGTGGTCGAAGTAGAAGTCAAGCACCCACTGGTCATCCATGATTTTGTATGTGTCCTCACCTCGTTTAGCAATTAAACAATCTTCACCTTTCTCGAAACAATTGTGATAAAAGCTTATATATGCTGCAAATGAGAAGGTCATACATTTTGGAAGTTCATTGTTTCTCTTATAATACTCTAAAAGTGATGGCATACAACGAGCCTTCCACTTTGAAGTTGAGTTAAGAGAGATAGATAACAACTGATGATCTATAAATGGATTAGCAAATCTATCAGATACATCAGAAGCAAACTGCATAAGATTATCCTTTGGTAATTCAAGAGTAGGAATTACCTCGTCATAAATGGTCTTATTCATAAAGCCTTTAATAACTTCATCGTCCATACAGTCACGTACGATGTCCTGACCTGCAAGGTATGCAGCCATAATAAATGAGGTATGAGCTCCGTTTAAGATACGAACCTTTCTTTGCTTGTAAGGTGTAACATCATCCACAACAATAATTGGAAGACCTGCAACATCTACAGGGAATTCGTCTTTAATTGACTGTGGACCCTCGATAACCCAGAATCCAAAGCATTCTGCTGTATCAATAAGATTATCATGGTAACCAAGTTCTTTGCAGATGTTTTCAGCTTCTGATCTTGGATATCCTGGAACAATTCTATCTACAAGAGTAGAGCAGAAGATGTTATCCTTATCGACCCATAATCTAAAGTCGTTATCAAGTCCCCATTGGTCAATATACTGATGAACACATTTTCTAAGCTCATCACCATTGTGGTCAATTAACTCGCATGAAAGAATTATAAATCCTGGTAATTTATTCTGGTATCTCTTGTAAAGAAAGGCTGTAAGCTTTCCAGGGAAGCTAGATGCTGGCTTATCATCAAATTTACATGAGGAATCATAGGTGATTCCTGCTTCTGTTGTATTAGATACTATAAATCTAAGGTCAGGATTGTTTGCACATTCCATAAGAGCATCGTAATCCTCATAAGGGTTTAAGCATCTTGAAATACAGGAGATAACTCTCTGGTTATTAACCTTTTTACCATTCTCGGAACCTCTAAGGAAAAGAGTATAAAGACCCTCCTGTTCATTTATCATATTGGCAAGACCCTGAGCTATAGGCTGTGTTACAACAACCTTACCATTGAATCCTGCTTTTTCATTCATTTCATCTATAAAGTGATTAACAAATGCTCTCAAGAAATTACCTTCACCGAACTGAAGAACCTTCTCAGGGGCATCCTTAAGTAAGTAACCGTCATAACCAATTTCATCTAAAGTTTTATAGCTAAGTTTGTTCATAAAATCCTCCTTTATTTAGATAGCGAAATATCTAATTGCATTATTGTAACTTATTCCCTCTACAATTTTCTTAAGTGATTCTTCGTTGTTTGGATACTCTCCATCCTCAACCCATTGACCAATAAGGTTACACATTATACGACGGAAATAGTCGTGTCTTGTGTAGGAGAGGAATGAACGTGAATCTGTAAGCATTCCAACAAAATTTCCAAGTAGTCCAAGGTTTCCAAGAGAACGCATCTGCTCCTCCATACCATCCTTTGTATCTAGGAACCACCATGCAGCACCCATCTGAATCTTGCTAGGTACCTCACTAGACTGGAATGCACCCATACATGTTCCGATAAGGTTAAAATCATTATGGTCAAGAGAGAAGATGATGGTCTTAGGAAGTTCATCTGTTTTGTTTAATTCTGATAAGAACATTGCAAGCTCGTCACCACAGTTACTCTTAGCAATCATATCAAATCCTGTGTCAGGTCCTTCAAGCTTAAACATTTTCTCATTAACATTTCTAGTACAAGAATAATGGATTTCCATTACAATTTCTTCCTTCTTATACTTTCTTCCAAGGTGAAGGAGGATAGCAGTCTGGTAAATATCAATTTCATCCTTTGTAAGAACTTCGCCATTAACTGCTTTCTTATATATAGCGTTTACTTCGTCAGATGTTCCAAGCTTGAAAGGTACATAATCAATACCGTGGTCTGTAGCTTTACAACCATGAGCCTTAAAGTAATCAAGTCTTTCATCAAGTGCAGCCATAACCTCATCAGCTGTATCTAAGCTTTCCTTACCAACTGATTTTGCAAGCTGATTTATGTAATCAAGGAAACCATCCTTATTAATATTTATTGCCTTGTCAGGTCTGAATGATGGGCAAACCATAAAATCAATAGAAGAGTCAGCAAGAATTTTCTCATGCCACTCAAGTGTATCTACAGGATCATCAGTTGTACCAATGTATTTAACATTAGATTTTTTGATAATTCCTCTTACAGTAAGCTCAGGATCGTTCTGAAGCATATCCTTTGTCTTATCCCAAATTTCCTTAGCGGTTGCCTTAGTAAGTGGAGTTGTGATGCCAAAATACTTCTTTAATTCAAGATGACACCAATGATACATAGGATTACCGATTGCCATCTCAAGTGCCTCAGCGAAGGCTACAAATTTATCGTATGGATCAGCGTCTCCAGTAACAGTATTCTCATCGACACCGTTTGAACGCATTACTCTCCACTTATAGTGGTCACCAAAGTATGAACCATCAGGATTTTTTCCTCCTAACCATACCTCGGCAATATTGTTATATCTTCTATCCTCATATATTTCCTTTGGAGAAATATGACAATGGTAATCTACAAGTGGTAGTTCTTTAGCATAGCTGTGATAAAGTTTTACAGCTGTATCGTTTTTTAGCATAAAATTTTCGTCCATAAACGCTTTCATTAAAAATACCTCCTTAAAATACTTAAATATATAAAAATATGCATCACTTATGTAAGCACTTACATTTATATTTACCACTAGAACTATAAAATGTCAAGAAATAAAAAAGAGAGTAAGGAAAAAATAACAAATTTTCCTTACTCTTTTAATCTTAATGTTAATATAAATGTATTTTTAAAAATTAGTAGTAGCTCTCTTTACCAGTGAACATGCAACTACACTTTGGTTAGGTACATTTTCTTCACCTTTTAATATATCTATCAATCTTTTGCATGTGTCCTTGCAAACCTTTTCGATTTTGTTATCTACAGATGATAGCTCAGGCTCAGAACAAATGCATAGAGTAGAGTTATTATATCCCACAATAGATAAATCGTCAGGAATATTTAAACCTTTGGATAAAGCATATTTTATTGCTCCAATTGCCATACCGTCATCTGTGGCGAAAACACTGTCAAACTTCATATCAAGCTTACTACTTAAAAGCTCCTTAACAACCGGAATAGAATTCTCGGTATGTATAATCATCTGGTCATCTGGACTTATACCAGCGTTAGTAAGAGCTTGTTTGTATCCATTCTTTTTTTGATTAGCACTATATGATCGGGAATCTGTTAAGAAGAGAATTTTGTTTCTGCCACTTTCAATTAAAGCGGAAGTAACATCGTAGGATGCCTGGTAGTCATTAGAAGCAGTGCAATATATGTTTTCTCCATCGACTAAACCATTTATAATAAAAACAGGAACATCTTTGGCAGCTCTTCTTATATAATCAGTATTATGGGTTGTATCCTCTGAACCTGCATAGGTTGAACCAACCAGGATAATAGCATCAATCTTCTTATTTAATAGAAGCTGAATATGAGTTTCCTTCTCTGCAGCAGTATAGCCGCTACAGTGTAATATACAATCATAACCTGCATCATGTAAGTTATCTTCTATATATGCAACAGCACTTGACATATATAAATCTGCAATAGAAGGTACCAAAATACCGATTGTTCGCATAGATTTAAGCCCTAATCCCTGTGCAAATACATTTGGAGTATAACCTGACTTTTCAATGGCATCCATAACCTTGGCTTTGGTTTTTTCACTAACCTTTGGATTGTTGTTAACAACGCGGGAAACAGTTGCAATAGAAACCCCGCTCATTTTTGCAATATCATAAATGTTTATCATTTTGTTTTCGCTCATATAATACCCTCATGTTTATTATTTTGTAAAAATGTAAGTGCTACCATATTTATCCTAAAGGTATTTTGAAAAAAATGCAAGACTTGAATTGTGGTTTGTTTTAAAATAATATATGATAAATGAAATCCATTTAAATCTGAGGTGACATATGCAATATACAATTAGCGATAATAACATTATTATAGAAGGTGAAATATATTCGGGTGACATTGGCGCATATAAATTGCACATGGATGGAAAACCCTACCATACATTCAGAACTCAAACTGTGCTTTGTGATGGAAATAGTGTTCTTTTTAAAAATTGTATATTTGAAAATACAGCTGGTAGTGGTAGCGTAGTTGGTCAAGCTATAGCCTTATATCTTGACGGAAATGATATTACATGTGATAACTGTCGTATTAAAGGCTTTCAGGATAGCCTTTTTCTTGCTCCCTTACCTCCTAAGGAGTATGAGAAGGATGGATTTTTAGGTCCTAAACAATTTGAACCTAGAAATAGAAGAGTGGTGTATTTTAGGAATTGTATTATAGAAGGTAGTGTTGATTTTGTTTTTGGAGGTGCAACAGCTTATTTTGATAACTGTACATTCATAAGTAACGAAGCAGGTTATGTATTTGCGCCATGCACTCCGGAGGATGTGGAGATTGGCTTTGTAGTCAGGAATTGTCGTTTTGAAGCAAGAGATGGTGTTGCGTCAGGAAGCTGTTATATTGGGAGACCTTGGAGAGAGTTTGCAAAGGTTAGGCTTGAGGATTGTTATCTGGGAGAGCATATTAATGAAAAGGGTTGGGATGACTGGGGCAAGGTTGATGCCCATGCTACTATAAGATTTGAAGAGTATGGTTCATATGGTCCAGGAGCTGACAATTGGGCCAGACCAGAATATGTATTATCAGATAGATTAATGGAATAATAAAAAATAGGGCTGTGCCAGTATAGCTGCACAGCCCTTTGTCTTATTGTTTCTTCCTTGCAGACATATCTGTCGGCATAATGTATTTAGATGATTTTGAGTTTCTATATGCTCTTGGAGACATACCAAAGGTTTTCTTAAAAGAGTCCTTGAAGTAGTTGCTATCACTAAAGCCGCAGTTTAAAGCTACATTAGTTATAGAATGATCTGTCGAAATAAGCTCCATAGATGCGTGATTAAGTCTGACATATGTGAGATATTCCTTCATTCCAGAACCTGTAGTTGATTTGAATTTTTTACTAAAGTAGCTTGGACTTAGTCCTGCCATTTCGGCCATGCTTGTAAGAGTAATGTTAGAATGAAAATTTTCATTAATATATTGTACGGCTTTAAGAATGTACTCGTCCTCATTGTAACCGTCGGGTGTAATGTTGAATACACAGTAGCGGTTGCAGGAGAGAAGAAATTGCTTCAATAATAAGGAAAGCATCATCTTAGTGGATGAGTCATCTATTGTATCCTCGTGAAGCATGGTATCAATAATGGTATTCATATTATCTCTGTATGCTCTAGGTATATGGATAGTAGTAAGCTTTAGGAATTTTTCTTCGAAGTTAGCCATAAAAGGTGGTTCATTATTAATTAAATCTTCGATTTTAAAGTAAATGTTAATACGAACACAATTGGAAAGATA
>JAZPXZ010000090.1:0-6816 GCA_045543915.1 Wujia sp.
ATACCATTATGGAATAAAGAAGCATATAAAAGGTGCTTTTCACGATGATGACTGCTGGGTATTGGGTGAAAACTACTTACCATTAAAGTATATTTACAGAGGCAGTGCTAACTTTATGTGTGAGGAGCTTAATAAAGCCCATAGAGGTAGAATTAATTTTTATGTAGCTAGGTGTGACTGATGGATTATAGTAATGCTGATGTGCTGGATGCTTTAGACCTTATTAAAAATATATGTATAGCAACATATAATTGTGAAGATTGCCCTTTTATGAAGAACGGATCATGCTATATTAAACATGTGGATCCTGAAAAATGGGAGATCAGTCATCATTATATATGGAGGGCTTTTAAATGATTGATTATGAGGATATGATACTGCAGAGGCAGGAGCTGCAGGAGATTTATGAGGATTTTCTGTCCGACCATCAAGTGAAAGGAGCAGACGATGAGTGACGCTGAATTTATGACACAGATAACTACATCGATATGTGATTATGCTGTTGCCAATAACATGAGTCCGAATGAGACGATTAAAGCTACAGCTGAAAACTTATTGGTAATGTTGGAAGTAGCGAGCTTCGACCAATGGAAAGGGGGGGCATACGATGAGTATATACTTAAATAATGGTTATTTAGACATAGCCAAAATATTAAGCTATGGCCTGCCGTTCAATTTCATAGTCGGAGGTCGTGCTACCGGTAAAACATATGGAGCATTAAAATACGCGTATGAGTCTCATACGCGTTTTATTCTTATGAGGCGAACCCAGGCCCAAACAGATCTGATCAATAAACCTGAGTTTAATCCGTATAAGGCAATTAATACAGATATGGGCAGTGATATACAGATAAAAAGCATAAGTAAATATAATAGTAAGATATCTGAGCCTGCAGGTGATAATGATAATCTGTTGGGCTATACATGTGCATTATCTACTATTTCTAATATGCGTGGTTTTGATGCCAGCGATTGCAAACTTCTTATATACGATGAGTTTATACCGGAGCACCATGAGAGACCTATAAAGGGAGAGGGCGCTGCATTTCTTAATGCTTATGAGAGTATAAATAGAAATAGAGAACTTAAGGGAGAGCCTCCACTTCAGGTGCTGTGTCTTGCCAATGCCTTTAATATTGCTAATCCCATTTTTCTGGAGTTGGGTCTTGTAGGTCGTGCTGAGAAAATGAAAGCAGCAGGACAGGAGCTATTTATTGATAGAGATAGAGGCATCCTGCTGGTGCTTCTGCAAAATTCTAAAATAAGTAAGGCTAAAGCAGATACAGCTTTATACAGGTTAAGCTCCGGATCATATAATGACATGGCTTTGTCAAATGATTTTATCTATAACAACTCAGACAGCATAAAAGCGCAGGCCCTTAAAGAGTATAAGCTGCTGTGTACTGTTGGAGAAATAAGTATATACAGGCATAAATCTAAAAGAGAATATTATGTATCAGAGCACAGATCCGGCACAGCTCCGCAGTATAAATCTGATGAGGTTGGTATCATGCGCTACAGGCGCAAACATGGCCTCATACTGGCTCCGGCATATGTCAATAACAGGGTGCTGTTTGAGAATATATTGACTAAAACCTTATTTGAATTGTATACTATTTAATAATAGTGCCGGTAGCGCAAGGCAAGCTCCGGAAGAGCGCGCAGACTCCTGCCAGAGTATTATACCGGCACTATTTAATGGAGGTAATTAAATGGATATACAAGTTATAGGTCAGCTGGTAGCTAGTTTGGGCTTTCCTATAGTGGCATGCGGTGCTATGTTCTGGATGGTTAACAAGCAGGAAGAACGACATAAGGAAGAAATGGACGGAATGAGAAAAACTATAGAGGATAATACTAATATATTAACTAGTCTCAAGGATCTCATTCAGATCATGATAAATAAGGAGTCGAATAAATGAATAGCAGATCCAAAATGGTAGCTGTCGCAAAAACATATATAGGAACCTGCGGAGGCAGTGCAGCCCACGCGGATTTACTTCATTATTTCAACAGTGTTAAACCTGATGGTTATACTGCGAAAAAATCAGATCTTTGGTGTGCTGAGTATGCCAGTGCCTGCGCTATACAGGCTTTTGGCAAATCTGCAGCGAAAAAATTTTTTCCGCTATCTGCTTCATGTGTCTACATTATTAATAAGGCTAAAAAGATGCATATCTGGGTAGAGTCGGATAAGTATATTCCGGAAGCAGGTGACTGGATCCTGTATGACTGGGAGGACTCTGGTAGAGGTAATAATAAGGGTCAACCTGATCATGTAGGAATTGTGGAATATTACAAGGCCGGATATATCCATGTGATAGAGGGTAATATGGGAGCTGAGCCTGGGCAGTGCGGCAGGCGTAAGCTCCGTATAGATGGTAAATATATAAGAGGTTTTGTCACTCCTGATTATGACAGTATCAGAGTTAAAAAAGCTGATAAGTCTAATGAGGAAATCGCTAAAGAGGTTATAGCCGGTAAGTGGGGTAATGGTGCGGAACGTAAAAAGCGCATCAGTGCTGCCGGATATGATTATAACAAAATACAAGCTATAGTTAATGAGTTAATGAAAAGAGGTTAATATGAAATATGATGAGATAATCAAGCTGCTTGATGCTGGTTACAGTCGTGAAGAGATCCTGAAAATGGATGAGCCTGCAGATGATCCTAAGCCTGCAGATGAAACTAAGCCGGAGGATGTTCTTAAAGGTTTTGCAGATGAGGTCAAGGCAGCTATTAAGGATCTTACTAAAGAGATCACAGCAGCTAATATTATGGCATCGCGCCAGCAGCCTGAGCCTGATAATGAGGATATGCTGGCTAAGATCATCAATCCTAAGATTGATAAAAATGGAGGAATGTAAATATGTCAGTTAACACTATGGAATTTAAAGATGCTGCTGCTATCCTTAATAATATAAGGAAGCAGGTAACAGGAGAGACAGCTATTGCTCCGGCTAATACAGCTGAGTTTGTCTCTGTAGCTACTACATTACTGCAGGCCGGTTACGATCCTTTACTCAATGCTATTACACAGATGGTATCCCGTACTATTTTCTCCATCAGGCCATACAATAGAAAGTTTGGCGGTATCAAGATGGATGAGGAGCAGTGGGGTGCTATTGTTCGTAAACTGTCCATCGCAGATAAGGACTGGGATAATGATGTCAGATATGATCTGGTAGATGGTCAAAGCGTAGATATGTATAAGGTCAACAAGCCTAACATCCTGCAGACTAACTTTTATGGAATGAATAGCTTTGACAAACTGATCACTATTTTTAGAGATCAGCTTGATAACGCTTTCTCCGGCCCTAACGAATTTGGGCGCTTTATGGCTATGGTCACTCAGAATGTATCTGACATGATAGAACAGTGTCACGAGTCCATCGCGCGAATGACTATCGCTAACTTTATCGGAGGTAAAGTTGCTGCTCAGAATGGTGTTATTCATCTTCTTACTGAGTACAATACTGAGACAGGCGAAACTCTCACTGCTACAACAGTGTATGCTCCGGAGAATTTCGGAAACTTTATGAAATGGATGTATGCGCGCGTAGCCACACTGACAGGCCTGATGACAGAACGCTCTCAGGAGTTTCAGATCAATATTACAGGCAAGGCTATTAACAGACATGTACCTTATCAGGATCAGAAAATCTACCTGTATGCTCCGCTGCTTAATGGCATGAACGCAAGAGTAAGAGCTGAGACTTTCCATGCGGATTTTATTGAGTATGGTGATGTTGAAGCAGTTAATTACTGGCAGTCTATCAAAACGCCTATGCAGATCAAAGTACAGGCTTCTTACATTAACGCTTCCGGTAATATAGTAACAGCTGATGCTGCTACTATTGATAAGATCGCAGGAGTTATCTTTGACAGGGAGGCTCTGGGTTATACAACAGTACACAGATGGAGCGCTACCAGCCCATTTAATATCGTAGGTGGTTACTGGAATCAGAACTATGTATTTGATGAGCGTTGGTATAATGATTTTACAGAAAAAGGCCTTGTGCTGCTTCTTGATTAATAGCTTCTAATTGTAATGTGCGCGGCAGCTTAACGGCATAAGTCCGCGCATGAGGTTTATATTATGAGTTTTAAAGTTAATTTATATTCACTGAGTAAACGAGATAACAGCACTAAAAGGCCGTCCGCGAATACTCCTACAATAGAATATGATTGTATATTGAAAGATGGCAGCAGCTTATTTACTCCGGCTATTCAGCTGGACATTGGACTGGTCACAGATCCATCTCAATATAACTATGCTTATATTCCTGCTTTCGGCAGGTACTATTTTATTGAAGACTGGTATTTCTCAGATCGGCTCTGGACTGCTCATATGAATGTTGATGTGCTGGCTACTTACAAAACGCAGATAGGATCCAGCAGCTTATATATAATGCGTGCTGCAGGTGCTCATGATGGAAGTATCATAGATACACTGTATCCTGCTAAAACAGGATGCAATTATGCCAGTGATACTAAAGCTAATCCATGGCAATCAAGCTGCTTTATTGTAGGTGTAGTCTCAGCTGATGCTGCTTTTGGATCTATGGAGTTTTATGCCATGGATGCCTCACAGCTTAGATCTATGTGTTTAGCTCTTACAGATCCTGCACAGATAATTGACAGCATTTATGATTTTGATGTAACCGAATTAAGTACAGGCCTGCAGCTGGCGCTGGTGGATCCTATACAATATGTAAAAAGCTGTATTATGCTGCCGGTATCTAAAGGCGATATAAGCAATTTAGGCTCCGGTCAGACTATACATGCTGCACGTTTTGAAGCAGGTACCGGAAGCAAAGTATATCCTACCAGCAGGATAACTAAGAGTTACAGCTTTGATATACAAAAGCATCCTGATACAACAGCCAGAGGTAATTATGTCAATAGTAAACCTTATACTAATATCACTCTTACTATTCCTCCCTGGGGCTGTATAGACATTGATACCAGTGTAACAGCTAACGCATCTATTCTCAGTGTTGATGTTGAAGTAGACGCGATCAGCGGTAAAGGTGTTTTGGTTGTAACAGCTAATGGTATAGTGCTCAACAGGCTTGAAGCTCAGGTTGGTGTACCTATTTCACTATCCAGTGTAACGCGTGATTATATAGGTGCTGCTACTTCTGCGCTTGGTGCTGTAGGTGGAGCCATAAGCGGATTTATGGGTAATATAGGTGGTTTCATAGGTGCAGCCTCAGGAGTAGGTAACGCCGTCGAGAGTCTTATGCCTAGAGCTCAGACAATAGGCACAACAGGCAGTTTTGTATCTAACAGGGGTGAATTTAGGCTTGATCATCAGTTTTTCAGGCCTGTACCTGATGATAATACTCACAATGGCAGACCTTTATGTCAGGTGAGAGAGATAAATACACTATCCGGTTATATGCTGATACAGGATGGAGATGTACAAATAGCAGGCACAGCCTCGGAGGATAGTAAGATCAGAAACTATCTAGAAACAGGCTTTTATTATGAATAGGAGATAATCATATGCCTCCTGAAGAACCTACACCTACATATATACCGCGTTTAACAGATGCAGGCATGAGAGGCAATCCTTATTGGTATTCAAGGAATCCCTTTTATGGTGCTGGTTACGGTTTGCCTAATTGTACTTGCTATGCGTGGGGCCGATTTTGGGAAAATGCTGATATTAATGCAGATTTTTCAAATCGTCCAAATCTTTCAACAGGTAATGCCAGAGACTGGTTCGGTTATACAGCAGATGGTTACGAGCGTGGTAATATACCAGCACTCGGTGCTATTGCATGCTATAATAATCCAAGAGGTGGCCATGTTGCTGTTGTTGAAGAAATACATGAAGATTATCTACTGGTATCTGAGTCAGGCTGGAACTCATTCTATTTCAGGACATCAAGAATAGGTGTTGATGGGTCATACTGGCCTATGAGTGATGATGTATTTCAAGGATTTATCTATAATCCATACTCCGGAGGTGGTGGCTGGATATATAGAAATAAAGCATGGATGTTTAAGAGAGCTCTCTGGCATAGAGAAGAGGAACTAATAAAATGAAAACTTATGAATATGATTTTATAAATCGATATAACGCACATATCAAGCCTAGTATTGTACACTCGCAGGATAATGCTACAGCATGGTATTTCAGGCGCTATCTGATAGAGAAAATATTAAGTGTATTTGATTTTGAGGGAATCCCGGAAACATGGAGCACTAACTATTTTCTTTATTCGCTTTTCATGTTTGGTTATGTAGTGGTGCTGCGTACTGATAAATTCGGAGTGATCCCACAGGGTGGTATGAACGTGAGCCTGTATGGTTATGATGTATTTTATCAGCCTACTAATGCTGTTATATCTAATCCATTACTTACAGGCATTATACAGCCCAGAATTGGTGTAGAATGTGAGCTTATAAAAATGCAGCCAGATTATGGTGGATGCTGGGATATTGTATCATATTATGCAGATCTGTTGGCTCTGGCTTCCGAGTCTCTGGCTGTAAATATCACTAACAGTAAACTTGCTTATGTATTTGCCTGCCAAGATAAAACAGTAGCTGAGAGCTTCAAGAAAATGGTTGATCAGATCAATGAGGGAAATCCTGCAGTGTTTGCAGATAAAAAGCTCTTTGATGATAATGGTGATCCTCTCTGGACTACTTTTCAAAATAATCTTAAGCAGAACTATGTAGCCGGTGACATTCTCAATGATATGCTTAAGATCGATGCTAGATTTTGCACTGATATAGGTATCCCTAACGTAAATCTGGCTAAAAAATCAGGTGTTACTGATAATGAGGTTGAGGCTAACA
>JAZPXZ010000091.1:0-2514 GCA_045543915.1 Wujia sp.
AAGCTTAACCGTCTAACCAAGGAAACCATAAGCTGTGGCGAAGGAAGTCTGGTTAATGAGTACACCTACGACTCGCTAAGTAACCGTACCTCTAAAACCACAACCATAACAGGAGATATATCCCTTATAGCTGATAGGGATAATGAACTGGTTGATATAACCGAGGGAACAACTGAATATACCTACAATGCGCTGAATCAGCTTGTGACTGAAAGAAGACCTGAGGGAGATATCATCTACACCTATGATGACAACGGAAGTCTTATTAAGGTGAGTGGTCTTAAGGAGGCAGATTATAGCTATGACTTAGAGGGTAACCTGATTCGTGCTACAATTCAGGAAGGAAACAGTGTAACAGTAGAATCCTATACCTATGATTATAATGGTATTAGAACATCTAAGACTGTTAATGAAACTGATACAACCTACTATGTTGTAGATACCAGTGGGGATTTATCACAGGTGGTTGCAGAAACTGACGAGAATGGTAACCTGACAGCCTCATATGTACGAGGCCACGACCTGATAAGTATTAAGTCAGAATCGGATAAGTGGTACTATGTATGTGATGGTAGAGGAAGTGTAAGACAGCTGCTTGATGAAGATGGTAATGTTACTGACAGCTATTCCTACGATGCATACGGTACCCTTCTTACCAAGGCTGGTGATACAGATAACTCGTATATGTATGTGGGAGAGGAATATAATGCCAATACCGGGTTATATTACTTAAGGGCAAGATATATGAACCCAAGCACAGGTACATTTACCACTATGGACAGCTATCAGGGAAGTCTTTATGAGCCTATAAGTCTGCATAAATATGCCTATGCTAATGCCAATCCGGTTACTTATACAGACCCAAGTGGATACTTTTCTTTAGCTGAGACATTCATAGGCCAAGCAATTCAGGCGTCCCTTAATAACATAGCTCAGCTTAACTGCTTGCAAAGAGTAATGCTGTGGGCTAATGCGGTATGTACATCATATGATGTTTATATTGTCACTATGGATTTGCTGTACGGTAACGGTAAAATTCTTGATGTATTGGGTTCACTGATAAAGGGTATGACCATAGGAATGCTAATTACATGTATGCTTACCTTGCCTGTGGCAATAATAGTAAAACCTTTAGTTATGATATATGGCATTAAAGACCAATCAGAGCTACTGCTTGCAGCTATAGAAAAAGGCGATCCTATAGAAATAGGAGTCAGAGTTTTACAGTGTATTACATTGGTATATGGATTTGGAGCTCAGTGCTTCACAGGAGATACTTTTGTAGAAACAGATGAAGGTTTAAAAGCCATAGAGGACATAGAGGTTGGAGATTATGTACTTGCCGAGGATACAGTTACCGGAGAACAGGAATATAAGGAAGTATTAGATGTTCATGTAAGTCAGACAACTAAGCTTGTGCATGTGGTTACTTCAGGTAGTGATGATGATAACTTATTATTCGGGTTAGACAAGGAAGAATCATCCACAACAATCAACACTACAGATAACCATCCATTCTATGTGGAAGGAAAAGGCTGGGTACCAGCAATAGAGCTTGAAGCAGGAGATATACTTAGAACTGCAGATGGTAATGTAGAGGTTGTTAAGGATGTATATGTTGAGTACCTTGACGAGCCAGTATTAATCTATAATCTTGAGATAGAGGGGTATCATACATATTTTGTGTCTGATGAAAGTGTATTGGTGCATAATGGGTGCAAAAAGAACAAAGGAGATAACATTAATACTGACATCAATAAAAACAATAGACCACCTAATTTGTCTCCCGATGGTGCAGGAAGAAGAGGAGCATTTAGAGAAGCAAAAAGAAGGAATGGTATTCCAGTTTCTGAACAACCGATTGTTAAACCTAATATTGACAAACGAGGTAATATACAACCAGGGAAAATATATGAATTTAGTAATGGTGTTGAAATAAGAGATGATATAAATGGTCATATTTATTATGATGATAGGACTCAAGATAGGGGTTCGCATTTTAATGATCCAGATGACAATCATTATGATTATTAAAGAGGTGAAACTATGAAGAAGTGGATAGAATATTGTGAAAGATTAGATGATTATTATGAATGGTTATCAATCGAAAATAATCCTGAATTATCTAAAATGAGAGTTGTTAGTTTTAATATATCAGATATCATAGAAAAGCAAGAAGAGTTTTTTGAGTACTGTAAAAAAAATATAAAAAATATACTGATAAAACATGAAGAGTTTTTTGTCTATTTGCTGGTTAATGTTAAAGTACAAAGTGTTAATTCGAAAGTTGAACATTATAAAAAATGTTGGAAAAAAATATCGGAATGTTTTGATATTTCGAATTTTGAGTTAGGAACAGAATTTGGTTATAGAACTGATGATAATTATTATTATGTAGGCATTGCCAGAACATGCATAGATAATTTAAAAGATGTTTTGAAAATAGTAAACTCTAAATATAATTATTGTGTTATCTTTATAAGCAAAAATGATTATTTTGACACAGTTCAAAAT
>JAZPXZ010000092.1:0-13701 GCA_045543915.1 Wujia sp.
GAGAGGATGATTACAATGTCAGAAATGAACGAACTGCAAACCTTGAGACATTCTGCATCACACGTTATGGCGCAGGCTGTTAAAAGACTTTTCCCCGAAGTAAAACTTGCAATAGGTCCCGCTATTGACACAGGATTTTACTACGACTTCGACACTCCGAATCCCTTTACCCCCGAGGATTTGGAAAAAATTGAAGCGGAAATGAAAAAAATTGCGAAAGAAAATCTCAAAATTGAGCGTTTTGAACTTCCCAGAGAAGAAGCGCTTGAGCTTATGAAAGACGAACCCTACAAGGTTGAACTTATCAACGACCTTCCCGAGGGTGAGACAATCTCTTTCTACAAGCAGGGCGAATTTACAGACCTTTGTGCAGGGCCTCACGTGAACTACACAAGCAAGGTTAAGGCGTACAAGCTCCTCAGTGCAACAGGTGCTTACTGGAGAGGTGACGAAAAGAACAAGATGCTTCAGCGTATTTACGCAACAGCATTCCTTACAAAGGATGAGCTTGAAGCAGACCTCCTTCAGCGTGAAGAGGCTAAAAGACGTGACCATAACAAGCTGGGCCGTGAACTTGAGCTGTTCACAACAAGTGATGTTATAGGACAGGGACTTCCCATTCTTCTTCCCAAGGGCGCGCGTGTTATTCAGACTCTTCAGAGATGGATCGAAGATGAAGAAGAAAAGCGTGGCTATGTTCGTACAAAGACACCACTTATGGCAAAGAGCGACCTTTACAAGATTTCAGGTCACTGGGATCACTACAAGGATGGTATGTTCGTACTTGGTGACGAGGAGAAGGATAAAGAGGTTTTTGCACTTCGTCCTATGACTTGTCCATTCCAGTACTATGTATATAAGGCAAGCCAGAAGTCATACAGAGACTTGCCTATCAGATATGGTGAAACTTCTACTCTCTTTAGAAATGAAGACTCAGGTGAGATGCACGGTTTAACTCGTGTTCGTCAGTTCACTATATCAGAGGGTCACTTAATTGTTAGACCGGATCAGATGATTAGCGAGTTTAAGGATTGTATCGCTCTTGCACAATACTGCTTACAAACCTTAGGCGTTGAAGAGGATGTAACATATCACTTGTCAAAGTGGGATCCTGAGAACAAGGAAAAATATATCGGCGAACCAGAGGTTTGGGAGAAGACAGAGCAGGATATTAGAAATATTCTTAATGAATTAAATATACCATTTACAGAGGATGTGGGAGAGGCTGCATTCTATGGTCCTAAAGTAGATATCAATGCTAAGAATGTTTACGGCAAGGAAGACACTATGATTACTATTCAGTGGGATGCCTTACTTGCAGAGCAGTTCGACATGTACTTCATCAACAAGGACGGTGAGAAGGAAAGACCATACATTATCCACAGAACTTCTATGGGCTGCTACGAGAGAACTCTTGCTTGGCTTATTGAGAAGTACGCAGGTGCATTCCCAACCTGGTTATCACCAGAACAGGTTAGAATCCTTCCTATCTCAGAGAAGCATCATGAGTACGCAGGAGAAATCCTTGCAAAGCTTAAAGCTGCCGGTGTTCGTGCTACTATAGATGAGAGAGCTGAGAAGATTGGTTACAAGATTCGTGAGGCTAGATTAAATAAGCTTCCTTATATGCTTATCATCGGTGCCAACGAGGAGGAATCAGGCACTGTATCAGTAAGAAAGCGTGGCGAGGATGGCGACCTTGGAAGTATGGAAGCGGATAAGTTCATCGCTGATATCGTTAAGGAAATTGCCGATAAGGTTATTAGCTAACTTTTCCTATAAATTTCCAGTTTATTATAGGAAAATAAGGTTTAATTTTAATCTATATTATATATCAATTTTATAAAATCTATGCTACAATGATGGAAGAGTCGATTTTTTAGACTCTTCCATATTTTTTGTAGAAATATTAGGGAGGGGGGAACTAGATGATATGCTATAATTGTGGTTGCCACATTCCGGAAAACTCTGGAAGCTGCCATAACTGTGGCACAGTAATCCAAAATTTCAACCAACAACAGCCCATGCTAGGCTACACAGAGCCTTCACAGGTCTTTGGATACACAAATCCACCACAGCCTGTGTCATATAGTCAGTCTGGACCATACAGTCAGCCTGGATCATACAGTCAGCCTGGACCATACAGTCAGCCTGGACCGGTAGCTCCACCAAAGAAAAATGGAGTTCTTCTTTGGGTAGTTGTTGCCATACTATATTTATTATTGATCGGTCTTTCAGCCCTTCTCATATACCAGAGCTGCTACAAGGATGATAAAGAGGATTTCGCTCCTACAGCAAAAAGCTTTGCAGATGGTTTAGACGAAATATTTTCAGGACGAGACGGCAGATATGTTCTAAGTACTGTTTCTGCCTATGGAATGACCTTCACCATAGATGAGCTGATGGATACAGGTGACTACAGCTACAACATGACAATCGTGGTAAATGGTAACATATGCTCTATGGAATCCGGAGATTTAGGCATAGAGATATCAAAGGGTGTAATAAGATTTGAAGGTGACCAGGTTACCATTACCAGTGACGGAGAAGAGTTTACTGGTACCTATAATATCCAGGAGCAAAGTATAACTATTACATATGCGGGAGTAGACATGACCTTTATTAAGGAATAATCAAAAACGAAAGAGAGGTAAATAATATGCAATGTCCAAATTGTTTCGCACAGTTACCGGATGGTTCCGCCAGCTGTGGATACTGTGGTAGCCAGCTTTATAATGAGATGCAGTACAATCCAGATTACTCTAACCAGCAGGGCTATTACAACCAGAATAATACACCAGAATACCCAACCTACCCAGGCTATGATAATATGAATCAGCCTAACCAGTATAATCAGGGTGCTCAGCAGCCTGTAATGAATCAGTACAATCAGAATCCACAGGGAATGGATTACAACCAGTATAATCAGTACAATCAGGGTGCTACACCTGATATGCCTTATGGCTACGATTCTAATATGTATAACCAGCAGACACCATATCAGGCAGCGGCTAATTCTCCTCAGGCTCCAAAGACGGGGAAGTCTAATAAAGCCTTAATCATTACTATAGTAGCTGTTGCTGCAGTTGCTCTTATTGTAGGTTTGGTATTAATAATCGGAGGCGGTAAGAAGGATAAGGATAAGGAAAAAACAACCGAGGTTACCACTGAAGAGCCTACTACTACTGAAGCTACCACTACTGAGGAGCCTACTACTACTGAAGCTACCACTACTGAGGCTACTACTACTGAGGAACCAACCACCACTGAGGCTACCACTGAGGAACCAACCACCGAAGCTACCACAAGTACTACATTAACCGGTTACAACGGAAAATATGTACTAACACATTTTGATGATAATGGTGAGCTTGTGGAGGCAAGCGTAGTTGAGGAATCTACCGGTAAGTCCTTGGAAATGTACATTATGCTTTACAATGACACCTGCCTATTAGATGCCTCCGGTATGGATGGTGGAGCAAAGGCCTACTGTGATTTTACTATTGATGGTAACGCCATTACCATTGACGATGGCTACGATGTAGTTGAGGGTACATATGACGAGGAAACTCAGACACTTCATGTAACATATGATCAAACTAATATGATTTTCACCTTAGACCCTGGTGATGGTCAAACCTATGATATGGCAGGAGACTACACCTTATCCTATGGTATATCCGGTGGTACTGAATATACTTTAGAAGAATTAAGAGAGATGATGGATGACTCAACCTATAATATGACTCTTAAGGTTTATGGTGTTATCTGTACTCTAACTGCATTTGAGGATGGAAGCATAAATATTGCATCTACCACCTTAGAAACTGTTGGCACAGACCTTTATTTTATGGATGGTACAGGAGCCCTTATGGGAGAATATGACCCGGATACTCAGACAATCACAATCTTTACTACCGGTGTTGATTTGATTTTTGAGCTTGGAACTCCAGAGTAACCAATAGTTACCTTTTTGAGAAAATACTTTGTTTTTCAACAAAAATCTAAGATTTTATACATTTTAAGTGTTCTATTTTAAAATAAAATGTGCTATCATTAAAAGAGCTTGTGATATTTACAGGCTCTTTTATTATTTTTTTAAAGAGAAAGAGAGGAACTTTATTATGGTATGTCAGAATTGTGGTACTCAGTTACCAGATGGTACTCCATCTTGTCCAACTTGTGGCGCTCCACTTATGGCTCCACAGCAGCCTTATACAGCAGCTCCTGCAGCTCCTGCTAAGTCAGGCAACGGTAAGATGATCGGTATTATCGCAGCTGTTATTGCTGTTGTTGCTATCGTTGTTGTAGCAGTAATGCTTCTTGGTGGTGGAAAGTACAACGGAAAGTATGAGCTTGTTAGATGTAGCTTTGGTGGTGATGAAGAATACACTATCGCAGAGATGGAAGCTATGATGCCAGGCGATTACGATATGACTTTAACAGTTAGAGGTCGTAGATGTACACTTGAGTCAAGCGAAGATAAGGGTGTTGGTAAGATCACTTTCGACGGTAACGATATTACTGTAGAGGATGATGTTGATACCTTCACTGGTACTTATGATCCAGACGCAAAGACTATCACACTTGATATGTATGGCATAGGTATGGTATTCGAGTTAGTTGACTAATTAATCATACAAAAAACACAGCCTTAAGCTTAGCTTAAAAGGCTGTGTTTTTTTAGTTATCCTTAACTTTTACAAAGCAGCTTACCAAAGCTATAACAGTTCCTACAACCATAATATATATACCTGGCATAAGACTTTTAAAAATCTCCTTGGTAGTAACCTCCTTCTCCAGAACAATTCCTACTTTATCCAATAAATCAGTTGCCCACTTGGCTACATTTCCCATATCCACCAGCATCAGAACAAACATACATATAATTAATACCACTGGCAGTACCTTTAGCACCGGAATCCTAATAAAGGAAAGAGCAAGTAGTATTATAATACTAATAAGTATTACATATGGGATTACATTCCACATAGAAGAAATTAAACCCACATTCTTACCAACCTTAAATAGGTTATATTGAATGTCCACCTCCTTGTGAAAATGGGAAAAATCTATGGCAGGAAGCATCAAGCCCACAAATAATACAATACTTCCTATAACTCCAAGGATAAGACTTAAGGTAATAAAGCTTTTCTTATTAGTTGTGGTCTTAATAGCATTTGTCTGTGGATACTGATTGTATGTACCTACCGGCTGGCCATATGGATTATATTGATTCTGGCCATTTACATACGGGTTGTACTGTGGCTGACCGTTTGCATACGGACTATACTGTAGCTGACCATTTGCATATGGATTGCTAGGTTGCCCCGACATATTATTGAAATTATCCATTATTTCTTCCCCTTAACATAATCTAATAATATAGAAACTCCATAAAGTACAACTCCACCTATAAGCATTATAGGACCTACACCAATTCCACCCTTGAAATTCACCGCTGAGCTAAACTGTGCCGTTGCCGCCTTCTGGTTCTCGATGGATTCTAAGGCCATAGTATAGCTTTCGTTGTTCATTATAATAACGAAGAAAATAAGAATTAAAACTATAGGCAGGCATCTAACAATATAATTCTTCTCAAATGCCTTTAATGGTCCCACATATCTACAGCCTGAAAAAGCCAATATATCTATGGCGCAAAGCATTAAAAGAATTGCCATAAATACCAATATACCAGCTCCTAATGCCAGTTCTCCATTATCTCCACCTAATTCAAACAGGTTGGCACTTTTTTTGACCTCAAAATGCTCAGTCCACTCCCATGAGAAAAATGGTGATAGGTACACCAGCATAGCTGCCAACAAACCAATTAGTACAGAAGTATCTGTTCCCAATGATTTTACATAACCACTGAAGTTGAAAAATGGTCCGTCGTACTTTAGCCCATCCTTAATTTTCTTCTTCTCAATTATTTTACCTGCAGCTGCTGCCTCCTCCATGTTCTTTGGCTTTACCTGAGACAATACCACCGGCTCATCAATAGGTGCTCCACACTCTAAACAATAGGAAGCTCCATCCTTAATTTCCTTACCACAATTGCTACAAATCATTTAATAATCCCCCTTATCCTTTCTTAGTAGTTAAACTATCTTTAACATAATCTACAAAGTAATAAATGTAAATACCTACCTTTGATAAAATAGCAGCTACAAGTCCTATAATGTAAATTACAGGACCGCTACCATAATTACAATATCCACTAGCGTCCTTTATCCAATATTCCAAGGCCCTTATCTCTCCACTTCGGTAGCTTAGGACAGCTTTTAAGGTCTCATTATTAAGAGCCACTACTACCATTACCACCAGGGCAAGGTACATGATAACCTCCACAACAATTGCTATGGCCAATCTACTTCTAAGCTTTATCTTATAGTCTAAGTATTCTATAGCAATAAACAAAATACCTACCAATATAATAAATATTCCCAATGCTATGTAGCTTTTCTCCTTTATCTGTCCTGAGGCAAGCTGAAACATATTAAAGCTTGTCTCCTCATTCACTCCGGTATAGGTTAACGCTGACGAATACCAGCTAAACAAAGGAGATATAAGTATTAAAATGTAACCTATAAGACTAATTAACACCTGCTTTTCTCTAAAGCAAAAGCCTATAAAGCCTAGCAGGTTGTAAATAAACCTCTTCAACCCAAGCTTCTCTCCCTTTTATCTCATTAATATCCACATTATAACACATAATTATTATCAAGTGAACTATGTAATAGCAAGAGAAAGCATTAGCATAACATAGGTTTTCTCCGGGGAAAAATTCCAATCAAGAAGTTGACAGCGTCCCATATCCTCCAGCTTATCTATACAAAGGGCCTTACTTATCTGACCGTGCCAAAATTCATTTCCTGCCACTCTTATATAGGAATTCTCTTCCTGATTTATAGAAAGAAAGCTACCTCCATTTGCACCGGTGTAAAAGGTATTTAGCAATCCTTGCCTATTTGCTTCAAGTTCATCCTTATTGTAACAGGCCACAGCCTCGTAGCCGGTAATTATAAGGGATTTCGTAAGTTGCCTTACACTGATTAATAGTCTTTCTGTGGCAAGCTGATTCAGATTATCTAATATAGCCTTAATTTCCAGCATATCTATATGAGGTATATGGTTCTTATGCAAATGTAAAAGCCCCGCAAATCTGGCATTTAGCTGACTAGCAAGACCAACTACAACACTACAATCCACAGAATATCCTTTAAGATTAATTGCCTCTGTCATATTGCAGGTCAAATCCTGAAAAAATGCTTCAATTTCCTGAAGTGATGCTCCATCCATTATAAGAGCTTCAAACATCTCATAATCCTCATCACTTATGCTCCAAAAGTCTACATCTGCAACCTTGCAAATATCTGAACCAACTCCCAGCCTTTCTCTTGCAGCCTGAAGCTTCTCAACATCTCTATCAATTAAAAGAAGCCTATAGCTCTTCAAAAGCTTCTTTATATCTATGTCATTGCAGCCACCTGCACCCCAGATAGCTACCCAGCTACCTTTACTACAGCCTTCCTCAAGGGCACCCAAAATATAGCTGGTAAGCTTTTGTCTGTAATCTGCCCAGTTGTCATACATATTATCTGTATCTTCAGTTGTAATCATATTGGAATAATTCATATTTTCTCCCCCTAGACAACACATCCGCAATCTGCTTGGCTCAGTGATGCGTACTTCCGCTGTATCGCTTCGAACTAAGTTCGCTTTGCTCACTAAGGTCTCAGTAGACGCCAAATACAGGTAGCAACACATCGCAAGCAAAGCTTGCTCAGTGATGCGTACTCGCCAAATAGATTCTACTGCAAGCAGTAGAATCACAGTACTACTCCACTCCCTCACATATGTGACTTCGTCCCATGTGATGTATGGAGTAGTACTACGATTCATGCTCCGCATGAATCTGCTTGGCTCGCTAGACGCACAAAAGCACCGACCCCGCAGCTTAAAATCTGCAAAACCGATGCCTTTAAAAGTGGGCCGCCGGGGGCTCGAACCCCGCACACCCTGATTAAGAGTCAGGTGCTCTACCAAATGAGCTAGCGGCCCGTATTCACTTTGTGAAATTCTTGTGTCTCACAAGAACAAAATCGATTATATAACAACGAAATAAATAATGCAAGTCTTTTTTTTATTTTTTTCAAAAAAAAATATTTTTTATTAATTATGCCTTATTTTTCTTGTTAATTTGTCCACTTTTAACAACATCTAAGTTAGTGGACAAATTAACGAATACCTTATTTATTTTCTTTTTGCTATAAAAATATGCATTGATTTTAGACTTTAAGGATTTTTTCATAATTTAATATCCTATCTCAGCTTCTTAATAATAGAATATTCCTCATATAAAAAAATGCTACACTATTATATTTTACTGCTCCTGCTTAGGGTGACACACCACTCTGCATATAGGATTTCCCATCTCCGAGAATTTTTGCTCATACTCTGTCATAACATTTCCCTCCACATAAGGTGAGTTATGAAGATCAAAGGTCACATTATCCTTAACCCAGCCAGCCTCATCAATCTGCTCTAAGGAAAAATCAAAAAGGGGCCTGTTGTCGGTTTTAAAGGTTATTCCACCACCCTCAGCTAATATTCCTTCATATCTTTCCAAGAACTGAACTGAGGTAAGTCTTCTCTTAGCATGTCTATCCTTTGGCCAAGGGTCTGAGAAATTTAGATATATATATTCTACCTCACCTTTATCAAATACATTTCCTATGTACTCAGCCTCCATTCTAATAAAGCATAGATTTGGAAGCTGCTCTTCAGTCTGCTTCTCAATTGCTCTCACTAACACACTGGAGAATTTTTCCACACCAATATAATTGATGTTTGGGTTCTCCTTGGCAAGCTGAATAATGAACTTACCCTTTCCCATGCCAATCTCTATATGGATAGGATTATCATTTCCAAACCTTTCTCTCCACTTTCCCTTCATGGATTCTTCATCCTGAATTACAAATTCGCTTACTGCAATGGTCTCTCTAGAACCCTTTACATTTCTTAATCTCATAATATCCAGCAGGGCAAATTGCCTTCACCCTTTTCCTTTCAAAAATTTATCCACTCTAAAGTAATATAACACCTTGGAAAATAGTTTTCCACTAGGAATTTAAAAATACCTATATTTTTATAGGAAAAACACAAATTTTTGACCAGTTTTTTTACAATTAATCTTGTTATTTTCCTTATAATATAGGATAATTAAGAAGATAATGCGCATATATAATTAGCGAGGACGAATGATTTGAAGAAGATAATTACTTCTATATTAATATTTGCACTTGTATTATTATCTCCCATTGAGGCAATAACTGCTTTTGCCGAGGAATGGGAGGAGGAATACATAGAGGATACAGAAGAAGCCACAGAGGAAGAAACCACGGAGGCTACCACTGAAGAACTTAAGGACGAGCTGGGCTTTCCTGTTATAACCTGCCAGTCTGCTGTAGTAATGGATGCAAAAACCGGACAGGTTATCTACGAAAAGGACGCCTACTCTAAACAATATCCTGCCAGCACAACCAAGATGATGACTGCCCTTATTGCTTTAGAGAAGGGCAACATGAATGATACATTGGTTATGTCTGAGAATGCCATATGGGGAATCGATAGAGACAGTAGCAATATTGGCCTTGATGTTGGAGAGGAAATCTCCATGAAGGATGGTCTCTATGCAATCCTTATGAGCTCTGCTAATGAGGTATGCGTAGGCGCGGCTGAGCATATTTCCGGAAGCACCGAAGCCTTTGTTGCTCTTATGAATCAAAGAGCAAATGAAATTGGCTGTACCACAACCAACTTTGTAAATGTAAATGGTCTTCACGATGATAATCATTACACCTGTGCCTACGATCTGGCACTTATAGCAAAGGAAGGACTAAAGAACCCAACCTTTAGAGAGATGTCAGCCTGTACCTACTATGAGGTACCCCCTACAAATCTTATATACGACACCAGATATCTGTGGCAGAACAATGAGCTAATCTGTGGAAACTCAGAATTCTACTATTCATACTGTACCGGTGGCAAAACCGGCTATACAGATGAAGCAGGTGGCACCTTAGTATCATGGGCTTCCTACAATGATATGGAGCTTATATGCGTTGTAATGAACACTCAGCCAAAGAACAATATTTTTATAGATTCCATTAAGCTATATAACTATATGTTTTATAACTACTATAGAGATAGCTTCCTAACAGAGTACGAATTTTCTCCTGAACAGCTAACAGATGCCCAAAAGGCATTAAATGAGTATTATGGCTGTGATAACGCAGGAAAGCTTAAGCTATCCGCTGATACCAATCAGGAGCTTCTGGTAAATTACACCGCAGACCCGTCAAGGTTCTTTAACTCCTTGACCATTTCAACTGAGAAAATTGATGAGGGAATCATAGGAACTCTTTCAATCTATGACTCCAACATAACATATATAAAGCTTCCTGTATATTTTAGTGGATATGTAAGAAGCGACGACCCTGAGGCTATACGATTAGCCTATGCCGAGGGTACCCTAAGAAATATTCCTGAAGAAAAGGTATCAAATGTAATCAAAAAGCTGGCCATATGGATAATAGTATTTGCAGTAATTATTATCTTCCTTCCTATTAGATTAACCGCCGGCTTAAGGAATACAATGCTTGGAAAACTTGGCACTGGTAAAAATAAGAAAAAAAGGAGGTAAGGTATGGATACAAATAATAAAAATGATTTGGAATTGGTTATCTCAGCTAATAAGGAAATGCTTGACTATTTTAATGCCCGTTTCCTAGAAAAGCTTGAAGACATTCAAAATCTAAAGACTCAGGCCTTTGAAATTGATGTCAAAATAGAAGAGCTGGAAAAAACTAAGGATGTCTATGCCTTTAAATCCAATTCTAGAAAAAGTGTTTTTACACCTAATGTAAATGACGATACTGACAGTGTTCGTGGACAAATCATAGACAAACAAATCGAAGAGCTTCGTCAGGTTCAGGATGGCTTAGGTAGCAAGCTTCGCTCCTATGAAATTAACCTTAATGCCTTAAAGCGTCGTCTCAACTCCCTAAACCTAGCACAGGATGCCCTTAAGCGAATTTCTCCGGAGCTTCTAATTCAACCTGACACCGAAGGGGAGAATGAAGGCTTTGAATTTATTGAGAGGGAACCTACAGAGAAAAGTCATATTAAGCATGGTCATAGCATACTTATGCAAAATGCATTTGATAATGCATATATATCAACTCTCATTGATAGAAACATTAATAATCCTCTTCTGTCAATGACCAATAAGCTTGAGCTTTTAAACTACCTTTTAGGAACTGACATCAGCAGAGCAAAGCTTACACTTAAGGAGTTAATATCTGGTGCCAAGGAAATTACAGCTTCCATTTTAGACATTGAAGAAAGACTTGGTAAATACAGTGATTCCGGCAAGGCTTTATGGACTCAGGTAGATGAATTTATAATGTCTAAACGTGAGCGATACCCAGAGTACCTAATTGATGCCTCTGTGGAATGCTCTGACTATGAGCTTAATATACATTCCGTATTTGTTATTAATACATTAGCTCTAATAGATATATTCTTTGACAATATATTTAAGCATTCAAATGCTAACAACATTACCTTTAAGCTTGAAATCACGCCTAATACCATAGACTGTGAAATTCAAGACAATGGAATGGGTATTAACGATAACTACCTATATACAAGTCCTTGGTATTCCGGACTTCACAGAGCCCACGAGATTATATATCTCTTAGACGGTACTCTAACAATAAATGGCGATATAACCACAGGAACATATGTTCGTTTTGGTTTTCCTATACAATTTAATTCTTAACTGGAGGATATTATGAAACAAAAAATTATTGACCTAATTGCAAATAATGTGGAAGGACTAACTATAGAGGATATTTCAGCTCTTATTGAAATTCCTCCTAAGCCAGAGCTTGGAGACTTTGCTTTTCCATGCTTTAGACTTGCAAAAACCATGAGAAAGGCACCTCAGATGATAGCTGCTGACATTAAGGAAGCTATTGGAGATGTAGATTTTCTTCAGGAAATTTCTGTTCAGGGTGCTTACCTTAACTTCTTCATTAAAAAGGATATATTTGTTAAAACCATGGTGGAAGCTGCATCTGCAGACAACTTCGGAGGCGGGGCAGTTGGTGAAGGAAAAACTATATGCATAGACTACTCCTCTCCTAATGTTGCCAAGAATTTCCATGTAGGACATCTTCGTACTACTATTATAGGTAACTCCCTTTATAAGATTTATTCAAAGCTTGGCTATGATGTCAAAAGAATCAATCATCTTGGTGACTGGGGTACTCAGTTTGGTAAGCTTATTGTTGCTTACAAAGCTTGGGGTAATGAAGATGCTGTAAAGAAGGATGGAGTTGGAGAGCTTATGAAGCTCTATGTAAAATTCCATGATGAAGCTAAGAATAATCCTGCCCTTGAGGATGAGGCTAGAGCTTGGTTTGTTAAGATGGAACAGGGTGATGAAGAGGCTCTTAAAATATGGCAGTGGTTTAAAGATATAAGTCTTATTGAGTATAAGCGTACTTACGATCTTCTTGGTATGGATTTTGATTATTACCTTGGCGAAAGCTTCTACAGAGATAAAACTGATGATGTTGTAAATAGACTAACTGCAGGTAATCTTTTAACTGAAAGCGAAGGCGCCAAAATTGTAGATCTTGAAGCCTATGATATGGCTCCTTGTCTTATCCTGAAGAATGATGGAAGCTCAATTTATGCCACAAGAGATTTGGCAGCTATCTTCTACCGTAAGGAAACTTATAATTTTGTTAAATGTCTCTATGTAACTGGTCAAGAGCAAAAGCTTCATTTCGCTCAGGTATTTAAAGTAGTTGAGCTTCTTGGTAATGAATGGGCTAAGGATCAGCTTGTACACATTCCTTATGGCTTAGTAAGTCTTGAAGGTGCAAAGCTTTCAACAAGAAGTGGAAATATTATTTATGCTGAGGATATTCTTCTTGAGGCTATTTCAAAGGTTAAGGATATTATCTCTGAGAAAAACCCTGACCTGGCAGACAAAGATGAAACTGCAAAGAAGATTGGCGTTGGTGCTGTTTTATTCAATGATTTATATAATCAGAGAATTAAAGATGTTTCATTCAAATGGGAGAAGCTTCTAAACTTTGATGGTGAAACTGGTCCTTATGTACAGTACACATATGCTAGATGCTCTAGTATATTGAGAAAGCTTGATAATTATGATGAAAATGCAGCTATTGACTATTCTCTAATTACTGATCCGGATTCTATTGATCTTCTTAAGGAAATCAACAGATTCCCTCAGGTTGTTATAGATGCATCTGAAAAGTATGAGCCATCTCAGGTAGCTAGATTTGCTGTGGCAGTAGCTCAATCCTTTAATAAGTTCTACAACGCAAATAGAATTAATATTGAGGATGAAGCTTTAAAGAATGCAAGAGTAGTCCTTGTTAAGCTGACAAGAAAAACTATAAAGGATGCTATGGCACTTCTTGGTATTGATTGTCCAGAGCAGATGTAATAAATCATCCAACTCCGGTGTGAAATATATGTTTCACACCGGTTTTTTGTTGCTTTTGTTTCCATATACTATATTAGTAGTTTATATTGAGCTTTATATTTTTAATCTACAATATATTGTGGTTGATACTTATTCTATTTATTTATGTA
>JAZPXZ010000093.1:0-10250 GCA_045543915.1 Wujia sp.
CCAAGAATTTCATCTATCTCCTCTGTTCCAATGGAGTAATCAAAGCTATTTCTTTGTACATAGGATTTTTCAATAACATCTAAATCTGTTTCCTTATCAAAGGAGAGATGCATATAATCTCTAACCTCATTCCAAGGCACAACAAAGCCTGCACCTTGTGCACAAAAAACGGAAGATGGCGGATTCTTAATATCCTCACATGGATTATAGCGTGAATTATCTACTATCTCCTCCTGATTATGGCATACATCATAGCCCAGTAGCCTTACTGTAAGACTGCCCATCCCCTTTGTATATGCGTTAACATTTACTTGGTAATCTCTCATAGTTTCAACAGGGCAAGCTCCTGAAATAATTGCAGTTTCACCGTTAATTTCTGGAGGCTTCATGGTACCATACATATTTTCAATATCAAGCATAGCTCGGCCTACCATATCAGACGGAACGATAAGCTCAAATTCGTAATATGGTTCCAGCAATATATTCTCAGCGTACATAAGGCCATTTCTTATAGCCCTATAGGTCGCCTGTCTAAAATCTCCACCTTCAGTATGCTTTAAATGTGCCCTACCATTAATAATAGTTATCTTCACATCAGTAAGAGCTCCACCAGTGAGAACTCCTTTATGAGTACGCTCCAATACATGTGTTTTTATAAGACGCTGCCAATTTCTATCTAATACATCTTCACTTAAATCACTTTCCACAGTTATACCGGAACCTCTTTCTCCTGGTTCTAACAACAAATGTACCTCAGCATAATGTCTAAGAGGCTCAAAATGTCCAACTCCAATTGTTTTACTTGCTATTGTCTCTTTATAAGTAATGCTTCCTAAGTCAAATTCCGGAATAAAACCAAGTCTATTATTAATTAGACATTTTAAAATCTCTATCTGTACCTGACCCATAAGCTTTACCTTAATTTCTTCATTATCCTCATTCCACATAAGATTAAGCTCAGGTAACTCCTCCTCAAGAAGCTTAAGCTTAGGATATATCTGTCTTCCACTGACTCCTTCAGGCATTATAATCTGATAAGTAATAACCGGTTCAAGGAGAATCATTGGTTTGTCAGTATTTACACCTAAGCAATCACCTGCAGCAGCCTGCTCGAGACCTGTTATAGCGCAGATTTGTCCAGCATTCACAGAATTTACAGCGTCGAACTTATCACCATTATAAATTCTAATTTGATTAACCTTCTCATCATTTATTTTATCCTTGACCTTTAAAGTACCACTGGTTACCTTAAGATGCACCAGTCTTTCACCCTTAGAATCCCTCGTAATCTTAAAAATCTTGCCGCCAAATTCAACATTTTCTGTTGTATCATATACATAATTACAATCCAAAGTATATTTGTTAATACCCTCTAGCAGCCTATCTATCCCCTCTAGCTTTAAGGCTGAACCAAAATAACAAGGATACACCAGTCTTTTTGAAATCATCTCACTTACTGTTCCATCTTCAATGGAGCCTGAAATCAAAAACTCATCCAAAAAGTCTTCATTCTCAGAATATTCAGCATACAAAACAGCCATTTGCTCTAAGTCATCTTCTGAAAGCTTAGAATCGGAAAAGTCCACGCAGCTTGAACTTAACTCATCACGCAAATGCTCCATAATTGTTTCCCTATCATTATCAGGCTGGTCCATCTTATTTACAAATATAAAAACAGGTATATTATATCTTTTAAGAAGCTTCCACAATGTCTTAGTATGACCCTGAACACCATCACTAGCACTTATCACAAGTATTGCATAATCAAGTACCTGCAAGGTTCTTTCCATCTCTGCAGAAAAATCAACATGTCCAGGAGTATCCAGCAGTGTAAAAGAAGCAGCCTCAGTTTCAAAAACTGCCTGCTTTGAAAAAATAGTGATACCTCTGCTCCTTTCCATATCATCATTATCCAAATATGAATCTTTGTTATCTACCCTACCTAAGCTTTTTATAACTCCGGTATTATATAATATAGCTTCTGACAAGGTGGTTTTACCTGCATCCACATGGGCAAGAATTCCAAGTACTAATCTTTTCATAATAAGCCTCTCAAAATAATTTCAACCATTAATGGAATAAGCCCATAATCAAAAATTATGGGCTTATTAATCTCTTTAAATTATAACCACTACTAATTGTATTTAGCAATCATTTCTTCATTAGCCTTCATAGCCTGAACTTCCATATCCTTTCTATAGCTAAGAAGTTTGTCTTTAATAGCTTCATGCTTGATAGACATAATCTGAAGTGCAAGATATGCAGCATTCTTACCACCATTGATTGCTACTGTAGCCACTGGAATTCCAGGTGGCATTTGAACGATAGAATAAAGGGCATCAACACCATCTAGTACAGAACCTGATATAGGTACACCGATTACAGGAAGTACTGTCTGTGAAGCAACAACTCCAGGTAAAGCAGCAGCCATACCTGCACCTGCAATAATAACCTCAGTTCCGTTGTTATTAGCCTCTTCTATAAATGCTGAAAGTCCTGCATGTGCTCTGTGTGCTGACAGGCATCTTACATCAACAGTAATTCCGTATTCCTTTAAAATATCAATAGCAGGCTCAAGCTTTGGTAAATCACTGGTTGACCCCATTACAATAGCTACTCTCATCACTAATCCTCCAAATAAAACTTAAAATTTAAATACAGACATACTATCTTCCAAATCAGCAGCTATCTGACGAAGACCATTAGACTTATCAGATATATCCTCAACTATAGCTGAAACCTCTGTAGCTGAAGCAGATGTTTCTTCCGTACCAGCAGCATTCTCCTCAGCTATTGCAGTTAAGCTCTGTACAATATCTACAACTCCTACTCTTGCCTCATCAAGCTGTGCGGCCTTATCAGATATTCTATCTATTGCCTTGTTAGACTGTTCAACTCCACTTATAATCTGAGTAAATGCATTATCAGTCTGCTCTACATGATCACTCTGTAATCTGATAATTTCCTTAACATCATACATAGTCTCAACAGCTCTTTCAGAATCAACAAGAAGCTCCTGAATAATAATCTCAATCTGCTGAGCTGATATATTACTCTGTTCAGCAAGCTTTTGAATCTCGGCTGCAACAACAGCAAAGCCCTTACCCTGCTCACCAGCTCTAGCTGCCTCTATAGAAGCGTTAAGTGAAAGCAAGTTAGTCTCCTCTGCTATAGATGTGATAAGCTTTGTAGCTTCACTAATCTTAAGAGCTGATTCATTAGTTGTATTAGTCTGTTCAGCAATTACATCAATGTACTCACCGGCTCTTCTATTAACATCACCAAGCTCTTTTAATATATTCTTAGCAAATGAAGTGGATTCCTTCATCTCATCAGCATATTCACGAAGCTTTGCAATCTCCTCGTTGGTTTCCTCGACCATGTTACCCATAATAATAACATTCTCAGTAGCTGACTGAGTATCCTCTGCCTGTGATGCTGCACCCTGTGCAATATCATTAACAGCCTTCTCAACCTGTTCCATAGTTGTTGATGTCTCCGCTGCATCTGTATTAAGAGCATCAGCAGCATACATTACATTATCGCTCTTCTCCTTAATAACGCCAACAACCTCTATCAAGGATAATCTAAGCTCATCCAATGCACGACTCATTATACCAATCTCGTCCTTCTTACTGTTAAGCTTAATCTGAATCGAATCCTCTGTAAAATCCATATTTGCAATCTTATCAACAACCTTAACAAGATTGTCAATAGGCTTAATAAGAATCCAAGCAATGATTCCACCTATTAATCCAAATACAACCATAGCAATAACAATGGCTACCATACCTCTCTTATTAAGATGTGCAACAGCTTCAAATATTTCGTCCTCATCAGCTGTTACAACAAGTATGTATTCCTGACCCTCAGGTACATAAACGCCTGCATACTTATTTGCACCTTTGTACTCATACTCAATAGTACCATTCTCAATCTGCTTCCCAGCATCAATATCAGCAACAATCTGTGTTACAACTGCATTCTCAACTGGTTGACCAACTTTAGCTGAATCAGGATGATACAGCATAGTTCCATCTGGACATACTACATAAACATAGCTACTTTCTACATCCTCCATACCTACACCATCTAGCTCATGTGCTAAGAACTCATAGGTAAGAATCTCATCTGCACTAGTGAGAAGAATTTCCTCATCAATCATAGTACCATAAGCAAGTGATATATCATCCATATAATGATGATTAAGAAGAGTAATCTCCTTCTTTATATTAGGTGAATATAGCCATACCATCAATGCTCCTGTTAACAGAATAATAGCCATTATCGCACCTATCAAATAAACTCTCATAGATATCTTTTTATTTTTCTTGTTCTCCATTAGGATGACCTCCTTAGTATGTTATACAAAATTATGTTAATATTTTACCAAATTAAATTTTCTTTTACAAGTATTGCAATAAAATATTATGTAAATAAAACTATTTTTTAAGGCAAACTATTTTCAACGCAAAGAGCACCCCACCCGTTTAGTTGATTTGGAACATCAGTCCTTCCGGGAAGAGATTTTGCACCATTAATTAGATATGCCTTAACCTTTTCACCATACAAAAATGGGTCATTATTATTAATAATTCCATACTCCATTAGCATTGCCGCACTGGATGCAGCAAAGGGTGTTGCAAATGAAGTTCCAGACACTAATTGATATCCTCCTCCAACACTTGGCGCATTAATATTAACTCCTGGAGCTACAATATCAGGCTTAACATCACCATCTACCCTATAACCTCTTCCGGAGAACGGAGCAATACTTAGAGAGTTAGAATCATACGCACCAACAGTTATTACATTAGATGCGGTTGAAGGAATTGTTATGGTTGTATTCTCGCTTGGTACAAGAAAAAACATATCAGCATTTGTACCACCTACAGTAGGAAGCCATATATCTAATCTACCATTAATTATTCTTTTAGGGTTAATACCTATACTCCATATCCCAGCCTGAATGTAATCACCCAGAGGAATTATACTAATATAAGTCTCCTGCATAGTATTTATAGGAGATGGTCCATTATTCAATACCCTTATATCCATACTATTAACATTATATGTCATAAGCTGACTATAATTATTAAATGGTCCAATCATATCGCCGGAAGGTGTGTATAGAAATATATCCAACTGATCGTCATATTCTCTCCATAGCTGAATATTTATACCACCCTCCTGTTCAGAAACTCTAAAATCCCTTCTATAAAAGCTTTCATTCCCCATATTAATCTGAGCATGTCTTCCTGAATTTCCGTCATTGCCTGCACCTACAACCACTGAAATCTTTGATAAGGAAGAAACATCATCTAAATATTGTTCAACCAGAGAGCTTCCATTGTGATCTCCGCTATTATTACCATAGCTCAAATTAATTACCATAGGCAAATTATTATCCAAAGCATATCTAACCGAAAAATCAATTCCCTGCATCAGATTAATTGTATCAATCTCATCCTTACTACTGGTATCAAGCTTTACAATTAGCAAATCTGCTTCTGGGGTACAAGAGGAAACAATTCCCGCCACAGCAGTTCCATGTCCACTTATATCCTTACTTGGAAATGAATTCTTCATAATCCCGCTATCAATATCTAATTTGTCAAATACAGCACCTAAGTTATAACCAGAGGGCGGATTCCCAGATATAGTTTGATCCCATAGGATTGCTATCTTCGAATCCGGTGCTTCATTATCACCACTATTAAAAACTGGATGAAATATATCAATTCCGGAGTCTATAACGGCAACTGTTATTCCATTTCCTCTTAGATTTAAATCAAAATAAGGCACGCTCATACATGACTCAACAAAGCCATTAATAATAGCATTTCCTTGTGTAAAAAGCTTAGGCTTTTCAATATAAAGTACTCTTGAATCACCTGCCAATCCCAAAATATCCTTCTGGGCAACATTTATTAATCCGTAATTACCTAAAAGCTTAGTACCATTTATATTATAGTCAGATATTAGCTCCTCCCAGCTTCCTTGATATTTTATTATAAGAGTCCACAATTTATCCACACTATCATAGCCTGTATTAAGGTCTAGACTTTTATTCCTCAGATATTCAGGAGTTTCAATTGCAACCATAAGGTCTGAACCTAGTTTTATATTCATAAGCTCTCCTTAACGTATGTCGATTTTCTTTATAAATTTTACAGTTAACGGTGGTGATTTCGACATTTAAAACAAATATTTAAAACTATAATTAATTCAATTGCTACATAGGAGGGATTAATGAGCTATGTAATATATGCAGATGTAATGTATATATGGATATTTATTCTTAATTATCTAACCTACTATATAACCTGTAGGATAGCAGGTGTAAGCATAAGAAAGCTTAACATTATCCTGTGGAGCTTAATATCCTCCATTGCACTAGAGATTGTATACATTAATTTTGTATACAGTAATACATTTCTTTGCAATCTCCTATATGCTTCAACAAGCTTTTTACTAATGATTACATTCGTCAGATACATATTAGGAATAAAATCAATATGGGGATTTATAAGATTAATAACATATAGCCTGCTGGGAAGCTGTTTATTGTGTGGAATTATAAAAATATTTGTTAGAAACAATATATCGTTTCACATTATGTTCCCTGTAATAATTATAATATGCCTAATCTTACCAATAATTCACTATTTTTATCCTACATCAACAGATGAATCAAGGAGACTATATCCTGTGATAATAATTACTAACAGTAAAACCATTAAAACAACAGCATATTTAGACACAGGCAACACACTTCTTGATATGAATTCAGGAAATCCTGTTATAATACTGGATTTATCGCTGTTAATGGATATATTTCCTACCAATACAAAGGATTATTTAGACCAATATATCAAAACTGGCAATTATCAACATTTGCTTAGCCTTAGCATTGACGGAGAACGGATATACCCTATCCCGTATAAAACCATAAGTAATAGCTTTTCTATTATGCCCGCATTTAAAATCAAATGCTTAAAAGTAGGCAACAATAGCTTTGAAAATATAGTAGCAGGAATAAGTCCTAACACATTTTCTAAAGGCAAAGAATACCAAGTGCTACTAAATAATAACCTAAAAATAAATAGAGAGGAGAAATTCAAATGATTAGTATAATCAGCAACAACAAGCTACAATTTAACATCAAAAGCTTTGCCAACCTACTAATGTACCCCAAAAATGAGGTGCATTATATCGGAGGAGCAGAAATACTTCCACCGCCACTTTCACCAGAGGAGGAAAATGACCTACTTAATCAGATGGAATATGATGATTCAGTTAGACAGCTATTAATCGAACATAACCTGAGATTAGTTGTCTACATAGCCAAAAAATTTGATAATACCGGAATAGGTGTAGAGGATTTGATATCAATCGGAACCATAGGACTTATTAAAGCTATTAATACATTTAAATCTGACAAGAATATAAAGCTTGCTACCTACGCAAGTCGTTGTATCGAAAACGAAATATTAATGCATCTAAGACGAAGTACCAGAACAAAGACAGATATATCCTTTGACGAGCCTTTAAATGTGGACTGGGATGGAAATGAGCTATTGCTATCTGATATTCTAGGCACAGATGAGGATATTGTATTCAAAAATATGGAGGATGAGGTTGACAAAAATCTTCTAGAACAAGCCATGGAGGTATTATCAGACCGCGAAAGAATGATTATTGAGCTGAGATTTGGAATAGGTCATGATGATGAGGAAATGACCCAAAAGGAGGTTGCCGATCTTCTGGGAATATCTCAATCCTATATATCAAGACTTGAAAAGAAAATCATCAAAAGATTAAAGCGGGAAATGTTACGAATAGGATAAAATAAAGCCCTTGAAAGCTATTATGCTTTCAAGGGCTTTTCATGCTGGTGGTGGGACTTGAACCCACACGTGGTTACCCACAACAGATTTTGAGTCTGCATCGTCTGCCATTCCGACACACCAGCGAACAAGTGAAAATATAGCATATTTTCACTTATATGTCAAGGATACTAATCCTGAATCTTTTTAGCGACAACTACAAATCTTCCATTAGTTGTATGATATGCGCAGGTTGACAAGGTAAGAAGCTTATCACCGTATTCAACATCATTAACAATAGTGTAAGGAGTCATACTAACACAATTCTTTACATAGTTCATAAATTCTTCTTCAGTAGCCGCATCAAAGAACTGATAATATTTAAAACCTGTATAGTCAACATCATAAATCTGAGTTCTGAATGCAGCTATAACCTCATAGGTACCATCGCCATGTATAGTATTAAAAGTAAAGGTCTTATGATTCTTATAAAACTCTTCCTTCTCATACTCTAACAAATCATGGAACATCTTACCTGTATGCATATTATGACCATATATGAGAACATTATCACTCATAATAAGGTCACTGCTTGTATCAACAAACAGAGTTCCCGCGGAGCTGCTTTGCTTATCATAGTCTCGATAAATATAATACTCTTCCTCGTACATAGATTGCATAACAGGATAATCAATATCTGTATCATCAATCTTTATCCAGCCCACAAAGTCATTATTATACTTATATAATCTGGCATATTTCTTCTGTACCAGAGTGCCGTCAAAGTCAATATAAGCAACCTCCTCCACCTCACCGGCGCCAGTTGTAGTAGCTACAATAACCTCTTCATATTGACTATCAAAAACCACATCCTCCTGGTCATCTATAACCATACCTTTTAGCTCATCTACCGTATCCTCACTCTTTTTACTTTCCATAAAATAAGAGATAAGATATATGGCACATCCAATAAAAATAGAAATAAACAAAACTAACAATATGTTATATATTAATTTTCGCTTATTCTTACTCTTTTTCTTCGTTTTCTTCTTGGCATTATTATATAAGCTGCTATCAATAGTTGGTATATCATCATTCTTTTTAGCCAAATTAAACACTCCTATCTCATTAACTAGAAAAACCCGACTAAATCGGGTTTTCCAACTTTCTTAAAAGTACTTCTTACTTCCCCACAAATTGTTCTTCTTAAGAGTCATATACTCTTCGTAGGCCTGCTCAAGAATCTGCTTCTCATTAGGAAATTTAAGAAGATGATACGCTTCATGGTACTTGTAGTAACCTGAATCCATAAAATATTCTTCTTTCTGTGGCTTGCTGTAATAGCTGTCCGCCATCATAAGATACCAATGAACATCCTTGTTAACAACATCATAAGAGGTATTAAATGTATAACTGCTCTTACCAACATACTTGATAATCTGAGCCTTAACACCTGTTTCCTCACGAACCTCTCTAAGAGCTGTCTCGTTGTGCTGCTCATCCTTTTCTACCGTACCTTTAGGTAGAACCCATCCTTCATACTTGTTCTTATAATTCTTGTAGAGTAATAATATTTTACCTCTGAAGATTACCACACCACCACAGCTAGTTGCTTCTATCATCGCAATTCCTCCTGTCTAAAGGGTGTGTACATACATTGGTAACATTATAACAAATTAAAGGTAAGTTAGCAAGGAATAATATTTGACATAAGCATAATTATGCAAGTACATAAAGGTATCCTGTCGGATCTCTGTATAAGTAACTGGATTGGCATTAGCATAGGCATACTTATGTAGGCTTATAGGCTCATAAAGACTTCCCTGATAGCTGTCTTACACTTCCTCTGCCATCACATACATAGTACCACTTATCCGATTCTGACTTAATACTTATCAGGTCGTGACCTCGTACATATGAGGCTGTCAGGTTACCATTCTCGTCAGTTTCTGCAACTACCTGTGATAAATCTCCACTGGTATCTACCACATAGAAGGTTGTATCAGTTTCATTAACAGTCTTAGATGTTCTAATACCATTATAATCATATGTATAGGACTCTACCGTTACACTGTTTCCTTCCTGAATTGTAGCACGAATCAGGTTACCCTCTAAGTCATAGCTGTAATCTGCCTCCTTAAGACCACTCACCTTAATAAGACTTCCGTTGTCATCATAGGTGTAGATGATATCTCCCTCAGGTCTTCTTTCTGTCACAAGCTGATTCAAAGCGTTGTAGGTATATTCAATTGTTCCCTCGGTTATATCAACCAGCTCATCATCCCTATCAGCTATAAGGGATATATCTCCTGTTATGGTTGTGGTTTTAGAGGTACGGTTACTTAGCGAGTCGTAGGTGTACTCATTAACCAGACTTCCTTCGCCACAGCTTATGGTTTCCTTGGTTAGACGGTTAAGCTT
>JAZPXZ010000094.1:0-25482 GCA_045543915.1 Wujia sp.
AAGAAGACCTCTTCTTGAATGGTGATCCTTTGGATGTGCCTTGAAGTGCTGGTTAAGATCATTGATTCTGTAAGTAAGTAAAGCTACCTGAACCTCTGGTGAACCAGTGTCTCCCTCACATCTTGCAAACTTTTCCATAATTTCCTTCTTCATCTCTGTAGTAATCATCTCGATTTCCTCCTTAAATATAATATCTATCCTATTACTGAGTCATGGTCGGAGTCGTCCAATAACTAAGTAACGGCCTTGATTATACTAGCACACTTTGAATTGGTTGTAAAGCAAAATATGCTAGAAATATCAACATTTTTAATACTGCTTAAAGAAATTGAAGCCATTGATGTAATCAGCTCTTGTCAATCCTTCATCATCAACATTAATGTAGTAATTCTTTACATTAGGATCCTCATCATCCTTACAGAAGTAATCCATTGCATTACCCCATCCATCTTCATGGGCCTCATCTCCAAGCTGTGGGTCAAAGGTGTAAAGAGTTCCATTAATATTTACAACTGCCCAACCATGATCTCTATTTACATTAGCGCTGAATAAGGAACCATAAACCTTATATGATTCAAGTCCAATAGCTCTAGTAAGCACTACAAACGCAGACGCATAATTAACACAGGTTCCATAGCCTGCAATCAAGCAAGAATAAGACTGAGATACACACCATAAATCATACTGTGAAACATATGCTCCTGGTCTCCATAATGCTGTAACATTGTAATCATATTTATAATAATTGTTCTCAATAATCCAGTTATATATAGCTAATGTCTTCTCATATGTAGTCATATCATCAGTGATAATCTGACCAAGTATCTCCTGAACTCTTGCATCTATCTCATCATCACCTGTATAGCATGGTGCGTAAAGCTGTGAGGAATTAAGTATATCCTTAGCATCAGTAGAGTCTGTTGGTACTCCAGGAACTATAGGGTCCTCTGCAGGCGGAATAATCACCTCTTCACCATTACCTTCACCATTACCTTCATCTCCAGTATTACCCTGTTGTTCCTCCTGCTCTATAAGGGCTGGATACACATAAGGTCTGTCTGTTGTACCAGGTGCTTCTCCACCTTTTTCAACAAGCACAATCTCTATACCCTCTAATCTTTTACTAAGTCCACTTGTACCAGCAACCTGACCATTCATAGCCCAGCCTAACCAACCATAAGTTTGAGAATGCACTCTGTAATATACATCATAGGCTGCAGAAAGCTCACCTGTAAGCATAATCTGTATAGCTTCAAGTCTTTTTGACTCACCACTTGTTCCTGCCATATTGTAGTTTGTCATCCAGTCCATCCAACCATAGGTCTGAGCATGAACCTTATATGCTATACCACCTGAGTAATCAGAATCAATAACATCAATTTTAATACCCTCAAGACGCTTTGACTCACCTTCTGTTCCAGACATTTCTCCGCCCTTTACAGGCTCAAGCCATCCATAATTTTGAACATGAGTAGTATATTTTAATGACGCTTCCTTATCAGTAGCTGCCTTTTCTACAATCTTTATCTGAATAGCCTCTAAACGCTTAGACTGTCCAACTGTTCCTGCATCCATACCATTAGAAACCCAATCAGTCCAACCATAGGTCTGGCAATGTACTCTATAAAGAACATCATATTTTTCCTTAAGCTCGCCTGTAAGTCTAATTCTTATTGACTCAAGTCTCTTACTTTCACCCTCTGTTCCTGATAGCTCTCCATTTGTAACTGTATCCATCCAACCATGAGTCTGACAATGTACCTCATACTCTATTGAACCATTCAGGTTTGTATCAAGATATATTTTTATAGCCTCTAATCGCTTTGATTCACCCTCGGTTCCCGATAGTTCTCCATTGCTAACCTTATCTAACCAACCATATGTCTGACAATGTACATGATATGTAAGATTAACATATGGCTCCGATGTCTCTTTATTTGAGGCATCAGCCGTTGCAGCAATATCTGTAACATCTGATGTATCTAACACATATTCATTACCTATGCTGCCCCTATTTAACTCTGCTGCATTAACTTTATTCGTCATTAAGGTATTACCCATTAAGGAAAGGGTCATAATACCAATCAAAAATCTTGAAACTATTCTTTTCATAATTAAAACCTCATTTATTATCCAAAGTTCTTCTTGTAACAATTCTGTAACATTATTGCACAACACAAATAAAAAATCAACATACACCTTTAAATTTTCACAAAATAGTTTTATAATATCCACAAACAGACAGAAAGGATAGACATATTATGGCAGGTTCAACATACGGTAAGCTTTTTACAATAAGTACCTGGGGCGAATCCCACGGCAAAGCCTTAGGTGTTGTAGTTGATGGATGTCCTGCAGGAATTCCGCTTTGCGAAGAGGACATACAAATATATTTAAACAGACGCAAGCCTGGTCAGAATGCATTTTCCACAAAGAGAAATGAATCTGATACCGTAGAGATATTATCAGGAGTTTTTGAGGGTAAGACAACAGGTACTCCTATCTCTATGATGGTTAGAAATCAGGACCAGCACTCAAAGGATTATGGCGATATAGCAGTAAGCTACAGACCAGGTCACGCAGATTACTGTTTCGATGAAAAATACGGTTTTAGAGATTATAGAGGAGGTGGACGTTCTTCCGGGCGTGAAACAATCGGACGGGTTGCAGCTGGCGCCATCGCCGCAAAGGTGCTGGAAACTATGGGTATTCAGGTTATGGCATATACTCGTTCTATAGGAGAATTCTCCATTGATTATAACAATTTTGATAAGAACGAGATACTTAATAATCCACTATACATGCCAGATAGGGAATGCTCAGAAAAAGCAGGTCAATTTCTTAAAGAAGTAATGTCTGAGCTTGATTCCATCGGCTCTTCAGTAGAATGTATTGTTACAGGAATGCCAGTTGGTATAGGCGAACCTGTATTTAACAAGCTAGATGCTCTACTGGCTCAAGGTATTATGTCTATCGGAGCTGTGAAAGCAGTCGAAATCGGTGATGGTATTAATGTCAGTCAAGCAAAAGGCTCATATAATAATGATAGTTTTATAATAAAAGATGGCAAAATCGAAAAAGAAACTAATCATTCCGGTGGTATATTAGGAGGAATGAGTGACGGCTCTCCTATTAAAATAAGAGCGTCATTCAAGCCTACCCCATCTATTTACAAGGAACAAAAAACTGTTAATAAGGAGCACGAGGAAATTACTATGGCAATCAAAGGAAGGCATGATCCAATCATTGGACCTAGAGCTGTTGTTGTTGTAGAATCAATGTGTGCTATTACCATATTGGATTTATTGATGATTAATGCCACATCAAAAATAGATAACCTTTTGAAGGTATATGACAGATAAACATAATAAAAACTCTATCAGCTTACAACTGATAGAGTTTTTTATTTATCTGACAGATTCTTGCGTCTAGCTCTTGGATGAGCTTTCTCGTATTCCTCTTTTATCCTACTTTGTCTACTCTTTAAATAAATCTGAGTAGTAGAAATATCTGAATGTCCAAGCATCTCTTGAACAGCCTTAAGATCTGCACCATTGGTTACAAGATGTGACGCAAAGGAATGTCTAATCATATGAGGTGTAATATCTTTATCAATTCCTGCCTTTACCGCATATGCCTTAATAAGCTTCCAAAAGCCCTGTCTTGACATCGCCTGTCCCTTCATATTAGTGAACAAATAATTACTATCCTCACACATTACCTTTCTTACACCAGTAATATAGTTCTCCAAGGCTTGTCTAGCCGCATGCTCAATAGGAATAACTCTTTCCTTGTTAACATCTCTACACAAAATATAACTCATGGCAAGATTAACATCTTCTATCTTTAATGATATAAGTTCAGACACTCTCATTCCGGTTGCATATAATAGCTCTAGCATAGCCTTGTCCCTAATTTCCTTAGGCGTTGACTTAGATGGCTGATCAAGCAACAAATTAATTTCCTCCACCGACAATGTTTCCGGTGCCTTCTTCTCAATCTTTGGTGGTTTAAGCTGCTCTGTACAATCCTCTTTAACAACTCCCTGCTTTAAAAGGAACAAGAAAAAGGACTTTATACTGGCAATATTTCTTGAAATTGTAGCAACAGACATACCCTGACCCTTCAAATCTAAAACATATGAATTAAGATCAGTTGAATTTATGTCAACTACAGTACTACAGCCTTTACCCTCAAAATATACACAGAGTTTTAACAAATCCCTTCTATATGAGGCTATAGTATTCTGGCTTGAACGCTTTACTACTGTAAGAAAATTTATGTAATTATCAATGTGTTCTCTCATAATTGAACCCCTTAATATCCCATAATTACCATTAATATTTCATTAACAAATACTATTATAATAAGTAATTTACATAAAATCAAACACAAATTTTTCATAAAAAATTAAGATTTTTGTTATTTTTACATTTTTCTACAAAATAGAGTATTTACACAAATTAAGTTACCATATATTGATAAAAATTTTTTAAAAAAATTGTCATAAAAATTGATTCCAAAATCATTCCAACAATAAAAACCAAGGAAAAAATTACAAATATTTTAAAATTATCTGTTTTACCTACGGAAAATATTTTATTTTTGTAACCAAAATATAAACCATAAAAATAAACAATATAGTGCGGAAATACATATACAAGTAAGATTATTAAACCAGCAAGACCCAAATAGTAAACTTGTGAGCTTACCATAAGACCTATGGCGCAGCCTCCAACTATAACCATAAAATCAAACACAATCTGATACCCAAAGGCTTTCAATATAATAAGTAACAGGGCAAGCTGTTTAATTCTTTTAAGCAAAATATATCCTACAACATTCTTATTATTCTGCAGTATTGTATTACCAACATCATTTACATCTATAATAAGATAACTGAAATCTGCTTCGTTTCTTATAAACAAATTAAATATTAAGCTAACAAATATTACAGACATAAAAGCCATACAATAATTTTTACTAATTTTATCATACATACTATCACCACCATAAAAAATAGAGAGTTGTTCACTCTCTATTTTCTATGATGAAAACTATTTAATTATACCTTTTCTTTTCATGTCATTATAAGCAAGAAGTGCTACAATAGTCTTACTATCGATTATTTCTCCACTATATATCATATCAATAGCCTGATTAACAGGAATATGAATAATCTCTATAAATTCATCCGGATCTAATTTACGATTACCAGGTACAAGGTCAATACCAATAAAAATATCGGTCTTCTCATCAAAGGTTCCTACAGATGAGATCATATTTGTTACATGAAATAATTTCATTGGTACAAATCCAATCTCCTCTTCTATCTCCCTAATAGCACACTCTTTGCCTTTTTCACCATTATAAGAATATCCTCCAGCAGGTATCTCTATATTTACTCTATTTAATGAATTGCGATACTGCTTAACCAAATAAGTATATTGATTCTCATCAACCACAAGTGCACCAGCACCACCACCACTTTTGTGCTTAATATAATCATACTCGACTACATTACCTCTTGGTGTTTTTAAATAATCTTTATATAATGAGACAATTTTAGAATCATATAATAATTCAGATTTAACCTTTTCAAATTCTATCATAATTTCACCTACTTATTTCAATATTATAGTTAGTATAATACAATCCAAATCTAGTTACAACCAATAAAAAAGGAAGTGGTCTAAAACCACTTCCCATAATTGCTATTTAGCATAATCAGTAACCCTAGATTCTCTAATTAAGTTAACCTTAATCTGACCTGGATACTCTAACTCTGCTTCAATTTGCTTAGAAATATCTCTAGCAAGCAATACCATCTCAGCATCATTAACCTGCTCTGGAACTACAACTACTCGAATTTCTCTACCTGCCTGAATAGCAAAAGTCTTATCTACTCCCTTAAATCCATTAGCAATATCCTCTAACTTCTTTAATCTTGTAGTATATGTTTCTAACGTTTCTCTTCTTGCACCTGGTCTAGCAGCTGAAATAGCATCAGCAGCCTGAACAATACAAGCAATTAAACTCTGAGGCTCAACATCGCCGTGATGTGACTCAACAGCATTTATAACAAGTGCAGACTCTTTATACTTGCGGCATAAATCTACACCAATTGATATATGTGAACCTTCCATCTCATGATCAACAGATTTACCAATATCGTGCAACAAACCAGCACGCTTGGCCATACGAATATCAACACCTAATTCACCAGCTAACAAACCGGATAGCTGTGCCACCTCAATAGAATGCTTTAAAGCATTCTGTCCGTAGCTTGTTCTAAATTTCATCTTTCCAAGTAAACGTACAAGTTCTGGATGAATTCCGTGAACTCCAACCTCAAGAGTTGCAGCCTCACCCTCCTCACGCATCATGGTTTCAACTTCCTTCTGGGCTTTCTCAACCATCTCCTCGATTCTTGCAGGATGAATTCTTCCATCTAATATAAGTTTCTCAAGTGCTATTCTAGCAACTTCTCTTCTTACAGGATCGAAGCTTGAAAGGATTACTGCCTCAGGAGTATCATCAATAATTAAATCCACACCTGTCATGGTTTCAAGAGTACGAATGTTTCTACCCTCTCTACCGATGATTCTTCCCTTCATCTCGTCATTAGGTAATTGTACTAAAGAAATAGTTGTCTCTGACACATGATCAGCAGCACACTTCTGTATAGCTGTTACAACATATTCCTTTGCTTTCTTGTCAGCTTCTTCTTTTGCTCGTGTTTCTAATTCTTTGATCATGACTGCGGTTTCGTGTTTAACTTCGTCTTCAACAGTCTTTAATAAGTATTCTTTTGCTTGTTCAGAGGTTAATCCTGAAATTCTTTCAAGTTCCTGAGTTCTTTTTGCTTCCAACTGTGTAATCTCACTTCTCATAGCCTCAAGTTCAGCTTCTCTTTTAGAAAGAGCAGCCTCCTTTTTCTCTATAGCTTCGGTCTTACGCTCAAGATTCTCTTCTTTAGAGAGAACTCTCTTCTCAGTTCTTTGAATTTCAGCACGACGATCTTTAACTTCCTTATCGATCTCGTTCTTCATTCTAAGAGCTTCTTCCTTAGCTTCAAGAAGTGTCTCACGTTTCTTGGCTTCAGCACTTTTAAGTGCTTCATCTATAATCTCCCTAGCCTTGTCCTCAGCCTTACCAAGCTTTGCTTCAGCAATATTTTTTCTGTAAGCAACGGCAACGAACCAAGTTATAACAACTGCCAGGACAACTATTACAGCAAAGATTACGTATTCCATACTCAGGAGCACCTCCTTATTTAATTTTCATTGCACAAAATACAACAGTTAAATATTATACTTTTTTTATATAAGTGTCAAGAAATTTATGCATTTTTTTATGCAAAACGTTAAAATTTACAAAATAATTGCTCAAATTAATAATCAAACTCTTCCCAAGTTCTAAATTTGTTAAGAACTCTTTTTATGCTATCATAAGAAAATCCTCTTCTTAAAAAATATCCTACAATTCTTTTATAAGTTTTATCGTCATTAAAATCTACCGTGTTATATCTACGGGAAACTATATCTTCAATAACAGAAACCTCATCCACATCTATATTATCGTATATCTCATTCACCATACTTTTATCTATTCCCTTTTGAGCAAGTTCACTTATTATTAACTTTTTACCCTTCTTAGATGTATTGTCCTTGATAAAAGAAACGGTATAGTTCTGGTCATTTAGATAACCATAGTACGATAACTTAACTACAGTTTCCTCAATTTCCTCAGAACTATACCCTTTTTCTTCCAGCTTTTGAATAATCTCCTTAGTTGTTCTATCCTTAAATGTCAAGAGATTAATAGCCTTATCAAAAGCACTACATCTTGCTTTTGAATTATTCAATTAGCATATCTCCTATACCTATATATACTATATTATTCTTCTGTTTCTTCCTTAGAGTCCTCTGTATTCAAAAATCTAGCTCTTACCTGATTCTCAATTTGACTACAGAATTCTGGATTCTGAATAAGATATAGCTTTGTATTTTCTCTACCTTGTCCTATCTTCTCACCATTATATGAGTACCAAGCACCTGCCTTGTTTATAATATCGTATAGTACTGCCAAATCAAGGATGTCACCTTCTTTTGATATACCCTTACCAAACATAATATCAAACTCTGCTTCTTTGAAAGGAGGAGCAACCTTATTCTTAACAACCTTTACTCTGGTTCTATTACCAACTACCTCTCCACCTACCTTAAGGGTCTCTATACGTCTTACATCCATTCTAACTGATGCATAGAACTTTAATGCTCTACCACCAGTTGTTGTCTCAGGATTACCAAACATAACACCAACCTTCTCTCTAAGCTGGTTAATAAAAATAACAACACAGTTTGACTTACTAATTATACCTGTAAGTTTTCTAAGTGCCTGTGACATAAGTCTTGCATGAAGTCCAACATGAGAATCTCCCATCTCTCCATCAATTTCAGCTTTAGGAACAAGAGCTGCAACCGAATCCACTATTATTACATCTACAGCTCCTGAACGAACCATAGTTTCAGTAATTTCAAGTGCTTGCTCACCATTATCAGGCTGTGATATGTACAAATTATCAATATCTACACCAATGTTGGCAGCATAAACAGGATCAAGAGCATGCTCTGCATCAATAAATCCTGCAATACCACCCATCTTCTGAACCTCAGCAACTACATGTAACGCAACTGTAGTCTTACCACTTGATTCTGGACCATATATCTCTATAACTCTACCCTTAGGCATACCACCTAAGCCCAATGCTAAATCAAGACTTAATGAGCCTGTAGGAACTACTTCAATATTCATATTAGCTGACTTATCGCCAAGCTTCATAACGGAACCCTTACCGTACTGCTTCTCTATCTGAGCCAATGCTGCATCCAATGCTTTTAATCTTTCTTCACTTGCCATAATTTTCCTCCTTATATAGCAAAACATATGTTTGCTTCTGTATTAATTTATACTACACTTATAATCATTTGTCAATAAGTTTTTGAACAAATGTTCGTTTTGTTATTGTGTCATCCTACATACACTGTCATCTTGTTATGTCTAACCATGGCTACTATTATACATTATACTTACCTTATACATATATTGTAAAGTTACAAATTGTAGCATTTGTTTCAAATTTTATACCACCTTGTCATTCTTTAATTGATTATTATTATTCTGCATAATATAATAACTATATTAATGATAAATGAGGTAACTATGAAGAATATAGCTATTATTGCAGAATACAATCCGTTCCATAATGGACATATGTATCATCTTAATACAGCCAAGGAATTGACAGGTGCTGACTACTGTATTGCTCTCATGAGTGGCAATTTTCTCCAAAGAGGCATTCCTGCCATGTGGGACAAATATACCAGAGGTCATATGGCTACAAGTGTAGGTGTAGATCTTGTTTTAGAGCTTCCATTTCCATATGCAACAGGCAGCGCAAAGGATTTCGCTACTGGAGCTATAAACATACTTGATAGACTTAATACAGTAGAATATTTATGCTTTGGAGCCGAAACAGATGATATAAATCTCCTTACTTCCATCGCCGATGTAATTAATTCGGAACCTGATTCATACAAAAAGCAGCTTTCAGACGCTTTGGCTGAGGGTCTATCCTTCCCACAGGCAAGAGCACATGCTCTTAGCAAGTATTTTGCTACATCCCACAGTGATTTATCCACCATCATAAACCAGCCAAATAACATACTTGCCATAGAGTATATCGCTGCCCTTCGACGAATCAATTCAAGGATAACCCCCATCATAATAAAACGTTACAAAGCCATGTATCACGATGAAACCATATATGGTTCTATAAGCTCGGCTTCTGCTATTAGAAATGGTATTTGGTCTAAGGATTTTCAGTTAGAAAACATAATCTGCGACATTCCAGACCAAGTTTTTAAGCTAATCGAGAACAACTATCAGCATAACTGGCCTATATCCTGTGATGGATTAACTCCTTACCTACAGTATAAATTGTTAAATCCAGCTAATTATGGTGCAATCTGTGATATATCTGAGGATTTGGCCAATAAGCTTAGAAAGGTATCTCCTACATCAGGGTATCAGGAGATAGTTGACATTCTATCCTCTAAGGATCTAACAATAAGTAGAGTATGTAGAAGCCTGATTCATCTTATTATGGACTATAAAGAGGTTCATCGAAACCAATTTATAGATGCTGGCTATGCACAATATGCTAATATACTATCTTTCCGAAGAGATAGTTCTCAGCTTATTAAAGTCATTAATCAGCAAAGTCTAATCCCACTGATTACAAAGAAGGCCGACTTTGAAAAATGCTTATCAAACTATCCTGATATTGATGCAAATATTGCAAGCTTAATGTGGGAATATGACACAAAAGCAACAACACTTTATAACTGTCTGGTATACAACAGCTATAACGCTGTATTACCAAACGACTTCAATACACAAATACCAATTGTCTAATAATTTATGTATAATGTCTGTATCCATTGAATACATTTAACTAGAACACATATTATATGTGTTCTTTTTATTTGCCCTCCCTTCAAATAGATAATAATCTATTTGCTGTCCAAAAAAAGCATCTCAATTATAAATAATACATATTTTGCAAGGTTTTTATGCTTATATTTTTATCTTTAATAACTATTTTCTTAATTACAAATAATCAGCTTGTTATCTCTGGTGCCAGCTATGGATTAATGCTGTGGTATGAAAATGTACTGCCACTATTACTACCATTTATGCTTATTTCCGGATTACTGGAGAATTATATTATCAATCATCAGTCATCCAAAAAGTCAGGAAGAACATTAGCGATTACTTCGGTGGTATTCTTAGGACTTTTTTGTGGCTATCCCATCGGAGCTAAATCTAATGCATTCTTTGTAAGTGGCAATATGCTGCCCAAAAGACTTGGAAATATTTTACTTCCTTTGTGCAATAATATAAGCCCAATGTTTTTATTAGGATTTGTACTCGCAAAAACTCTGAATAATACTGTTAGTGTTATTGACTGTTACATTGTTCTTTTTACACCTTACTTAATCATATTGTTTATAGAAATACTCCTAAGCAGGAAAAAAGCTTTATTAAATATTGACTTAAACAAATCATTGCCTTCACGCAATACTAAAAGAAGTATTACTGAACAAAGCATAGACCAAATTACTCATGTAGGATTATATATTATGCTTTGTTCAATATTAACAGAATTTATTCTATCTGTTGATTGTATACCGGAAATAACAAGACCCTTTATAACAGGGATAATTGAAATAACTAGAGGGGTTTCATATATAGGTGCATCAGAGCTTTTAGATATAAAAATAAAAACAGCCCTAATACTTGCTTGCACATCCTTCGGTGGCATATCCTCAATTCTGCAAACCTACAAGGTGATACAAGGCTCTGGGCTGTCTTTATTTCACTATATAACTGTTAAGGTTCTTTGTTCGTTAGGAACCTATATGATGTGCATATTAATCATCTAAGAAATCGTCGAAATCGTCATCATCCTCATCTGAGTTGTCGCCATATACATCGATGTCATCATCCTCATCATCGTCATCATCAAAATCATCATAATCATCCAGCTTAGATCTTGGTGATACAGGAGCTATTGGCTCAGTTGATGAAAATGCACTGTCTAAATCTGCTGCTCGCTCATACATCATATTGCTTCCTGCAGAAAGAACATTAATATTAGCTTCCATCTCACTTAAATTAGTCTCAACAATGTATGTATCATTCTCAAGCGACTCTATAAGATTTCTATAGTTTTCCTTCTCCTGAGCATGAATTCTTGTAAATACATCTCTCATCTCAGCAAGCTTATCCTTAGTGTAGTACATTGCACCAAGTCTAATCTCATTAGCCTCATCCTGTGCCTGCTCTACTGTCTGCTGAGCCTGATTTCTCGCCATTTCATAAATCTCATTGGCTCTAATATTTGCAAGCTCAGTAATCTGATTAGTATCTACTAATCTATTAGCCTCGGCTACTGCCTCTGCAAGAATAGCATCTGCTCTAGTTCTAGCCTCTGAAAGAATATTTTCCTTATTACGCATAATCTTCTTGCATCTTTCTATCTCCATAGGAAGCTTAAGCTTAAGCTCCTTAAGCATTTGTAAAAGCTCGTCCTTCTGAAGAGTAATCTTATTCTGTGATAAAGGTGATGCCTTTGCGTTATTAATATAAAGTTCAATCTCCTCAATATGCTTATCAATATCCTTCTTTGCCATGTTCAAACATCCTCCTATAGTTATTTCATCTTATCTATAAGCTTAGAAATTACACACTCTGGTACAAATTCCTTTAAATCAACACCATATCTTGCATATTCCTTAACTATACTTGAGCTAAGGTATGAGTACTGTAAGCTTGTTGACAAAAATACCGTATCAACATCAGAAGCAACCATACGATTACTCTGCGCCATCTGCATTTCCAAATCAAAATCTGTAAGTGCTCTTAATCCCCTTATTATTACATTGGTATTCTTTTGTTTTACAAAATCTACCAATAAGCCCTCAAAAGATTCTACGGACACATTATCTAATTCTGATACTGCATCCTTCAACATATTAACACGTTCTTCCAATGAAAACAATGGTTTTTTTGACGTATTGTTTAATACTCCTATAACAACATGGTCAAAAATAGCTGCCGAACGCTTAATAATATCCAAATGTCCAAGTGTAACCGGGTCAAAGCTTCCCGGATAAATAGCTGTACTCATATTTTTAATCCCTTTTCTCCAAAAATATATGCTTATTTGTCTTATATCTCTTATCCTTAACTATTTCAAAGCCAAGATTCTCTACATAAGAGAAATCTTCATTAAGCTCTGCCTCTATAACTATAAGAGTGTCTGTGGTAAATTCCTTTATAGAAAGCTGTTCTAAAACACTTTGCTCTAGTTGCTTACCATATGGAGGATCCATAAAAATCACATCATAATCTATATTTTTCAAACCAGCAACATAGCTTACTGCATCCATTTTATAAACTTTTGCTTTCTTGTCAAGCTTTGTATGCTTAAGATTATCATTTATTATATTTACTGCCTTAGGGTTCATCTCCACAAAGGTACATTCGTCAGCGCCTCGGCTTAAGGCTTCTATTCCTATTCCACCACTACCAGCAAACAAATCAAGAAATTTTGCCTGACCCACATATGGCATCAGCATATTAAATAAGGTTTCCTTAATTCTATCTGTTGTTGGTCTAGTGTCGTTACCCTCAAGGGTTTTAAGCAAAAGACTTCTTGCAGTTCCTGCTACTACTCTCATAAATATATCCTTTCTGCCTATTAACACATTAGTTTAATCGGCATAATAAACTATCTACTGAATACCTAAAATCTGTTTTCTAAGCCAAACACCTGTCTCAGACAATTCATCCTCTGACCACCAGCTGGTCTTTGAACATGACGCCTTAATAAGGGATGATGTTTCATCCTTGTTAGAAATATTCCAACCTGCGTAAGAAAGATTATTTGAATCAATTAGCTCAAACCATTTATCTGCCTGTCCGTAATCTATGGCACCATTACCTGAAGCATCGCAGATACTAAACTCACTAATGAATACAGGCAAACCATTATCTAGAGCAGTCTGAACCTTGCTTCTTATGTTATCAGTATGTGTGGCAGCATAAAAATGTGCCGCATACATAATATTATCATATCCTGTTATAGGATCCTGCGCTGCAATATCAACATCCTGAGACCAATTCGGTGTACCAACAATAATAATTGCATCAGGAGCATTTTCTCTAATTATCGGAATAATCTCTTCTGCATAGGACTTAACATCAGCCCAGGTTGTGCCACCATTAGGTTCATTACAAATCTCATAGATAACATTATCATAATTCTTATATTTTGCTGACATCTCCTGGAAGAACTTCTTAGCCTCCTCCTTATTAACCTGTGGGTTTAAGTCATGAAGAATATGCCAGTCAACAATTACATACATTCCAAGCTCTGTAGCATAATTTACACCATCATCTACAAGGTCTTTTAGGTACTCTTTGTCACCATCTGTACAATAGCCACCATTTTCATGAGTGTACATAGCAAGTCTTATAAGATTAGCTCCCCAATCATCTCTAAAGGTCTGGAAACAATCTTTGTTTACATAATCTGGAAACCATGCAATACCATGAGTACTTACACCCTTAAGCTGATACATAGTACCGTTCTCATCCACAATATCTGTGCCTTTTACAGAAAGCTTTCCATGATTCTCAAATGGAGTGCCACTCTCAGGCTTTGCCGGTGTCTGTGCATCAGCAACCTCTTTCTCTGTTGTGGTAGCTTCTGTAGTGGCTTCTGATTCACTATCTGAAGTCGAACTGCTACCTGAACCAGCGGAATACTCCTTGCCATCTACAAAAAGTGTGGACTTGTCCATTAATGCATCAAATTCATTCTTATTTGCCACTGTAACTATAACGCCAATATCCTTAAGAGTTGATGATTTTTCAACTGTAGCATTATACTCAACAGGAGTAATTCTTAATACACCATTCTCTACTACACAATTACTATTCCAAAAGCTATCAACCTTAAGCTCTGCACTGACAGGAATTTCTACTGTCCAATTCTTAATCTGACTATTACTGTTGTTTGTTATGCTTATATCAAGCTGTCCTGATACCTTACCGCCAGACTCCCAGTTATTCTGGCTTGTAACACTGGCATAGCAGTCAGCCTTCTCTCCCTGATCTTCTTTTACTTCCTGTGTGGTCACAGCTGTATCAGTGCTGCCTTCGGTATTCTCTCCTGCTTCAGTACTAGCGTCCTCCGAAGTCTCTGTAGTAGTCTGAGCTGTAGTGTTGCCATCATTAGACTTCTTACCACCAGCTACTATAAATACAACCAATCCAACTATAACTAATGTTAAGGCAGCTATAATCCCTATTAATACCTTATTATTCTTCATATGTATCTCCTATCTACTGCTTGTTTAGGTTTTCCTGTAAGAAAATATATAATCTGTGCAAATCAACCTCATTATACTCTTGTCCCAAGGCTCTCTCTGACTCTATATAGTACTTCTTCTTATCAGTCTTAATTAGCATTCTATATGCTAATACCTTAGGAGAGGTATTCTCTCCCATAACTATTTTCTCCATATCAACCTTTTTAATATCTGCCAATGCTATGTTAATATGCTTTTTCTTGTCATTATATGAGAATTTACCATCTTGAATCACCGCGGTACCATCACCTTCAAACCATTCCCATTTATCTGCAAGCACTAAAATAAAAATCACTATTCCAAGTATTAGCATTAAGACATTAAGAACATTAGCCTGTATGCCTTTTCCAAATAATACTATTCCAAGAGAGGAACCTAATCCAAATAATACTATTGCAAAAACAACAGCAGCAAAAATTGCTCTTCTCCAGCTAGTTATATATCCAACCCGTACTGTCATATCCTTATCCTTTCCAAAAAAATCAACAGATATTATATCAAATTTTTCATATATTAGCAATATTACCGTATATCTTTATACACCATCATATGCTAACCCTTATTTTTTAATGTAATCTCAACTTGGGAATATGGAATCACAATATTGTTCTCATCAAACTTCTCTTTAATCTTCTCCAAAATCTCCCACTTGGCAGACCAATAATCCTCAGTCTTTACAAAACAACGAATACCCATTTTTATAGAGCTTTCCTGGAACGAATCTACAAACACATTCATCTCCTTGGTATCATCATAGTATGATGATTCAAGCACAATACTAGTAAGAGTCTCCTTAACCAGTTTTAAATCTGATTCATAGGAAACACCCACTGCAATATCAAGCTTTCTGGAAGCCTGTGATGTTACATTTACAAGAGAATTTGCAGTGATATTGCCATTTGGTATAACAATTATTTTGTTATCATAGGTTCTAAGCTTTGTATAAAAAATATCTATGGTTTCAACTGTTCCCTCACAGTTTTTGTCATTCTCTATAATATAATCTCCCACCTTAAATGGTTTCATAAGTAAAATAAGAACACCACCGGCAAAATTTGCAAGACTACCTTGAAGAGCAAGACCAATCGACAAGCTTGCTGTACCAAGTATTGCCACTAATGATGTAACCTGAACGCCAACTATTGAAATAGCCATAACAAATACTATGGCATACAATATCCCTTTAATTACAGACAACAAAAAGCCTTCAACGCTGTCTTCCATATTGGTTTTTTCAAAAGTTCTCTTAATTATTTTAACAAAAAGCTTGGCCACCTTCATGCCAACAAACAAAAATATTAGAGCTACTCCTATGTCAAAGACCTTGTCTGCCAACCAATCAAGAAGCTGATCACCATATTGCTCAAGCTTTGTTTTGTCTAAATTCTTCACATCCTCAAGTGAATCTATATCCGCCAAATACATTTTAATTCTCCTCCATGTCATTTTGACACAAAAAGACCAAGTACTTATTTTAAGTCCCCGGTCTTTTCATATGTGTATATTATTTAGTCTTCTTTTTCTTGAATACTGAGATTGAAAGTGGTGGAACATTCACAGATATATAGTGCTCCTGTCCATCAACCTCTTCCTTCTTAGCCTGCTTAGCAGTCTTATTATTTCTTCCCTCTCCACCAAACTTAGAATTATCTGAAGAGAAAATCTCCTGCCAGCTTCCACCTGATGGTGTAGCAAGCTTATATGCCTTGTGAGAAATAGGTGTAAAGTTACATATTATAACAAGTGTATCCTCTTCCTTTTTGCCCTTTCTCATATATGAGAGAAGACTTGCATTAGCATTATTGCAATTTATCCACTGAAATCCTTCACTCTTTGAATCAAGCTCATACAGTGCAGGCTCGGACATATAAAGCTTATTAAGCTCCTTAACATAACCCTGCATATACACATGTGCATCAAATTCAAATAAAGACCAATCAACCTCAGATGCCTCATTAAATTCAGCAAACTGAGCAATCTCCTGTCCCATAAAGAGAAGCTTCTTACCAGGATGAGTCATCATATGTCCATATGCAACTCTAAGATTTGAGAACTTGTCCTCATAGCCACCTGGCATCTTAGAAATCATAGAACCCTTCTCATGAACCACCTCATCATGGGATAATACTAAAACAAAGTTCTCACTATATGCATACACCATACTAAAGGTTAATTCATTATGGTGATACTTTCTGTATAATGGATCAAGCTTAATGTAACCCAAGAAATCATTCATCCAGCCCATATTCCACTTGAAGTCAAATCCAAGTCCACCCTCTTCAAGGGTATGAGTCATCATAGGCCAAGCTGTTGATTCCTCTGCAATAAGAAGAACACCCTTGTGCTTCTCCTTCATCTGCTTATTAAGCTCCTTAATAAAATCAATGGCCTCAAGGTTTTCATTGCCACCATACATATTAGGTATCCACTCTCCATTATTTCTACCATAATCAAGATAGAGCATAGAAGCCACAGCGTCCATTCTTATTCCATCAATATGGTACTTCTCAGCCCAATATAATGCATTAGCAACAAGGAAGTTTTTAACCTCATTTCTGCCATAATTAAATATATATGTTCCCCAATGAGGATGCTCTCCTCTTCTTGGGTCTTCATGCTCGTAAAGTGCAGTACCATCAAATCTTCCAAGACCGTGTTCATCCTTAGGAAAATGTGCCGGTACCCAGTCAATGATAACACCGATACCTTTGCTGTGAAGATAATCCACAAAATACATAAAATCTGCAGGTGTACCATATCTTGATGTAGGTGCATAGTAACCAGTTACCTGATAGCCCCAAGAAGGATCAAATGGGTGCTCCATAATCGGCATAAGCTCTACATAGTTATAATTCATATCATTTAAATAGTCAGCAAGCTGTGGCGCTATATCCTTGTAGTTAAAGAATTCCCTGCCGTCCTCTGGCTTCTTCCAAGCACCAAGATGCATCTCATAGATATTCATAGGCTTTTCTACAGGATTAGAATTTTCTCTATTAGTAATCCACTTTGCATCCTTCCACTTATAGCTTAAATCAACTATACGGGATGCATTCGCCGGACGAAGCTCACCTGAAAATGCATATGGATCACTCTTCATAAATACATTACCTGACTTTGCACATATCTCGTACTTATATATCTCACCGACATATTTGCCAGGTATAAAAAGCTCAAATATACCTGAATAATCAAGTTTTCTCATAGGATGTCTTCTACCATCCCAATTATTAAAGTTTCCTACTACAGAAACTCTCTCTGCGTTAGGTGCCCAAACTGCAAAAAGAACACCCTCCACGCCATCTACTGTCATAGGATGAGCACCCATTTTCTCATAAATACTGTAATGCTCTCCCTCATTAAACAAACTAACATCTATAGGGTCGATAACTGGCTCAAAAATATATGGATCAACATATGTTATCTCCTGACCATCATCGAATCTAACATTAAGCTTGTAATCAAATCTCTTCTTGTTCTTAATAACCACTGAGAAGAAGCCAGATACTCTTTCTGAAGCAAGAGTATATTTCTTCTTAGTTGCGGTATCTATTGCGGTTACCACCTTGGCATCCGGAAGATACACATTTATAAATACATCATCTATGCACTCATGCATACCAAGAATATGATGAGGATTATTATGCTTTCCCTGGACTAAGGCATCAACCTCCATCCAATTAATAGCAAATACTTCTTTTCTTCTGGACATTCCTAATATCCCCTCTCTACAGTTTGTGGATAAATATTCCACTTCTTAGCTTTGGCTCAAACCAGGTGGATTTTGGTGGCATAAGAAGGCCTGCATCCGCCACATCAAAAAGCTCTTCTATAGAAGTAGGGTACATGGAAAATGCAACTGTCATATCCTCTGCAACTCTTCTCTCAAGCTCTGAAAGTCCTCTGATTCCCCCCACGAAATCAATACGCTTATCAACTCGTGGATCCTCTATACCAAGTATTGGATTAAGAAGATTATCCTGCAATACAGAAACATCAAGTCCTGCAACTGGATCCTCTGACTTAATCTCATCCTTAGCACTTAACTTATACCATATATTATCTAAATACATACCAAAGGTACATTTATCAACTGGTTGGAACGCATCTGAAACTACTTCTATATCAAAACACTCCTTGACCTTAGCAATAAACTCTTCCTTTGAGTATCCATTTAAATCTCTAACTACTCTGTTGTAAGGTAATATCTTAAGCTGATTATGTGGAAATAAAACCGAAAGGAATTTATCACTTTCAAGTTCATCCCCAGTACCATTTGCTTCTCTCCTCTTAAGTCCTACCTTAACGGCTGAAGCTGCTCTGTGATGACCATCTGCAATATAAATATCATTCATATTCGCAAAAGCTTCTCTTATGGCACAAACATCAGCTTCATCCTTGATTAACCAAACATTATGACCTATCCCATCCTCAGATACAAAGGAATACTCTGCTTCAGCAGACTTAACTCTGTCAACAATAGAATCAATTACATCTACTGCTCTATATGCCAAGAATATAGGACCTGTCTGAGCATTACATACATCAACATGGGTGATTCTATCAATCTCCTTGTCTGCTCTTGTGTTCTCGTGCTTCTTGATGATATTATTCTGGTAATCATCTATAGATGCACAGGCAACTATACCTGTCTGATGTCTACCATCCATTATAAGCTCGTATATGTAATATACATCCTGCTGTTCTTTAACATATTCTCCATTTGCAATCATGCCATCCAAAAGCTCCTTGGCTTTCTCATATACGCATGGTGCATAGGTATCAACAGAATCATCAAACTGAGTTTCAGCTCTGTCAATTCTTAAGAATGTATAAGGATTCCCCTTAACCACCTGACAGGCTTCTGCTCTGTTATACACATCATAAGGAAGTGCAGCCACCTGACTTACGATGTCCTTTCTTGGTCTAAATGCTGAAAACGGTTTAACTAAAGCCATAACAATCTCCTTGTAATAAGTAATTATCCTCTAATAGCTTTAACTGCCTCGTCGATTGACTTCTTATATGATTCCTCTGTTGAATTATCAAAAATAAATAATTCTGGGATATTTGTAGGCGCGTTAAAGTTCTGAGTTGAAATATACTCATCCCAGTTAGCAAGCTTCCATGAATCTCTATCTGAAGCTCTCTTAATCATACGCTGGTGAACTACCTCTATATCAGCGTGTACCCAAACAACAAACAGCTCGGCATCCTTCTCTTTAAGCTTTGCTCTAAGATTATCAAGATACTCGTCATCTCTAATCTCCTCTGTAAATGGAGCATTAATAAGAACAGTATCGTTGTAATCAAGTGCCTCAAATGCAAGGTCAAGAACAGCATAATACTCATAATCTCTAATCTCCTTCTGGAAGAAATCAGATGAACGATTATACTCCTCACCTGCAACTACAAAAATCTGCTTAGACAACACAATAAGAGTATCCTTGTCAAGATACACACAATTTGTAAGTGCCTTTCCTAGCTTCTTTGAAATAAATGTCTTACCACATGCTGGTGGTGAAGTAACTAAGATAAGTTTCTTCATATTAAATTTGCCTCCTAAATAAAGTTACTTTGTTATTTATACCCAATTAGACTGATTTTACCATAAAATCAGTAAACAAACAAGTTATTTAACTACTTGCAAAAATAAATTGATTTTTACCCTTTCTTTTAGCCTGATACAATGCCCCATCGGCCTTTGAATAAAGCTTTTCAACAGTATCTCCATCCTCTGGATAAGTACTTATACCTATACTACCTGACAAATTAATACCCTCATAGTTTTCACAGATAGCAATTATAGTATCTAATATCTGATCCGCCTTCCTCGGAACGATAGAAAGATCAGGAACATTCTTCATAAGAGCAAAGAATTCATCTCCACCAATTCTTCCTACAACATCCGTCTCTCTAAAATGATGCTTTAGCTCATCTGCCAACTTTATCAAAAATTCATCGCCAGTCTGATGACCATATGTGTCATTCAACAATTTAAAATTATCCACATCCAGCATTAAAAGCACATGATTTGTGTCAGGCTGCTTGACAAGAATTTCACGAATGTAATTCATAGTGGTTTCACGATTCAACACCATCGTCATCTTATCCATCTTCGCAGACACAATCAGATCCTGCTCTGCCTTTTTCTCTGCATCAATATCCTTAGCAGTAAGCAGGGCACAAAGGTGTCCACTGTCCACATCTGTCAAAAATCTAACACGATTATGTACCCATCTTACTAATCCATTAGTAAGTCTTCTCTCATACTTAAACGAAACCTCAGTCTTGCCACTATCATATAGTTCCTTTAATTTATCCTGAGTAAAATCCTTATAAAACAAATAAGCATTAGAGTCTCTATCAAGTATGGCATCAACCGCAGCAAAAGCCAATTCTTCTACTGTGTTACATGGTTCTAGGGTTCCCTTAGAAATCTCTTTTCTTCTCTGGGATATTATTCTCCAATCATCTATATCGATATAGGAAACTGCATATGCCTCCTTAGGTAGTTCAAATAAAAGCTTCAATTCCTGCTGATAATGCTGTCTAGCCATATATTCTCTAGTAATATCCTTAGTTAGTCCAAGAATACCAAGCAACTTGCCATTTTCATCCTTCAAAACATACTTACAGGTAGAACCATATCTTGCATGTCCATCCTCATCAGTAATAGGCTCAACATAATCTACAAGATTCTCCCCACTAGCAAGAATTTTCTTATCATCATCCATATATCTTTTAGCCAAATTCTTATCATCAAGGATTTCCATATCAGTACGACCTAAAAGTTGCGATTCTTCTTCCACTCCCATCATCTTGATAAATGCATCCGAAGCTCCAACATACTTTTGATTCACATCCTTAATAAACACCATATCCTTGGTGCCTCTAATCAAAGCTCTATAGGCCGATAAAATTATTGAATTGTATTCCTCAATACTTCTTTTATTCTCCATATTTACCCCCACAAAACATGTAGACTAAAGTTAAAAATATTCCACTAAATTATACTATATTTGACAGAATACAACAAGGGATATTTACTCTTTATTACTTTGAAAAATATATTGACAGATTTATTGCCATAAGTTATTTTCATCTAGAAGAAAGAAATGGGTTTTGGGGCTTGACCCCTCTACCACCACGGTGGTGTACTCGTTTCTTTTTTTATAAATCATATAGATATTACTTTCCATTAGAAGAATGTCTCACAACCATCAACGCACTATAAACACTATATAAAATTTCTACATCCTTCATTGTACCTCCTAACAATTATTCCTTTGTAGCTAACTTTTGTACTAGATTGGGATTCTTGATTGAATAATCAACTTACATAAATAAAAAAACAGAATATACGACACGATGTCGCACATTCTGATGTTATCCCATTAAGATAATATAATCAACAAACAATATTCATTTTCATTACCGCAATTTATATATTATCTACTGACGCTTCTTCAACCTTTTATTTGAAAAATCTGTCTCCATCTCTGTGTTATCATTATAGAGCAAAAAGCTATATCTACAGCTGTATCCAACACCATCCTCAATATACACAGATACTGGTTCTGATTCTTCATCCTTAGAAACACTACACGCATAAAAACTATTTGTTAATGTCCAATTTCCTTCTGTATTTTCATACACAGAAACCATTCTTTCACCATCATCATAGTAAAATTCTACACGAACTGTGCCATCTTCATCCTCCCAGAGTCCTTCAACCAACACAAAACACTCCGTTTGGTAGGCTTCATGCTCAGCTTTAATCTCTTCCTGTCTCTTCTTTTCCTCATCTGTATAATATGTATCCAAATCGCCATTTTCTTCATATCCTAAATCATCAGCCCATGAATTAACAATCATGGCATACCTGTCGGAATCCAGATATCTAATTTCCAAATACAAATTACTATCTACATCTATTCTTAATCCACTGATTTGGGGTGCATTTTCACTGTATATTGCCAATGAATCATTCATTAATTTGAACTCTACATCCTTTTCCAAAAGGTTAAAGTCACTAGAATAGCAAGCTACATTATCCACTGATGATATAGAATCCTCTGTAAAATGCAAAACAATCCTGTCAGAATATACACTTGTCTTTGTTATAGCTACAGACAATATCTCATCATTTGAATACTTATATGTTTCTATGGTTTTTTCTTTATCGCAGGCTGTTAAAAAGCATATACTGCATAACATAATACAAATTAATAATCTCTTCATTACATAACCCCCTGTTTTTCTTTATAGACCCACCATCTCCATAGCATCTTCAAATGATACGCACTTAGCATATCTCTTATTCCACATATATTGATTGTAATATTTATATGTCTTCTCTCCAGACATAAAATCATTATCAAATGTAGAATTTGTATACTCCGGCACTATCATATTAAAGCCGTGCTCAAAGCCACACTTTATGGTTGCATCCATACAATAGTCCGTCTGAAGTCCAACCACAATTATTGTATCTTCTCCCTTATCTTTAAGGTACTCTAATAATCCTGTATCCCGAAATGCACTGTTAACTGTCTTGTCAAATATTTTTTCTCCATCCAAAGGGGCAAAGCCTTCGTAAATTTCAAAGCCTTCCTTACCTTTAGTCAGCTCACAGTCCGGTCCATCATCATGTCTAACATATATAACCTCTATATTGTTCTTGCGAGCAACTTCTATCAAGCATTTTACTCTTTCTTCAAAAGCCTCAAAATTGTAGAGTTTATTATTAGTAATCATTTGTTGTGTATCTACTATTAGAAGAACCATATTTACCTCCTTTACCTTACTCCAACACTATTTCCACTCCAGGACATGCTATTGGTACAAGCATCAAAATCATAACGGTGAACACTATACAGACTAGCAAATAATTTAAAAATCCCTTTGATTCCTTAATTGCATTCTCCCGTTGTCTTATGGTTCTTCCGGGAATAAATGAAACTATAGCACCGCCAATAATACCCGCTAACAGAAAATCAGCATTTTTACCTATAAAAAACAATATAATATCAATAACACAACCTATGGCCAAAATTACCTTTCTTATCTTGACATCTTCAATTATTATATATGTCATAAGCCATATACAGGCAACTATAATTCCGCTAATTAATATGATATCTTGTTTATCCATTAAATCACCTATTCCTTCATAATCTTTTCCACAATCTCTGTGGCTGATTCTACCAACCTAGGACAAAACCTCAAGTTCTGATTTTAATTGCAAAATCTTTTTCTCTATCTCTTTGATTACGATTATAAATTCCTCATCTGACTTACCTGTTGGATCCTCTAATCCCCAGTTATCATCAAATGGTCTTCCTACATATGGGCATCCAACATTACAGCCCATAGATATGGCCACATCAGGTTTAGGTATGTCGGTAATCAACTTAGAATACTGGTTTTTCTCCATATCTATACCATATATTTCCTTCATCAATCTAACTGCATCCTGATTAATCTTAGGCTTAGTTTCAGTTCCAGCAGAATAGCTTTCGAATACATCTGCTACCAAATGCTTACCTAATGCCTCTGCTATCTGACTTCTACAGGAATTATGTACGCATATAAACGCTACCTTCTTCTTATTAGATTTATAAAACGGGCATCTATCTCCTATGCACTGCTGATTCTTATGATAATAACCACATACAATATCACTGCTTTCTAGGGCAACATCATAATTCTCATTTATAAACTTAATAGCTTCCTGAAAGCTTAAGAACGCATCCCTCTTACAGCATCTAGGGCCACCCACATCAGCTAACCTAGATAACGCCTTGGATGTAAATTGCATATGCTTACCCCAAGAATCATCTGTAGAAAGAGGTCCTGTACCATCTATAATTGAAAGAGCTGCTCCCATAGAGGTAACAGCACCACACACTCCCCACATTCCACAGGTAGCACCCGGCATAGCTAGTCCTCTTTTCATTAATTCTTCTAAAGCAGCTGCCAAATCAATATTTCCACCTGCATTGTAATATGCAGTAAGCAAAGCCGCACCATCTAAAACATGATGCTCCGGACCATGAATTCTTATATAATCCTTCGACGCTATAGACTTGAATATATCTACTGGATTAATACTAGTCATAGATAAGCATTCTGCTATTATCATTTTCCCTTGTTCTTCTAATGTGTAATTCATAGAATTCCTCCTAGTATATTTCTCCTTGATACAACAATTATCTAAATATATTAACCATTACAAAAAGTCCAGCTACCAAACAAAGGGCAACCACCACTACAGATATAATATAATCATACCACTTCCAAGTATCTATCTTCTTTTTAGCAAAAAACATTAACATTGCTATTATTACGCAATATATGATGATTCCAAGAAAATACATAAAATCAAATGCACCAGAACCACTATCCCAGCCAATTGGTGCATTATCTAACATAATATAATGCCATGCAACCGAAAATATAATTGTAAATATTA
>JAZPXZ010000095.1:0-2684 GCA_045543915.1 Wujia sp.
ATACTGTTCCTGGGGAGCATAGCCCGGTTTTACAATTACCGATAAGCTCTTACTGTGAGAGGTTGATGTAGCGTACCTTGCCGCACCAAAGTCTAGGAGTTTAACCTCTCCACTATTAGTCAGGAATATATTGTCCGGTGAGATATCTCGGTGAAGTATTCCCTCTTTATGTACCTCCTTTAAGGCGTCTAATACCGGCATCATTATCTTGATGGAATCATCTAAGCTAAGCTTTCCCTCTCTTTCAATTCGAGCTGAAAGAGTCTCGCCCTCTAAGTATTCCATAACTATGTATGCGGTCTTATTCTCCTCAAAGCTGTCATATATGCCAACAATTCCAGGAATAGTTTTGAACTTAGCCAGTCTTTTAGCTTCCTCTACAAACTTAACTACTCCCCCTGCGAACTGCTCTTCTCTTTCTCCTGAGAATATGGTTACCTCTGTGGTGTCCATAGTTCTTGTGGCAAATTCTCCAGGCAGATACTCCTTAATAGCAATCTTCTGGTCAAGTATGGCATTATAACCTATGTAAGTCACACCAAAGCCACCGTAACCGATTACCTTACCTACAATGTATTTGCCTTGTAACACTGTCCCTGGCGAAAGGTGGTATGCCTCCTTTGGACCTGTACCCTCCACATATCCGCAATATGGGCATATATCGTATTTTTCTTTATATTGTTCCATACATCCCATGCATAATTTTTCTGACATAGGCATACTCCTTTCTTATTGCAATGTTTTATTCTCAATATTCTCCAACATCCTTCATGTATACATATGCCTCTTTTTGCTCTACTTCAACCGTCTCTGAAGCTTCTACAGGCGTCTCTGACCAAGAAGACCAATCCGAAACACCAACTAGTTCTTTCACCAAAAACTCTCTATAATACCATTTGAATCTCCATCGCCACACTCTATCACCATCGATCTCACTTTCTTCATATTCATATATGCAACAAGATTCACAATAGCATCTTCCAGTATCTGGCAACTCAAATACCGTGGACCAGTCACTCCAGCCTTCAAATTCTCCCCAATAGCCATTCAACAGTTCATGACTAAATAATGTCCCTCCATTTGATGGGTTAGGATAGTAACAATCTCCTACTGTAGTCAATATTTCTTCATTTATTGTCAATGTCCTATATCTGTATACCATTCGTTTTGAATTATTACATACAAATACTGTTACATAATAATGACTTGGTACTTCTTCTCCAGCATCATAACTCTGATGGTAAACCTCTCCATGCGTATCATTATCTCTAGCATAATATTCCACCTGATATTTAATACCTATATTATTTAATATACTTATAGCTTCACTCTCCGTTAAGCCAACCAAATTAGGCATAATGATTACATCATCAACTTCCTCCGTTGTTCCAGTTGTTGTGATTTGTTCCTGAGTTGCGCTTGGTTTTTCAGTTGTGCTCGGTTCCTGAGTTGTGTTCGGATTTTGATTTGTGCTTTGTTCCTGAATTTGCTCTTGTGTTGTTGCCTGTGATGTTGGCTCATATGCAGGTGCATTTTCCGCATCCGGATTACCTAAACTCAACCAAACAGTTACAACAGTCTGCATCTCAACCTCTGTACCAGCCTCAATGCTTTGTCTTATTACATGGTCCTTAGCAACCGTATCACTCTCTTCGTATTGAATATCAATAACAAGATTTGCCTCTGACATAAGTAACTCTGCATCTGCCTTTGCCTTGAACTGTACATCTGGCACTCTGGTCATCTTTATTCCAAGGCTGACAACTACACCTACATTTGTTCCTTCCTTTACACTTGCGTCCTTCTCTACATCCTGAGATATAATTTGTCCCTTAGGATATTCTTCGCTGTACTCAGCAGAAGTCTTACATAGGTATAACTTTGCATTAGAAATTTCATTTATGCCTTCATCCCAGCTTTTACCAACCAAGTCTGGAACGGTAGTGTCATTTTCCGCATTATAATCAGCTACTCCTGTTGATACAGTCAGGTTTATGGTATTACCCTTTTCAACTGCAGAGCCTTCCTCCACATCCTGAGCACATATATATCCCGGAGCAATTACATTACTCTCCTCAGATATGTCATAATACAAGCTAAGACCATCTAACTCAGAAGTAACATCCTCCTTCTTCATTCCAACATAATCTGAAAGGTAAATGACCTCTCCACCGGCACTAACAATAAGCTCTAACACAGTTCCAGCTTTTACTACCTCACCATCTCTAATATTCTGTGACAAAACCATATCCTTCGGTATATTATCCGAGTTCTGCTTGTCCACTATCTGGGTAATAAGGTTAACCTCTTTCGTCTTTGACTCTGCCTCAGTCAAGGAATAGTTAACAACATTAGGAACATATACTGTTCCCTCCTCTAAGCCACCTTTGTCAAATATATTAAGTGCTCCAAAGGATATAACTCCTGTTACCAAGAGTATGGTAAATGTTGCAATAGCCGCAGCAACAGTGCCTGTGGTTATCTTTAGCCACAGTGGCCATCTGCCCACATCCATCTTCTTGTCCTTAACCTTGTTTCTCTTAACATCCTTATCTGTATATAAATCTGCCTCAAATGCTCCCGCGTCCTTGGTTCTGTCTTCTACCTTCAGGTTTAGAGCATTCATTATGGCATTCTCTTTATTCTTAGGAATTTTTACTCCCAGCTTTGAAGGTGGAAGTAAG
>JAZPXZ010000096.1:0-7738 GCA_045543915.1 Wujia sp.
CTTATCTACCTCAAAAACTCTTACTTGATCTTTTTCGTAACATATAATATCTCCCGGTTGCTTCTCTAATAACCCACATATCTTCTCTAAAGCTATTATACCCACAACTTCATTCCTTCTAAGAGACTGTATAGCATTCTCTCCGAGAAGCTTTTCGTTACGCATCTTGGATGTGGTGTATCCTTTTTTCTTTAATTCATCTAGTACATCTATCTTATATGCAAACATACGAAATCCTCCATGGGTATTAATATATACTCTTTCTTAAATCCTTTCATTAGTCAGTGGGGTTGCCTCGTCAATTAAGCTATATGAACCGTTTTATCTTCTTTGTGAATGTCTAAAATATCATGCACTCTCTCCACTTCACTTAAAATCATACTGTCTGTTGCTTTTAAGTCCACTATCTGACCTTTGATTTCTGCAACATCTTCTTTAATAGCTACCACATCTCTTTCCAAGCCTGTTACCTTAGTAAGCACCAAGTCTAAAACTTCTCTGTCTGTCATAGTATCAACTTCCTTTCATATATTCTGTTTATTCTATCATCGTATATAATAAACGAGAAAATCATTACATAAAGCTTAATGTTTAATATACATTATTTTTAATGTTTGGTCAATATAATTACATTATTTTTAATTCATTTTTTTCAGAAGTCGACCTACTCCGAACAAATCATATAAAGTTTACTTTTATATTCCTTGTTCTTCATTCTACAATCTAAACACTATTCTATAGACTTAAGCGACTCAGCCATATCTATTGCCTCAATCTTACCTCTCATAACTAAATCTGTAAGCTTAAGGAATAAGAACACTAACACTACTGTTAGCACATAGCTTATAGGGAACAAGGTCTCCTTAATAATAAACATATCAACCTTAATCTGGGATATAATAAATCCATTTAACAGCACTCCCAAAGGAATACCAACCACAATTCCCATAAATGAAAGCACTAGATTTTCTCTAAATACATAAGCGCCTGTTTCTCTCTGATAGAAGCCTAAAACCTTTATGGTTGCTATCTCTCTTACTCGTTCTGTAATGTTAATATTGCTAAGATTAAACAACACTATAAATGCAAGTGCTCCCGCACAGCCTATAACAAGCCATACCACCATATCAAGCATCTTCATAGTGTTAGAAATCATATTCTTAACCTCTTCAACCACAGTAACATTTAAAACTGAATCTAGCTCTGAGAGCTCAGCACCTAGTTCATAAGAATCAGCGTCCTCCGTCACATTAATATACATAGTATTAGCACTATATTCCTCTCCAAAGAAGTCTGCGTAGGTATCAGGGGTCACATATCCATAATGCCATACATAATTTGTATATACTGCAGAAACTTCTAGAGTTATATTCTTACCATCACCATTCGAAAGGGTAATGGTATCTCCTGCTTTAACCCCTGCAGCATCTGCTATACCATCACTAAGCATAATCTGTCCGTAGCCTGGAAACTTAGTGTCGCCACTTACAAGCTTATAATTCATAACAGGCTCCATATCTGCCTCATTCGCACCACAGATGTATACTGTTTTAACAGTTTCACCTGAATGGTATTCCGCAGTAGTTTTAAGTAACGGACTTATAACAGATACATCATCGCCTAAAATCTCTTCAACCTCTAGGATTATTTCATCAGTTATACCCTCTGCAAAGGTCACCTCCATATCATAGACCTCTATCTCATCATACTGAAATTCAGCAATGTTAGACACAGAATCCTTAATACCAAAGCCGGCCATAACAAGGGCTGTACATCCGGCGATACCCATAACCATCATAATCATTCTCTTCTTAAAACGAAATACATTTCTGGTGGTTATCTTGTGTAAGAATTTCATGCGCTTCCATATAGGAGTAATCCTCTCCATAAGAATTCTCTTACCTGCTGCCGGAGCCTTAGGTCTAATAAGCTCTGCCGGCATGCATCGAAGCTCATTTCTGCAGGCAAGATAGGTTGTACCAACTGAGCATATAAGAGATACGATTATTGTAATAACAAGAAGTACAGGGTCAAAGTAAAACTCCACACTTCTGCCAAAATCGTAAAGCATTTTATATGCCTCACCTATTACATATGGGAAAATATAGCTTCCACCGAAAAAGCCCGCCAAGCATCCGATAATAGCTGCACTACCTGAGTATACCATATACTTCCAAATAATTGCTGTATTGGTATAACCAACCGCTCTAAGAGTTCCTATCTGACCTCTCTCATCATCTATCATTCTAGTCATAGTTGTAGAACATACAAGTGCTGCTATAAGGAAGAAAAACACTGGGAATACCTTTGCCAAGCCATCTACAATATTAGTATCATTGTCATAACACACGTATCCTGTGTTTGTTGTTCTATCTAGAACAAATACCTCCGGTTCATCTAGCTCTGGCAATTCTATCTCGCCAACCAATTCCTCTATGGTCTCATCTATAGTATCCTGTGGATACTCCAGAGTACCCTCCGTTAGCATATAGTCAATCATTTCGTCTGTAAGACCATTTGCATAAAGGCTATTGTAAAACTCTTCTTTAACCTGTGCATTAACTTCACTTTCTATAGTGGCAACTGCTTCATTATATTCAGTATTAATTTCATCCACCAAATCATTATATCTGTCAGTTGCATTTGCAAGTAGCTTAGCTTCTATATCAGGAGTTAAGGTTTCTATAAATTCTTCATAGTCTTCCTCATATATGTCATAATCCATCTGACACTTAGCGTACATTTCTGTGTAATATTCCAAAGCAAAGCCTTCCTTTGGAATATACATAAAGCCCTCCAGCTTACCATTGCCAAGGGAGGTAGTTCCTCGCTCAAAGCTGATATATAACGGAGAATACACCAATCCCACAATTGTGTATTCCTGATATTTAAAGCTATCCTTTATGGTATCAGAATTGCTATCAGCTATTACAATCTTGGTACCTATCAGCTCATCACTAAAGCTGGTAGTATCTATCTTAGATGCATCTAGCACACACTCATCAGAAGCCTCTGGCAGTCTACCCGCTTTTAGTTCTACAGTATTTATATGCTCAGGCAGCGACATACATTTTAGAGCAGCCTCCTTATCATCTGCAGACACAAACAAAAAGTCTGTAGAATAGGCGCCCTCAGCTGTAACCACCTTAGGATACTCCTGCATTTTCTCTACCTCATCCTCCGTAAAGCCATAGGTAGAAAGAAGTCTGTAATCATAGAAATTACGATCCTGATAATACTCATTAACGCTAGCAACCATAGCAGGCTTAGTAACCTTGATTCCTGTAAAAAATCCAACACCAAGGGCAATAATAGCCATTATTGCAAAGTACCTACCCTTACTTTTTCCAATTGTTCGTAAAATATTTTTTATATAAGCTGTGTTCATGTCGTTCACCTGATTACCATTCTATTTCCTCTATAGGTGTAACCTTATCATTTACCTTAACAGAGGAAATGCTTCCGTTTTTCATCTTAATAACTCTGTCTGCCATAGCTGTAAGAGCAGAGTTATGAGTGATAATTACTACTGTCATTCCGTTCTTTCTACTACAATCCTGAAGTAGCTTTAAAATCTGCTTACCGGTCTCGTAATCAAGAGCTCCTGTTGGTTCGTCACAGAGAAGCAGCTTAGGATTCTTAGCCAATGCTCTTGCTATTGAAACTCTCTGCTGCTCACCACCTGAAAGCTGGGCAGGAAAGTTATTTCTTCTCTCCTTAAGGCCAACTAGGTCAAGAACTTCCTCTGGATCCATAGGATTTTTGGAAAGCATAGAAGCAATCTCAATATTTTCTATAGCTGTAAGGTTTGGAATCAGGTTATAAAACTGGAATACAAAGCCTATATCCTGTCTTCTATATGTGGCTAGCTGGCGCTTATTGAATTTGGACACATTTGCTCCATCAAGAAATACATCCCCTGAGGTAAGCTTGTCCATACCACCTAATATATTTAACAGAGTAGTCTTACCTGCTCCTGATTGTCCTACTATAACACAAATCTCTCCCTTACCTATCCAAAAGCTGGCATTCTTAAGGGCCTCAACCTTTACATCACCACTTTTATATGTCTTACATACATCTCTAAAATTAACATAACCGCTACTCATGGTTTCCTCCTGAATCTGTATTAATCAAGCATATGATAATCACTAATACTCAATATGCTTAAGCAAAATGCTTTTATCGGTATTTGTAATTACAAAAACTCATATTCACAATTGGAAATATAACATAACTTTATTTATAAATCATTAAAATTATTATGAATTCAAAAATATTTAACATTTTACAAAATAATATGAGTCCTACAACAAATATAGCAAACTATATCCACTGCAGAACTCGCATTTATAATATCCAAAAGTCTTTCTATTCTCCTGTATTCTTTTCCTTCTCTGCCTTAACACCACCAACTATGTATCCAATAGTTGAAGCAAACCAAATTACAAACACCATAGTCATAGGAAGTAATCCCACATTTCCAAATAAATCTGCTATTAGACATACTATCCAAAGTATCATACAAACATTGCTTGTAACCTTATAGCTAGAATATCCAGCCTTGTATATATGTAGCTTTTGAGCCTCATCGCAGCTATTTTCCCACTTTTTCACAAACTTTGCATCGAATATGCTGCCTTCCTTCTCAGGATTCATATCCTTAGTAAAGTCAATTGCTTTTTTCTGTACAACAACCACAACAACATAGGATAATATGAAAACGCTGAAGAGTACAATACCTAATATATCCTCCCACTTATCTGAAAGCTCTGAATTAATATCTAAATTTGCACATACGGAAAATAGAAACATATTAATAATTAATACCAAGCTGGACATATAAAGCGGGAAAGCTACTCTACTCTCCATCTTCTCTGCTACATCCTCGTCTTCACCATCCCAAAGCTCAAATTCCTTCTTACTTTTTCTGATACAAGCATATCCAACTATGGCAAGAATAACATTTAATAAAAGAAATACTACAGGCATAATCAAGGACATTTTTCCTATAACTTCTTCCGTAAATTCAGGCAAACCGTAACCCGCCTTTTGAAGCTTACCAATTATCGCCCCCGCAAAATAGCCTAACACTGAACATAAAGCTGTTACTACAAGAAGAATTATCAACTTCTTCTTATCCTCTTTCTTACGCTTAGCCAACTTCTTCTCTTTTGCCTCATTTACCTTATCTTGCATTTTTTCGCTCATTTATCCTACTCCTCCTCATATTGAAATATATCCTCTACTCTTGCATCACACACCTTAGCAATTTTAAGAGCCAAGGTAACCGACGGGGAATAATCTCCTCTTTCTATCTGACTTATTGTCTGTCTAGATGTATCAACTAAAGCTCCCATCTCCTGCTGATTAACACCTAGTCTAGCCCTATATTCCTTTAAATGATTTTTTAGTGGCAAACTATCGTCTCCCTTCAATCTATGTGTTAGTATTTTATAAATAAACACCAAAATTGATGCAAGCGATAGGTCATCTCACAAACTACCTTTTCGTTTACATCAACTCTGATTGGTTTCTATTTAAATTACTGTTGCGTTAACTCATCTAATAGTTTTTTAGTTTTCCTTATAAAAAATTCCTACCATAGCTCCGCCAAGGTCATTAGGTGATACAACCTGTTGCAATATCCAACCCTCTGCTGCACATTCATTAATTGTTTCCTGTGTCTCCGCTAAATCCTTTTCCCTTGAAAATTTTAATCCCTTGTTTAAATAAACCACTTTGTATTCTCTCATTTTCTCTCTCCTATTCTATATGTTTTTTTAATCTTACGCAACAGAAACCTCATACATGTTAAGCGCACATTCCATTAGCTCTATATCATTTTCCAAGTCTGTCTTATAAGGATAATTCTTAGCCAGCTTATCAAAATCCTTCCTATGCTTTTCAGCCTTTTCCTTATCCCCATTGTATAGTAGCTCATATACATACCAAACTCTGTGAGTTGAAGGCTGAGCCTGATGAATCTTCATAAGCTTCTTATTCTCCTTCGTAAAAAGCTTGTCCACATCTGACTTTTCTCTACCTGTAATAAGAATACTAGTCACAAGCTCTGCTATGACTATAAATTTTTGTATATCAGCAAGCTCCATATTATCATATAAGTATTTAGTAAGCTCATATACCTTTTCATAGTTTCCGCAATCTATATGATAATTAATGGTCATTCCCGCCATAGATGTAATAATATTATCATCTAAGTCATACTTTCCTATCTCATAATCAAAATACTCTGCCGGCATATCCTTAAGACGAGTCCCCATCACCATTTCCTTAAGAATCATCTGACTTCTCTCAAATGCAATTCTAGCATCAGGTCTATTCTTAAGAGTCACTGCATTGTAACCATCATTACCTAATGATTTTAAAGGAATACCATTAATAATTGCCAAATAAATTCCTATGGTACTAAACATAAGCAAAAACATACTTAACAATGCCTTATCCCAAAAAAGTATGGCAAATGTGATTGCTACAACTGAAACCACAACATTTGCTATACATCCACCCCAATTAAATAGCTGCGTTGGACTTGTGCCATCTGTTCTAGGCGGTATCATAATACACTGACCGCCTGTTCCTGCAATGCTGTGTTTTTTTCTAATCAGCTTCCCATTCTCATTCATAATCACAAAGTTAAAGAATCTGATACTAATAAACTCATATCCTGACATTAATCCACATACCATATGCCCCACTTCATGAATAAATATCTGTATTACAAGTATTACTACAAATGCTATCATTACAAGCAGGATTCCTAAAATCTCCTGCCAATTAGGTGCATCCTTAGGAAGCACCTTAACCATAGCCATTCCCCCAAAGGCTCCTGCTAAGCCACAGAAGCCCATATATAATATGGTTGGCAATATTTTCTCTAATGACTTCTTTTTTGATTTGTTTTTTAGTTTATTATCTGTGTTCATATTATTCTTTTTCCTATTATTATCTCTATTTTATCTGTTTCCATATGGATTTCTTGTTTGTTCACCTAGATGGTGTTTTTTGATTATACATTTATATTTTATTTCCCATCATAATAATATAAGCTGTCCCCATAAAACTGTAATGTGCATCCCCTTGGCGTTTCCCCTAACACCTTGCACACATTATATATGTCTACCGCTGGACTTGTTAGTCCCATCATAGCCATACCAAACATTAACCCATTTGCCACTTTATATTCTGGTGGTAAGAGCCAGAATAATAATATAGGTACCACCCCAAGCACCATAGGCAAAAGAGACATCAGTACAAATCTCCATCTTTTTAGTGGATATGATGAAAGAGCTACCGCACCAAAGCTTTTCGGGTATATCCCCACATACACCGTAGCTTTCTTAGGATACACTATGGCGTGTAATAATTCATGTATAATAAGTGCCAAAAAACCTAACACAAATCCTATAACTACCCACATAGGAGCAAATGGAAATTCCTTAGCAAGTGATACCTTAACAAAAACTGATACAATAATTATCACCGTAGCTATAATTTGAAAGGGAATTGCTTTAATCATTAGCTCATCCATATCCTCTGGAACATTTACCTTCTTTGCCCCATCTGGCAGATCACCCATTTGATACTGTCCTAGATCATCTTTAATTATTCCTAACCATTTTATATGTGGCATACATTTCTCCTTCGCATATCTATGCTTTTTCTTTATTCTTTCTAAAAGCTCCTATCAATAATACTACCGTTGCAAATAAACCAA
>JAZPXZ010000097.1:0-11262 GCA_045543915.1 Wujia sp.
GCACAGCCAGTATAGATAATATCAAAGAATATTATGGGCTTAAGGTTGATAATCCTGAGAATAAATATATGATATTAACTGTATTTATAAGCATGGATTATCAAAAGCAAGGTATAGGCAAGCTACTTATTCAAAGGATAGAAGAATACGCTAAGGAAATTGGTGCAAGAGAGTTATTAATACAATCGTCTGTTTATGCTTTGGATTTTTACAGAAAGCTAGGTTTTGATTATTATAAGGGGATTAATACTCAAAATGAAGAGGGAGAATATACTCTTTCAAAACTATACAATTAGAATTCATAATCTGACAAAGTATGGAAATGTGAAAAAATAATAGAGAAGAACTATTTAAAATGTGACTAAAGTCATATTCTAAATAGTTCTTTTTTCACTTTTACCACAAATCTAAAATTGCTATTATAATCACAGAAACTATGATGATACATAAAAATTAAGAATATTAAAGGAGTACATAATGTCAGATATCATTTTAAAGACAACAGATTTAACTAAGAAATATCACAACAAGGCTGTGGTTGATAATTTAAATATTGAAATCAAAAAGGGAGAGATATTCGGGCTCTTGGGACCTAACGGGGCAGGTAAGTCCACTACCATGAATATGATTTGTTCTATAGTTAAGCCTACAGCAGGCTCCATAGAGTTTTTAGGCAAGGATCCTCGTAAGCAGAAGAAGGAGGTTATCCACAAGCTTGGTTATATACCGCAGGAGCTTGCTATACACGGTAATCTTAAGGCTTGGGAGAATGTTGAACTATTCACTTCTTTGTATGGATTAAAGGGGGATGAATTAAAGAAGGCAATAGACGATTCTTTGGAGTATGTTGGTCTTCTTGAGAGAAGAAATGAGTTTGCTAAGAACTTCTCAGGTGGTATGAAGAGAAGACTTAATATCGCCTGTGCCATAGGTCATAAGCCCGATCTTCTCATATTTGATGAGCCTACAGTGGGAATTGACCCACAGTCTAGAAACTTTATCTTAGATAAGATTAAGGAATCTAACAAGAATGGGGCAACTGTTATATACACAAGCCACTACATGGAAGAGGTTGAGGCTATATGTACAAGAATAGCTATCATGGACAATGGAAAGATTATTGCCTGTGGTACTAGTCAGGAGTTAAAGAAGCTTGTTTCAAAGGGTGATGAGGATATCACATTAGAGGAGGTATTCCTTACACTTACTGGCAAGAAGCTTAGAGATTACGCAGAGTAATGTGAGGAGAAAAGGATGATTAGATATTTAATTAAGAATAATTTTAAGCTAATGCTTAGAAATAAATGGGCTGTTTCACTGCTGATTCTTTGTCCCATGTTAATCGTTGGAATTTTGGCAAGTGCATTCAATGAATTGCTAAAGTCATATGAGAATGTGGAAACATTTTCAGTTGGATATAGTGTTATGGAAGAAAGTACATTTTCTGAATATATGCCTGTTATAAAGACATCAGGAGAAGAAGCAGGTCTAAGTTTTGTAGAATACGCACAGGAAAGTTCTGTGGAGGCCCTTAAAAGTGGAGATATAGCTGTGTTTGTTGAATTTGGTACAGATACATATACCATATATAAGAGTGAAGACCACAAGGTAGAGGGAATAAGTACTGAATATTTTATGCATAAGGTGTTTTCGGAGATGGCAAATATGAAGCTTCAAACCATGACACCAGAGGTGTCATCTCAGAATATTACAATTCCTGTTGAAAGCATCTCATATATGCCTGATGTAGACTCGAAGAACTATTATGGTATAGCCTACTGTGTCTTCCTTACCTGGATTGGAATAATATGTGCTATTGGTGTTATAAGCAGTGAGAAAAAGAATTGTATAGCAAGAAAATATCAGGTGTCCACATTATCAAGCTTTAAGCTTTTTATGAGCTTGCTTATTCCTGTAATATTGACAGTACTTGTATGTATGAGTATATCAACCATCCTATCTACTATAATGTACGATATAAGTTGGGGGAATTTACTCGTTGCCGTAGTACTATTTGTACTAAATATAGTTGCCAGCTCTGCCTTCGGGCTAATGCTGGTAAAGGTATTCGATAATATGGTATCAACAATCATAATGCTATTTTTGACAGTTTGGTTTATGGGATTTTTCGGTGGAAGCTTTGAGACATATATGTTCTCGTCTATGCCGGATACACTAAAGCATGCTTCCCCTATATATCATATAACAAGAGCATTGGTTGAAAATTCTATTATGGGAGAGAGTGAATATATTGCAAGTAGTATAATATACACTCTTATTGTTACAGTAAGCTGCACCATAATCGCTATGGTAGCAGATGGATTAAGAAAGAGAGGTAAGGCATGTATAGAATAATTGCATTACTTAAAATGAGTATACGGATATTGCTTAGGAATAAGGGATTTTTGTTCTTTCTGTTTGTAACGCCGGTACTATCAACTATGGTTCTATCCATTCAGTCAGGCTATGGCATAGTGGGAGAAGATGGCTCAGGAGTTGAACAAATTATTGAACTTTCGGACTGTGATGAAAGAGCTATCTATAAAAGTGATAATTCGAGATTTGTAGTAAAGGTTTATGATGGGGCAAAAACCGAGCTTTCAGAGTACACATTAAATAAGCTTGCAGCAACAGGAATGTATTCAGTATGCAGATGTGATGTAAGTCAGATAACTGATGAAGAAATCATGGAACAGGCCAAGAAGGATGCTTTTGATGACAAAACAGGTACTATATTGTATCTAAAAGAAGATTTTGATAAGGCTGTGTCTGAAGGAAATTATGAAGCAGCAGTACTTCTTTTTACCACATCTGATGATGAAAGATATGAGCTTTTTGTAGAGGATTTGAAAAATTCATTAGCTACTGTTAATCGGGTTGTAGAGTTAGTTAGTGGTGATACCACCCAAACCATCACGATTTTAAATGATATGGATAACTCTATACCTGATAAAACCATAGTAAATGTTGGTGGAAAGGGTCAGCGAGCATTAACCGACAAGCAGTTTAGTCAGAAGCAGAATATGGGATATGCATTTGCAATCATTACACTAGGATTTTTATTCTGTGGTGTTTGTGTGGCACATACTGTTATTGAGGAGCAAAATAACAAGGTATATACCAGAGTTATGCTTTCTCAAGTGTCAAAGTGGGAGTATCTATTCTCTAAGTTTATTATTACCGTTGCGATGGCTGTAGGGCAGACAGTGGTTACAGGTGTTAGTATATTATTTATCCTAAAGGATATAGATTTTGGAATGAGTAGATTAAGTTTTCTCTTTATTATCTTTTGTTTAGGAATAATATTTGGTACAATAAGCTTTGTAATGGGAATATTAATAGGTGATGTAATGAGCTCAAACTTTGCTACATTCATTATATGGAATCTTTCGGCATTGCTTTCGGGATTATATTTCCCTATAGATGGTACTACAATGGCGCTTAAGACTATGTCTGCTGTTATGCCACATCGTTGGTTTATGGATGTTGTGGAAATGGTATTCATAGGTGATGGTAAAGCCTACTCCATGGTGCTTTGTGTTACAGCAGCGTATCTCATTATAACTATATGTTTGGGATGTGTTGGTCTTAAGCTTAAGGAAAATGAAGCGTAGAGTGAAATTATAATACTTAAGAAAATTCGGATAGAAACTAGGATAAAAGAGAAATGTCAGAACAGCTTAGAGATAATTACTTTTTGGCAGTAAAGATTATTATGCTTATTGCCCTGGAATTATATATAGCATTAACTAAGAATGTTTTAACAGGAGCATCTGGAATGGTGCTCCTGCTTTTGGCGCTTTTAATAGGTTGTTTTTCTCTTGTTCAGCTCTTTGATAAACTGAGAAGATGGATGTGCTTATGTGGGTGTATTATATTACTTATTGTAATTACTACTAACATAGACAAAGCATTTGTATTATTAGGTATTTGTTTGGCGTATGATATTATTTCTTATTTTCAGCCTGGCTTTATATGGTACTTTACACCGCTAATATTTGGAATTATGGGAAGTGATATTAACTCTTATGTAAGAATACTTGCATGCCTGTTCATAGGAATTATATATATTCAGCATGATTTTATAGTGGAATCCTACCGCAAGCAAACAGTTGAGGATACTCTATCTGAACAGCAGCTTAAGAAAAATATATATAAGAAGGAGCATCAGATGCAGGAGGAGATGCGAAAAGGTTTGCTTCAGGCAGAGAATCAGCTCCTTGAGGAGAGGGCACAGCTTTCACAGACCTTGCATGATAAGCTTGGACATAATATTAATGGTTCTGTATATCAGCTTGAGGCCATAAAGGTTATAATGGATAAAGAGCCTGAAACATCTAAGAGGATGATTCAGGGAGTAATTGATCAGCTTAGAACAGGTATGGATGAAATAAGGGCCATTCTAAGAAAGGAAAGACCAAAGAAATACAGACTTGCCACAATTCAGCTAGAGAAGCTATGTGAGGATTGCGTTAATAAAGGTGTAGATGCAAAGCTTGCAACAGAGGGTGATTTATCTAAAGTGCCTGATAAGTATTTGGAAATCGTATTGGATAATGCGTACGAGGCAGTGTCAAATGCTATGAAATACGCAAGATGTACTAAGATAGAGATTAAAATACATGTGCTTAATCAAATGCTTAGATGTAGCATATCAGATAATGGTATTGGCTGTAAGGAGATAGAAGACGGTATGGGAATCTCCGGTATGCGTAGAAGAGTAAGAGAAGTAAATGGTGTATTAGATTTTGAAACAGAGGCAGGATTTACAATTAATATGCTGCTGCCGATTAATGAGGGTTAAGAATATGGATAAGATAAAGGTAATAATTGCAGATGATAGTGATTTCGTAAGAGACGGAATGAGAATAATACTTAGCGTTGATGAGGAGTTTGAGGTTATAGGCTGTGCTTCGAATGGTAGAGAAGCCATAGAAATAGCCAAGGATAATGCGCCTGATATATTTCTTATGGACATTCAGATGCCAGAGATGGATGGTATAGAAGCTACAAAGTACATAGTAGAAAATAATCTTGGCAAGGTACTTATTCTTACAACCTTTGATGATGATGAGCTTGTTCAGCAAGCCTTAAGTAACGGAGCCAAGGGTTATCTTATTAAAAATCACACTCCTGAGCACCTTAAGCAGATGATTAAGTCGGTATATAATGGAACAGGAGTTATGGAGGAAAATATATTAGAGAACCTTACAAAGAACAGTGAGGTTAAGTCATCGAGCTTTAATGAAGAAGGATATACAGTTAGAGAGATGGATATTATTAAGGCTGTGGCTGATGGTTTGTCTAATAAGGAGATTGCTAATAAGTTATTTATAAGTGAAGGCACGGTTAAGAATTATATAACTTCAATACTTGCTAAGGAGAATCTTTCTCATAGAACAGCCCTTGCTGTTTATTATCTAACAGGTAAAAAGCAGGGGGAGTAAAGGGGGGGAATTATGCGCATATTATGTATCGGCGACAGTAACACCTGGGGCTATGACCCAGTGGATGGATTTAGACATAATAATAGATGGACAAGGGTTTTGGCTAGTCTTATGCCAGAGCACGAGATTATAGAAGAGGGGCTAAATGGCAGAACTATACTTAGCGTTGACCCATACATGCCGGAAAGGTGTCTTATACATAATCTCAAGCTTATTTTGATGTCACATAAGCCCGTTGATATGGTGGTGCTTATGGTGGGGAGTAATGAGCTAAAGAATATATTCCCATGTACTGCAAAATACATTGCGCAGGGCATAGAGGAATGTGTTAAGATTATACTTGATAAGAATATGTGGGATAGGTTTAATGTGCCTAAGGTTATTGTTGTTTCACCAATATTAATCAGAGATGAGATTGTGACAAATGGTGGTGCATTCGCTGACGAATTCGATGAGACAAGTGTAAGAGAGTCTAAGCTTTTGGCGAAGGAGTATAAGAAGATTTGTGAAAAATATCAGCTAGAGTTTATGGACGCAGCACTTTACGCAGAGGCTTCGCTAGAAGATAATCTTCATATGGATGAGGAAAATCATAATAAACTAGGGAAAGCAATATACAAACAAATAGTTAGAGTTATTGATAATTTATAGGAGACAAATATGGAACTAACCTACCGTTTCGCAACAATTGAAGATATAGACATCTTAGTATCCACCAGAATGGATATTCTTATAGATATGCTTAAGCTAGATCCAGATACTGATATGTCAGAGCTTGAAGCAGCTACAAGACCTTACTATGAAAGGGCTATTGATGATGGAACTCAGCTTGCGGTATTAGTATTTGATGGAGATAAATTTGTAGGTGCAGGAGCAGTGTGTCTTTATGCGGTTATGCCTACCTTTTACAATATAAGTGGCAAGAGGGGATACATTATGAATATGTACACCTGTCCTGAGTATAGAGGTCGTGGAATTGCTACTAAAACCGTGGATATGCTTGTAAATAAGTGTAAGGAATTAGGATACACACATATCACCCTTGCTGCTACAGAGATGGGTCAGCCTGTGTATGAAAGATATGGCTTTAAAAAGCAGGAAGACCAAATGGTTTATAAGATTACAGATTAATGAAAAGAGGATTAGTAATGACAGATAAGCTATTAACTGAAAAAGAAAAGATGATTGCAGGAAAAATATATGATCCATCGAGAGAAGAATTGGCAAAGGGTCGAGCTAAGGCCCACAGACTTTGCTCAGACTATAATTGTACCTATGAGGAAGAGGAGGAGAAGAGACTCGCTATCCTTAAGGAGTTGATTCCAACTCTGTCTAAAGGGGTGTACCTTCAAGGACCTATTCAGTTTGATTATGGGTACAATACATTTATAGGAGAGAATTCCTATGCAAACTTTAACTTCACAGTTTTGGATTGTAGTACAGTAACCATCGGAAAGGATGTATTCTTTGGTCCAAATGTTAGCTTGGTTACACCTCTGCATCCATATCTTCCAGAGGAGAGAAGAATGCGCTTTAGAGAGGATGGCTCAGCCTACGATTTGGAGTATGCTAAACCTATTGTAATAGGTGATGACTGCTGGTTTGGGTCAAATGTAACTGTAATCGGTGGTGTTACCATAGGAAGTGGAACAATTATTGGTGCAGGTAGTGTGGTGACCAAGGATATTCCATCAGGTGTTTTGGCAGCAGGTAATCCATGTAGGGTTATTAGGGAGCTTACACAGGAAGATTCTATAGAGTATAAGAAGGAATTGTGGTAAGATAAAAATAATCATTTTTAGTTAACATATGTGTTTTATATAACAACAGAGGAGGAATGTTGATGAACAAAAAAGGGATAATGAGGAAGCTGGAAACATATTTTATAGTGGTTGCGTTATTGATTGGAACACTATGGATGACGCCGGTTAATAAGGTTAAAGCTACAGAGCTTGCAACTGATACAGATGTATCGGAAACAGATGAAAATACAGGGGAAGATTCAACTGATCCGTCAATTTACTACACAACTCATGTACAGACCTACGGATGGCAGGATGATGTTTCTAATGGTGAAATGTCAGGAACAAGTGGTGAGTCAAAGCGTCTTGAAGGAATTAAAATCCGTGTAGAATCAGATATTCCGGGTGGCATAAAATATTCGGTACATTGTCAGACCTATGGCTGGATGGAGTATGTTAATGACTATGAAATGGCTGGAACTGAAGGGGAGTCAAAGCGTTTAGAATCCATAAGAATTAAGCTAACAGGGCAGCTTGGTGAGGAATATGATGTATTATACAGAGTTCACAGGCAAACCTATGGCTGGACTGATTGGGTAAAAAATGGAGCTGATTGTGGAACTACAGGAGAGTCAAAGAGACTTGAGGGTATTCAGATTAAGCTTGTGAAAAAGGGCGAAGCTCCTTATGCCACATTGAAATATACAACTCATGTTCAAACCTACGGTTGGCTGCCATATGTTTCTAGTGGTCAGTCTTCAGGAACTAGCGGAGAATCAAAGCGTATGGAGGCTTTGAAAATAGATATAGATTCTAATCTTACAGGAGGTGTTCATTATCAGGTTCATTGTCAAAATTATGGTTGGATGGGCGTAAAGGGCAACAGCGATTTAGCTGGAACAGAAGGAGAGTCAAAGCGACTTGAAGCCATAAGAATTTATCTTACTGGAGAGTTGGCAGAACACTATGATTTATATTACAGAACTCACATTCAGTCATTGGGTTGGCTTGGATGGGCCTATGGTGGTAATGGTGGTGCATTATCAGGAACAGAAGCCTGCTCTAGAAGAATGGAAGCTGTTCAGATAATCCTTGTTGAGAAAGGAACTCCTCGTTTGGATAATGAAGCAATAAGAAGCTTTGTGACTCTTGAGGATGTGCTTTGGAGTCATCCGGAGGCTACATCAGGAATACAAAAGGAAATTATTGATTATGCTCTTAAGTATTTGGATGTCCCATATGTTTATGGTGGAAAAAGCTTAGAGGAAGGAACAGATTGTTCGGGATTTACAATGCTTGTATATGCAAAATTTGGTGTAAATCTACCACATAATGCAGATTGGCAGGCTTACTGTGGAAGACCTGTTAGTTTCTTTGATTTAAAGGCAGGAGATTTGTTGTTTAGGGACAATGATGGAGATGGTTCTATGGACCATGTTATGATTTACATAGGTCGAAATAAGGTTATACATCAGCCTATGCCAGGAGGAAAATGTTGCATAGATGATGCAAAGATTTATTGGAATGGTGTGGGAATGAACCCTGCTGCTGCAAAGGCGGTAAGACTTATAGAATATTAATTAAAATTTGTGAATTACCATAATTACTCTATTGCAACATAAATGCGTATAGCAATATAATTGATATGTGATTTTGGTAGGAGGAAATTATTATGTCTAGAATATATACATCAGCGGAGCAGCTTATAGGAAAAACTCCACTTATAGAGCTGACCCATATTGAAAATGAATTTAATTTAAAATCAAAGCTTCTTGCCAAGCTTGAGTATTTTAACCCTGCAGGCTCTATAAAGGATAGAGTAGGTAAGGGAATGATAGAGGCTGCAGAGCGTGATGGATTGCTGAAGCCGGATTCTGTTATTATTGAACCTACATCTGGTAATACTGGTATAGGTCTGGCGTCTGTGGCAACTGCAAAAGGCTATCGTTGCATTTTAGTTATGCCTGAAACCATGTCTGAGGAGAGAAGAAAGCTTATTAGGGCCTATGGTGCAGAACTTGTGCTTTCTGAAGGAAGCAAGGGTATGGCTGGTGCTATAGAAAAAGCCGAGGAGCTTAAAGCTGAGATTCCAAATAGTATTATAGCAGGTCAATTTGTTAATCCGGAAAATCCTAGAGTTCACTTTGAGACAACTGGTCCGGAAATATATGAGGATACAGATGGAAATGTAGATTTTCTTATTTCGGGTGTTGGAACAGGTGGTACAATTACAGGAATCGGACAGTATCTTAAGTCTAAGAAGCCGGATGTAAAGGTGGTTGCAGTAGAACCTGCATCATCACCACTTTTGTCTAATGGAAAGGCAGGACCTCACGGTTTACAAGGAATTGGTGCTAATTTTGTACCTGAGATTTTAGATACTAAGGTTTATGATGAAATCATAACAGTTACAGAGCAGGATGCTTACGATAAGGCTTCTATGGTAGGTAAAAAGGAAGGATTCTTGGTTGGAATATCCTCCGGAGCAGCACTTTGGGCAGCTATAGAGGTGGCAAAACGACCTGAGAATGAAGGTAAGAATATAGTTGTAATTCTGCCAGATGGTGGAGATAGGTACTACTCTACACCGATATTTGAATAATTTTTTAAAAAATTTCATCACGGCTACTTGACAATACAAAGTAGCTGTGATATTTTTTATTTAAGCTACTTTGTATTGTCAAGTAGCTTAATAATAGCTATTATGAAAAACCAAGACACTAATATGAATATGGGAGGAATCATATGGACGATACACAATTAATGAAGGGTATCCTAGAGGGTTGTGTATTATCAGTTATCGCAAGGGGAGAGACCTACGGTTATGAGATTTTAACTGAGATGGAGCGTGTAGGCTTTGATGATTTAGGAGAAGGAACCCTATATCCGGTGCTTACCAGACTAGATAAGAATGGGTACATTTCCTGTAGAAAGGCTAAATCACCACTAGGACCAATTAGAAAGTATTATACCATAACTGATACAGGTCGTGAGAGACTAGAAGGTTTTAAGAAAAGCTACAGCAAGATAACAGATAGTACAAATAAGGTTTTATTCGGGGAATCAAATATTAAGAGGGAGGAATAACTATGATTGATACATTAGCTATGGCCAACTTGCTAAAGGGAGAGTACAAGGAGGCTTTTACAAAGATTGATATGTTCGGTAGTATGGGGAATGTGAACATGGATATCTACGAGGACAGAATATTGAATCTGTATGATATGTTTATGGAAGCACAGGAGGAGGGGAAGCCTGTGGAGAAGATTATCGGTAAAGATATAGAGGGGTTCTGCAAGGCATATTATAACTGTAGCGAGGAGAAAAAGTGGTATGTGGACTTGGCTAAGAGAGTTTGCAACATAATGACAATACTATTTGTATATTGTCTGCTGGAGATACTTTGGGTAAGGGAGGATAAGATAGTCTTCTTTGAAGATAGAATTAATATCATGCCTATAATAGTTGGATTAGTTGTGGGATTTATACTTGTTGGCCTTGGAAAGCTTATTAATAAGCAGGTTACATTTAAGAAGGAAAAGGTTAATCCGGCGCCGTATTCTATATTGTTATTGGTGGTATTTGTTGTAGGAGTTATATTCGCACCTTTATTTAAGGATGACATTAATATATCTTTACCGCTTGGCATTACAACCATTGTATCGGGAGCTATTACAGGAATATATTTGCTCGCTATAATTATTATAAAGGTTGTCAATAGGGATAAGAATAAGCTTCTTAAGGAAGAAAAGGCACAGCGTAAGGAAGTTCTTGATGAGATAGAGTTTAGGGCTGGAATCAAGGATGTGGCAGATGGTATGGTTACTAGATACAATAAAAAGGTTAAAAAACACCAGAAGAAGGGTAAAGCTTATACCTATGATGAATTTATCCAAAGCATTCGTAAGGAGATGAAGGATGAAAAGCAGTATAATATCATTGTAGGTGCAATTTTGATAATCTGGGCGGGAATCAATGTGGTTAAATGCTTCTTTGAACCTGAACCAATACCTTTGATTGTATTTACAGTAATATTAATCGTGGTTGAAATATTCATATACAAATGGTTTGTA
>JAZPXZ010000098.1:0-9102 GCA_045543915.1 Wujia sp.
GATGGAGTGTTATCTGGATTATCAAAGGATCTCATAAGGTATCTTGGTGATTATGGTATTGCAGGAAGATATGGTGGAGATGAGTTTTTAATTATTAATTTTAGAGATCTTACATATGATGATTTAAAATCATTTTATATGGGGCTTTACTCTAATTATAATGTTCTTCGTAAGAATATTACTCTTGACACTTGTGAACCGTTTATAACAGGTACCATTGGTAGTGCAGTATATCCAACGGATGCTTCTGATTATGAAACCTTATTTAATCTGGTTGATAAAGCTTTATATCGAGGAAAGACAAAGGGTAGAAATTGTTATATCATATATGTAGAGGAGAAGCATAAAGGGATTAAAATCAAAGACCTAGCAGGTAGAGGAATATATACCATATTCCATGATTTATCTATTAAATTTGACTCAGAGCCTGTACTTTCTCTTAAGCTAAAATCTATGCTGGATGTTTTAGATGATGATATGCGAATATCAGATTTATATTATGTTGGAACAGATAATGTTATGAAAAGTGTAAGTTCTGGTGAAGTTATAGGAACTGCAGAGGATTTGGATAAGCTTACACCTGATGGAATTTATACAACCAATGAAATAAAAGACATAAAGTTTAAATCCCGTAGTATGTTTGAATTGTGTAGAGATAAAGAGTTTGAAACAGTTCTTATTATAAGGATTGGTCTTCATGATAATACTTTTGGATATTTAGTTTGCGCAGAACCACGTAATCTTCGAATTTGGCAGGACGATGAATTCGCCATTATGTATTTTGTTTCGAGGATGATTGCCGGATATATTAACATGACTGGTGATGAATTATAATTGTAATATTATATCTTGAAATTTAAATTTATGTTAAAACATATTGTAGAAAAAACACTAGTAATATATTATTATATTGCTAGTGTTTTTTGCTTAAAAAATATCTTATGGAAGGTGAATTATGAATATTTGGAATGTTTTGGGTGTTGAAAAAACCAAGGACAAGGAATTAATTAAAAATGCATATAGAGATAAGCTAAAAGGTGTAAACCCTGAAGATAATCAGGAGGGGTTTATGGCACTTAGAAAAGCCTATGAAGAGGCAATTTATGAGGCGGATTTAGAAGAAGTAGATGATGAAAATGCTCCAGCGGAAGGTTCTTTAGAGTATGAGTTTAGAGAATTATACAATGATTATGAGAGAAGAATTCAACCAGAGGAATGGCAGACGCTTTTTGATAGAGACGAATTTGTTTCTTTGGATACCGCTCAGGAATCCAGAGATAAGCTATTTACATTTTTGATGGATTACAGCTTTATTCCTCAACAGGTATATCAACTGCTGGTAGATACATTTAATGTAAAGGAGATAAAGTCGGAGCTGTGCGAAACATTTCCAGAGGGCTTTATTAATCATATAATAGACAATGGAAAATATAGAGATCCTATTAGCTATTATTTATTTGATGGATGTTATGATGAGGTTGATAAATATATAGATATATATTATGGATTAGATAAGGCGATAAGAAACAGAAATATAGAGGAACAGATAAGGTTAATAGCTGAGCTTGAAGCTATTGATTTATATCATCCATATCTTGAAATATGTAAGCTTAGACACGAAATTCAAAAAATAAATCGCAGGGTTGAAACTATTGAAGAAAGAACTATGAAATATGGTCAAGAGCTAAAAGTGCTTCAGGACAAGGGAGAGGCTTTATTGGTTGATTTTCCTGATGATTATTTCATATTATTATTCTGTGGTGATATCGCAATAGTAATAAATGACTTGGAGAATACTGAAAAGCATTACGGCAGACTTTCTGAGCTTGAACCTGATGATAATTCCATTAAGAATAGACTGGGTGATTTGTACTGCGCTAAGGGAGAGTATGAGAAGGCAAGAGACTTATTTATGAAGCTTCTTGATGTAAATCAGTATGACGAAGGAGCAAGATATGGCTTAGTTAGAGCTAATAATGGATTGATAGAAAAATATTTAAAAATTCTAGAAGAAGATTCGGAAAATGAGAGAATAAAATATGATTTAGTATGGTGCTATTATCGAAATGGACTTTTTGACAAGTGTATTGAGGTGCTTTCGGAATTTGAACCTACACATGAGAATAAATGCGAATATTATGACTTATTAGGTCGCAATTTGATGTATGTAAAGGAATATGATAAGGCCTTAGAGTCACTATTTAAGTGGAGAGATTCTATCTTAGAAATTCCTGAAGATGATAACAGTGAAAAGGCAGTAAAAAATAAGAATAGATTCTGTTATGTAAATTATTACATTGGCGAATGCTACATAAATACAAAAAATTATGATGAGGCAAGAAAATATCTTGAAATTGCCACATCTAAAAAGCATGAGTTTTTAGAATATGCATATGATGCTTTGTGCAAGCTGGAATATGAGACAGGACACTATGATGAGTGCCTTCAGATATGCCAGAAGCTAATGGAGTCAAGCATTACATATGATGCATATTTATACATGGCAAAATGCTTCTATCAGCTTGACGAATACGGTAATTCAGTTGATGCCTGTGAGTATGCAATCAGAATTCAGCCTAACTTTAGCGAGCCTTATGTTCTCATGCTTAGAATGTACTGGGAATGTGAGGAATACGAGAGGCTACAGCGAGTTATTAAGCGCTTTGATCAGCTAGGATATCCAAATGATGATGTGGATATAGTAAAAGCAAGGCTGGCAATGAGAGAAAATGAGAATGAACAGGCTATAGAGCTATTTAAGGGGATTCTTGATAGAAAAGGTACGGATGAGCAATCTATAGAGGATGTATACGATTATCTGAATGTATATACTCTTATTGCATCCTGTTATGAGAGACTTGATCAGGAGGAGGTTGCTCTTACATATCTTGAAAAGGGTCTTGAAGCTGAGCCAGATGATGTATTCTTTCTTAATAGAATAGCTAATGTATGTCATGTTATGGGTGACTTTGAAAGAAGTATTACCTGTGCTGACAGAATTCTTGAAATAAGCGAAGATGATAATTATAAAAGAAGAGCTTATAATGCCAAATGTGCAGCTCTTGCATGTCTTATGAGATTTGAGGAAGCAAGAAAGGTTTGTGAGCTTAACGCTGCTGAGTATGGTTTGTCAAGATGGTTTGCTATAGATTATGCTGAGTTACTTGTAAGAATGAATGATTTGGATTCTGCTGTTAAGATTATGGAGAAGGCTATAGCAGAAACAGAGGACAATGCTATGCTTAAGCCACTAATAGGAAATCTGTGTTGCTTCTACGGTAATGAAGGCCATCTTGATAAGGCTTACGAGGTATTCTTAGATGGAGAAAAGAGAAATCCAGATGATTATCAGCTGTACAGGTCTATGGGCTTTGTGTTACTAGACCATGGACGATATGAGGAGGCGGCAAAGCTTCTTAAAAAGGCTATAGAGCTTGATACTGATAGAAGAGCATACACCTGTGGTTTGCTTCTTCAGGCCATAGGAAAGCTTGACGATATTAATAAGCCTGAATATAAGCAGTATTTTGATATAGCAGATGAACAGTTCAAGGAAGTAAATAGCGGATATGCGTACATAAAGTATTCCGAGTACCTCTGGGCTACTGGCAGATTTGAAGAAGCCATAGCTGCCTGTGAGATGGCAATGGAGGAAAAACGCTCTAATGATTCATACTTTGTGGGACCATACGATGCATTACATGAGATGGCTGTAGTTTATTTTAATATGGGTGATTATGAAAAATCTAAGGAATGCTACAAGAAAGCGGTTGAAATCTTTGGACATAATCAGCTATACATTGACGCTATAGCAGAGTGCGAAGAAAGGCTGAATGGAAAATAATAAAAAATGATGCGGAGATAAAGTGTGTTTCCGCATCATTTTTTAAATTATTTACACAACTCCCAGAAGGCAACTGCGCTAGCTGCGGCCACATTTAGGGAGTCTACATTGTGGTACATAGGAATTTTGACTGTGTAATCACAGTCTTCGATGGTGCAGGAAGCAAGTCCCTCGCCTTCGGTGCCAAGAACTATGGCTAATTTATCAGCTTCCTTTAGAACTGGGTCATCAATGCTTATTGAATTATCATCCAAAGCCATAGCTATAACCTTAAATCCATAGCTTTTGAGGGTGGTTATGGCCTTGTCTGGCCATTCACAGACTTCGTCTTGCAGGAATGTCCAAGGTATTTGAAATACAGTTCCCATACTAACTCTGATGGCTCTTCTGTAAAGAGGGTCGCTTGATGCAGATGTAAGAAGTATTCCATCAATTCCAAGAGCTGCAGCTGAGCGGAAGATTGCACCTACATTTGTAGGGTTCATAACATTTTCCAGAACAGCAATTCGGCGAGAATTCTTGCAAACATCTTCTATAGGAAGCGGGGCAGGGCGCCTCATGGCGCAAAGAGCACCTCTTGTTAGCTTAAAGCCGGTAAGTTGAGTAAGTATGTCAAATTCGGCTGTGTAAACAGGTATTTCACCACATCTTTTAATTATTTCCTTTGCCTGACCTTCTATATGCTTTTTTTCAAGCAACAATGATATAGGCTCGCAGCCTGCGTCTAAGGCTCTTTCAATTACCTTTGGACTTTCGGCAATAAATATTCCCTTGTGTGGTTCGTGTCTATTAAGTAGCTGTCCCTCAGTTAGTCGAGCGTAGATATCTAATTCAGGTGCATCAAAATCTGTAATTTCAATTATTTTAGCCATATTTATTTCTCCATTTGTACGAATGTTAATGCTTTGTTTTCCTAAGCTTAAGCTTATATAGTATATCAACTACTTTTTGTCTTGGTAGGAATTGATTAACTAAAAGTGCAACTGTAACACCTACAGCAGTATCCAACATTCGGTTTAAAGAATATATTACATAGTGCTCTACAGGAGTATTGAATAATATAATACATAACACAACGCCACCGGGTGGAATTGCGCCATACATATTGAATATCTGGCTGATGAGAATAACAATTACCACACCTACGAATACAAAGAGTAGCATAAGTGGACTATTTTCTCCGGTTGGATAAAATATAATATAAATTGTAAAGAGTGCAATGCCTATTAGTCCACCTATTAAGGTGCCAAAAAATCTATTGCCTCCAAGTAGCTTGGAGCTTTCCATATCATTTCCAATTCCGAATATTGCTCCTATGCAAGCAAATGTAGGATTTCTGTCAAAGGGCAGATAAAGCAATGCACAAAGTGTAGCTGCCAGGGCGGTCTTTATGTTTCGCATACCTATGTGGAACTTAGATCTCGATGGCTTATTTTCCATAAATGTAATATTCCTTTCTTTTAAAATTTATCTGATAAATTATATAATAAAATGGTGGTATTACACAATGGATAAATTGACCAAAATGATGTTTTGTCACCTTGTTGTGTGGTATTATTCGACGATAAAGAAAGATAAGGTTTAGAAAATATACTTTAAGAAATGATAAAAAGTGATATACTGTGTTTGTTTGATATAATTACATGATTTTGAAAGGATGAATTAACATGGGTACAATGACAGATGATGAAATAATTAGTAAGGTTAGTAAGATTCAAAGAAAGGGTAAAACTATAAACTTGATAGCAAATGCAAGTTTGTTGTTATTTCCTGTAGCTATAATAGGTGGATTTGTTATGATTGGCTGTCAGCATATTTTAGGTCCATTCATTTTGATTGCCGGTATTATAGGATTGCCGGTTGCTATAATTACAGGTAAGAAAACAAAGATTATAAACAAGGAAGTGAAGAATACAATAGGCGAGTATGTTGTAAAGGATGTTATCGCGGAAAGGATAGAAATAATAAAATATACACCTGATAATTTTATGAATCATGATTTTATTAAGTCATGTAGCATACTACCAAAATTCGATAGAATTAGTGGCTCAGATTATATATTGGGTAGATATAATGGGGTAAAATTTACCTACTGTGATTTGCACATGGAGAGAGAATATACAGAAAGAAGAGATGGAAAGACCAAAACAACATATAGAACAGTATTCCAAGGCCCTCTTATGACTATAGAGCTTGGCCAAAAGATGGAAGGCTATGTTAAAATTAAGGAACGAAAAACTCCTCGTAAGGAAAAAGGTTTTTTCTCTGATGTATTTGGAGGAGCAGCAGATGTGCTTGGAGTAAAGACTTCTGATGATACCATAGAGGTTGAAAGTGTAGAGTTTAATAATCAATTTGAAATTAAGTCAAATAATCAACAGATGGCATTTTACATATTAACACCTGATTTTATGGAGAGTATAGTTCAAGCAGATGCATTGGCACAGGGGTACACTAATTTATTGTTTAAAGGAACCAATGCAGTGGTTACAATAAATAATGGTAAGGACTGCCTTGAAATAAAAAGAACTATCTCCGGTAACAATCAACTTGAAAAGAGTCGTCAGAGGATTAGAGATGACTTAAATAGAGTACTTGCAATATATGACAAGGTACTTGAAAAGGAGCAGCTATTTTGATGTAAATAAAAAAGGTAACCGTTTTCATATTACATGAAAGTGTTTACCTTTTATATTTTTGTATAAAATTGCTGAAAAATTTTGAAAAAAGTGGTTTTACATTCATACTTTATGTGTTATAATTACTGACAGCGTGACGGTGGCAGGCCATAAGCTGCTGTTGCTAAATTATTAGATTCTTAGGAGGTAATTTAACATGGCAAACAAATGGGTATATTTGTTTAAAGAAGGCGATGCAAGCATGAGAAACCTTCTTGGTGGTAAGGGTGCTAACCTTGCAGAGATGACTAACATTGGTCTTCCTGTACCACAGGGATTCACTATTACTACAGAGGCTTGTACTCAGTATTATGAGGACGGCGAAGTAATTAATGATGAGATTCAGGGACAGATTATGGAGTACATCGATAAGATGGAAGAGATCACTGGCAAGAAGTTCGGTGATACTGAGAATCCACTTCTTGTTTCTGTTCGTTCAGGTGCTAGAGCTTCTATGCCTGGTATGATGGATACAATTCTTAACTTAGGTCTTAATGAGACAGTTGTAAATGTAATCGCTGAGAAGTCAGGAAACCCACGTTGGGCTTGGGACTGCTACAGAAGATTCATTCAGATGTACTCAGACGTAGTTATGGAAGTTGGTAAGAAGTATTTCGAAGAGCTTATCGACGAGATGAAGGAGAACAGAGGAGTTACTCAGGACGTAGATCTTACTGCTGAGGATCTTAAGGAGCTTGCTGGTCAGTTCAAGGCTGAGTACAAGAGCAAGATCGGTGAGGACTTCCCAGATGATCCTAAGGTTCAGCTTATGGGTGCTGTAAAGGCCGTATTCCGTTCATGGGACAACCCAAGAGCTAATGTATATAGAAGAGATAACGATATCCCATATTCATGGGGAACTGCTGTAAACGTACAGTCTATGGCATTCGGTAACATGGGTGATGACTGTGGTACTGGTGTTGCTTTCACAAGAGACCCAGCTACAGGTGAGAAGAAGCTCATGGGTGAGTTCCTTACTAACGCTCAGGGTGAGGACGTTGTTGCCGGTGTTCGTACTCCTATGCCAATCGCTCAGATGGCAGAGAAGTTCCCAGCTGCATTTGCTCAGTTCCAGGAGGTTTGTAAGACTCTTGAGAACCACTACAGAGATATGCAGGATATGGAGTTCACTGTAGAGAATGAGAAGCTTTATATGCTTCAGACTAGAAATGGTAAGAGAACTGCTCAGGCTGCTCTTAAGATCGCTTGTGACCTTGTTGATGAGGGAATGAGAACTGAGGAAGAGGCTGTTGCAATGATCGACCCACGTAACCTTGATACACTTCTTCACCCACAGTTTGATGCTGCTGCTATTAAGGCTGCAACTCCAATGGGTAAGGGTCTTGGCGCATCACCTGGTGCTGCTTGCGGTAAGGTTGTATTTACAGCTGAGGACGCTGTTGCTTGGGATGCTAGAGGCGAGAAGGTTGTTCTTGTTAGACTTGAGACTTCACCAGAGGATATCACTGGTATGAAGGTTGCTCAGGGTATCCTTACAGTACGTGGTGGTATGACTTCACACGCTGCCGTTGTTGCTAGAGGTATGGGTACTTGTTGTGTATCTGGTTGTGGTGATATTAAGATGGATGAGGAGAACAAGAAGTTCACTCTTGCTGGTAAGGAATTCCACGAGGGAGATTTCATCTCAATTGATGGTTCAACTGGTAACATTTACGATGGTATTATCCCAACTGTTGATGCTTCTATCGCTGGTGAGTTCGGTAGAATCATGGCTTGGGCTGATAAGTATAGAACACTTAAGGTAAGAACTAATGCAGATACTCCAGCAGATGCTAAGAAGGCTCGTGAGCTTGGAGCAGAGGGTATCGGTCTTTGCCGTACAGAGCATATGTTCTTCGAGGAAGACAGAATTGCTGCATTCCGTGAGATGATCTGTTCAGATACAGTAGAGGAGAGAGAAGCTGCACTTGAGAAGATTCTTCCATATCAGCAGGGAGACTTCGAGGCACTTTACGAGGCTCTTGAGGGTAACCCAGTTACTATCAGATTCCTTGATCCACCTCTTCATGAGTTCGTTCCTACTGAGGAAGCTGACATTAAGAAGCTTGCTGATGCTCAGGGCAAGACTGTAGAGGATATTAAGGCAATCATCGACTCACTCCATGAGTTCAACCCAATGATGGGTCACAGAGGATGTCGTCTTGCTGTTACTTATCCAGAGATTGCTAAGATGCAGACTAAGGCTGTTATCAGAGCAGCTATCAATGTTCAGAAGGCACACGCTGATTGGACAGTTAAGCCAGAGATCATGATTCCACTTATCTGTGATGTTAAGGAGCTTAAGGTAGTTAAGAAGATGGTAGTTGACACTGCTGAGGCTGAGATTGCTGCTGCAGGCGTTAAGTTAGAGTACGAGGTTGGTACTATGATCGAGATCCCAAGAGCTGCTCTTACAGCTGATGAGATCGCTGCAAATGCAGACTTCTTCTGCTTCGGTACTAACGACCTTACTCAGATGACTTACGGTTTCTCAAGAGATGACGCTGGTAAGTTCTTAGATGCTTACTATGATTCAAAGATCTTCGAGAACGATCCATTTGCTAAGCTTGATCAGACAGG
>JAZPXZ010000099.1:0-21889 GCA_045543915.1 Wujia sp.
TGTTTGTGTTTCCATTCTGTTGAATGTAAGATTTGTACTAAATCTTTTGAAAATCTCTTAAAGAATTTTCAGGGTTATCATGTTATTAATTTGTCAAAGGTTCTGTCTGTCTTTTGCGACAGCTATTAAAATATATCACAGTGATTTTTCATTGTCAACAACTTTTTTAACTTTTTTACTAACTTTTTTTGCAATGGTTTGTACACCAATTATTTGTCTCATTTTTCTCCAATAAAACATAATATTTTACGGGGGATTTCTCCCCCGTATTTAAATACCCTTTATTAAATCTTCTACGAATTGAGCCAATAGGTTTTTATCATAAATCAAACTCAAAATTTTACTTTGACTTATCTGAGTCATTAAAGTGCCACCCCAGCCTGTTCCAACTGCAATATCAATTATAATAAACACTACCCACACTATAAGCAGAGCTTCAACAAAGCCAAACAATGCACCACCAAGCCTATTAACCATATTTAACCCTGGCAGCTTCATAACCATGTTCATAAGTAGCAGTGTCACATTAAAAAGCAACGCTAAAAACATAAATGTGCAAAAGAAGCCAATAGCATTCACAATCATACGAGCCAAATATGTAGATACATAATCATAGAAATTAGATACACCTATCTCCTTCTTCATCTCCAGATGATTATTATCTATAAGAGCGGTTTGCAAAAAATCTGGAAGCTCCAAATCCTGAATAAACTCTATCTGAGAATTTCTATTTGGTTCCTCCTCAAGCATTTGCTCTACCAATTGATTGGTTGTTGCTTCATCCACACCTTGAGAAATTTCTTCCTTAATTTTTTCTTCAACCTTTTCTTCTATAACTGAATAGATTTTATTCCGTATACTGTTATCTATATTGGTATTCTCTATTATAATACTACTAATAATTGGCGATAAAAGATATGCCAACAAAAGGGACAGGGCGGTAAGTACTATTTTAAATACCGATTTTATCAATCCTCTTGCAAAGCCCAATCCCATAAATACCAAAAATATTAAAATCACTATTATTGTCAACGCATTCATTATTCTTCCTCTTCCGGTGCAGCAGCTTCCGTCTTACCTAGCTTAAGCTTTATAGTCTCTGTCAAGTCATCATATACCACAACATACTCTAGACTATTGCTATTTGGAACCATGTTCATAATGTTTCCAGCAAGCTCTCCCTCAAATTTTACGCTTCCATTGGTTCTAAATATAAGACAGTTTACTCCACCAGTAATTATTATTTCCTTTTCTGCCGCGTAAATGTTATCATAATCAAAATCTATATAATCATCAAATTCCAGATTTCCATTTAAATTATAAACCTTAACAACATATTTGTGTTCTTCTTCACCAGTATAATTTTGAACTATACCTATGTACTTTTCATTATAAAATACGCTTCTAACATCTTCCTTAAGCTGTATACTTGCTTTTTCTGTAGGTTTTTCCTTCATGGCATACACAGTGATGGTACGGGTTCCAAATGTAGCTACTGTGTCATTATCAATAAACTCCACCTTCGGAATAACCTCGTCTTGGAACTTATATCCTCCCACCATACGATCTGCATTACTATTTTGTCCCACATCACCGAAATTGTAGGCCGCCAAGCTATTTTCTGCCAAGGAATTCTCTATGTTCAGGTAGCTTGTAAATAGTTTCTTGCCGTCATCAGAAATACTGATATCTAGAGGATATCCACTCTTGTCTATGGTGGTCTGAATTTCATATACTATCTCACCTTTTTTATTGTATAGGTTAATATAGTTTGTCTCCTCACTTTCTAGCACTACGGCAAAAGCTCCCTGATTTGCCACATCCACATCGCAGACTGTATAAGGCATGGTTACAGTGCTCACAGGACCTTCATCATTAAACACACCTACTGTGTTACCACTTAAATCGGCAATGGCAACATATTTTCCACTAACAACAGCTACAGGCTGCTTCATATCCACTCCCGCAGACCATACGGTGTTACCATTTGCATCTATATAGGACACACCATCTGGCGTATACTTAAGAAGACCATCGACAAATTCAACATAATTAGCCGTATTCTCGTAATCCGTAACATTACTCTCTACCACTTTATAACCCTTGTACTGCTTGTTAAACAAAAATGTCACAACAGCAACACCTGCAACAACCAAAAGCAGTATTAGAAAACGACTCGCCTTTCTTTGACTTTTGGTCAGTTGCTCTCTTTTATCGTTAGCCTCTTTTGTCTCTTCATCAGTCTCTATGTATATCACATTATCCTCTTTACTTGTTCTTGGCTTTTCTCTCTTCATTGTTTTCTCCATGTTAAAGTTATTTACACTTTGAGCTATAGTATATCATATTATTTTCGTTTGTCCAATCAACTACTGAAGGTCAGGAATAACAATAACCTGATCCATATATATTTTGTCATCAACAGACAAATTATTTGCTCTTGCAATTTCTTCTGCATACTGAACATCACCATAGTATTCTAAGGCTATAGTTCCTAATGTATCCCCATCCTTAATTGTATAATAGGTTACATTTTGATTAATTACTGGTATAGCCTGCTGTGTTGACAAGCTCTCCACAGTTTCCTCCTGTTTCACCTCTGTTATGGGTTCCATCGTTGTACTCTCACTTGTTTCTTCTGATACATCAGAGCCAGTGCCCACCACTTCCTCTGTTAAAGCTCCTTGAGTGGTTACCTCATCCAACTCCTCTGTACGATTATCCTTTGGATTATTCATCACCTCTGCCACTTCCTCTTCTCCACCTGATGTAAGCTCCAAGCGATTAATTGTAACCTCCATATCCTTAACCTTATCATAGTTGCTTATAACAGTTATTCCCATTGCCAGCATTGCCAACACTACAAATGTACTGGCAACATATATAAGATTTATCCCTTCTGCTTTCGAAGCACTTGAGTTCTTATTTTTATCTCTATAAGCCTTTATTATTTCCTCGTCCTTGCGTCTAATCTCGTTATTTTCTGTATCTGCTACATCCCCTCTTTGATGTACAATATAGCCCTGCATCGCTTCATTTCTTGAATAATATATGTAGTAACCCTTTTGCTTAAGTAGCTGGCCTCTTTGATACATATAAAATGCGTCATCACCCTCTAAGGAATCCGTTACCAACAGCACCTTGTCGCTTCCTGGGAAGTTGTCCACATGAATCTTCTCTATCTTATCGTTAATTGCTGTGGAAAAACCCATTCTGGATAAAAACCAGCCCACTACGGAAAGCTCAGAAAAAAACTCTTTAATTTGTTCATATATGTCACTCCAGGCTTCCTCTGTAAATTCTGTCTCATCCATGTCAAATTCAATATTTTGTGCATCTACTGCTCCACTTATAAATATAATATCACCAATATCGGATTTTTTGGTTTCTCCCAGAAGAATCGCACCTCTTGCACAGGTACTACCAGGTCTGGCTATGTAATTCAAATAAGTAACAACATAATCTTCTATGTAAATTCTTTTATTTCCTGATGGAGAACCAATTTGTCTTATATTCTTAGGTAGCTTTAAACCTATGCTGACAGCGGTTTCCGTAACTGTATTTTCCTGTTCCTTATTCTTGTCATAGATTACTTCTATCATATTCTTTCCACCTTTCTTTTTTTGCTTGTACAAAAACTAGTGAAAGAATAACATTTACCTTTCTACATAAGAGTCTAATTCTGTCGCTTAGAACCTTTATTCAATCGCAATTATTTCTCCAAATCATCCTTCTTCGACCCTAAACATTTTTCAAAAATGGATTAATTAAATTACAACTTGTTAATACTTACTGCATAAATTATATGTATAAACAATTTAGGAGTCATTATGAACAGTTTATTTTCCAGAAAATGTGAAACAGAATATTTCGATATAATAGATGACCTATCTCAAGTAAGCTTGGGAAAGAAAATTGTAGCGCATTTATTAGATGCTGGTATTGAAAATTTTACACCTGTCATCCTGTGCATCGGAACCGACAGAGCAACAGGAGACTGCCTAGGTCCTTTAGTAGGCACCGAGCTAAAAAATTACCATCCAAGATTCAAGGTTGTAGGGGACCTAAAAGCTCCTGTTCACGCATTAAATCTAAAACCAACCTTAGACAATATTTATTCCAAATTAGATAATCCTTTTATAATTGCTGTAGACGCCTCCCTTGGCAATACCAAACACATAGGGAGAATTACTCTAAGCAATTGCCCTATAGCCCCAGGGAAAGGAGTTCACAAAAAATTACCTACAGTGGGAGACATTTCCATTACAGGCATAGTAAATATAGCTGGTCAAAGCCCCGCACTTTTGCAAACAACAAGGCTTTATGTAGTAATGCAGCTGGCAAAATGTATCTCAGAGGCCTTAAAATTTTCTATAGATTATCTAGAACAGACATAAAAAATAATCAGCGCTGGAACTTCCTAGCGCTGATTCATGTATTCTTCTAATCTTTCCTTGTCAACCTTAATACGATTATCCATGGTCTTCATAATGTCCATAATTTGAAGTCTTCTATAGATTCCATTATTACTAAGGTCATATATCTGGTTTGATGCAAATGTAAGAACCATCGGTCTTAAAATATTATTAGGATTCTCAGATATAACTAATCCTTTCTCCTTATTAGTAAGCTCTACGCAAACGCCAGGAGTAAGTATCTTAATGCTCTTCACCAATGCACCAACTATTTCCTCATCAAACTCGTCCTTATTAAGAAGGAGATATTTTACTGCTGCAATCTCAGATTCTGCCTCTTGCTTAAGCTTCATAGCTGTCATAGCATCAAAGAGATTAGCAACCTTAAGTATCTTGGATGCCTTAAGAATTTTACCGGAATCTTCTCTATTATCACCATATTCCATCTTGTGAATCTGAGCGACTATTCTTCTAATGCCACTATCAATTCCCATCTCAGGTCTAATTAATCCTAATCCGTCGCTTTGGAACTTTCTAACAATTATCAAGTCATTAGTATCGTAGTCATCATACTTTTCACGAATCTTATTAGGAAGCAAAAGCTTACCTATATCGTGAAGAAGTGCTGCCATAACGAGCTCTTCCTGTTCTGTAGGAGTAAAATGCACCTGTGATGACATAAGAGCACACAATATAGCGGTGTTAATAACATGCTTATATATGTAATCTGTTGTACTTCTCAAATTCTGTGTAAATGCAATCTTATGATCAAGTCTACCGTAGTTTGTGATTATGGCCATAGCAAGTCGCTTGAGATTAACAGGTTCTTTACCTGCTATAAGGTTGTCCAACTCCTCCCTTATACTAAACACAGCCATGGTTTGGAATCTCTCAAAATCGAGATCCTCCTCTGTCATAGGTGGCACTGGCTCAGCAGGCTCCAATATATAAAGTCCAAGGAGGCCAAAATTCTTCACACTTTCAATACCCTGAAGTGTGAGTCTTGTATTACGCTCATATAGCAAAACGCCAGACTTATTATAAATTGGCTTTGCAATTCGCATACCATATTTTAAGTCTTCTGATTTGACAAAAATCATACTTAAACCTCCTAAAAAAATACAAACATATACAGTTGTATTTTATCACAATAAAATACATAATACAACAAAAAACTCTCGGATTTTTCCGAGAGTTTTTTGTCTATTTATGAATTTTATCGGTTCTGTTCAATGCACTTATAAGTGCCCAAACCGATGCATCGATGATATCATTGTGGATTCCCGCACCCCAGATGGTTCCCTCTACGCCTTCCACATCAATTCCCACATATGCACATGCCTGTGAGTTTGATCCAACCTGTAATGCGTGCTCCTCATATGTAACAAGTGAGAAGGAAATATCAAAATGCTTCATTATAGCGTTACTTACAGCATCAAGTCTTCCATTACCCTGTCCATGGTAAATCTTCTCCATACCATTAACAAAAATCTTAATCTCTGCCTGAATACCATCAATCTGCTTGAAGTGACACTCAACCATCTCAATAGGATTTTTCTTATTCACATACTCATTCTGGAAGATATCGTAAATCTCCTCTGCTGATAATTCCTTATGCTGATGATCTGATACACCCTTTACTGTATAGCCTAAATCCTCTCTCATCTTTGCAGGTAAATCAAGACCATACTTCTGCTCTAAGATATAAGCAATACCGCCCTTACCAGACTGGCTGTTAATACGAATAACATCTCCATCATACTGTCTACCAATATCCTCTGGATTAAGTGGTAAGTAAGGAACCGTCCACATCTGGTCAGGATCTGCCTCTCTACACTTCATACCCTTTGCAATAGCATCCTGGTGTGAACCTGAAAATGCTGCAAATACAAGCTTTCCTGTGTATGGTGAACGCTCATACACATGCATTCTGGTAAGTCTCTCATATATTTCAGTAATTCTTGGAATATCTGTTAAATCAAGCTCTGGGTCTACACCATGAGTAAACATATTCATAGCAAGAGTAATAATATCTACATTACCTGTTCTCTCACCATTTCCAAATAAAGTTCCTTCAATTCTATCTGCACCTGCAAGTAAGCCCATCTCTGCATCAGCCACACCACAGCCTCTGTCATTGTGTGGGTGTAATGAAAGGATGATATTCTCTCTATCATGCATATTGTTGCTCATATACTCTATTTGACTTGCGTATACATGTGGCATACTCATCTCAACTGTAGCAGGAAGGTTGATTATAACCTTTCTATCCGGAGTTGGCTTCCATATATCTATAACTGCATTACAAACCTCTAATGCATAATCTATCTCTGTACCTGTAAAGCTCTCTGGTGAGTATTCAAACTGATAGTTAACACCGTACTCTGCAGCCATATCATTTAAAAGCTTTGCACCATCTGTAGCAATCTTTAATATTTCTTCCTTAGACTTCTTAAACACCTGTGTTCTCTGTGCATATGAAGTGGAATTATAAAGATGAACAACCGCATTCTTAGCTCCCTGAATAGCCTCAAAGGTTTTCTTAATAATGTGCTCTCTAGCCTGAGTAAGAACCTGGATTGTTACATCATCAGGAATTAAATTCTCCTCTATAAGCTTACGGCAGAATACATACTCTGTCTCAGAAGCTGCTGGGAATCCAATTTCAATCTCCTTAAATCCTACTCTAACAAGCTCCTTGAAGAACTCAACCTTCTCATCAAGACTCATAGGAACAATCAAAGCCTGATTACCATCTCTAAGATCCACACTACACCACATTGGTGCCTTGTCTACATATTCCTTGTTTACCCAATTTGTACTTTGTACTGGTGGCATATAATAGCCACGCTTGTAATGCTCAAAATTCTTCATAGTCACTACCTCCTTAATCAAATTTCTACAACCTACTGTTGCATATCTGTGATTTATATAAAGGTGGTTTTTATCTTTGTCTACCTACAAAAAAATAAACCTGCTCCTCTATAATAGCTTAGAGACGCAAGTTCTTACGCGGTACCACTCTAATTCATACATTCGTATGCACTCACAGATACGGACTTTAAAAGCCTTATATCCTACTGCTGTAACGGTCAGTCTCCGTCCCAATCTACTAATACATTCTATAAAATGTACCGTTCAACGGGCTGCTCCAAGGTGAGTTCAAAATTCTTAGGGCACTGTCTCGCAGCATCCGACAGCTCTCTGTAGCCTTCTAAACCTTTACTATTCCTCTTCTTCGCATTTACAAGGTAACCTTAACACAATTTTAATTGAGTGTCAACGAAAAATGTGGTAAGGTATGTAAATATATATTAATTATATTTTCAAGGAGAAAAAATATGCCACCTATTACAAATGATTGGGCAGCCGCACTTGCCCCTGAATATAAAAAGGATTATTACAAGAAGCTTTTCGACTTTGTAGGCAAGGAATATGCATCAGGAGAGGTATTCCCTCCTGGAGATGATATATTTAACGCATTTCATCTAACCAACCTTAAGGATGTGAAATGTGTTATCATCGGACAGGATCCTTATCACGATGTAGGACAGGCTCATGGTTTATGTTTTTCAGTAAAGCCTGGAGTGCCTGCTCCACCTTCATTAGTTAACATTTATAAGGAGCTTAACGATGATTTAGGCTGTTATATTCCAAACAACGGATATTTGGTTAAATGGGCACAACAGGGCGTACTTATGCTCAACGCTGTACTTACCGTTCGGGCTCATCAGGCAGCCTCCCATCAAGGCAAAGGCTGGGAACAATTTACAGACGCCGCAATAAAAATTGTAAATGAACAGGACAGACCTATAGTATTTCTTCTGTGGGGTGGCTTTGCCCAGAAGAAGGCTGCTATGCTTAATAATCCTAAGCACCTTATCCTTAAGGCGCCTCATCCATCACCCCTTTCTGTGTACAGAGGCTTCTACGGATGCAAACATTTTAGTAAAGCTAATGAATTTCTTAAGGCCAATGGAGTGGCTCCCATTGATTGGCAGATTGAAAATATCTAGAAAGGATTTCATATTATGGAACTTTATATAGTTAGACACGGAGAAACAATATGGAATAAAGAAAAACGACTTCAAGGTTCTACAGATATTGAATTAGGGCCTGAGGGAATTCGCCTAGCTAAAGAAACTGGCGAAGCACTTATGGATACACATATTGATGTAATTTATTCCAGTCCCCTTAAGAGAGCTTACACTACGGCAGAGCTTATACGAAATGGCAGAGATATAGAATTACTTACCGATGATAGAATTAGAGAGCTTAACTTTGGTGTATCCGAAGGAAAACGATACGAGGACTTGTACGAGGATGAAAACTGCTACTTTAAGTATTTTTTCACAGAGCCTCATCTGTATAGACCTTCTGAAAAGGGAGAAACATTGGAACACCTGGTTGAGAGAGCAAAGGATTTTATGCAAGAGATTATCGAGCCCTTAGAAGAAAGCTGTGAAAGAGTTATGATTGTTGCCCACGGTGCTATGAATAAGGCTATTATGACTTATATAAAGGGGCATAGTCTTGAGCATTTCTGGTCCGGAGGACTTCAGAGAAATTGCAATGTAATTATGGTAGATTACACCGAGGGAAAGTATACTGTCCTAGATGAAACCAAGGTATTTTATAAAGAATAAAAAAGAACAGCCGGTGCATTTTGAAATGCATCAGCTGTTCTTTTTTATTATCTCTATTTTATGGTCCATTTCTTCTTCTCGAAGAAATCATCTATAGCTTCAACTATTTTTTCCGGTTCTAAGGACTTCAAAAGATATCCTTCTGGTTTTAGTGATGACACACTCATTACACTTTCCTTGTCGTTTTTATTTGTTAAAAATATAACAGGTGTTCCTGCAAAATCCGACTCCGAGCGAATCATCTCTAGGACCTGCTTGCCATCTACGATAGGCATTTCATAATCTAATAAAACCAGGTCAGGTGTGTTCACAGACAAATACTTTATGGCCATAGCTCCTGAATTTGCTAATATGACCTGATATTGAGGTTCCAAAAGATTCTTTATACTTCTTAGCACTGCTCCAGAGTCATCCACCACCAAAATCTTTTTCTTAAGGTGGCTTTCATCCTTATCCAGGAACTTTGCTATGTCATCAGCCACCTCTTTTACATTAAACGGTCTTATGTAGGTTTTCTTAACGAACTGTCTTGGAATAATATCATCCACATCATTAATCTGATTTATATCGCCGATTACAATTATGGGCTTATTATTCTCTATAACCTTATCCTTGACATATACCAAACCTTCAGCATTTGCATCTTCTGCATATACTATTATTGCTCTTGTATCTTTTTCCTTGTCCTGTATATCATCTATATCATAGCTTGACATAATCATTTTATATTTGTGCTCCTCAACCAGCTTAATCAGCGATGTTACTGTAAAGCTTCTTGTCTCTGCAAGCAATAATACATTATTCATAACCATTCCTCCCAATCCATATAATCAGTCAGATTACCTTCATCTGTCAAGGGGTAATTTTCTCTATCATCTCACTGGTTAGAGATAATATTTCTTCCATTGCCACATCCGCCATACAAACCCTAAGCTTCTCCATACTTTCCTTGCAATTATCCGGTAAAATGTATGTCTCTAGTAGTTCCATCTGGCTGTCACAGGTATCCATGTCAAACTCCTCCACTGCAATATTAATGCTTTCAAGGCAACGAATTATAGTTTCAATACCAACCTGCTTTTTACCTTTTTTATCTCGATTTCCATACTCTCTTAATATGTTCTTGTAGCTGTTGTATTTCTCCAGTACGGAAGCTGTCTCAGTTCTTATATTTTCTATATAGCCCTGATTACCCAGATGCTCCAGATACTCAAAATCCTTAGCAAGTTCTAGGGCTCCAATAAGTCTAGATGTATTCTTTAATGCATGTACCTCTATAGTATAATCCTTAATTAAGTTGTCTTCAAGACACCTTTTTATTTTGTTGGTCTTAATATCTATAAGTAAATAATAATCAGCTAACAGTTCTAAGAACATCTCCTTACTTCCAGAGTATTTGATACCATAATCTACATCAAGACCTTCTATGATAAGCTTTTCAGTAAAAATGTTTTCTCGCTTTGTTCCCAGCTTACTATGGTATATCTTCTCCTTTGGCAAATATTCAAGAAGTACCTTAGCCATCTTATCCATCTCAATAGGTTTTGTTAATATCTCTGTTATTCCTGCCTGAAAAAATATGTCCCTGTTATCTACCATAGCATTTGCAGTAAGGGCGATTATAGGAAGAGTCTTATAATATTCATCCTTAATGCTTCTAATGCGCCTAGTAGCCTCTAGACCATCCATTACCGGCATCATATGATCCATAAAAACCAGGTCATACTTCTTGTCTGCAGCCATAGAAACTGCCTGTTCACCACCATTAGCTAAATCTATATTCATGCCGTATGGTTCTAATAGTTTCTCTGCAACCTTAAGATTCATAGCATCGTCATCTACTATCAAAACATTTACCTCATGAGCCACAAATTCTTGTACCTCATCTTCCGACTTAAGTTTCTCGTATTCTTCCTCCGACACAAGCTTCTGACTTATACTAAAATAAAATCTACTACCTTTTCCGTACTCACTTTCCACCTTAAGCTTTCCACCCATTAGGTCTATAAGTTGAGATGATATGGTAAGCCCTAATCCTGTTCCCTCTTTACCAAGATTATTCTTCAAATCAAGCTGCTTAAACTCGTCAAATAATTTCTCTAGATCCTCCTGTCTAATGCCAACTCCAGTGTCAGTAACGGATATTTCAAGTTCAATATTCTCTGTAGATTTGGAAATCACTTTTACACCAAGAGTTATACTTCCTATCTCAGTAAATTTCACCGCGTTGTTAAGAAGATTTATAAGAACCTGTCGAATTCTTATAACATCACCATAGAGTATAGGCGGAAATTTGTCATCTATATCATAATTTAGAGTTATTGGCTTTTCACCAATTCTATTTTCAATAATAACCCGTATGTTATCCATCTCAGAATATGCATCATATACCGTTTCTGTAAGCTCCATCTTACCCGCTTCGATTTTAGACAGATCTAAGATATCATTAATTATAGCAAGCAATGCATTGCCTGACAGCTTTATATGATTCAGATAGCCCTTTTGTTCTTCATCTAAATCTGTCCTAAGTAAAACCTCCGTCATTCCTATAACTGAATTCATAGGAGTTCTAATTTCATGAGACATATGTGACAGGAAGTTTGACTTGGATTTATTAGCAGTCTCTGCTCTCTCCTTTTCAATCTCAATTTGCTGAACCAATCTTATGTCTGGATTCTCCATCAGCATATAAAAGGAAAGATTGATGAGCATTATTCCCATACCACTAAGAAGTGCCATAGGGTGAAATGCCTGATACAAGGACACAATTACCTCTATAGATAATGCCAAGGTTATAACTAGTCTCTGCTTAGGATGAATAAATTTCCAATGCTTAGCAAGAGTCACTATAACCATAACCAAAAATATTGCTATAGAACCGTAGGTCATGTATGCAGCGGGGCCGTAAGAATAACTGCCAAGCTTGGTTTCCTTATAGTATAGAGGCAGGGCAAATGCACCCACAAATGCTGCTATAAACACCACATCACCTATAGGAGTTCTCTTTATTATTTCATTTTTCTCTTCTTCAGCTATGGCTATAATGTACTTATACACCAGATAAAACACCAGCACCATAGTTCCGATAAACAGCTTATGGGCAAGGTCATTAACCCACGGCGCTACGGTATCTCTGTTATTGACTGTATGTATTGTTACAGCATCAAACAACAGATTAACCATGGATGTGACCAACATGACCGAAAATATTCTATGCTTTTTATTCTTTTGTCGCCTTGCCGAGAAATACATCACAGCCATAAAGGCTATGACCATAAAGCAGGCCATTTCCATTCTTATCATAAGCTTCCTCCAAAGTTCAAAATACCTAATATTAAAATATCATTTCCTTCAAAAAAAGTATAGTTTTTCAATACAAATAGTAACTAATAGTTACTTTATCGCTACTCCAATTAACAAAATAGCGCACAGACTACATCTGTGCGCTTATATCATATTTAATCATCTTATTTTACTGCCATCCGGAAGAAACCAACTCCCACTGTCCTGAATCATTCATAGTAAGAATCCACTGATATTCCTCATAGGTCTCACCTGCGTTAAGAGGTCCATCTGTATAGTCTGCAGGGACAGTGAAATCTGTTGTGAATACCACATAGTCGGCCTCACCATACTGTTGCTTGTTAATCTCATCCTGTGAGCTTGAGAATCTGTCATCGTATGTAACACTAAGAAGCTCACACTCTGGAAAATGTGTACCAAATGCAGCTATTACATATTCCGCACCATACATCATCTCATCCTGTGTAAACACTGGTGACTGGCATATATTATATACTATACCATCTTCCAAATCACTAGTTTCCTCGTCTGTAGCTATATCATCTGCTACTTCTGCGGTCTGGTCTACCACCTGTGTGTCATCGCCCTCTGTTGCCTGTTCATTCATACTTTCCTCTGTGGTCACCTCTATAGACTCTTCCTCATTATCCTCAACCTCTACATCCACTGTCTTCACTATCTCTGTGTTCACTGACTTCTTCTCAGTCTGTTCTACATCATTTGACTTACCACATCCGGTAAGCGCCCCCATCATCATTGCTCCTAAAACTAATCCTGTAAAAATTCTCTTCTTCATAATTTTATTCTCCTTCTTTTTTGTTATTTTGTTTTTTCTTTGTTCCGAGTCATACTTGCAAATTTGTCCTCATGACTTCTCAAGTAATCTAGTGAATTCTTGCCGGCTTATTTATCCCCTATTTACTCGCCTTCACTATATACACGAATGTAATTTTAAAAATATCCTATTTTTTGAAAAAATTTTTAAAAATTTATATTTTTGTCAAAAAAGTCACTTGGTTTGCAGGCAAAAAAAAGGCTGAAAGTTAAACATTTTCGCGACTTTCAGCCTTTTCCTAAAACTCTTTATTTTATTCTAAAAAACTACACATACTTAAGATAATTCTTAACACTTACCACATATGACACAATCTGTGCCACAACTCCTGCTCCTACAAGTCCGTAGCATGTGCCCCACACCTGCTTTTTGTGGGTTGCTATCCACATAATAATTCTTTGCACAAGGTTTTCCTGCTTGAAGAAGGAGATATCCCCCAATGCTATATAAGCAAACAATCCGTACATAGCAATTACAGCACATACTGTCAAGACTATATTAACTACTCCCGGCTTGTTCCTGGTAGCAAAAGGAATAAGAATTGAATTGCCTATAAGAGAAATCCCTAACATAAGCAGCATAAGTATAACGAATACATTTGCACCAACATCCTCTATCATTACACCATCCACCTCAACCTCGAAGGTGTGCTTAATTGCAAATATGGTAATAAGACTTGCTAATACACCTATCACATGACCTATTATAACTATTATATATTTCTCTGCCACCACATTCTTGTATCCACCAGGAAGTGCTGTGGCATAATTAGTCCAATTGGTTTTGTTATCTAATGTACATAAAACTGTAGACATTGCCATAGGCAAAAGACATGCCGCAAATACAGAGCCACCAAGCATAAGATAGCTTTCTGACAAAACCTTAAGCTTTGCCTCTAATCCCTCAGCTCCATTAAATTCCCAGCCTATCGCCTCTACCATCATAAATGCGTAAAGCACATAGAAAGCTACTAGATATATATATCCCTTACCATTTATAAAATCCTTATAAAGTAATCCCTTCATTTATGCCCACCTCCTATTTCTCTTACCAAAATACGAAGCAGAAAATGATGCTACAACCACCGCCATAACCACTAGAGCTCCGTGGTTATAAATTAAGTCAAACCAACCCTTTATAGTTTCAAATATTACCTCAATATTTTCCTCATACATAAGCCAAGCCATAATAGCAACAAGAAACACCCCAAGGAATGAACAGCATATAACTACACTTACCTTTGCTGAAAAAATAATATCTATAGGGAGTCTGATAAGTATTATAAGAAGTCCTGCCATCCAGCAATATAGAACTGTCTTAAACTCCTTAAACCCATAAGGCTCATTACCTGCCATATAAATTATAGGTAATATTATGGATGAGAAGATGCTCATTATTGTATTGACTAAAAATGCCACTATGTATCTAGAGAATATCTCCTTCCAGATATTTATAGGAGAAGAATATAGCACCTTGTACCACTCAGCCTTGTGGTCCTGATCTATAGCTGAAGCACTAGTTAATGACACAGTTATTCCAGCTCCACATACATAGAGGATACATCCCTTATAAAACAGATTATATATAAACTCCTCTTCTTTAAGCTCCTGAAAGTTACCTACATTCATACCAAGTATAAATATCAAAGCAAATAGTGCCACACCTGCTATGGTTAAAAAGCCCATAATTATATTTTTCCTAACAAGGACAAGGTCCTTATAAATTAATCCTAACATAGACTCCACCCCCTAGTTATGGTCGTTGTTAGTATTATTTACATAGAACAACATTATTTCTTCCAAAGATGTCTTCTCACAAAGCATGCCCTTGTACTTAACCTTGCATTTCTCCTGATCACCGACTAAAGCTTCGATACCAAAAGAGGACTTTCTATATCCGATAACATCCTCATCATCCACTGTGGCAAACTGCTCCTTAGAACATTTTAAGATGCCGTGACGCTCAGCCATAGTATCCTTATCCTCTGAGAGAAGAATCTTGCCCTTATGTATAAATACGATATTATCTGCAATTCTCTCAAGATCAGTTATTATGTGTGATGACAGGAATACTGTGTGCTCACTATCCTGTATAAACTCCATAAATATATCCAGAATCTCATTACGAACGATAGGGTCAAGACCACCTGTTGGCTCGTCCATAATAAGAAGCTTTGCGTGATGAGAAAGTGCTGTGGCAATCTGAAGCTTCATCTGCATACCACGGGAGTAATCTCCTACCTTCTTCTTAGTAGGAAGTCCAAGCTTCTCAAGGTACTCATAGAATAGCTTTGAATCCCAGTTCTTGTACATACCCTTTAATATCTTATCGATATGCTTTGCCTTAAGATTTGGGTGAAAGCCTATATCATCAAAGACAACTCCCACATTCTCCTTAATATCAAATTCATTTTTTAAGTTATCTGCTCCAAAGACCTTTATGTCCCCACCGTCAGTCTTAAGCATATTTAGGATAGACCTTATGGTTGTTGATTTTCCTGCACCATTTTGTCCTATAAAGCCTGTAACCTGTCCACTAGGAACATTAAAGCTTACATCCTTTAGGCTAAAGCCCTTGTAGCTTTTGTTTAAGTTTTTGATTTCTATTGCATTTTCTACGCTATAGTCTAATGACATAGTTAATCCCTCCCTGTATGCGACTGTAATCATCACCAGCCCTCACACTTATGTAAACTAATTCTACTTAGAGTGGTCCTCATATATGATGGTCAGAATTTCAATCAGCTCTTGTAAAGGAATATCGCAAACCTTTGCCCTAGTCACTGCATTTTCAAAATGGTCCTCAAGCTCCTGCATAACCTTCTCACGGATAAGTCCCTGATTCTTGGCCTTAACAAAACAACCGATGCCAACGCGAGTTTCTATAAAGCCATCTCGCTCTAGCTCCTCGTAAGCACGCTTTGTAGTTATAAGGCTAATGCGGAGCTCCTTGGCAAGAAAACGCATAGAAGGAAGCATCTCTCCCTCCTCCAATTTGCCAGAAACAATCATATCCTTAATCTGCTGCTTGATCTGTTCATAGATAGGAACACTGCTTGTGTTGCTAATTATAATGTTCATAGGTATACCTTTCTTAATTTTAAACTCTCGAGTGTGTATAGTGTATATATACACCACATACACACCATTTGTCAAGGGTATTTTTAAACCATTTTTATACCATTTTAAAATTTTATAAGTTACATAGTAAAATATTAAATGCTAATATATACACAATTATCTTTGGGAGGCACTTAACATGAATAATCAGATTACTAATTAACCCCCGCAAACCTAAGGAGTTCATATATGCAGATGGACAAAAAAGCGTCCACAAAGCTCTTATTACAGCTGGGATGTTGTTTATAATTATAGGAATTATGTATAATATAGTCTATTAAAACCAAATAAAGAATGTAGCCGTCAAGCTAAAGTTGACAGCTACATTCTTTATTGCTTGTATATTTATTTCATCATTACATTGTAAATCGCATTTGCATTTTGACCACGTGTTCTTGCCTGATAGTCAATATTTGCAGGCACTTCATACTGTCTACAAACTATTTCACCTGCACTTTGAGCAGTCATATTTCCCTTCTTCCAGTTACTATACACATAGCTGTGTGAGCCCTGAAGCTCGTCCACTATGTAGTTTGCTTCAGCCTTAGCACATTCCTCAACAGTTGGATAATTTGAGCTACAATATTTTTCGTAAGCCTCAAGTAATCCGGTTGTTCTAGTACCTGTCCACTGAATCATTCCCAGACCAAACTTGCCTGCGAAGCCACTATTTGCAGCCTTTTCCTGAAGAGCCACAGCCTTATCGATACCCACCTGACTGATAGTCTTACCGGAAAACTCACTGCGGTAGTTAAAATTGTTATCCATGTATTTTAAATAACTTGGCTTAGCACCAGGATTAGAAGAATAATTTGAGCTTTCAAACACACCTGGCGTTCCCTCAGCCTGAATATTACCTAATACTCCTGCCACAAATTCCACCTCATAGCCTTCGCTTAGAAGTCGTTCAGCTGCTGTCAACATTGCAGTCTTCTTTGTTGAAGTCAAACCGAGAGAGGTATCGTTCTTAAGGTTCTCAATCATCTTAGCCTGTTTAGCAGTTAAGTCACCTGTATCTATAGGGTTATCAACAGGCTTATTCTTTAATCTTTCAAGAGCTGCATTAATAGCTTTATGAGTGTTTGCACCTACAATCCCGTCCGCAGCCAAATTATTTGCCCTCTGGAAGGATAAAACTGCCTTCTTGGTGTTATTACCAAAGATGCCATCTACACCGTAGGTATTATAGCCAAGCTTTGTCAGATTCTCCTGAAGCTTCTTTACATTACTTCCTCTACTTCCCACAGAAAGCACATTGTTTAAGTGATTTGTATAACAAGTATTAATCTGATTCCTAGTTGCATTTCCTACGATACCATCTGCATCAAGTCCATAAGCTCTCTGAAATTCAATAACAGCATTTCTAGTGTTATTGCCAAATATACCGTCAGTACCCTTGGTGTCATAGCCAAGCTCAGTAAGCTTTGTTTGAAGAACTCTTACGGCGGTTCCCTGACTTCCCATCTTAAGGGTTGTAGATGACGAATATGTAGTGGCAGCTCTGTTCATACTGGTTGAAAGTGCTCCACTTAGGTTTAACACTACACCCAATGTTTCGCTACCTGCAGTACTTCCGCCTTGGGCAGCTTGGCTTGCTACCACCTGCTCATTTAAAGCCTGTACATTTTTACTTCCTGTTGCCATCCTCTGTGCATTAGCTGTAGCGTCAACATTTGTGTTAATTCCGTTTGAAATAATCATAATGTCCTCCTTTACATTCCTATTCTTTACGCTACTAAAACACGACCTGCCTGGGCCCTTATCTGGCTTGTACAACGCCCAGTTATACTTCTCCAATTTATACATTGTATGCTGGTAAATATGATAATATTCCAACAAATATGAAAATAATGTAAAAAAGAGTAGAAAACATTAAATTTTCTACTCTTAATCTCTTTATAATATATGAAAACTAATATTTATTCACTATCATCATCTCTTAGCATCAAGAATAAGCTTCACTGCAAAAACATCTCCCTCCAGTTCTGCCTTAATACTTCCACCCATCTTTTCTGTAAATTCCTTGGCTATGGCAAGACCTAGCCCTGTGGACTTTTCACTTCTTGCCTTGTCTGCCTTATAGAACCTGTCAAAGATTTGTGATACATCAATATTCTCTGGGTGAGCTACTTTATTTTTGCAGACGAAACATATCTTGCCAGATTTATCACCAGCTTTATCCCTAACCTGGTCTTCAGTATTTATATCCACACCATAGCCTATTTCAAGCTGTCCCGCACCATGAACCACTGCATTTTTCACTATATTAGATATAACTCTTTTCATAGCCACATCATTGGCCATAACCATGTGTTTCTTCTCATCTATATCAAGCTTAGGTTCAATCTTGGCCTGCTTAAAGCTCTCGTAAAAAGAAAAGATTGTGTCTAAAACCAGCTTAGTCATATCACATTCCTCTAGTTCAAGCTTATAGTCCTGATTCTGAAGTTTAGTATAGGTAAATAGTTCATCAAGCAGGGCTGAGAGATTATCCATACGTTCACTCATAACTCCCGCATACTGAAGCTTTTTATCCGTATCCTCCTCTGACATAAGTAGTTCAAAATATCCTTTAAGAGAGGTAAGTGGAGTTCTTATATCATGGGATACTGATGTAAGAGTTTCCTTAAGGCGTCTATCCTTATTAATAAGCTCCACTGATTCTTTGTTATGCTTATCACTCATCTCATTAAGTAGCTGAGCAAGCTCCACCAGCTCTTTTTCAGTAAGGTCAGTTCTAACTCTGTGATTAGTTATATCCTCGCTGACAAACTGAATTTGGCGACAGATGCTTTTAATCTGTCGCCTGTATAATATGTATTTGATTGTGATGATAATGAGTGCCACTGCAAGCACTATTATAATTCCTATCTTCATATCAAATATTTACTCCGTACCATCATTTTCAAGTATACACCTAGCACAATCCAAACCGATTTAACCAAAACAAGTCACCTATTTAACTGATACTGAAACACTCGCTTACGCTATATCCCTCTTGGCAAACCATGTGCAACCAATTACATTATAAACAATGATGGTAATAATTCCAACTATAAATGCATGGTTAACCACATCACTACCGGAATCAAGATTCACCCTAGTTAAGTTGTAATTGATAAGATAATCGCTAATATCAAAATCAAATTTTGCTCTGATAAATAGTACTATAAAAGATGAAAAACCTGTATTGGCTAACATTCCAATGGTAATACCCATAGTGCTACTCTTTGTTAAAGTTGTTACCATAACCACACCACTTAAGAAGGCTATATGAAGCAAGATAATTACTAATATTTTCGGAAGAAATTCATCCATAACATCCATACCAAAGGTCAGGTCACCATGGTAGTATGCCATAAGGGCTATGTATTCCGCAACGGCAATAACCACAAATGTAAACAACATATATAAAATCATAGATATGAACTTTGAGAAGTAGATGCTTGCTCTAGATACAGACTTAGCTGCAATATTTTTCACAAAGCCACTGTTTTGCTCTCTGTTAAAGAAAAGTACAATTGCAATAGTCATAAATATAAGCAGTATACCACTGGATATATCCTCATAGAGGTAGGCAATATATGAGCTTACTGTACCATCGGGACGAATTGGCTGGTTTGAATATATACCAAAGTTCATAGCTATTTCCTGGCCAGCCTCATAGCCTGCGTTATAGGCGTCACTTTTCTTTTCGCTATCCTCATCATAGCCTTCGTTTTCTGTAATAGTAACTCCTATCTTAACCTCAGCATCCTCATCTGCATTCTCCTTAGCCATGGCTTCGGCCTCTGCCTCATTCCAGCCAGCCTCCATAGCCTCAGCCATGCCTTCATAATCCTCATAGGTTCCTGCAGCCATATCATCAGCAGTCCAACCAATAGTCGATATGGAGAACACTGCAAAAAGACAAATTATTATAACCAACACATACATACAAGTCATATGTCTCACTCTGTAATTATTCATTCTAATAAGATTAAGCATTCTCCTCACCTCCTACTAACTCCAAGAAATAATTCTCTAATCTCTCCTGCACCACATTTAAGAGATTAACCATAACATCCGCATTGGCCAGAGCCTTGTTTATAGCTCCCAAGTTATCTACCTGTTCATAGATGTAAATTGTGTCATTGCTCACTACCTTATAATCACTAATTCCCATACCATCAAGCACCGGACAAGCCTTTGATGTGTCATCGCACTTAAGCTCTATGTAGTCGCTACACTTAGAAGAAAGCTCCTCCTTACTAAGCTCCTGAATAAGCTTACCCTTGTTAATTATGCCAAATGTATCTGCTATCTTATAAAGCTCCTCAAGGATGTGGCTTGATATCATAATGGTCATATTCTGCTCGTCGCGAAGCTTAAGAAGAATATCTCTAACCTCCGCAATACCCTGAGGGTCAAGTCCGTTAATAGGCTCATCTAGGATAAGAAGGTCCGGTCCCCCAACCAGCGCCATAGCTATTCCAAGTCTTTGCTTCATACCAAGAGAGTACTTCTTAACCTTCTTCTTAGCCGCATTCTCAAGACCTACCATAGCAAGCAGCTCCTCTATGTAGCCCTCCTTGTGAATACCAAGGGCAAGACACTTACACTTAAGATTCTGGTATCCGGAAAACTGTGGATAAAGTCCTGGATCCTCAATAAGATTACCAACTCTCTCAGTCTGACTTTTCACAGCCTCACCTGTCTTACCAAATAGACTAAGCTCTCCTGCTGTTGGTGCTGCAAGTCCTGTAAGCATCTTCATAAATGTTGTCTTACCTGCACCATTTCTTCCTATAAAGCCATAAATCTCTCCACGCTTTATATGAAGGCTAACATTATCTACTGCTGTGTGCTTACCATATACCTTGGTAAGGCCCTTTGTGCTAACTACATATTCCATAGCTATCATTTCTCCTTTTGAAAAATCCAAAAAATATCAGCGTCGGTTTTCCCTTCGCTGATATTATAATACAACCTATTGTTTAATTGAAAGTCAAGAAAGTTTAAAGAATCTTTAAAGATATATTTAAAGAATAATCTAAAGTTTAAAGCCCAATCCCCAAACTGTTTCTATATACTCATTCTCAGTATACTTCTTCATCTTCTGTCTGATGTTACTTATATGTACATATATGGTCTTATCCTCACCCATATAGTAGTCATCCCAGGCATATTCGTATATCTCATTCTTAGAGAAAACCTTTCCCGGATTCTTTAGGAACAACTCCATAATCTTGTACTCCTGAGCTGTTAAGGATACTTGATTGCCATTTACATCTAAAGATTTACCATTTAAGTCCAAGCTAAGCTCTTTGTAATCAAGAGTTTGTTTTGCAGCAGCTCCTGCCACAGAACCCTCTGCACTATTGCCATCTGCATTCACACCACCAACACTAGCCACTGCCATAACACTACTCATTCTAAGCTGAACCTGCACTCTGGCAAGTAGTTCCTTAATCTCAAATGGCTTGGTCATGTAATCGTTTGCTCCTAGAGTAAGCAGTTCAACCTTGGTATCTAGCTCATCCTTTGCAGATAATACTATAAAAGGAATGTTTTTCTTCTCCCTAGTTCTCT
>JAZPXZ010000100.1:0-7086 GCA_045543915.1 Wujia sp.
CAGAAGACTAATTTGATTTATTAATTTGATGGTAATTACTTACTGCAAAAGTAATACTTATATATTTTTTAAAGATATTCTAGGGAGGAATAAAAATGGACGCAAAGATTTTTTATCAGGAAGATTGTAACCTATCTATCTTAGATGGTAAGACAATCGCTATTATTGGTTATGGTAGCCAGGGACATGCTCACGCTCTTAACCTTAAGGACTCAGGATGTAATGTTATCATCGGTCTTTATGAGGGAAGTAAGTCATGGGCTAAGGCAGAGGCACAGGGCTTTAAGGTATATACTGCAGCAGAGGCTGCAAAGCTTGCAGATATTATTATGATTCTTATCAATGATGAGAAGCAGGCTGCTATGTACAAGAACGATATCGAGCCAAATCTTGAGGCTGGTAACATGCTTATGTTCGCTCACGGTTTTGCTATTCACTTTAACCAGATTATCCCACCTGCTAATGTAGATGTTACTATGATAGCACCAAAGGGACCTGGACATACTGTAAGAAGTGAATATCAGGCAGGTAAGGGTGTTCCTTGTCTTATTGCTGTACATCAGGATGCTTCAGGACAGGCTCAGGATAAGGCATTAGCATATGCTCTCGGTATTGGTGGAGCAAGAGCTGGTGTACTTGAGACTAACTTTAGAACAGAGACTGAGACTGACCTTTTCGGTGAGCAGGCAGTTCTTTGTGGTGGTGTTTGTGCTCTTATGCAGTGTGGTTTCGAGACTCTTGTTGAGGCTGGTTATGACCCAAGAAATGCATACTTTGAGTGTATCCATGAGATGAAGCTTATTGTAGACCTTATCTATCAGTCAGGCTTCGCAGGAATGAGATACTCTATTTCTAATACAGCTGAGTACGGTGATTATATTACTGGACCAAAGATTATCACTGAGGATACTAAGAAGGCTATGAAGAAGGTTCTTAAGGATATCCAGGATGGTACATTTGCTAAGGACTTCTTACTTGATATGTCACCAGCAGGTGGACAGGCTCACTTCAAGGCTATGAGAAAGCTTGGCGCTGAGCATCCAGCAGAGAAGGTTGGAGAGGAAATCCGTAAGTTATACAGCTGGAATGGCGAAGAGAAGCTTATTGATAACTAATTATAAGATTTAATTACATAAGAACCTGGACCTTAGAACGGGTCTAGGTTCTTTTTTATAAAGGAAAGGAGGGCAAAGTATGACTTGCTTAGAAGCACAATCAAATATTATGGCTTTTGTTGATAAAAAACTTGATGATGATAATACGCAAAACTTTGTCCGACATATGAAACACTGCGATAATTGTGCAGAAGAATTGGAGATATATTATACACTTATTGTTGGAATGAGGCAGCTTGATAATAATGAAGAATTGTCCCATAATTTTAAAAAAGATTTATATGATGAGCTTACTAGAATAGAAAACAAGGCAAAAAATGCCAAAAGATTTAAAATATCAACTTTTGGAATTGTATTTACAGCAGCAGTAATAGGATTTTTCCTATTTTATTCAAGTATTCTTAACAAGGTATATACAATAGAACAGAATATTATTAAGACAGAACAGGGTGATTATTATTTTTATAATCATTTTTCAAAATATATAGATATTGTTAATGACGATTTAATTGTTAGAATAAAAGAAGAAAGAAAACCTAAGGAAAAAACCTTTTATGAAAAGGTTCATTCCTATAATATTACTCATCCTGTATGGATAGATGGAATACTGGAGGGAAATCAGAATGAATAAACTTTTATTAATTGACGGAAATAGCATTTTAAACAGAGCATTTTATGGATTACCAGATCTTACAACAAAGGATGGTAGACATACTAACGCGGTTCTGGGCTTTTTGAATATAATTTTGAGAGTAATAGAAGAAGAAAAAGCTACACATTTATGTGTGGCTTTTGATGTTAAGCACCCTACCTTTAGACACGAGATGTTCTCAGAATACAAAGGTACTAGAAAAAGTATGCCTGATGAGCTTAGAGAACAGCTTCCACTTATAAAGCAGGTTCTTAACACGATGAATATAACAATATTAGAACATCCAGGATACGAAGCTGACGATATTCTTGGTACCTTATCAAGAATTGGTGATAACAAAGGTTACTCAGTAACTCTTTTATCAGGAGATAGAGATTTGCTCCAGCTTGCAACTGATAAAATAAAGGTAAAGCTTCCAAAGACTAAGGCTGGTAAAACTATTATAGAAGAATACTACGCTTCAAATGTTGAAGAAACCTATGGTGTAGACCCAATTACCTTTATTGATATGAAGGGACTTATGGGTGATAGCTCTGATAATATTCCAGGAGTGCCTAAAATAGGTGAGAAAACCGCACAAAAGCTTCTTCTTGATTATGGTAATTTGGATGGTATTTATGCAAATATAGATTCTATGAAGCCAAGCAAAATGAAAGATAACCTTATTGAATTTAAAGATTTAGCTTATTTATCAAAAAAGCTGGCCTCTATTAAACTTGACTGTGAGCTTAATGTTGATATTGATAATACAATAATCAACGACATGTTTAATAAGAAAACCTATGATTTGTTTAGTGAGCTTGAATTCAAGAGTCTTCTTAAGAGATTTGAAGGTCAAGTCAATACAAGTGGTTTAGATATTAAAATGACAACTGTTGATGATTTTGACCAATATCAAAACATTGTAAATTTAATATATAAATCAAAATCATTTGGATTTTCACTTATAGAGGGCTCTGATGGTTTGATTGGTGCATCAATATGCTTTGATGAGGAAAATGTATACTATATTCCTTTTGCAAATTTTATTACAGAGGATTTAGTTATTAATGATGTTATAAACGCATGCTCTAATCAAACAAAATGTTGCTTTATGGATTTAAAAGCACATTTAAGATATATGAGTTTAAAAGAAAATCATAATGTATTTGATTGCAGTATAGGTGCATATCTCTTAAATCCACTTAAGAGTACCTATGGATACGATGATATAGCAAGAGATTATTTGGGTATAACTATCGCTTCAGCTAAAGATTTACTTGGTAAAACTGAGATAAATGTATTTACGGTATTTGAAGAAAATGTTAGCAAGCATATATGTTACCTTTCTGCAATTCCATATCTTGCAATGAATGAAATATGCAAAGAGCTTGAAGAAAAAAAGATGCTTAAGCTATATGAAGACATAGAACTTCCATGTGTATATTCATTATATGAGATGGAAAAATATGGAATTAAGGTTAATAAAGACGCGTTGACAGAATTTGGAAAAAAGCTTGATGAAAACATAAACAAAATAGTTGATGAAATATATGCTCTTGCAGGAAAAGAATTTAACATTAATTCCACAAAACAGCTTGGTGAACTACTTTTTGAAGAACTTGGATTAAAGTCAGGAAAAAAGACAAAAACTGGTTATTCCACAAGCGTTGAAGTCTTAGAGAAGCTTGCTGGTGAGCATCCAATTATTCCATTAATATTAGAATACAGATCATTAACTAAGCTAAGCTCAACCTATGTAGCAGGTTTACTGCCATATATTGGTGATGATGATAGAATTCACGGAAAATTCAATCAGACAGTAACTGCAACAGGAAGAATCAGCTCAACAGACCCTAATCTTCAAAATATTCCTACTAGGACTGCTCTTGGTAGAGAAGTAAGAAAGGTGTTTGTTCCAGAGGAAGGTTTTATTTTCTTGGATGCAGATTATTCTCAAATAGAGCTTAGAGTATTAGCTCATTTTTCTGAGGATGAAACCTTAATTAATGCTTACAATAAAGACTCAGATATTCATTCCATTACTGCATCACAGGTTTTTGGTGTTCCAATGGATAAAGTTGATAGTCTTATGCGTAGAAGGGCAAAGGCTGTAAACTTTGGTATTGTATATGGAATCAGCTCCTTTGGTTTAGGCCAGGATCTTGACATTACAAGAAAAGAAGCAGAGGAATATATTAAAAAATATTTTGAAACCTATAGTGGAGTAAAGAAATATCTTGATAATACAGTTAATAATGCTAAGTCTAATGGCTATGTAGATACAATTTTCGGAAGAAGAAGACCTGTACCTGAACTGGCTTCATCAAACTTTATGACTAGAAGCTTTGGAGAAAGAATTGCAATGAATTCACCTATTCAGGGTACAGCTGCTGATATTATTAAAATAGCCATGATTAATGTTAATAAAGCATTAAAAGAAAATCATCTAAAGTCCAGATTAATTCTACAGGTTCATGATGAACTAATAATAGAGACTGCTTTAGATGAAAAAGATTTTGTTAAAGAACTTCTTGTTAACGAAATGATTAATGCAGCCAAACTTAGCGTAAAATTAGTTGTGGATGTTAATGAGGGGTATAGTTGGTACGATGCAAAATAGGAGAAGTGGAGAATAGTAATGAAAATTCTAGGTATCACTGGTGGCGTTGGCTCAGGTAAAAGCAGAGTATTATATGAATTAAAAGAAAAATACGGTGCATTTGTGGTGGAGGCTGATAAGCTGGCACATGAGCTTATGCTACCAGGACAATGCATATATAATAAAATAATTGAAGTATTTGGAGATGAAATTATATCAAAGGATGAACCTTATTTAATTGATAGAGTAATACTTGGGAATATAGTGTTTAACGACAAAGAAAAATTAGAGCAGCTAAACTCCATTACTCATCCATTAGTTAAGGCTAAAATTATTGAGCTAATCTCAAAGCATAAAAATGAGGATAACACAAAGCTTTTTGTAATCGAGGCCGCATTACTAATTGAGTGTGGTTATAAAGATATATGTGATGAAATATGGTATATATGGGTCGATAAAGAGGAACGTATAAAAAGACTTATGGAAAGCCGCGGTTATACAAAAGAAAAATGCCTTTCTATTTTTGAAAACCAAAGAGATGATGATTATTACAAAACCTATGCAAATTTCACCATAAACAATCAAAATAGCTTTGAAGATACAGCAAAACAGCTAAAAGATTTATTGAATATATTACTGAATAATGATATAATGAATTGATTATACACATACGAAGGAGGCTTATGGCAACTATGACAAAATATCCAGAACCACTAATATTTGGCTTAGATATTGGTACCAGAAGTATAGTTGGTACAGTAGGATACAAAGAAAAGGATAAATTTAATGTAGTAGCTATGGCTGTTAAGTATCACGAAACCCGTTCCATGATAGATGGACAGATTCACGATATAGCTAAAGTAAGCGAGGATATTGTTTGTGTTAAAAATCAATTAGAGGAACAGCTTGGTGGCAGAAAGCTAACTGAAGTATGCATTGCTGCAGCTGGACGAGTTTTAAAAACTGCAATAGGTCATGGTGAGTATGAATTCAACGAGAATACTATAATAAATCAGGAGTACATACATTCAATTGACCTAATTGGTGTAGAGAAGGCTCATGAGATTATTATGGATGAGCTTTCACAGGATAAAGAATCTACCAAGTATTATTGTGTAGGATATACAGTTGTAAAATACTTTTTAAATGATTATGAAATTAATAATCTTGAAGGACACAAGGGTACTAAGATTGCTGCCGATGTTCTGGCTACATTTTTGCCAGAAGAGGTTGTAAGCAGTCTTTATTCTGCTGTTGAAAATTCCGGTTTGATTGTAAATAATCTTACTCTTGAGCCTATTGCTGCCATTAATGTAGCTATTCCGGAGAATTATCGATTATTAAATATAGCTTTAGTTGATGTAGGAGCAGGAACATCAGATATATGTATAACAAAGGACGGAAGCATTATCGGGTACGGCATGATTCCTTCGGCAGGTGACGAGATGACTGAGTGTCTTATAAAGAAATTCCTTGTTGATTTCAACACTGCTGAAAAGCTTAAGCTTGTCAGTCCGAAGAAGAAATCTGTATCTTATAAAGATATTATGGGTGTAAGTCATAAGATTACACCTGATGAAATCCTTTCATCTCTTGAAAACGCCAAGAAAAATATAGCAAAAAAAGTTGCAGATAAAATCATAGAACTGAATGGAGGTTCATCTGTTAGTGCTGTATTTATAGTTGGTGGTGGAGGAAAGATTTCTGGTTTTTCAGATATGGTTGCTTCATATCTTAAACTTCCTAAAGAGAGAGTTGCTTTGAGAGGACAGGAAGTTATGAATGATATTAATATTTTAGTTGATGACATTAAAAAAGACTCTCTATATGTTACACCAATAGGTATATGCCTGAATTATTTTGATCAAAAAAATAATTTTATATTTGTTAATGTAAATGGCGAAAGAATAAAGCTATATAATAATGATAAGCTTACAATATTTGATGCTGCAGTACAGTTCGGTTTCCCTAAGGAAGATATTTTCCCTAAGAGAGGCAATGATATCACCTTTAAGATTAATGGTAAAACCAGAATTGTAAGAGGCTATAACGGAGAGCCTGCTGTAATTATTCAGAACGATAAAGAAGTAGGCATGAATTCCTTGATTGAAGCTAATGATCGAATTAAGATTACACCTTCAACTAAAGGTGGTGACGCTTCTGTTGAATTGGGAAGCTTGCCTGAATACTCTGGAACACTTACATTTAATGTAAATGATTCTCAGGTTGTTTGTCCAAAATTTCCATTAGTTAATGGAAAGCCTGAATCTCAGATGTATAGAATCTGTGAAGGCGATGATATAGAGATGCAGACCTACTATACACTAGAGCAGTTACTTACTTTTATGGATGTAAAGCCAGAAGCTAATTTCTATATCAATAATAAAGAAGCAGCTATGGATGATAAAATATACGATAATTTTGTGGTATATTGGGTTGATAAATCCATTGATGTTCCTAAGGATAATAATCCCTCTACATCCATGGACATATCATCATCACAAGTAACAGAAGAATCAATAAATAAAGAATCCTCACCAGTTTCAACGCCTAATAACTTTGTGAGTGAAGACAACTTAATGGGAATAATAGTTAATAACACACCAATTACCCTAAAAGGCAAGCCTAGCTATAAATTTGTGGATATATTCGATTTTTATGATTTTGATTTGTCTGTTATGAGAGGAAAGAAGCTTATTACAAAAATCAATGGACATGACGCTGAATTTATGGAAACA
>JAZPXZ010000101.1:0-9553 GCA_045543915.1 Wujia sp.
TCATCGTATTGCAATGTCGGCTGCGGTAGCGGCAGTAAGAGCGACAGCACCTGTGACCATTCATGGAGCGGAGGCAGTGAATAAGTCTTATCCCGGGTTCTTTGAGGATTATAAAAGGGTGCTTGGAGAGTAGTGGAATCATTGATATAGAGGTGAATGATGCACATAGAACATATTGCAATGTATGTGAATGACTTAGAGTCTGCCAGAGACTTTTTTATAAAGTATTTCAATGCAACATCTAATGATGGTTATCATAATAAGACTACAGATTTTCGTTCATATTTCCTTAGCTTTGATGATGGAGCCCGTTTGGAGATAATGAAGAAACCTGTAATGGAAGATGGTGAAAAAACTTCAAACCGTACAGGATATATTCATATTGCGTTTAGTGTGGGAAGTAAGGAAGGTGTGGATGCTCTTACAAAAAGACTAAAAGATGATGGATATGAGGTTATAAGTGGACCAAGAACCACAGGTGATGGTTATTATGAGAGCTGTATAGTAGGGATTGAAGGTAATCAGATAGAGATTACGGTGTGATGAAATATATACAGGATTGGAGGATAACATGACATTTGAGACAAATAGACTAATTCTTCGTCCTTGGGTGGAGGAAGATGCAGAGGATTTATATGAGGTAGCTAAACATCCTGATGTTGGCCCCATAGCAGGCTGGCCAGAGCATCGCTCTGTGGAAAATAGTAGAGAGGTTATCAAGGAGATACTATCCGCAGATGGTACATATGCGGTGGTATTAAAGAGCAATAATAAACCAGTAGGAAGTGTAGGGCTTACATTTGGCGATGCAAGCACACTTAACCTGCCTGAAAAGGAAGCCGAGATAGGTTATTGGATTGGTGTGCCTTATTGGGGCCAGGGATTAATACCTGAAGCTGTAAATGCGTTGCTATATTATGGCTTTGAGATGTTAGAACTGGAGAAAATCTGGTGTGGTTACTTTGATGGTAATATAAAGTCAAAGCGTGTTCAGGAAAAGTGTGGTTTTAAGTATCATCATACTAAGGAGAATTTCTACTGGGCACTTATGGATGATATAAGAACTGAGCATGTAACCTGCCTTACCAGAGATGAATGGTTGGAAGAGCAATAATTTTAGAATGACATAATAAGGAGACTTGGAGTATGAACATTAGAAGAGCAGTGATTTCAGATATGCCAGGCATAAATAAGCTTCTTAATCAGGTTTTGATGGTTCATCATAATGGAAGACCTGATTTATTTAAGGCGAATGTGAAGAAATATACGGATGAAGAGCTAGCAGAGATTATAGAGAATGACCAAAAGCCTATCTTTGTGGCGGTGGATGACAGTGATGAGGTGCTAGGATATGCATTTTGTGTGTATCAGCAACACATTAATGATAATATACTGACAGATGTTAGGACCCTGTACATAGATGACCTTTGTGTTGATGAGGATAAAAGAGGTCTTCATATTGGCAAACAGCTATATGACTATGTAGTTGATTTTGCAAAGGAGTATAATTTCTATAACCTAACCTTAAATGTATGGTCTTGCAATGAAAGTGCCATGAAGTTTTATCAAGCCTGTGGACTTGTACCACAGAAGGTTGGTATGGAGAAAAAACTATAAAAATCCTTGTAAATAGCCAATGTTAACTTGCGTTGCTTGTGGCAACGGAGGTTTTGGGCATATGATTTGCTTACCAAAAACATTTAGGAGGTAAAGGATATGTTTAATGAAAATTTGAGAGAGCTTAGAAAGAGCAAAGGATTTACACAGGAGGAATTAGCTACCAAGATAAATGTGGTTCGTCAGACAGTGTCGAAATGGGAAAAGGGACTTTCAGTTCCTGATGCGGACTCACTTCAGAAAATTGCTGATGTTTTAGATGTGGAAGTAAGCCAGTTGCTTGGAGCTAATATTGAAACTGAAGCAAGTAAGAACGAAGTCGCAGAGCAGCTTTCTAGAATTAACGAACAGCTTGTGATTAAGAATAGAAGAACTAAGAAGATAGTAACCGCTATATGTGTTATATTACTATTACCACTGATTATCTTATTAATTATGATTATTTTAAGTAATTTCTTTTATGCTAATGTAGAAGAAACTGGTTCATATGAAATTGATGATACAGTTATAGAATATTATGATGAGGAATATGACGATACAATAGAAGAGTAATGTATATAAGCCTGCACAATGTGCGGGCTTTTTATGTGAAATCGTTCTGGCAAAATATTAATGACATTGTCACCTTTTTGGTATTATAATCGTTTTATCTATGAAAGGGTAATACATGTAGAACACTTTATAGTAAGCGAAGGAGAGAACAATGAGTAACAAAGCAACTAATGCAGATTTGGAAAACGCAATACTAAAATACAGTGATTTGCTGTATAGGATATGTTTTCTTATATTGAAAAATGAACAGGATGTAGGGGATGTAATCCAGGAGACATTTATTCAATATATGAAGAAGCATCCGGATTTTGAATCCGAGGAGAAGAAAAAAGCCTGGCTGATTAAGGTTTCCCAGAACAAATGCAAGGATTTCCTTAGATTTCATAAGAGACACAGCTATGTGCCATTAGATGAGGTGGAAGATATATTGATGGGTACATCAGATGTGGAACCATCACATAAGGTTCAGCTAGAAGAGATATGGGAGCTTGATTATAAGCTAAAAAGTGTTGTGATTTTGTACTACATAGAAGGCTATTCCATTAAGGAGACCGCCCGGATGCTAGCCATATCTGAATCAGCCTGTAAGAAACGCCTAGAGCGAGCCAGAAACAAGCTGAAGGAAATGCTTTAGAAAGGGGATATAATATGAACGGTGATAATAGAATTAATAATCCAATCATTTCTAACCTGACCATGTCAGAGGAAATGAAGCAAAACATATTAGATAATTGCAAAAAGGGGAAGAGAACCACTGATAAGCTATTTAGATATTCAAAGCTTATGGTTTTAGTTATAGCCTTTAGCTGTGTATGCCTAGGTGGTTTGGGTACCCACGCTGCCATATCAGCTGTGCAAAATCGTATGGAGAATATGTCTGATGAAGAAAAGGATGCTTATCTAGAGATAAATGTGATAGGTGCTGATGCGGAGCATTATACCAGAGCTTTTACGGATACTGAGGTAGAGCGACTATTGGTGCTTCAGGAGGAATATAAGAATGGTAGATTCCCTGAAGAAACTATCCTTATAGTAGATAAAATATCAGATATAAATGATGACCAGTTAGCCTTTGTTAAGGAAGACGGAAGAGTGCATCTACCTAAGGGCGAGATGACAGATGAAGAGCTACTACAGTTAATTGACCACGACGAGAAGAATAAATACACCATGGAGACAGGCATTGATGAACCTAATCCATATGAGACAGGTGTGCTTGATGAAGAAATTATGCTAGAAGAATCAGATATCTCCCAGCCAACTACTGTAGAAGCTGCAACAGAGGAGAATGCGGTGGAAGAAGCTGATGAGGAAGAAAAGCTAGAAATTGATGATGTATATGACTACTCAAAGGAAATGGTTATGAAATACTTTGGAGTAGAGCTGGATGATAGCTGGGAATATTCTGTATATCAGTATGACCGTGAAGGTGATGCAGAAACGAAGGAATGGTTAGATGAGGTTTACCCGGATTATGATGTGATTTATGAGGTGGAGTACTCAAAAGATGGCATTATTAATGAAGGTTACCAGCTTACCATATGTGGAGATAATGGAAGACTATTATCTATTAATCTTGGTGGTTCAGCAATTGCACCTAGCTATACTCCTAGTATGGAAGAGGCTACAGAAAAAATACCTGTAGGTAAAGAAACAGTAATTAGTTATGCAGAAGAAGTGCTAGGTCTTGATATGGACTTGGTAAAGTTATATGCTGGATTTAATGAATTTATGGATGTGGTTACAACAGATTTTTGCTATTATTATATTCTTGATACTAACGGAAATGGTTATAGAATAAGATGGATGGTGGCAACCGATGAGATTACAGAAGTAAAATTATATTGGGATGTTGATGAGGCCAATATTAACAGCGGAAGTGTAAAATACACTTTGTTGGAAAAGTAGATGATATGAAAGGGTGAACCTATAGTTAAATATGGGTTCATCCTTTTTGTTGTAATGAGGTGGTAAGGAATGGTATAATTATTCTGTTGAAAATACTTGTAAACAGGAAGAAGATAATGTAGGAGGGCCTATGGAAGAAAAGAAAGAGAAACAGAAGAAAAAACATCCTTTGTGGTTAGTAATAATAGTACGAGCTTTAGAGATTCTCTTTGGTCTACTTATAATGGCCGTTTTAATAGTGTTTATAGCTGAAGGTGGCTTTTCTTATAATATGAAAGGCAATATAAGAGTTTCTGTAAATGGAGAGATAGTAGAACCGCAAAATATTGTTTGTTACAGAGGTTCGGGAGACCGTGAGACTCAGAAAACGAAATTGCACTGGAAGGAAGAGTATTATTTCATTAAGGCAAAAGCAGATTCCTATGACGGATATAATTTTGAGTTTGATGTTGACACTGAAGATGGTGCTAAGCATTTTCACTTTAGAGTATTTAAAACTCATAATGGCAGTCCAACGGTAAACTTTGATTATGAATTAAAGCTCTGTATGGAGGATGGTGAGTGGGTTGCCTATGTATCTTTAGGTGATGAGTATGGAACAAAACCTGAACGAATTTTGCTTAAGGATGATCCTGAAGCTTTTATCTCAATAGGACCATAGTGAGGAGGACAATATGATTTCATTTGAAAGCGATTATACAAACGGAGCACATCCGGTTATATTACAGAAGCTTGTGGATACAAATGATGAGCTACTTGCTACATATGGCTTTGACAAGTATTCAGAGAGTGCCAAGGAGAAAATTAAAGCGGCATGTCAGTGCCTGGAAGCTAATGTGTTTTTTCTTACAGGGGGTACCCAGACCAATGCTATAGTTATATCAACTGTGCTTAAGGATTATGAGGGAGTGGTGGCAGCAGATACAGGACATATAAGTTCTCATGAGGCTGGTGCTATAGAGTACACAGGCCATAAGGTTTTAACTGTGGGACAGGAATTAGGAAAGATTAAGGCAGATGAGTTAGAGAAGTACTTGGATTCCTTCTATGGTGATGAAAATCATGAGCATATGGTTTTTCCAGGTATGGTGTACATTTCTCATCCTACAGAGTACGGAACCTTATATAGTAAGAGGGAACTCGAGGAGTTGTCTAATATATGTGGTAAGTATGAGATTCCGTTATATATGGATGGTGCAAGACTTGGCTATGGTCTTATGAGCTATGATACAGATGTAACTCTTGCTGATATAGCAAAGTACTGTGATGTATTCTACATTGGTGGAACAAAGGTGGGAGCACTTTGCGGTGAGGCAGTGGTATTTACCAAGAATAACGCACCTAAACATTTTATGACTATGATTAAACAACACTGTGCTTTGCTTGCCAAGGGTAGATTAGTTGGTGCGCAGTTTGATGCATTGTTTACAGATGATTTGTATTTCAATATAAGCAGACATGCCATAGATATGGCTGTGGCACTAAAGAAGGTGCTTCAGGAAAAGGGGTGCAGATTCTTTATAGATTCCCCTACTAATCAGCAGTTTATAATATTGGAGGATAGTAAGCTTAATTCTCTTAAGGATGAATTAAAGGTAAGCTTCTGGGCGAAGTACGATGAGAATCATACAGTGGTGAGATTTGCTACAAGCTGGAGTACAAAGTCAGAGGATATAGAAGCACTAAGGGAATTGTTGTAAGAAGAGAAAATTACACGAAATATTGAAGTTATGTTAACTAAAATAAACAAAGAAGAATTTAAACAAGTATATAGAATAATGGAGTCAAGCTTCCCATCTGACGAGCATAGACCATATGAGGAACAGCAAGAACTTATGAAAACTCCGAATTATCAAATCTATGTGGCAAAGGAAGCTAATAATATCCTTGAAATTAAAGGCTTTATGGCAGTGTGGCAGTTTGAAGACTTAAGCTTTATAGAGCATTTTGCAGTGGATAGTAAGTATCGAAACACAGGTCTTGGATCAAAGATGCTACAGGAGATAATGGAGCATCTAGGAGGGCGAATTTGCCTAGAGGTTGAGCTACCGGATAATGATATGGCGAAGCGAAGGATAGAATTCTATCAGAGAAATGGACTATATTACAATGATTATCCCTACATTCAGCCAGCCATATCAAAGGGTAGAAATCCTATACCACTTAGAATTATGACTAGTGGAGGAGTAGTTAGCCAAGATGAATATCAGGATATAAGAGATATGCTTTATAGAGAGGTTTACAGAGTGGAGTATAAGCCTACTTAGAACGGAGATTAAATGGATTACTTAATTCGAGCAATTGAAGAAAGAGATAACAAACAGGTAGAGAACATAATTCGTACCTGTCTCATAGAATTTGGCGGAAATCATGAAGGCACTGCATGGGCTGACCCAGATTTGGGAAGATTTTCAGAGATTTATAATACTGAAGGTAACTGCTACTGGGTTGCAGAGGACGAAGCGGGAAATGTAGTAGCCGGTGTTGGAATAGGTCAGCTAGAGGGTTTAGCAGATGTATGTGAGCTACAGAAGATGTATTGTTTGCCAGAAGCTAGAGGTACTGGAGTGGCACATAGACTGATGAAGATAGCTCTAAAATACGCAAAGCTATATTATACGAAATGTTATCTGGAAACCCTTGATAATATGATTGCTGCACAGAAGTTTTATGAAAAGTACGGATTTGAAAGAGTGGATAAGCTTTTGCTTGAGACAGCACATTTTTGTTGTGATGTAAGGTACATAAAGGAATTATAGAAAGTCTTGCCTAGTGCAAGGCTTTTTCTTATTCCAAGTGCCACTAACCCTCAAATAAGTGTCACTTACCACTTATAGTATTGAATTTAAACTAATCCCTTGCTAAAATCACAGCATAGAATACATATTGGAGGAAATAATGAAGTACACCATTAATAATATATCTACCGGTGAGGATGAGGTAATAGTCAATTACCTTCGTATGACCCCTGAGGTAGAGCGAATTGTAAATTTTATAAAGGGTGAACAGACTAAGCTTATTGGCTGGAAGGATAAGGAACAGAAGCTTATAGATATTAAGACAATTCTTTACATAGAAACTGTTGATGGCAATACCTTTGCTTACACTGAAGAGGAGGTCTTAAAGCTTGATTATACATTAACTCAACTAGAACAGCTGCTTAATGATATTAATTTCTTCAGGTGTAGTAAGTCTATGATTATTAATATTGATAAGGTGGACAGCTTAAGAAGTCTACCATCTAATCGTATAGATGCAAGGATGGTAAATGGAGAGCATATTATAATTTCCCGTACCTACGCATCGGATTTTAGAAGAATACTTAGGAAAGGAGCAGGGCATGAGTAAAAAGGATAATGGATTAACCGGACTAGAGAGATATCTGTTAGAGGAAATAGGCGTGGAATTCAAGGCTTGTATATATTTCTTCTGTTATTTGTTCTACTACAGTATGTATAAGCTTATATGTGGAAGCACTGACGCAAGCATAATACATATGGCAGAGCTGATATTTCTTACCTATGGCATGTGCTACCTTCAGATATACCTTATGAATGGCTTTGATGAGGGAGAGGAGTTTAAGCTTAGAGAGCTACTTTTAAGTATAGTGTGTAGCATAATCTACACTACAGCATCCTGGTTCTTTGGCTGGTTCGATAAAAATGTACCGGTGACCATAGGGTTCTTCCTATTCGTGGTATTCGCTTACTTTTGTGGCTTCTTAGTATATAAGATTAGGAGAACATTGGAATCTAAGGCATTAAATAATGATCTTAAGGCGTTTAAGGAAAGGGGACATATAAATGAGTAAGGTTATAGAGATTAAGAATCTAACAAAATATTATGGTAAGCATAGGGGTGCAGAGGATGTAACATTCTCAGTAGAAGAAGGAGATATCTTCGGGTTCTTGGGACCTAATGGAGCAGGAAAATCAACCACCATTCGTTCTATGCTAGGGCTTATACAGTTTGAAAAGGGTAGTGTTAAAATCCTTGGCAAGGAGCTTCAAACAGCTAAGGAAGAGATACTTTCACAGGTTGGATATATGCCATCAGAGGCTATGTTTTATCCTGATATGAAGGTTAAGGATGTAATTAAGATGGCTGCAGATATAAGAAAGATGGATTGTAGGGATGAGGCAGCTATGCTTTGTGATAGACTTAAGGTGGATACAGAGAAGAAGATTAACGAGCTATCTCTAGGTAATCGTAAGAAGGTAAGCATAGTATGTGCTATGCAGCATAAGCCTAAGCTATTTGTCTTTGACGAGCCAACCAGTGGATTAGACCCTCTTATGCAGACAGAGTTCTTCAAGCTAATCCAGGAGTACGTGGAAAAGGGAGCAACCTGTATGCTTTCCACCCATGTTCTTTCAGAGGTTAAGAACTATTGCAAAAATGTGGCTATTATGAGAGAGGGTAAGCTTATAAAGGTAGATACTGTGGCAGAAATTACCAAGACTAATGCTAAGAGATTTAAGATGATTAGAGATGGCAAGCAGGAGAATTTCCTGTATAAGGGAGATTTGAATAAGATAGCAGATGAGTTAGCAGGTCACAATATAGAGGATATCATAATAGAGGATCCATCTCTTGATGAGATATTTATGCACTATTATGAGAAGTAGGAGGTGAAGTTATGTTAACTATATATAAGCATGAGATGAAATTGTTATACAAGACTTTTTTAATATGGACTCTGGCAGTTGGAGGCATGTGCTTTGTATGTATATTGCTCTTTAACTCTATGAAGGAAGAGATGGAAGGCATGGCTGAGAGCTTCTCCCAAATGGGTGCATTTGCAGATGCATTTGGTATGAGTCAGCTTAGCATAGCTACATTGGCAGGCTTTTATTCCACAGAGGTTGGTACAGTACATAGCTTAGGTGGCGCAATGTTTGCTGCAATAATTTCTACAGTAATGCTTTCGAAGGAAGAGGACGGACACACAAGCGAGTTTTTATTCACCTTGCCTGTAGCTAGAGGAAAGGTTATAACCTCTAAGCTTATGGCAGTGATAACTAATGTGGTTTTATTCAATGTAATTACTGTAGGAGCATATGCTCTTGGAATAGTGATATTAGGTGAGGATATAGATTTTGATAGATTCTTACTGTATCACGGTATGCAGCTTCTTATGCACCTTGAGATTGCAGGAATATGCTTTGGATTATCAGCATTTATGAAGAAGAATAAGCTTGGTTTAGGATTAGGACTTGTAATGATATTCTACGCCTATGATCTTATGGCTAGAGTAATTCCTGATTTGTCAGATTATAAGCTAATCAGTCCATTTTCCTATGCAAATGCTGCTGATATATTTAGCAAAGGAGAGGTGGAAGCACCGGCCCTAGTGATTGGTATGGTTGTGATGGTAGTAAGTGTGATTGTTGCTTATGTGAGATACGGTAAGAGGGATCTGGTGGCGTAGGAAAAAATAAGGGATTATTGCAGTTTATATGTTATTGCAATAATC
>JAZPXZ010000102.1:0-29886 GCA_045543915.1 Wujia sp.
CAAAATAGACTTACTGGTAGAGCATTGATGGATTCTAAGCTTTACTTGGATGGAAAAGTTATTGCATCATGTATTTCTAATGAGATATTCCAAGAATATGGTGCAACAAAGGATGATACAGATGGTATTATTGATAAGCTAAGAGTTACTGAAGGAATAGAGGTTGCTATACTGGGTTATCAGACAGAAGACAATTCCTACAAGTACAGTATGCGTTCTATTTCACAAGTAGATGTAAGTGCAATATCTGTTCATTTTGGAGGTGGAGGTCACATAAGAGCATCAGGCTTTAATCTTGATGGTTCTTATGAGGAATCCTTAGAAAAAATATTGGATATGGTTAAAAAACAGCTGTAACAAGGAGAATATTCTTGATAGATGGAGTTATTAATGTATATAAGGAGGCGGGCTTCACATCCTTTGATGTAGTAGCAAAGCTTCGAGGTATACTAAAACAAAAGAAAATAGGTCATACGGGAACCTTGGATCCTATGGCAGAGGGCGTGTTAATGGTATGTTTAGGCAAAGGTACCAAGCTTGTGGATATGATTACATCAGGAACCAAGGAATATGAAGCAACTATGAGACTTGGAGTAACCACTGATACAGAGGATATAACTGGAAAGGTGTTAGCTGAGAATGTTGTTGATAATAATATGAGCAATACAGAAGTTCTCCAGGCAATATATTCCTTTGTTGGCAAATATAATCAGATTCCGCCTATGTATTCTGCTATAAAAAAGGATGGAAAAAAGCTATATGAATATGCTAGAGCTGGAGTTGAAATAGAGAGAGAACCAAGACCGGTCGAGATTTTTTCGATTGATGATATTCAAATTAATTTGCCAGATATATCATTTAAGGTTCATTGCTCTAAGGGGACTTATATTAGAAGTCTTTGCAGAGATATCGGTGAAAAGCTTGGTTGTGGAGGCACACTCACCAGTCTTACCAGAAGCGAGGTTCATGGCTTTTATCTAAAGGATTCTCTTAAGCTTTCTGATATAGAAAGACTAAGAGATGAGAATAAGCTTCTTGATTATATTCTTCCTATAGATTCTTTACTAGGGAAGTATAGAGTATGCGATATAAAAGATAAATACATCAAGTATTTAATTAATGGTAACAAGCTGCAGGAACACCAGCTTTCCCCGAGGGAAGACGGTCACAATGCAGATGATGAAGAAATTATAAGAGTATATAATAATAACGAATTTGTTGCCCTGTACCAATATAATAAAACAGAAAATAATTACAAGCCATATAAAATGTTCTTGTAGCAAGAGGTAGCTAGCTTGAAGGTATTAACCTATGATGAGGCACAATTACATAATACTGCAGTAGCACTTGGCAAGTTTCAGGGACTACATAGGGGACATATTCTGTTAATTGATAGGATATTACAGCTGGCACAAAATGATGGTTTGACCAGTGTGGTATTTACTATTAATATAAATAATAGTAAAATGATAAATACTAAGGCAGAGAGAAAAAGTATACTAAATAATATGATGGTTGACTGTCAGGTGGATTGTGATTTTACACCCGAATTTGCAACCATGAAGCCTTATGATTTTATAAAAAATGTATTGGTAGATAAACTAGGAGCAAAATATGTTGTTGTAGGAACAGATTTTTGCTTTGGCTATAATAGAAGTGGTAATGTTGACACATTGCTTGAATATGAGCAAGAGTTTGGGTATAAGGTGATTGCCATAGAGAAGCTCTCTGTTAGAGGGCAGATAGTAAGCTCTTCTCTAATTCGTCAGTACATTCAGGAAGGAAATATGTATGAAGTGGCAGAATTTATGGGAAGAAACTATTTTATTAACGGTAAGGTTTGTAGAGGAAAGCAAATTGGTAGAACCTTAGATTTTCCTACTATTAATCAATATCCACCTAGTGACAAGCTTTTGCCACCCCTTGGAGCATATGAAACCCAGCTTGAGATAAATGGTAAATGCTATAAGGGAATTACAAACATAGGAGATAATCCTACAATTTCTACAGATAATCAATTAACTGTTGAGACACATATAATTGATTATAAAGGTGAATTGTATGACCAGGAGGTCAAGGTAGAATTTATAAGATTTATTAGAGAACAAAAAAGGTTCAGGGATGTCAGTGAGTTGAGACAACAGCTACTAAATGATAAAGCATCAGTTATGCATCAGTAGCTCAGTGGATAGAGCAATGGCCTCCGGAGGCTTGTGCGGAGGTTCGATTCCTCTCTGGTGCATTTTTAATAATTCTAAAGAATAAGGAGATATTTATTATGAGTAAGAAGACTAAGGATAGTGGAGTTGCAGGTTTGTTGTTGCTATTTGGTTGGCTAGTGTTTTTACTGCTTGTACTTGTGTTTTACTTTTATTTTATGGATAAGATAGATTTTAATGAGCTTTTAGGTAAGGAAACTACTGAGCAGACCACAGAAGGTCCTGTAAGTGATGATCCGGAGCAGTTTGAAACTAAATATTCTTATCAAACCAACGCTAACTTGGACATTAATTCTCTTATGATAGAATATTATGCTGCTCTTGCGGTATGCGATAAGAATAAGCTGGTTACACTTGTAACGGAGCCTGGTGTATATGACGATATGACACCATACGAGCAGAAGTCTCAGATTATTACGCATTATTCAAATATTAACTGTTATACAGTTCCTGGTAAAACTGAGGATTCAACTGTTCTTTATGTAACCTGTAATATTAATATTGCGGGAGTTGAAAGTGCTCCTATGAATATAAGTCAGTTTTACATAGTAAAGACAGCTGATGGCTATAAGATTAATAATGGTGCTTTAGATAGTGATACAGTAGCATATATTTCAGAGGTAAGCTCTTCTGATGACATACAGGAGCTCTATAGAAATGTAAAGGCTAATATTGATGGTTGCCTTGCACAGGATCCAACCTTTGCAGAGTTTTATAATAAGATATATACCGCGGAATAGTATGTAAATGTTACATTTGTAGTAGATTTTTTGAAAACAATTCAAGTGAGAGTGTATTGATATGAGTGACGGAATTAGATTAAATAAATACCTAAGCGAAGCTGGAATTTGTTCTAGAAGACAGGCGGATAAGCTAATTGAGAATGGAGAAGTTACCATTGATGGACAGGTTGCTGATATAGGATCTAAGGTTCCAGAGGGTGCAAAGGTAAAGTATAAGAACAGAATAGTTAGACTTAAAGGTAATACTGTAATCTATGCGTATAACAAGCCTATTGGACAGGTGTGTACTTCAAAGGAATCAGATAAGGATAGTATATTCAACTATGTAGATTTTCCAGAGAGAGTAAATTATGTTGGTAGGTTAGATAAGGATTCCCAAGGACTTCTTTTGCTTACTAATGATGGAGATTTGTCAAATAACATTCAAAAATCTGTTAATAATCATGAGAAGGAATATCAGGTTAGAGTAAGCAAGGATATTACAGAAGAATTTTTGGAAGGCCTTAGAAATGGAGTTCCCATACTTGATACTGTTACAAAGCCTTGCAAGGTTACAAAAACTGCAGCTAGAACCTTTAAGATAGTTCTTACTCAGGGCCTTAATAGACAGATTAGAAGAATGTGTGATTATTTTGGATATAGAGTAGTTTATCTTAAGAGAGTTAGAGTAATGAATGTTAAACTGGAGGGAATAAAGCCTGGACAGTTTAGAGAGCTTACACCTGCAGAGGAGACAAAGCTTAGAAAGCTTGTTTCAGATGTTAAAGAGGAGGAATCCTAGGTGGATAAAACTAGTAGAATCAAAGATTTAGTGAGGCTTCTTAATGAGGCCTCAAAAGCATATTATCAGCAGGATACTGAGATTATGAGCAATTTTCAGTATGATGCATTATATGATGAGCTTGTTTCTTTAGAAGAAGAGACAGGTCTTGTTTTGTCTAATAGTCCAACTGTTAAGGTTGGATATGAGGTAATAAGTGAGCTTCCTAAGGAAGCACATCCATCGCCTATGTTATCCTTGGATAAGACAAAGGAAGTGGAAGCTTTAGCGTCTTGGCTTAATGATAAGAAGGGTGTTTTGTCGTGGAAGATGGATGGACTTACTGTTGTGCTTACCTATGTTGACGGCAAGTTAAGTAAGGCTGTTACCAGAGGAAACGGTGAGATAGGCGAGGTTATAACTAACAATGCCATGGTTTTTGTTAATCTTCCAAGAAGTATAGCCTATAAAGGTGAGCTTACCATTAGAGGTGAAGCGGTAATTACCTATACTGAATTTGAAAGAATTAATGCAACCATTATAGATGCAGAGTCAAAATATAAAAATCCACGAAATTTATGTAGTGGAACTGTAAGACAGCTTAATAATGAGATAACAGCAAGTAGAAATGTTAGTTTTTTCGCATTTAACATGCTGGATTGTGGTGATGAGAAGGTGGATGCAACTATTAATTCCAAGTTTGAATTTTTAAAGAGTCTTGGCTTTGAGGTTGTAGAGTATATGAACTGCGATGCATCAAATATTTCAGATGCAGTAAAAAGCTTTGCTGGTAAGATTGGCACTAATGATTTTCCGTCAGATGGCTTAGTGCTTTCCTTTGATGATATAGCTTATGGAAGAAGTCTTGGAAGAACAGCAAAATTCCCTAGAAATGCCATTGCATTTAAATGGGCTGATGAGGAAGCAGAGACTATACTTAGAGAAGTTGAGTGGAGTCCATCTAGAACTGGACTTATTAATCCTGTTGCTATATTTGACAGCGTGGAGTTAGAGGGCACCTCTGTATCAAGAGCAAGTATTCATAATGTCAGTATCTGTAAGCAATTAAAGCTTGGTATAGGAGATACTATTAAAGTCTACAAAGCAAACATGATAATTCCGCAGATTAGTGAGAATCTTACTAAGAGTGGTAATTTGGACATACCATGTAGCTGTCCTGCCTGTGGTGGTGAAACTGTTCTTCAAAATGAGAATGATATAGAAACCCTATATTGTCCAAATCAGGAATGCTCAGCAAAGTCTATTAAACTATTTTCACATTTTGTATCAAGAAATGCTATGAATGTGGATGGAATGAGCGAGGCTACTCTTTCAAAGTTTATTGATATGGGATATTTGGTTGAACTTTATGACTTGTATCGCATAGATAGATTTAAGGACGAAATAGTAAAGCTTGAGGGCTTTGGTGTTAAATCCTATGAGAACATGATTAAGGCTATAGATCAATCTAGAAACACAAATCTTATTAGATTAATATATGGTTTGGGTATTCTTAATGTTGGTAATGCAACAGCAAAGCTTATAGTTAAACACTTTGATTATGATGTGGAGAAGATAATTACTGCGGAAGCATCAGATTTTGCCCAGATAGACGGCATTGGTCAGGTTATTGCAGATACAATAGTGTCTTACTTTGCTGACAGTAATAATGTTAGAATACTAAGAGAGCTTCTTAAGGAGGTTACCTTAGTTAAGGAAGAGAAGACTATGGAGCAGGATTTGGAGGGTAAGACCTTTGTTATTACCGGCTCACTAAACAGCTTCGCTAATCGTGAGGAGCTAAAGCAGCTTATAGAGGATAGAGGGGGAAAGGTTGCAGGAAGTGTATCAGCCAAAACCAGCTATCTTATCAATAATGATGTGGAATCATCCTCCTCTAAGAATAAAAAGGCAAAATCTTTAGGTGTACCAATTATATCAGAGGAAGATTTTCTTAAGCTTTAAAGCTGTGTTGTAATATATAAAAAGAAAGGTGAAATGTTATGCCAATTAAGATAGACAACGATTTACCGGTCAAAAAGATATTAGAAGAAGAAAATATATTTGTTATGGATGAGAATAGAGCTATGAGTCAGGATATTCGTCCTTTGGATATACTTATCCTGAATCTTATGCCTCTTAAGGAGGATACAGAGCTTCAGCTACTTAGAAGCTTATCAAATACCCCTTTGCAGGTAAATATCAGCTTTATTAGAACTGTATCCTATGAATCTAAGAATACGGACAAAGAGCATCTTGCAAGATTCTATACTACCTTCGAAAATGTAAAGCGTAGAAAATGGGATGGACTAATAATTACAGGTGCTCCTGTTGAGACTATGGAATTTGAAGATGTGGAGTATTGGAAGGAATTGACTGAGATTATGGATTGGTCTGAGAAGAATGTTACTTCAACTCTTCATATATGCTGGGGCGCACAAGCTGGACTTTACTACCGTTATGGTGTTAAGAAGCTTCCTCTTGGTTTTAAGTTCTCGGGTGTTTACGAGCACTATCCTTTACATAAAAAGACTCCGTTGGTTCGTGGCTTTGATGATACATTTTATGTACCCCAGTCAAGATATACAGGGGTTGATAAGGATGCAATACTTGCAAATCCTAGACTTGAGATAGTGTCAGAGTCAAAGATTACAGGACCATATCTTGTTATTGGAGATGAGGGTAAGAATATATTCGTAACTGGTCATCCGGAATATGATACTGTTACTCTTGACCAGGAGTATAAGAGAGATGTGGGCAAGGGAATTAACCCTGATATACCTGTGAATTACTATCCTGATAATAATCCGGACAATAAGCCTATTAAGAGCTGGAGATGTCATGCTAATACTCTGTACAGTAATTGGCTCAACTACTATGTTTATCAGGTAACACCATATGAGTTATAAAAAGATTTAAACTAAGACTTACAAGTATAAAAGCTTGTAAGTCTTTTTGTTATTTCCTTAATGTACTGCCTATGGTTACACTCATTAAAATTAACATACATAAGTAGCTTATAAACATACCAAGTATGTAGGCGTCGAAGCCATAGTTTGGAACTAGTAATGATACGAAGATGATTCTTACAATCAATCCAAAGACATTTATGAGCATATTGTTAAAAGCTTTATCAATCCCGTTTAATATAGTTGACAGTACACCGTTTATATAGATAAATGGACATAGGAAACACATTTTCCGTAGTATTACTCCTGCGGCCTTGCTTTTGAAAGCGAATTCGCAGGCCCATCCTCCAAGAAAAGTATAACCAAAAAATGCCACAGCTCCTAAGATTATACAAAAGCTTACACATAAGAATATGGCACTTTTGATTTTGTTGTAATTTTCTGCAGCTGTAGCCTTGGATATGGCGGGTAAAAGTATGGTGGATAGAGAGGTTGTAATAGTAGCTGGAAACAGTAAAAATGGTATTACAATCCCTGTGATTATGCCATATAATTCCATGGCGGTATCCTGATTACAATAATATTTGTATAACATAGCGGGAAACATTATTGATTCAAGTGATGCAAATAATGTAAATATTAAGTTGTTTGAGGTTATAGGGATGGCATCGGCTAAAAAATGTTTGACATTAATATTACTGAGTTTTTCCGTACTGTTTTGCTCGTCTTTATTTTTTGAATTATATATTAAGTATATTGAAAGGAGACCGGAAAACACCTCACCACTTACAACAGACATGGTTGCCAAAGTTGCATCAAGGTTTTTAAATGTTAAGAAATAGGTTAGTACATAAGCAGTTATAACTCGAATTAGTTGCTCGAAGAAGTGGGATATACCTTGTATTTTAGGGTTATCAGTTCCGATAAAATATGCATTTATGCAACCCTTAACTGATACAAAGGGAAGAGCTATGGACACAATGCGCAATAATTTCCCACAATCAGAGTTTTTCAGGATAATAATACTGATTGGGTCAGATAGACAGAATATAAGGGTCGTAATTATTATGCTGAGGGATAAGGATATGCCTAGTCCCAACTTAAATATTTTCTTAGAGGTGCCTGGATGCTTCTTGCCTAGATAGTATGATACATGCTTTGTTATAGCGGTTGAGATTCCCTGTGTGCTAAGAGATATCGCCAATATGTAAATAGGAAATATTAATTGATAAATTCCAAGCTCCTTAACACCAATTACCCTGGTTAAGAATATTCTATTATAGAACCCTAACAGTTTGGTAAGGACACCTGCTATAGTGAGGATTAATGTGCCTTTGATTATTGTATTTTTAGACAATTTTATGCTCCGAGAAATACTTATAATTATTATATTATTCTTCTTAAAGTTGTATTACTGATAATATTTTTCATTAAGGCAAAATATGGGTATGGTTTGGTTGACTTTGAAAAATCATAGTGATAAGGTATCTAAGTGAAAAAGTATAACATATAAAGGAGTTTTATTATGAATAGATTAATATATTTGGATCATGCTGCAACTACAGCTACAAGACCAGAGGTTGTAGAAGCAATGCTTCCTTTTTTTACAGAAAATTTTGGAAATCCATCAAGTGTTTATAAGTTTTCTAATGCATCTAAGGACGCAATTGTTAATGTTAGAGAAACCATTGCAAAGTCCTTGAATGCAGAAGCTAAGGATATATATTTTACAGCTGGTGGTTCTGAGTCAGATAACTGGGCTCTTAAGGAGACTGCCAGAGTGTATAAGACAAAGGGAAAGCACATAATTACAAGTGCTATAGAACACCATGCTATACTTCATACCTGTGAATTCTTGGAGAAGGAGGGCTTTGAGGTTACTTATGTAGGTGTGGACGAGAATGGTATAATTAAGATGGATGAGCTTAAAAAGGCAATTAGACCAGATACCATCCTTATATCTGTTATGTTTGCTAATAATGAAATAGGAACCATACAGCCTATTAAGGAGATTGGTGCGATTGCTAGGGAGAAGGGTATATTATTTCACACAGATGCTGTTCAGGCATATGGTCAGCTACCTATAGATGTGGAGGAGTTAAATATCGATATGCTTAGTGCTAGCGGTCATAAGCTTAACGGCCCTAAGGGGATAGGCTTCCTGTATATTAGAAAGGGTATCAAAATCAGAAACCTTATCCACGGTGGTGGACAGGAGAGAGCCCGTCGTGCAGGTACTGAAAATGTGCCTGGTATAGTCGGTCTTGGAAAGGCAGTTGAGATAGCTGTTAATACTATGTCAGATAGAGCAAAATATGAGACTGAGCTTAGAGATTATCTGATAGATAGAATATTAGCAGAGATTCCATATACTAGACTTAATGGTGATAGACATAAGAGACTTCCTAATAATGCAAACTTTAGCTTTCAGTTTATAGAGGGTGAATCTCTACTTATTATGCTTGATATGGCAGGAATCTGTGGTTCGAGTGGCTCTGCATGTACATCTGGATCATTGGATCCATCCCATGTACTGCTTGGAATAGGACTTCCACATGATATAGCACATGGTTCCCTCAGACTTACCTTAGGTGATGAGAATACTAAGGAAGAGTTAGATTATGTTATTGAAAAGCTAAAGGAGATAGTTCAAAAGCTTAGAGATATGTCACCTCTTTATGAGGATTTTATAAAGAAAAATAGATAAACTAAGGAATAATTTGAAGTGTATATAGGAGGAATAAAGATATGTATAGTGAAAAGGTAATGGATCATTTTCAAAATCCAAGAAATGTAGGAGAGATTGAGAATGCCAGTGGCGTAGGTACAGTAGGTAATGCCAAGTGTGGCGATATTATGAGAATATACTTTGATATAGATGATAACCAGGTTATTCAGGATGTTAAGTTTAAGACCTTTGGCTGTGGTGCGGCAGTTGCAACTAGTAGTATGGCAACAGAGCTTGTTAAAGGTAAGACAATATATGAGGCGCTTGAAGTTACCAATAAAGCTGTTATGGAGGCATTAGATGGACTTCCACCAGTAAAGGTACATTGCTCACTTCTTGCAGAGGAGGCTATTCATGCTGCGCTCTGGGATTATGCTGAAAAGAACAGTATCACTATAGATGGATTGGAGAAACCAAAGTCTGATATTAGCGAGCACGAGGAAGAAGAGGAGTATTAACAAAGGATAAATTATTGGAGGGTTTATGATAACGAATATCAAAGGGTTGGAAGTTTATGAAATTCCTAAAAGTATTAGTTTTAATACAATAAAACAAGATTATCCAGATGGTGCAGTAATATGGAGTAAAGATTCTGTTGTAAAGCAAATGATTCCTTATAGTGAAGTGTTTGATGAGAATGATAACCTTAAGGAAGCTGTATTTGATGATGTGTGTCACTTTGCAGAATGTAATATACCCCATAAGTATAATTGCTTGGTTATATATCCTATAAGAAAAATAGATATTCCAGATGTTTGTAACTACAATGCATTTTTGTGTGGCGATTTTAATAAAGAGGATGAGCCAGGATCATTTTTATCCTATTGTGAGAAGAGGGCTAATACTGTTTTTGATATGTATCATAAAAAATATGGTGTATCCTCTGATGAGTTATACTTTTATTTTATAGAAAAATTTGATAGCTATAAGTTAGGTAAAGCAAGTGGTGGGTTTGGAATTGTATACTTGGGTACGAGTGTAGGTAAGGTTGATATATATAATATTATTAAGGATTATAAGAATGTACCATTAAGTAATAAAATATATACTATTTCGTACAAAAAATTATTTGAATTCTATGAAATATTCAATGAAGAATATGATACCTATCAACGCTTTGATGCCTTATGTAAAATACCTGAATCCAATTCCTATGCTTTTTTGGTTGATGCAATGGAAAAGCTTGAGTTTGACAAAGCTTTGTTTTTTGGAAATGAATTGACCACTGACAAACAATTTGTAATTGAAAAATTTGTTAATGAATTTTTCTCTGACATAGTAGAAAAAGATTCATTAGTGGTTTTAGAAAAATATGCTAATTATATTGTCCAAGGTGGAAAATACTCAAAATATGGAAACTTTGGCATGTTTCTTATAACTTCAGAAAGTGAAAGAACTTCCAGTTTTGTTAGGCATTTGCAAAAACTGAGTGTGTATTTGGATACGGGTGATGATGAGTGGTCATATGAGGCCTTTACAGAAAGTGAATTGTTTAATCAATACAGAGATTACGATAGTATATATAGAAGATTAGAAAAAGGAAATATTGTTCATATTAAGGATTGTGCTTTGGCACCTGTTGAAAATTCAGATGCAGGAACGGGCTCTGCTTATGAGGAACAGTTGTTTCGCATTGATAGATATAATAGATTTTGGGACGACATAAGAAGGTTTATACATGAAAATCCAAGAAGAATAGTTTTGATTTCTATGAATGAATCAGTATATAAAAATACTTTTTGTAAAAAAGGTGAATTGCTGAATCTATTATATGAAGTAACTATTAAAGACTATACATGTGAAAATATTTTGAATTTTGTTATTCATAATCTTAAAACTAATGGATTTTCTATAACTAATGAATTTATTGATGGGGTAACTAGGTATATTGAGACAACATATCCTAGTGCCGTTGGCAATAGTGAAAAATATATTGAGGAATTAACTAACAAAATAGTATCTCTTTATTATTCTAAAGTACATCAGTGCGGTGAACCTATTGACATTGACTGTATACCTAATCATGAGATTCGGAGCATAGATAATATTTTGACAGATTTAAATAAGCTCTATGGACTGACAAAGGTAAAAAAACTATTTACTAACATATGTAGCGCAAAACAATATGAATCAAAAATTTCTGATAATTCAATAAATTCTAGATATCATATGGTATTTACTGGTAATCCTGGAACTGGTAAAACCACCGTTGCCAGACTGGTAGCTGATATGTATTATGCATTGGGTATAATAAAGTCAAATGTTTTGATTGAGAAAAGAGCATCTGATATGATTAGTCATTGGACAGGCGGTACCCCTAATAAGGTTAGAACAATCATTGAAGAAGCTAAAAATGGTGTTTTATTTATTGATGAGGCCTATGGCTTTGTGAATTTAAAATCAGGGAATGACGATAAAGGTCAGCAAGCTTTAGAGTGTCTTATGCAAGCTATAGACACAGAGTCTATTGTAGTGATTTTGGCCGGTTACCAGGATGAGATGGATGAGCTTTTTGACATGAATCAAGGTCTAAAAAGCAGGATTAGATATAATGTACATTTTGATGATTACAATATTGATGATCTTGTGGAGATTTTGGTTGGAAAGCTTAAGGATCATGGATATACGATAGAAGATAATGCTATGCCAATTTTGGTGGATTATGTTAAGGGAAAGATGGCTGAACCGGACTTTGGTAATGCTAGAGGTGTAGAGAGCTTATGTCAGCGACTTGATGAAAAATATAAGGTTCTAGTAGAACGAAAAGGCTATATAGATGACAGATGCTTGAGAGAAAAGCATTTCAAGAGTGTAATGCCACCTGTTCGAGAAACGCATATAGAAGACCTTGTTGGTATCGAAGCTATTAAGGATAAGCTACATAGTTTGAAAAAAACTGCCATATATAGAAAACAGGCAATAAAAAATGGATTGGAATTACCACCTATGTCTATGCATATGGTGTTTACAGGTAATCCAGGAACGGGAAAAACTACCGCCGCTAAGCTATTTGCCCAGGAGCTATATAATGCAGGAGTAATAGAAACTAACAAAACGGTTATGATAGAGCCTAAGGACTTGAATGGTAATAGCAAGGAAGATGGAGTTACAATTTTCAAAAAGAAGCTAAGGGAGGCAAAAGGCGGAATTCTTTTTATAGATGAAGCCTATGCACTTACTAATAAGGGAACTGTTTCAGGTATGAAAATAGTGGAAGAGCTTCTTACTGCAATGATAGATTACAAGGATGATATTATATTTATCTTTGCAGGTTATGAAGAAGATATGTCAAAGTTTATGGATAGTAATCCGGGTTTGAAATCTAGAATTGGCAACAAAATTTTCTTTCCAGATTATGAGCCGGATGAGCTTCTTGAGATTTTTAGAAGAAAATGTAGCATGATAGGCTACAGCTATGATGACCAGGTGTTAAACAAGGTGGAAAGCATCATTAAATATTTCCATGGAATAGAGGATTTAGGCAATGCCAGATTTGTGGAGAATTTAGTGTCTATGGTAATATCTAAAAAAGCTGTGAATATGTATGATGATGTGCTTGTGAATTGTAATACAGAGTCATTAGGTATTATAGACATTGATGATATTCCTTCTGTAGAAGAGGTGTTTAAGAGTATACCTGGCAACGAGAAAATGGTTGCTCCGGTTAAAAGAAGTTTAGAGGATTCAAGACGAATTATAATTCATGAGTTAGGACATGCTGTTGCGTCATATCATCAGTATCCATACTGCTCAAAGCCTGATTTGTTAGTCTTTTCACAGAATTTTATGTCGGCAGCAAGAGTAACATATTCTAATGATATAAAGTTAAAAACAGAATCAGTTTGCAAGGCCGAGTTGGTAAATCTTTTGGCGGGAAGGAACGCAGAGATTATACTATTAGGTGAATGTAGTCTCGGATGCTCTCAGGATTATTATAGAGCGAAAAAAATAGCTGATATAATGGAAAAAGAAGCAGCCATGGGTGAACTAGGAGTTACTACTGCTGGAATGTTCTTGATTGAAGCCGAAAAAACAGCAACAGACATTCTCAATATATATAAAGATTTTGTTATTGAGCTGACTGATAAAATTGTTAATAAAGAATTAGATTGCTTGGTTAATAATGAAATTGCAGGAGCTGATTTTGAGCTTCTTATAGAAGAATACAAAAAGAATAATCCTTTATAATAATAAGAGCAATTTATTGTTGTAATAATACAATAAATTGCTCTTTGCTTATATTTTATTGAATTGAGGAACCCTATTCTTAAATGTAGAATAGTATTTAAAACCGCATTCAAGTAATAAATCTCTAGCCACTTCAAAGCCATATCCGATTTTGTCAGCTGTATGAGCGTCGCTGCCCACGGTAATTATTTCTCCCCCAAGCTTCTTGTAAAGCTTAAGATAATCCTTACAAGGGTGACACTGTCCCAAGTTCTTGTAAAGACCTCCGGTGTTAAGTTCGATTCCTTTGCCGTTAGATATGATTTGCTTTAATATTTCTTCGAATATATCCATATAATCGTGAGGATTAAAAGGATTGTTTGGATCAAATCCGTACCTGAGAATGTAATCTATATGCCCATATACATCATAGGACTGGAAATTAGTTACAGCATATAATTCATCCTCGAAGTATCGCATATATGCATCCTTGCGGCTACGACCTTCAAAGTAGGAAGGATAGTAAGGGTCCATATTGTCAACAATGTGTGTGCTAGCTATAATGAAGTCGAAATATGGACTGTTTTTAACAAAATCAGTCAGCTTTTCTAGTGTATTTGGCATAGTGCCAAGTTCAATTCCTATTCTCAAGTCGAAATTAGGTAACATTTCCTGGCGAATTTGTTGTAAGCTATTAACATATTTTGGAATATCTAAAACAAAAGTTAGGGTTGGATCTTCCTTTATTACAGGAAAATCCATATCATAGTGGTCTGTAATGCATATAGATGAAAGTCCCTTACTTTTTGAAGAATTTATTATATCTAATATATTGGCCTCTGAATCATCTGAAAAGGAAGAATGCAGATGGTAATCAGGAAAAATCATATTTTTTACCTCCCTAGTGTATAGGTATTTGAAATCCTGTTATATTTTAGACTTTTTATGGGAAAAATTCAATATAGATTAAGCTTATTTAAAAATTACACCAAATTTTAGTAAATACCACTTGAATTTTATTCTTGAAAAGGGTAGAATGTCCTTGTGAATTTATCACAGCTTAATTACTGCGTGCCAAGCAGTATTTATAAATTATAATTTATTTCAAGACTTAGGAGGAATAAAAAATGGCAGTAAAAGTAGCAATTAATGGTTTTGGACGTATCGGTCGTCTTGCATTCAGACAGATGTTTGATGCTGAAGGTTATGAGGTTGTAGCAATCAACGACTTAACTAAGCCTTCAATGCTTGCACACTTATTAAAGTATGATTCATCACAGGGTAAGTATCAGTACGCTGATCAGGTTACAGCTGATGATGAGGCTGGTACAATCACAGTTTGTGGCAAGACTTTAAAGATTTATGCAATGGCTAATGCAGCTGAGCTTCCATGGGGCGAGCTTGATGTAGATGTAGTACTTGAGTGTACTGGTTTCTATGTATCAAAGGCTAAGTCACAGGCTCACATCGATGCAGGTGCTAAGAAGGTAGTTATTTCAGCTCCAGCTGGTAACGATCTTCCAACTATCGTATATAGCGTTAACGAGAAGACTTTAACAGCAGATGACAAGATCATATCAGCTGCTTCATGTACAACTAACTGTTTAGCTCCTATGGCTAAGGCTCTTAACGATTATGCTCCAATTCAGTCAGGTATCATGGCAACTATCCATGCTTACACTGGTGATCAGATGGTTCTTGATGGTCCACACAGAAAGGGTGACCTTAGAAGAGCAAGAGCTGCTGCAGTTAATATCGTTCCTAACTCAACAGGTGCTGCTAAGGCAATCGGCCTTGTTATCCCAGAGTTAAACGGAAAGCTTATCGGTTCTGCACAGAGAGTTCCAGTTCCAACTGGTTCAACTACAATCCTTACTGCAGTTGTTAAGGGTGCTAATGTAACTAAGGAAGGCATCAACGCTGCTATGAAGGCTGCTGCTTCAGAGTCATTCGGTTACACTGAGGAAGAGCTTGTATCATCAGATGTAGTTGGTATGAGATTTGGTTCATTATTCGATGCTACTCAGACTATGGTAGCTCCAATCGCTGATGACCTTTATGAGGTACAGGTTGTTTCATGGTATGACAACGAGAACTCATACACTAGCCAGATGGTTAGAACTATTAAGTACTTCGCTGAGTTAGCTTAATTTTAAGTTTTATTTCAGACCTAATGGGGTCCGGTCTTCAAGGACCGGACCCTTTTTTACAAAAATAAAAACTAGGAGGACTATAAAATGTCATTAAATAAAAAGTCAGTAGATGATATTAATGTTAAGGGACTTCGTGTTCTTTGCAGATGTGATTTCAATGTACCATTAAAGGAAGGTAAGATTACAGACGAGAACCGTCTTGTGGCAGCACTTCCAACTATTAAGAAGCTTATTGCTGATGGCGGTAAGGTTATTCTTTGTTCACACCTTGGAAAGGTTAAGACTGAGGAGGATAAGGTTACTAAGACTTTAGCTCCTGTTGCAGCTCGTCTTTCAGAGCTTCTTGGCCAGGAGGTTAAGTTTGCAGCTGATCTCGAGGTTGTAGGTCCTAACGCTAAGGCTGCTGTTGAGGCTATGAATGATGGAGATGTTATTCTTCTTGAGAATACTCGTTTTAGAGCAGAGGAGACTAAGTGTGGTGATGCTTTCTCTCAGGATTTAGCTTCAATCTGTGATGTATTTGTAAATGACGCATTCGGTACTGCACATAGAGCACACTGCTCAAATGTTGGTGTTGCTAAGCTTGTTGATACAGCAGTAGTTGGTTACTTAATGCAGAAGGAGATTGACTTCCTTGGTAATGCAGTAGAGAACCCAGTTAGACCTTTCGTAGCTATCCTTGGTGGTGCTAAGGTTGCTGATAAGCTTAATGTTATCTCTAACTTAATCGAGAAGTGTGATACACTTATTATCGGTGGCGGTATGGCTTATACATTCCTTAAGGCTAAGGGCTATGAGATTGGTAAGTCACTTGTAGATGATACTAAGATTGATTACTGTAAGGAAATGATGGAGAAGGCTGAGAAGCTTGGAAAGAACCTTATGCTTCCAGTTGATTCAGTTATGATTGATGATTTCCCTAATCCAATCGATGCTCCAGTTGATACAGTTGTATGTGACGCTGACAAGATGGATGCTAACAAGGAGGGCTGTGATATCGGACCTAAGACTGTTGCATTATTCTCAGAGGCAGTTAAGACAGCTAAGACAGTTGTTTGGAATGGACCTATGGGTGTATTCGAGAACCCAACACTTGCTGTAGGTACTAAGGCAGTTGCAGCAGCACTTGCTGAGACTGACGCTACAACAATCATCGGTGGTGGTGATTCAGCAGCAGCTGTTAACCAGCTTGGATATGGTGATAAGATGAGCCACATTTCAACTGGTGGTGGTGCATCACTTGAGTTCCTTGAGGGTAAGGAGCTTCCTGGTGTAGCAGCAGCTAACGATAAGTAAGACCTTAGTGATAAACGAGCCTATGGCGAAGTTTGAGCTTAGTTCGAACTTATGCAGCGAAAACTTAGTGAAAACGAGCCTGTGGCGAAGTTTGAACTTAGTTGAAGTCGCATAAATAAGAAGATTAGGAGATTAAGATTATGGCAAGAAAGAAGATTATCGCAGGTAACTGGAAGATGAACATGACTCCTTCACAGGCAGTGAAGCTTGTTGAGGAGCTTGCACCACTTGTAAAAAATGATGATGTGGATGTTGTATACTGTGTTCCTGCAATTGATATAGTTCCTGTAATAGAGGCTGTTAAGGGCTCAAATGTACAGGTTGGTGCTGAGAATATGTACTTTGAGGAGAGTGGAGCATATACTGGTGAGATTTCAGCAGCTATGCTTGTAGACGCTGGTGTTAAGTATGTAATTATCGGACACTCAGAGAGAAGAGACTACTTCAAGGAGGATGACGCTTTACTTAATAAGAAGGTTAAGAAGGCTATCGAGGCTGGTTTAGTTCCTATTCTTTGCTGTGGTGAGTCACTTGAGCAGAGAGAGATGGGCGTAACTATGGATTGGATTAGATTCCAGATTAAGTCTGACCTTGTTGGAGTTACTGCTGATCAGGTTAAGGATATCGTTATCGCTTACGAGCCAATCTGGGCTATCGGTACTGGTAAGACTGCTACAACTGAGCAGGCTGAGGAAGTATGTAAGGGTATCAGAGAATGCATCGCCGAGATGTATGATCAGGCAACTGCAGATGCAGTTCGTATTCAGTACGGCGGTTCTGTAAACGCTGGCAATGCAGCTGAGCTTTTTGCACAGCCAAACATCGATGGTGGTCTTGTTGGTGGTGCATCACTTAAGGCTGACTTCGGTAAGATTGTTTGCTACTAATTATTGCTATTTTTTATAAGTTATATAGGCAGTCTGGTAATTTTACCAGGCTGCTTTTTATATATGTGGTTATAATTTATAGGTATTTCAACTTGTTTTATATTCTGGATTATATTATACTTTTAGATATGTGTTTTATACATAAGATGGAGGTTTGATATGGGAAGAGAACGGGTCTTTAAACAAATTAAAAGTTCAGGAATTTGGTTGACAATATTTGGGGCGTTGCTTACAGCATTTACTATATTATCTGCTATTGCATTTATTGTGGATGGTTCAATAGGTGAGTATATAGTAATTATGTTAATCATATTAGCTTTAGGATTACCTATGTTGATATTTGGAATTAGAAATTTAACCAATCCTATGAAGCATGGAATGTTTAAGAGAAATCCTTATATTTTGGAACAGGTTGATAATATGGCTATGAATAAAAGGTATGAGGATAAATTCATTATGCTTTCAGATAGATGTATAGCTAATAAGAAAACATTTACAGAAATAGCGTATTTAGAGGATGTTTTTCTTGTATATATTCAAAAGAGTAGTACCAATTTTATTCCTACAGGAAAGATTCTAATGATTTGTACAGCAACAGGTAATATAGGTATTAATGTTTACGGTGTAAAAAAGGCGATTATAGATGAGTTGGCATCAAAGATATCAAAGGTGTGTCCGAATGCACGATTTGGATATAATAATGAGGGATTAGCATACTTAAAACAAATGCAACAAATCTATAAGAATACCAATGGTATGATTAATAATAAAGGATTTGTTCAAAATATTTTTATACAGCCTGAGTACATGAATAATGTTAATATGCAGAACCAATACTATGGAAATGGTTATAACCAAGATGCATATAACCAAACCACTTATAATCCGGATATAAATGCTCAAAATTGGTATAATCAGAATTAAATCAATTAAAAGCAGGAGATAAGATAGTGAGAAGAAGCTGTACACAAAGTGAAAAAGAAATATTAAAGTTAAATAAGCAGTATATTATTTCTGATACAATTAATGAAAAAAACAGCAGAACAATAGTTGCTGTTGTTCTTGGTGTTACAATTGGCTTTGCTATAGGTATTCCCTTGTTGTTTGTTATTAGGTCTACCGATGTTGTGTTAAATCAAGTTATTTTGTATAGTATATTGGCTATATCAATTAGCTTAATGCATTTTATTTTTAAAGGTAAGTCATCATCTAGAGTGTATGATAAAATTTATGATGGAGATATAATTGTTTCGGGAGGTACTATCATAGGTTTTAATCCCAAGAATAAATTCATAATGTTTGTTGAGGATGGAATTAAGGATTCCTATGGCAGACCATATAGAATTTCTGTTCCAGCCAAGAAATTTGATGGTATTCGAGGGGGAGACAGAGTACTTATTGTGTCAATCACTGATGGACCGTATTTTATAATGAGTGTTAACGACCAAACGAGGAATATGATTCCATATTATAGTGATATTGATATTAATGCCGTGGCTTATAATAATCTGTGGTTTCCAGTTATATTACCACATCCTAATGCTATATACTTAGAACCTCAGCCAAGATGGATTGAACAGGAGGAAAGGGAAGCGCTTAAAGTAAGTTTTTCAAGTCATAATGAAAAGTCATATAAGGTGATATTAGTTTGTATAAATGGTTGTATTATATTTGTTTTTGCTTTGATATATATAGGCAATCTTCTAAGTGGAGATATAAGTGGAACTGCTGTATTTATTGCGCCGATTGTATTGATAATTACTGTATTTATAATATCAAAGATTCTTGTAGCGGCTCTGAGAAAAACTATTACAAACAATATAAATAAGATTGCTAAGGTTCAAAAGGTTGTAGTCAAGAATATGAAGCCATTTATAGCTGGATTGTATGGTCAACAGGAGTTGGTTGTGTACGCTAATTTAAATGGAAAGCTTATGAGTAGAAGTATACCTAATCCTCAGTTAAAGGGTGTGGTTAACTATGGTGATCTGCTTTATATGTATGATACTAATAGACTTACATATTTTGTTAAAATAGATGATAATAAGATAAATTATTAAAAGTGAGAGGTATATACCAATGAAAGAGATTAATTACGAAAAAACTCTAGAAAAAATGAGAAAAAAATATAAGAGAAAGCCATATAAAGAGACCCTAGAGCATGCTCTTTGGATGAAGAGAGATGATAAGCTTTACAAGATGTACGAGGAGTATAAAGAGGTTTATCAAAACGGAAATGTATATTATGCCCAGGTGGTTATGGCAAATCCTATGATAAAGGATGACTCTGAATTTATGGATGGTCCTGCAGTTATAGTTTATTCTGACAATGACTGGGCTAATGCAAATCCTGAGAAGCTTATTAAGGTTGCTAAAGACCTGATTGGTTATAAGGGTGCTCCGGACGAGGCTATACCGGAAGAATTGCAGCCTGCTATTAGAAAATTCAGAGAGGATTCTGACAGACCTAATTTTAGATTTGAGTATTTGCTTGAGGGACATAAGATAAAGGTGCATTTTGCAACTATGCTTGTTACTAGAAAATTCCTTCCTACAGGTTATTTGAGTGGAGATATATTTCCAGTAGTTGCAACTGATGAGCTTAGCACAGTTTTAACACTTCCAAACACCTATTGGGCTAAGGATATGAAGAAAAAGTTTGCAGAGAATGCAAAGGTATATGTTCTTGAAGAAGATGATGAATTTGATGACTAACAATAATTTGTGATTTAAGGAGGATACAAACATGCCATTTATTAATTCGAAAATTAGTAAGAAGATTACAAAGGAGCAGGAGACTGAAATTAAGACCTTGCTTGGTCAGGCCATTTCTACAATACCAGGTAAAAGTGAGTCTTGGCTTATGCTTGGCTTTGAGGACGAGTATTCATTGTACTTTAGAGGAGATAACAGTGAGGATATAGCATTTGTTGAAGTAAGTGTGTTCGGTGGTGAGAATAAGGCTGCATTTGATGCTCTTACTGGAAAGATATGTGATATATTTGGACAGGTGCTTGGCATCAAAGCTGACCATATATATGTTAAGTATGAGGCAACAACTAACTGGGGATGGAACGGCGGTAACTTTTAAATGGATAAAAAGCTTAAGATAATAATCTTCCTTCAAGCCTTTGTTGTTGTTTTCCTTTTAGGTATTTTACTTGGAATGAATATTCAAAAGAAAAGGATGAGTGAGGATAATACTATAATTGAAAAGGTTGATACGGATAATCATCAATCTGATGAAAAAAAGCAGGAACAAAATGATGATACTGCTACAACTAAGGATTCGGATGATTCCACTGAAGCTGATTCCTCTACAGAAAGTGAAACTACTAACTCAGAGCCTACCAACTATGTAACCGTTGAAAGAGATGTGGATTATGGAGCGATGGATGTACCAGAACCAACTACCGACGATTGGCTTTATGTAGAGGGTAATAAAATCGTTGATAAGGACGGCAATGAGGTATGGCTTACCGGTATTAACTGGTTTGGATATAATACTGGCACTAATACCTTTGATGGTCTTTGGGCTGGAGATATGAATACTTCTATACAGGAGATTGCCAATCATGGCTTCAATGTAATAAGAGTACCATTTTCTGCAGAACTGATTCTTCAATGGTCACGAGGTGAATATCTACAGGCAAACTTTAATCAGGCTACGAATGATTATTTAGTGGGTATGGATAGCTTGCAGATATTCGAATATTTCCTTGGTCAAGCTAGGGCCAATGGTCTTAAGGTAATAATCGATATTCACAGCGCAGAGACTAACGCCAGCGGTCATATGATTAATCTGTGGTATACCGAGAAGATATCTAGAGAGGACTATTTATTCGCCTTGTCCTGGATAGCTGACAGGTATAAGAATGATGACACTATTATTGCTTACGACCTTAAGAATGAGCCACACGGCAAGCATTATGAGGGAGATGCAGCTGCCATTTGGAATGATTCCACAAAAGATAACAACTGGAAATATGTGGCAGAGCTTGCTGCAGATGCAGTGCTTTCCAAGAATCCAAATGCATTGGTTATGGTAGAGGGAATAGAGATTTATCCTAAGGATATAAAGGCGAATGGTGATTATTCATCTCAAAATGAGGATGATTACTACTATAACTGGTGGGGTGGAAATCTTCGAGGAGTGGCAGATTATCCTGTGGATTTGGGAGAGTATCAGAACAAGCTTCTTTATTCTCCGCATGATTATGGACCAACTGTATATGCTCAGCCTTGGTTTGAAGGTGATTTTACATATGATAGTCTTATGGAGGATTGCTGGTACGAAAACTGGCTTTATATCCATGATGAAGAAATTGCGCCTCTGTTAATTGGTGAGTGGGGTGGATTTATGAAGGAGCCTAATCTGGAGTGGATGACTTATATGCGCCAGCTTATAGGTGAATACAAGCTTCATCATACATTTTGGTGCTTCAATGCAAATTCTGGGGACACTGGTGGAATGGTACTTGACGATTTCACCACCTGGGATGAGGATAAATATGCATTTGTGAAAGAGGTTTTATGGAATGATGGAGAACATTTCATAGGTTTGGACCATGAGATTCCGCTTGGAATAAATGGAATTAGTTTAGGGGAGTATTATTAGAATATAAAATATGAAAAAATTAAAGCTTTTAATATTGTTTATGATTTGTACCTTGCTCATTGGATGTGCTAAGGAAGAGAAAACTCCAATTTATACTGAGCTTACCCAGCGAGACGCAGGTGAGCCTTATAGTGACTGGGGAAATTCTACCACGGGAAGTGTAAAGTACCTTGACGGAACAACAGTCCTAGTAACCATATATTTAGATGATGTAAACTCACAATGGTTAGAAAGCGATGAACAGCTTGTAGCCGATAATATGAAGGTTGCCTGTGATTATCTTAAGGAACAGGGTGAACTGTATGGTAAGGATGTAAATATAATATATGACACCTCTGTTGACGGTGATTTAACATATCGTTTATCCTATAAGGAGGCCTTTGGAGGAAGTACTCGCGTTAAAGCAAAGGGAGACAAGGCGGATCAGCTTGTGTATTCGGTATATGATTACATTGAAAATAGTATCGATGCAGAAGCAATACTTAAAAAATACAACGCTAATAGCATAGGCTATATGGTGTTTATAGATGGTGAGGCTGATAAATGTACTGCCTATTGCTATCATTTGAAGTATAAGGATTATTACTATAGGGAATTTTGCCTTATTAGTTTAAGATGGAGTGATGGGACTAATGTATATCCGGACACCTATGCCCATGAGATTCTACATTTGTTTGGTGCTAAGGATTTGTATTATACCAGTGAATATGGTGGCATGTCCAAGGAGTTTATCGACTATGTCTATGAAGAGTATCCAACAGATATAATGCTAGGATTTAGTGCAGATGTAACGGCCTATAGTGATAATATAACTTCAGATGTTAGTAAGATTACAGCGTATTTTCTGGGATGGAATGGATATATCACCGAGCTTGAGGAGTTTCCCTACATAAAAACAAATTATATTGGTTCCTTCTCAAAGAGCCAGAATACAAAGGGTGCTAATTTTCTAGAATATAGCTTGGAACCAAGAAAGCTTCGTGATGGTTATTATGACAATGACAAAGAAGCTTGGTATATGGACGATAATAAGATAAGCGTATTGATATCCTTAGTAATCGCCATATTGATGCTGATTAGTATGATTTTCCAAGGGAAGAAAATGAAGAATAAAAATAACATATCCCTTGAAAATGATGGCACTGATGATATATAATAATTCTTCGGTGGATATCACCAAATATGTTACATATATGATTATAATTAAAGGAGATAAATACAATGAGTAAGAAACCAGTAGTTTTAATGGTACTTGACGGTTATGGAATCAGTGATACTGCAGAGGGTAATGCTATAGCTATGGCAAATACACCTGTAATGGATAAGCTTATGGCTGAGTGTCCATTTGTAAAGGGTAATGCATCAGGTCTTGCAGTAGGACTTCCTGATGGTCAGATGGGTAATTCAGAGGTTGGACATATGAACATCGGTGCAGGAAGAATTATCTACCAGGATTTAACATCAATAACTAAGGCTATAGAGGATGGAGATTTCTTCGAGAATGAGGCTCTTCTTCAGGCTATAGAGAATTGTAAGAAGAATAATTCAGACCTTCATCTCTGGGGACTTCTCTCAGACGGTGGTGTTCACAGCCACAATACACATGTATATGGAATTCTTGAGCTTTGTAAGAAGCAGGGCCTTTCAAATGTATATGTACATCCATTCCTTGATGGTAGAGATACACCTCCTGCATCAGGTAAGGATTATGTAGCAGAATTAGTAGAGAAGATGGCAGAGATCGGTGTAGGTAAGGTTGCATCTATCTCAGGTCGTTACTATGCTATGGATAGAGATAACAACTGGGATAGAGTTGAGAAGGCATATGCAGCTATGGTTTACGGCGAGGGTGTAGAGGCTAATGATCCTGTACAGGCTGTTGCTGATTCTTATGCGGATGAGAAGACTGATGAGTTCGTTCTTCCTACAGTAATCATGGAAAATGGTGCTCCAGTGGCAACTGTTAAGGCTAACGATTCAGTTATCTTCTATAACTTCCGTCCAGATAGAGCTAGAGAGATTACAAGAGCCTTCTGTGCAGATGATTTCGATGGATTTGATAGAAAGGGTGGAAGATTACCACTTACTTATGTATGCTTTAAGGATTATGATGAGAGCATACCTAACAAGATTATTGCATTTAAGAAGCAGGAGATTACTAATACACTTGGTGAGTACCTTGCTGCCTGTGGCAAGACTCAGCTTAGACTTGCAGAGACTGAGAAGTATGCACATGTTACATTCTTCTTCAATGGTGGTCTTGAGGAGCCTAACAAGGATGAGGACAGAACACTTGTTAAGTCACCAGCTGTTGCAACTTACGACTTAAAGCCAGAGATGAGTGCTCCAGAGGTAGGAGTTAACCTTGTAGAGGCTATTACTTCTGACAAGTATGATGTAATTATTATTAACTTTGCAAATCCAGATATGGTTGGACATACAGGAATTATCCCAGCAGCTATTGCAGCAGTTGAGAGAGTTGATCAGTGTGTTGGTGCAGCAGTAGAGGCTGTAAACCAGGCTGATGGTGTGCTCTTTATCTGTGCTGACCACGGTAATGCAGAGCAGATGGTTAACTTTGAGACAGGTGCTCCACATACAGCACACACTACTAATCCGGTTCCATTCATCCTTTACAACTATGGACAGGATGTTAAGCTACGCGAAGGTGGATGCCTTGCTGATATCGCTCCAACACTTCTTGAGATTATGGAGCTTCCACAGCCGGCAGAGATGACTGGCAAGTCACTTATTGTAAGATAGGATAATATTTAAAATATAGTATAAATTTTATGAACTTTGCTGCCGACATAGATTATGAAGTCTTGTCGGCAGTAGCCATAGATAAAGAAGTTTAAACAATATACCAATGAAAGGGGTTAAAATTTATGAAGAAATTTTTGCAGGAGTTCAAAGAATTTGCTCTTCAGGGTAATGTAATGAGCATGGCAGTAGGTGTTATCGTAGGTGCGGCATTCAAGGATTTAGTAACATCATTTACTGATAACGTAATTACTCCAATTATCAACTGTATCGGAGGAGCTGAGATTCAGGGTAGAATCCATCTCTTAGGCGATCAGTATATTAACTACGGAGCATTTATAACAGCTGTAATTAATTTCCTTATTATGGCATTCATCATCTTCCTTATGGTTAAGGGTATGAATAACCTTGCTAATATCGGCAAGAAGAAGGAAGAGGAAGCTGAGGAAGCTACTACTAAGGAGTGTCCATATTGTAAGAGCGAGATTCACAAGGATGCTACAAAGTGTCCACACTGTGCGTCAGAAGTTGAGTAGTATAAGTATATATTAGTAATTAAGTTCACCTACGGATAATATTCCGTAGGTGTTTTTTTATATAACAACATATAATCTCTTATGAATATATTTCCCTAATTATGTAAATAATTACACTAGAAAATATATTCAAAAATATGGAGGATATTATGGCAATTGATAGAATAAAGAGTATATCAGCCCGCGAAATACTTGATTCTAGAGGGAACCCTACTGTAGAGGTAGATGTTATTACTGAAAATGGTGCTACTGGTCGAGCATCTGTACCATCAGGTGCATCTACAGGTGAGTATGAGGCTCATGAACTTCGTGATGAAGAAAAAAGATATATGGGTAAGGGTGTAGAGAAGGCTGTTACTAATGTAAATACAAGAATTAGTGAGCGCTTGGTAGGCACAAATGTATATAGCCAGGCTGCTATAGATAAATTCCTTAGGGAGGCTGATGGAACTGATAATAAGTCCAGATATGGAGCAAATGCTATTCTTGGAGTATCTCTTGCGGTAGCGAGAGCAGCAGCAAACTCTCTTAGAATTCCTCTATATAGATATATTGGTGGAACCAATGCTAAGCAGCTACCTATGCCTATGATGAATATTCTAAATGGTGGATGTCACGCTGATAATACTGTGGATTTACAGGAGTTTATGATTGTTCCTGTAGGTGCAGATAGCTTTAAGGAATGTCTTCAAATGTGTGCGGAAATATATCATACTCTTAAGAAGCAGCTTTCTGAAAAAGGTCTGTCTACTGGTGTTGGTGACGAGGGTGGTTTTGCACCAAACCTAGGAAGCTCTGCACAGGTGTTGGATTGTATTATGGACGCAATAAAGGGTGCTGGCTATAAGCCATTTGAAGATGTAAAGATTGCCATAGATGCAGCTGCCAGTGAGTTATATGATGATAACTCCGGGATGTATTATTTCCCGGGTGAAAGTAAGATGAGTGGCAGAGAGATTAAGCGTAATGCTGAGGAAATGGTTCAGTATTATGAGGATTTGGTTGAAAAATATCCTATATGCTCCATCGAGGATGGTCTTGATGAGAACGACATGAAGGGTTGGAAGGTTTTAACCTTTAGATTAGGCGATAGGGTACAGCTTGTTGGTGATGATTTATTTGTTACTAATACATCCAGACTTCATCAAGGTATTAATGATGGTATTGCTAATGCTATTTTAATAAAATATAATCAGATAGGTACCCTTACTGAAGCCTTAGAAGCCATTGAAATGGCTAAAAAGGCAGGTTACAAGACAGTTATTTCCCATAGATCCGGTGAGACAGAGGATGCGTTTATATCAGATTTGGCTGTTGCAGTTAATGCAGGACAGATTAAAACAGGAGCCCCTTGTAGATCTGATAGAACATCTAAGTATAACCAGCTTCTTAGGATAGAGGAGGAATTAGGTAAGGTATCCTTATTTTAACGAAAAAACTATTGCAAAGCCGTAATTCTTATGCTAATATATCAAAAGTGTGATTTGATTATTTTAGGAGGAATTAACATTGAAAACAGCGTTAGTAATAGCTTTATTGATAATATGTGTGCTTTTAGCAATTGTAGTAATGATGCAGGAAGGCAAGGGTGGCGGACTTACAGCCGTAAGTGGTAATGGTGAGTCTTACTGGAATAAGAATAAGGGTAAGTCCAAGGAGGCAGTTTTATCTAAGATAACAATTGTCCTTGGAGTTGCGTTCATGGTGATTGCTCTTCTTATATCATCAAAATTATTATAATAGATTATTACAGTGCTTTGAGTTTATTTCAAAGCACTTTTTTACTTTATAGATAAGGTAAAATGTGGTAAAATATTCGTATATTATTAAACCTCAGGTTTATTGTTTATTACAAAGTTTTGTGGGATTATATATATGCATCAGGGAGGTGCTTGTTATGGGTGAGAAAAGAGATATAATAAAAGCTAAGCTTTATGACTTTATATGTGATGATATGTATAAGCCTATGAAGCTTAAGGATATAAGATTTTTGCTTCAGGTTTCTGATGCTGATAAGAAGAGGGTTGAAGAAGCCTTAGGAGAGCTTATTGCTGAGGGTAAGGTTGAGCTTACACCGAAAGGAAAATATAAGAAGATTGATAGTAATCTATTAGTTGGTTCCTTCATAGGTAATAAGAAGGGATTTGGCTTTGTTAGGGTTGAGGGACAAAAGGATGATTATTTTGTTCCAGCTAAGTACTGTTTTGATGCATTTCATGGTGACAAGGTGCTTATTAAGCCTATTAAGGAGGCCGGCTCTGGTAGAAGAAGTGAAGCTCAAATTATGAAGATTCTTGAGAGAGGTATGTCAACTGTTGTTGGTACCTTTGAAAAGCAGGATCATTTTGGATTTGTTATTGCTGATAATCAGAAGGTTTCTGATGATATATTTATAAGTAAAAACGACTCTATGGGAGCCATGACCGGTCACAAGGTTGTATGTAAAATTACGAATTATGGTGAGTCGGGCAAATCTCCAGAGGGTAAAATTGTTGAGATATTAGGCCATGTTAATGACCCTGCAACTGACATACTTTCTGTTGTTCGTGCATATGATATACCTATGGAGTATCCTGAGAAGGTTATGGAATCTTTGAAAGATATACCGGATGAGGTTGACCCTGCTGATATAGAGGGAAGACATGATTTTAGAGAACTTCTTACAGTCACTATAGACGGTGAGGATGCTAAGGATTTAGATGACGCTATAACTTTGTCTTATAAGGATGGAATATATACACTAGGTGTGCATATTGCAGATGTTACAAACTATGTTAAGGAGAAGTCGCCTTTAGATAAAGAAGCACTTAAGAGAGGTACAAGCTGTTACTTGGTTGATAGTGTTATTCCTATGATTCCCCATAAGCTGTCTAATGGAATTTGTTCTCTTAACGCAGGAGTGGACAGACTTACACTTAGCTGTGTAATGGACATTGATAAGAAGGGTAAGCTTTTGAATCATTACATTTGTGAGGGTGTAATAAATGTTAATGAGCGTATGACTTATACTAATGTGGCTAAGATTTTAGATAGAACAGAGGATGCTCCTATGGAGCGTTATGATTATCTTGTTGCTATGTTTGACCTAATGAAGGAGCTTTCCGAGATAATTAGAGAGAATCGTCATAAGAGAGGTTCTATAGATTTTGATGTTCCTGAGACGAAGATTATAGTTGATGAGAACCATAAACCTGTAGAGATTAAGCCTTATGACAGGAATCCTGCAACTAAGATAATTGAAGACTTTATGCTTATGGCTAACGAAACTGTTGCTGAGGATTTCTTCTGGCAGGAGTTACCATTTGAGTATAGAGTTCATGAAAAACCAGATCAGGAGAAGATTTCTATATTGAATGGCTTTATCAATAACTTTGGCTTGTTCTTCAAGGCATCACTTGAGGATGTACATCCAAAGGAGCTGCAGAAGATACTTAAGCAGATTGAGGGAGAACCATATGAAGCACTTATCACTAAGATGATGCTCCGTTCTATGAAGCAGGCCAGATACTCTACAGAGTGTTCGGGACATTTTGGATTATCCTGCAAGTATTACTGTCATTTTACATCACCTATTAGAAGATATCCTGATCTTCAGATTCATAGAATCATTAAAGAGCAGCTTAAAGGACAGCTTGATGACAAGAGAATTAAGCATTATAATAGAATTCTTCCTACTGTTGCCAATGATAATTCTATCAAGGAGCGACGTGCAGAGGAAGCAGAGCGTGAGGTTATAAAGCTTAAAGAAATTGAGTATATGTCAGAGCATATAGGTGAAGAATTTGATGGAGTTGTATCAGGGGTTACCTCAAGCTATATTTTTGTAGAGCTTGAGAATACAGTAGAGGGAGCAGTTTCTGTAGCTTATATGTATGATGATTGTTATTACTTTAGCGAGGAAACTTATTCTATGATTGGTGAAAACTCCAAGAAGAGATATCAGCTTGGTGACAAGGTAAGAATTAAGGTTTTAAAGTGTGATAAAATTAAGAAAACCATTGATTTTTCAATTATTAATGATAATATAGAAGGGGTTGATTAGAATTGGCTAAGGACAAAGGAATAAAGCTGATTGCTAACAACAAAAAAGCATATCACGATTATTTT
>JAZPXZ010000103.1:0-7627 GCA_045543915.1 Wujia sp.
CAGTAATCCTTCCAATACTTAAACCATTCAAGATCAGTATCAGGCTCACAGAAGAACTCTAATTCCATCTGCTCGAACTCTCTAGTTCTGAATGTAAAGTTACCTGGTGTAATCTCATTTCTGAAAGACTTACCAATCTGAGCAATACCGAATGGAATCTTCTTTCTAGATGTTCTCTGAACATTCTTGAAGTTAACAAAAATACCCTGTGCAGTCTCTGGTCTTAAATAAAGAGTTGCAGCTGAATCCTCTGTAACACCCTGGAATGTCTTAAACATAAGGTTAAATTCTCTAATATCTGTAAAATTATGCTTGCCACAGGTTGGACAGCAAATATTATTAGACTCAATAAACTCACTCATCTGAGCCTTAGTCCATCCGTCAACGCTACTGTCTAAAGTGATTCCATTATCCTGACAAAAATCTTCAATAACCTTGTCAGCTCTAAATCTCTCATGACATTCCTTACAATCCATAAGAGGATCAGAGAAACCACCTACATGACCTGAAGCTACCCAAGTCTGTGGGTTCATAAGGATTGCACAGTCTACACCAACATTATAAGGATTCTCCTGGATAAACTTCTTCCACCAAGCCTTCTTAACATTGTTCTTAAACTCAACGCCAAGGTTACCGTAATCCCAAGTGTTAGCAAGACCTCCATATATCTCAGAACCTGGATATATGAATCCTCTTGACTTTGCAAGTGCAACAATTTTGTCCATTGTCTTAGCTGATTGTTCCATGTTAATTTACCTTCCTTCCACCCCTACACCGGCGTGTGTGGGATTTGTTGAATATTTTTATGTATGACACATAATCCATATTGTACCTTTTAAAGTAATTTTTTTCAAGCTAAAGTAGCAAGAATTTCCAAGGATTTAAAATTTTTATCTACATACTCGCATCTAAAGCGATTTGCAATCCATGCAAGCTCCTCTTCCTTATCTTTCTCCAGCTTAAAGCTATATATTTTATTTAGTGGTGTAGAAAGAATATATTGAAGCGTATATACCAGAGTTTCACTTACCCTAATATTAACCTTATACTTTAAAGCACATTTTACACAACATACTCCTCCAAATGTTGCATCAAAATGAGTTAGATCCTCCTTTGAGTCGCATTTTACACAAGAATATGAGTGAATAGCTTGTCCCTCAATGTCCATAAGCTTAATCTCATAAACGCTTCTTATCAAAGAATTAGACAGCTTACCATCAACCAATGCTTTAAGTGTCATATACAAAAGATTTAAATTATCAACACATTTATCTCCCTCTCTTGTATAATAGGACATAAGCTCGCAAAAATATGATGCATAACACATTTTTTCCATATCATAAGGTAGTTCGGCAAAATACTCAGTTACACTTACACTAATAAGTCTATATGCATCACCGCTAGGAGTAATAGTAAATTTCCCCATAACATAGCTTTGACTTGCAGCTCTAAAATTAGAATTTGCACGTCTTGCCCCATTGGCAAATACAGTAATTTTACCTCGTTCTTTGGTAAGAACAACCAATCTCTTGTCATATTCCCCAAGCTGAACTGTATATAGAACTATTCCTGTTACAATAATATCCTCTACCACACTATCACCTACTTATATTACCAAAAACTATAAATTAGCTTTCATCTCTATAACCATAGTTTTTAATCAATGTATCACTATCTCTCCAGTCCTTCTTAACCTTGACCCAAAGCTTGAGATTCACCTTACAATCAAGGAGATTCTCCATGCTCACTCTAGCCTTAGAACCAATCTTCTTAAGCATAGCTCCCTGCTTGCCTATTATAATACCTTTGTGCGAATCCCTCTCACATATTATAGTGGCATCAATATCTATAAGCCCACCATCTGGTCGTTCCTTCATTCTATCAATAACTACAGCTATACCATGAGGTATTTCCTTATCCAAAAGTCTTAATGCCTGCTCTCTAATAAGCTCTGCCACTATCTGTCTTTCAGGCTGATCCGTTACTGTATCCTCATCATAGAACTGCGGACCATATGGAAGATGTTCCTTTATAGTCTTAATTAGTTCCTGTGAATTTTTACCCTTAAGAGCAGAAACAGGTACTATATCCTGGAAATCATATACCTCCTTATAGGTATTTATTGCATCAAATATAGCCTGTTCCTCCACAGTATCAGTCTTATTTATAACTAGTATTACAGGTGTCTTAACCTTGGCTAAAACCTCAATGATATGTCTTTCACCTGCTCCAATAAATGTGGTTGGCTCAACAACCCACATAACAACATCCACTTCATTCAATGTGTTATATGCCACATTCATCATATACTGACCAAGCTTATTCTTTGCACGATTGATACCCGGTGTATCAAGGAATACAATCTGAGCTTCATCATCAGTATAAACTGTCTGTATTCTATTACGAGTAGTCTGTGCTTTGTTACTAGTTATTGCAATTTTCTGACCGATAAGTCTGTTCATAAGAGTAGACTTTCCAACATTTGGTCTTCCAACGATTGCAACAAAGCCTGACCTGAAATTATCATTACTTTTCTTGCCTAATATCTTATCAATATCAAGATATACACCATCGTTTATATTATCTATCTTGTTACCCATGTAATTCTCCATTATCTAATATACGCTTATTAACTATTAAATTACTTCATTAGTTAAAATACACTAATAACCTGTTTAAAATTATCTTTTGCAGCTTCAAGCTTTGACTCTCCACCAACAGCACATATTATACCATTATTAATAGCGGCCTCAACATATGGAGCCAAGCCTCTAATAGTTTCCACATTAGTAGACAAAACTTCATCTCTGTCTTTTTGCAAATCCTCATCAGTAAGTCCCATAATGTATGATGCAAAGCTAAAGTTACCCTCTGCTACAGGTGTAAGTGGTGAATCAAGCTTACTTATTGCACCAATTACATACTTAGTCATATCTCTCTCATCAGCATCAAAATTAGCTACATAGCTAGGAGCATTCTTGTATATCTCATAGGTCTCCATAAGGTTTGGATCTCTATAAGATGTAAAATATGAATTTCCACTTCTTGCAAATGCACACATACATCCATATGCTCCACCTTTGACTCTTACATTAAGCCACAGATAATCATAAGAAAATATTGAGCTTAATACTCCTAAAGAGCCTGTATACTCTAAACCAGCATCCATATAATTACCTGCAGTTGCAACATACTGAACCTGACTTGCAGTCTTAAAGCCCTCATTAAGCTTCTCAGGCTTAACACTATTTTCCTCATCATAGCTAAGTCTTGTTGAAAGCTTCTTAGAAAGTGATGTAATAGATTTTTCTAACATTTCCTTAGGGTTCTTATCTGAAGTGTAATTAACTAGTAATCCACCTCTCCATAATATCTCGCCTAAAACATCTTTTAAATCAGTAACAAGAGCATCATACTCAGCTTCGAAATTATTATCAAGTTTGTCCAAAAGCTTATAATACTCAATACCTTCAAGATATTCCTTAACTAAGCCTATAGGAGAAATATAGCTTATGGCTCTATTTGCAGCAGTAAGATGACCTGCTGATACAAGCTCATTCTTAAGACCATACTTTATCTCAGCAATAATCTCCTTAAGTCTCTTCTTGCTATCAAGCTTAGAGGTAAATAATATCTCTTCTATAAGCTCAAATGCCTTGTCTAGCTTTTCATCAAGCATCTTGGCATTAACCATAAATGAGACTCTATACTTGTCCTTCTCCTTCTTGCTAAGCACTGAGGTTCCAAAACCAATTCCACCGGTGTGAAGGTTTATCTCATTAGCAAGCTGATTATATTCATAATTTTCAGTATCAACATATTTAAAAATCTCTGTGAGAAGTCCAACATATGGATATTTCTTAATATCCATGTCAGTAATATCAAAATCAAGATTTATATAGATAATTCCGTTTGTAAATATATCATGGCTTACAACCTTTACCATCTCAATCTCTGTAAACTGATTATTAAGCTTCCTTGCTTTCTTGTCTATATCACTAATCTCAAGAAGCGGTATACTAAGAAGCTCCTCCTTAGTACTTGGCTCACTTTGATACTGCTTCAAATGCTCTGCAGTTTTAACAATATCTGTAAGCTCTGCATCTGTGAGGGAATTCTTATATTCAGCAAGCTTAGCCTTCTCTGCCTTTTTCTTCTCATCTAACATACCCTTCTTAGGCATAAGTGTGACAAAGGATTTATGATTATTATCCAATATATATGTCTTAATAAGCTTTTCAAAATAATCAGAGTTAAGCTCCTTCTTAAGCTCATCATATACCCAATTAAGCTCAAATAAATCCAAAGCCATATTATCGTCATATAACCAGGTTGAGAATGCATTTAATCCCATCATAAGACCCTTAGGATGTCTTCCAAAATTAGCCTCCTTATGTTTGAATTCAAAATAATTTAAGGAAGCCTGAAGAGAAGTCTTGTTTAAACCTTCAACTATAAGCTTATTCAAGGTATCTTCTATCATCTTATTAAATCTATCCTTATCAGATGCATTTGCATTCTTAGCAATAATTGAAAATGTAGGCTGCTTAATACCATCATCATAAGAGCTAAATACATCCTTACCAATCTCTGCATCAATAAGTGCTTTCTTCAAAGGGGCTCCAGGTGCAGTTAGAAGCATATGCTCTAACACAGCCATTGAAAGAGACAGCTTAATATCATCACTGTGTCCTATTACAACATTATAAGTAAGATAAGTATTATCAGCTTCATTATCAGCTTCAGCTATAGAATAATACTCATCCACTGACTTAGGCATATCAAAGCAAGGCTCATCTGTAAGCTCTGAGTCAACCTTAAGATAGTCATAATTTGAAAGATATTCTCTATCTATAAACTCAAGCTCAGCCACAGCATCCATATCTCCGTATAAATAAATATAGCTGTTACTAGGATGATAATATTTTCTATGGAAATCAAGAAACGCTTCATAGGTAAGCTCCGTAATATGGTCAGGATCTCCACCTGACTCAAATCCATATGCAGTACTTTCGTGAAGAGACTTTTCTATAAGGCGATAAAGCTGCTGCTCTGCTGATGAGAATACACCCTTCATCTCATTATAAACAACACCATTATATTTTAATTCATTAGTCTCCTCGTCAAGCTCATAATGCCATCCTTCCTGCATAAGGATTTCCTTACGAGTATAAATATTTGGATAAAAAACTGCATCCATATAAACATGCATAAGATTATGAAAATCCTTCTTATTCATACTTGCTACAGGGTATACAGTCTTATCAGAATAAGTCATTGCATTTAAAAATGTATTAAGAGAACCCTTACAAAGCTCTACAAAGGGATCCTTGGCAGGGAAATTCTTTGATCCGCACAAAACAGAGTGCTCCATAATATGTGGCACTCCTGTATCATCTGCCGGTGGTGTTCTAAACCCTATAGTAAAAACTTTATTACTGTCATCATTACAAACCACCATTACTCTTGCCTTAGTCTTATTATGACTAAGCACATAACCTGTTCCCTTAATCTCGTTAAGTTCTCTTTTCTCAACTAGCGTATACGCACTCATATTTTCCAAATTAGTCAATTTCTCATCCTCCAAATTATTCAAGATTCTCCGGTCCAAAGCTTAAAGGTAAAAGTTCCTCTAAGGTGGCAACCTTATAATCATCCATAGATTTAGCCATAATTACCTTAAATCTACAAGGATCAACAAATTCTCTAAGCACCTGTCTACATACTCCACATGGTGATGTATAGTCCTTAACACCTTCAGCTTCCTTGCCAGCTATTATAGCAATTGCTTCAAAGCTTTTCTTGTCCATAGTAATTGCTTTAAATACGGCGGTTCTCTCTGCACAATTACATGCAGGATATGATGCATTCTCAACATTGCATCCGGTTATTATATTCTCATCTGAAGTAAGCAATGCAGCACCAACCTTAAACTTAGAATATGGCGCATAAGCCTTTTCCCTAGCTTCTAAGGCTGCACTTATTAGACATTTATATTTTCCATTATCTAATGTATTACTCATATACATACCTCCATACAACAATCTATTAATAATATAACGGTTTATTATTCATTTTTCATTAAAACAGTAGTTTAAATTTTGACTAATACATTTCAACAACTGCCTTAAGACTCCCATCCTCTTTACCTTGTATTTTAATAAATGTGCTTTCATTTTCCTTGGCCATGTATATCTCTAATGCTTCTCCAAGCCTTGACTGACTCTTATATTCTACCCTGATTTTACTTACATTAGCATCAAGTGGCATATATTCATCAGCTAACTGAATGTACTTTCCATTACTCATATGTCCATTATAATCTATATCAGATTTTTTAACTACAACGGTATCAATAAGCTTAAATTCAGCAGGTACTTTTATCTTTCTACCAGGATTTTCTATAGGATATTTTTCCTCTAAATCATAGCCTGTGCTATCATCCTCAGTTATTCTAATTGGTCTGCCTGTGTCTAGATCCACCAATGTCCATATTGAGTCTGCAGCAATTATCACCTCACCATTCTCATCCTCTACAATTACATTTCTAAGTCCCATAGATGATGAAAAGTTATATGGCCAGGTTTTTACAACCACATCCTCAAACATTTTAGGGTATCTATTAATCTCAATATACCAATTAATTGCAAACCAAGTTCTCCTTGTCTTAAGTAAGTACTCAATCCCCTTTCCTATAGACTCAGAATTAATATTTACACAATCCTGCATTGCATTCATTATACCCGCAAGAGTCATCCTTGAATTTGCATCAATATCTGAGAATAATATCTTTTTATTATATGTATACATCCTATTCCTCCAAATAATATCTAAAAAAATAACTAACCTTTATTCTAACACTTTTCTCTTGAACTTTGCAATACGGAAACAAGGCTTAACACCAACGACAAACCCATACCAAACAGAGGCAAATACTTAGGTCCAATCATAAAATATGAATTAATTAACCCCATTATTCCACCAAGGATAACCGATGCAAACCATAGTGTTTTATTAATTTTTCTCTTTTTGTAGCTAACTATGGCCACTAACAGAGGAAATACAATTCCAGGAGAATAAATTGAATATGCCCCCAATAGCAAATCAATTATATCAGACCTGACTAATGCAATAAATAGTGATGCAATACCCATAATTAGAACAATAAACCTAAGCTCTTTTACATTATTTCTTTTTAACAAATCATGTTCAACAATTGTAGCTGCATTTATAAGACAGGTATCTGCCGATGAAATAAGTGTTGCCATAAGAGCAAGGCAAAGAAGTACTGCAAGTGGTGTTGGAATAATTTTATCCATAATGTATATCATTGGATTTTCTCCATGCATCACAGGCAAATTGTATAAGGTCCACATGCCAATCATAGTAACTATAAATCCAATTACACCAATAGAAAATGCTGCTAATATGGTCGCATTTCTAGCGGTTTTTCCATCCTTGGATATAATATTTCTAGAAATAATATCCGGTCCTAAAAAATATGTTCCTCCTGTTATAAATAACAAATTCACAAAATCAAAATATCCAAAGTTAGAATCAATCAATTGCAAATTATTAAAAATATCCTGATTATTTTCCCCCTTACACATGTACAAATATATAAAGG
>JAZPXZ010000104.1:0-3276 GCA_045543915.1 Wujia sp.
CTTTAAATATACATTTGCTGTTATTCTTAAGTCATGACCATCTATCTCAATCGTGCCATACTCTGTATCATTATAGACAGCCTCCAAGCCTCCTGCCTCAGTAAAAACAAAGTCAGGCTTGAAGCTTTCTATACCGCCTTTTTTCTCCATCTCCAAAGCCCCGGCTTTCTTGATAACTCCGGCAACAGTAATATGCAGCTTTCCATCAAGATCTTCATACGCATACTTCTTAGCTCCTAAAGTCACAAAAGCCCTGCAGCGCTCATCTTCTTCCAGGACTCCCATATAGTGCGTGTTGCCCTTGCTGTCTATAGCATAAGCTCCGTTTTTAGTACTGTCCTCGATGCATTTCTTATTGTATTCGGAGAAGTCTACTTCACCCATGTATTTTACAGAGTCCGTATCTGTGTAACAAAAGAATGCTCCGGGAGTCTCATGGACTTTGATGATGGCAAGCTCCAGCATATATCTTGCCCAGGCTGTGACCCAGCATCCCACCTGATAATTTGGCAGTTGCCTCCGTCGGTTATTTTCTGCAAGCAGTTTCTGAGGATCCTCATCTTTAAGCCGGTACTCATTATCCTTAAATATGATGGATTGCTTAACAGGATCCTGCGCTGTCATACCATAAAGACTGTTTAGTTTTGCCTTTGCTCTGTAGTAGTCAAGCTCTGCTCCGTCGATTCCCTTGAGGCTTGTCTTTCGTTCATAGTACATATTTACAAGCCGGGTAAATGCATGAGGCAGCATGGCATAGCGTGTATAACATAAGTCTAAGATCTCCAAAGAATCCCACTCATATTCATACTCAAATATACGCATGTCAACATCCGTGATTGTTATCTCCAGGGACTCTGCCTCTAAGACTCTGCCATTATCAAAAGCTCCTGCCACAATATTCCTGCATCTATCCCTTGGAATATATGGGCATCCCCAGGTATAGTCCTTTAATTTGATGCCTGTAAACCTTGCACGAAAGAGGCAGGCTCTTTCCATCTTCTTATACAAGCAGTAGAATTTCTCTAAGCTGCATGGTCCTACTTCATAGAATGCATCTGCAGGATATGGTTTATTTACAAGTACATCAGGATATGATGAGGACCTGTCTACAGATTTGACTCCGGCAACTTTGTCAGTGCCTCGGAGGACTCTCCCTGTAAAGTGCCTATTACTATGAGTATTGCCTCCCCGGAATGCCTCCCTGCACATCTCATATACATGCCATGTCGGTACTTGCTTTGTGATCCAGGTATGAGGGACTCTGTGCATGGCTCTCTTTCCATCCCTCCTGACATAGCCTGTGCTGGTCAATGGAAATGTGTATAGATTATCCCTGTCATGCTGCATCTCGATCTTGATTGCTTCAACCAAGCCTATTACATCATGCACACAATAGGCAAGCTCCTGATCCGTCAGAGAAGTCCAGGGATATCTTATTTTAGAATAGTCAAATTCTTCACCTGATAACTTGCTATGCTCTGCACCCATCTTTTCAGTATATTCTTTCAGTGACATGTTGGAATGCATATATGAGCATCTAAATTCAATAGTTCCCATCTTGGCATACAGGACCCTGCGGGCTTCTGTACAGAATACATCTTTCTCTCCAAAGTCCCATATACCTCTCAACCACTGGAATTCAAAACTAAGATTATGCACAAACACAACAAGGACCTCATTAGGTTTCATTAATTCCATGAGATTCTCGGCAAAATTAAGGAATTGCTCCCAGGTCCTGCCTACAACACAAACATCATCAAAAGCCCATTGCCATACATACATGATAGACTGCTCAATATCAGGCAGCCCTGTTGTTTCAATGTCAAATGCTGAGATTACATCCTTGTATCTTGTCTTGGAAGTTGTGCCAGGATTACCGGCAAACCTTTTCTGACATTTTAATTTTTTAAAGCTTGGAAAATCAAATTGCTCCGGGCTTACTATTTTCATGATACTGGTCTTAACCCTCTTTCAGTGAGATATTGGTCAAATAAGTTTTTTAATACATCAGGAGGTATTCTGTGCTTAGATAATCCACTTCCAAGCCATTTGTTTAAATCCTCTGATGTCGGTGATCCGTAGGACCTGGCAAACTGGTCCTGAAACGCATCCATAAAATCAGTGAACACTTTCCAATTTTCTTTGGTCACAAAGTCATACTCATGTGAATGCAAGGTCTCGATTGACTCTCTGCGTATCTCCTTAAGTCCTGTGATTCTTGATCTCTTGCTGCTGACAAAATCATATACATCAGCGAGCATCTTTGACAACTCGGTTTTATTCTTGATATCTTTTACTTGTTTGAATCTATTACGATTCTTGAGATAGGTCTGAGTATCAGCAAATTCGCTCTTACCCATTCTTTCCAGTCTCTTTCTTGCTATGGATCTAAGTCTTGAATACTCTTTCCTAAGCTCTGCATCTGTATACTTAGAAAAAAGGATCTCCGGGAAAAAGTCATTCCTGCTGATTGCCATGATATGATACCTCCTCAATAAGTCTGTCAAGCGCAAGGTCCACAAAATAGGAAAGGGACCTGTCATTGATCTCTGCAGCTTCTACAAGCCATTTATAGTTTTCAGGCTTGATGTAAAAACTTTTTACCACCTTATTTCTTGCCATCATATACCTCCATATAGCCTTGAGTTAAAGCCTGATGTATCAACTCATACACCTTATTATAGTCCTCCTCAGGATGCACTCCCGCCACAAAATCATACATTCTGCAGGCTGTCATATACAGTCCCTGTGCCTGCTTAAAGCCCTGTACAGCCATGTCTACAAGCTCATTGTATATATCTACTCCCATAATGCTCTTATCCTCCTCTTGATCTCATTATATCCGGGTTTCCATAATTCTGACCATGTAAAGCCTCTTTTCCTGACCCATTCCTTGGCATCTTTTTCAAATTCATGCATTGCACTGATGTAGTCCTGAAAATGCTCAGGACCATAATAAGAGACCTCAGCATCAGTCAGATATAGATAACAGTATTTCTTATTCTTAGCCATATATCCTCCTTAACTGTGATAAACTTCATAATGCTTTGTAATGCCAATCAATAGGTTATTTAATCCAAACTGCTCGGCTGCTTCTTTTGTTTCAAATTCATGATATTTATGATACCAACATTCAAAATCTTCATTGATTATTTCTTCTAGGATCCAGCTCATTTGTAACCTCACACATATTCTTATCTTTTATAATTCCCCATGAGCAAAAATCATTGGGATCAGTTATACGACCGTCTTGATAGCAATGTGGTTTGATTTCCA
>JAZPXZ010000105.1:0-10856 GCA_045543915.1 Wujia sp.
ATGATGAAGAATTTACAGAGAGACTTAATGCTGTATGTACTCACCTAGAATATAAGGGAGGTATTTGTACTAAGAAATATATAGTAAATATTACTGACGAACTTTATCTCGGACATGCAAAGACTAATGGAATCGTATTAAATGAGCAGGATATAGCAAAGCAGCATCTAAAGTTTATTAGACAGGGTAAGGAACTGTATGTTCAAGGTCTTGCTGCGGAGTACAAAACCATTTTGGTAAGAGGGAAAACAAGGTACACACTTACAGATGTACCCGTTAAAATCAATGATGGTGACAAGCTGCAATTTGCCGACTCATATCTGATTGTTAATCTATTCTAGAGGGAGGTGCTTGGCGTGATAGTATTATCAGTATACACTGGTACGGTATATAAAGAATTTAAATTGCCGGTAATAAATGACTCGGATTATTCAATATTTCTACACAAGAATTTATTTGCATTAAGTAACGACCTGGAGCTACTATTAGAGGTAATAAACAATGTATGGAGTATTAAAGGTAGTAGAAAATATAGAATAATCAAGGAGGAACATCGTTATGAACGATTAGAATTATGTGATAATGATGTTTTCCAAATCTATACAGAGGATAGAGAAAGCGTTACTGTGGTTATTAGAAATGTAACTTATGCAGTAGCTGTATTCGACAAATATGATATAAGTAATCAGCAGCAGATAACCATAGGCAAGAAGCAGGAGATGGATATTTGCTATGATTTCTTGGGAATAGTATCCAGAGAGCATGCCGTTCTTTCTAAGGAACAGGTTGGCTGGAAAATTTATAACAAAAGTCCTAATGGTGTACATATCAATTCGGAGTTTATTACTGTGGAAAAGGTATTAGAATTTGGTGACCATATAAGCATCATGGGACTTAATCTTGTATTCCTAGGCGATGTTCTCGCCATAGATAATTCTCAAAATAATGTAATTATAAATACAGGCAAATTAAGCTTGTATATGCCAAGCTATGCCCAGGAAAAGGAAACGCCGGACATGGTAGTGGAGGATGGAACTATCCTTCTTCATAGAGCACCGAGAAATATAATCAAGATAGATAAGACACCAGTTACCATAGCTCCTGCACCACCTAAAAGTGAGATAAAAAAAGAATCATTAATGCAGACTGTAGGTTCAACTATAACAATGGCAGTCCCTATGCTGTTATGTGGTATATTGATGGTTTACTCCAGCAAGCAGAGTGGAGGCGGAAGAGGTGCATTTATGTATATGGGCATAATTATGGCACTGTCTTCGGCGATAATGGGAGTGATTACGGCTATAATAAGTATGAATTCACAGGGGAAGAAACTTAAAAAGTCTGAACTACACAGATTTGATTCATATAGCAAATATCTCATAGAGATTACAAATAAAATTAGAGAAAAATACAATAATAATATGTCTGCTCTTCATAACATGTATAAAAGTGCAGAGGAATGTACTTTATATGATGAAGAATCAGGACTTTTATGGAATAGAAATGAACATCATGAAGACTTCTTGTTTTTTAGATTGGGACTAGGAAATATACCATTTCAAGCAGAAATAAATGTTGAAAAAGAGAAAAACATACTTAGCTATGGAGATAGTTTGGCTAATAAGCCATCTATGATAAAGGACAACTTTGATACTTTGTACAATGTTCCTGTAGGTGTTGATTTGATGAAGCATAGAATTGTAGGTATGGTAGGTGGACAGGATTATGTTGGTGCTGTACATCTTGTCAAGCTGCTTATGGCTCAAATTGCTGCAAATACCTGCTATACAGATGTGAAGCTGGTATTCGTTTATAACAAAAATAGCTATTACAATACTGATATGTGGGATTTTGTAAAGTGGTTTCCACATACATGGTCAGAGGATAAGAAGGTAAGATATATCGCTTCAGACAAGCAAGAGGCAAGTGATATATTTTATGAGCTTGCCAGGGTGTTTAGACAAAGAGATGAAGGGGAAAAGGACCAGCTTCCTATGCCTCATTACATCATGATTTTGATGAATCCAGAGCTTATGGATGGAGAATTAATATCAAGATATGTTTACAATCCTGAACCGCAATATGGTCTATCTACAGTTATAGTAGCTGATTCATATGTAAATATACCTAATTCCTGTGACTATATTATAGAGAACGATAATATTTTCCAGGGGAAATACAATGTATCTCAGGAGGAGGAAGATCAGGTACATATCAGCTTTGATAATATATCTGATGATGTGCTTGAAAAATTCGCCAGAAAGCTTGCAAATATTAGGGTCAATGAAGTTGAGATTGGAGGAGACATACCTCAGTCCCTTACCTTCTTTGATATGTATGGTGTTAAGAAGCTAAGTGAATTAGATGTATTAAATCGATGGAAGAAAAATAGAACCTACGAGAATATAAAGGGATTATTGGGCGAAAAGGCAGGCGGCGTATTGTCATACCTTGATGTTCATGAAAAATACCACGGACCACATGGACTTGTGGCAGGAACTACAGGCTCAGGTAAGAGTGAAACCCTTCAGACATATATGCTTTCGTTGGCAGTAAATTATAGCCCTGATGATATTGGATTTTTCATTATAGACTATAAGGGTGGAGGAATGGCTAACTTATTTGACGGATTACCACACCTTGTTGGACAGATATCTAACCTGTCTGGCAATCAGGTTAAGAGAGCTATGGTTTCTATAAAAAGTGAGAATAGAAGGCGTCAGAAGGTTTTTAATGAAAATGGAGTTAACAACATAAATGCATATACAAAGCTTTATAAGAATAATGAAGCCGCACTTCCTGTACCACATTTATTTATAATAATTGATGAGTTTGCAGAGCTAAAAAGGGAAGAACCGGAATTCATGCAGGAGCTTATTAGTGTAGCTCAGGTTGGACGAAGCTTGGGAGTGCATTTGATTTTGGCAACGCAGAAGCCTAGTGGAACGGTTAATGACAATATATGGAGTAATACAAAGTTTAGATTATGTCTAAGAGTAGCCGATAAGCAGGATAGTAATGATATGCTTCATAAGCCTGACGCTGCATATATAACTCAGGCGGGAAGATGTTACCTCCAGGTTGGTAGTGACGAGGTATTTGAGCTGTTCCAGTCTGGATACAGTGGAGCAACCTATATTGAGGATGATTCTGTATCTACAGAGATTGCTAATATGGTATCCCTGACAGGAAGAGTGGATATGGTTGGAAGCTATGCCAAGTCAGCGCACAAAGATAAGACACTGTATACATGGTATAAGGATATTGCTGGAATAGTGGCAACAGCTATGAATCAGTTGGAGACAAATATTAATTACTGTGTAGAAAACCACTATGCTATGATGCAGGTCATTAATCAGGTATATAGATTAATGGAGGCATCGGGTTTAGATTATTCGGAAAGCGTATACAATACAGCAAGGTTAGAGGATTTCATTAATACATATTTTGAAGTAATGGATTACGAAGGAGATGTAATCTATAATCTTATGACCGTAGCCATGCAGCGTAAGATTATTTTACCTCAGAAGAAGGAGAAGAGTCAGCTGGATGCGGTAAAGGATTATCTTGCAGTAATAGCACAGGAAAATGGATATAACTATGAGCTTAAGCTGTGGATGCCTGTGTTACCTGCACGGCTGTATCTTAATAGTATTCCTGAATTCAATGAAAATTGTTACAGTAATGGCAGATGGGTAGATTATCAGGGAGTCTGGTCACTTAATATTGTGGTTGGTATGTTGGATGATCCTCAGAATCAGCAACAGATGCCACTATATTTGGATTTTGCTGAGGACGGACATCATAGCGTATGTGGATTAGTTTCCAGTGGTAGAAGTACATCCCTTCAAACCATCGCATATTCATTGATATGCAAGTATTCGCCTGAATATGTAAATATATATGCTATTGATTTTAGCAGTAGACTGATGGCCTCATTTGAGAACGCGCCACATGTAGGTGGCGTTATGTGCGAAGGTGAGGATGAGAAAATGGCAAAATTCTTCAATATGCTTCGTGGAATGCTGGCTGAAAGGAAGAAGCTGTTTAAGGGAGGAAATTACAGTCAGTATGTTCGTGCAAATGGAGTTGTAGTGCCTGCTGTATTTTTGTTCATTGATAATGTGGGAGCATTTAACGAGAAGACAGGCGAGAAATATTTGGAGGATTTGATAGTTCTGTCTAAGGAAGGTGTAAGCCAGGGAATCTACCTTGTATTATCCGGAGGAGGCTTTAGTAATAGAGACATACCAAATAGAGTTGCAGAGAATATTAAAACATCAATCACCACAGAAATGGTGGATAAATACGCTTATTCTGAGATTATTCATATATCAGGCTTCGATGTATTGCCAGAAAGTGGAATAAAGGGTAGAGGTCTGGCTGCTTATGGTGGACGAGCTTTAGAATATCAGACAGCGTTAGCAGTGGAGTCAGTAGATGACTACTCAAGATCAGAGTACATAGAGGCAGTATGTATGGATATGAGTCAAAATTGGACTGGAAGAAGGGCAAGACAAATTCCTGTAATACCAGAGAAGCCGGTTTGGTCTGAGTTTAGTGCCTTGAGCGAGTTTGAAGTAGCCATACAGGATAGAGATTTGCTTCCTGTGGCATATAATGCGGAAAGCGCAGCAGTTTATAGTATTGATTTGAAGGATATCTTCTGTTATCTCATTACAGGTCACGGAAGAAGTGGAAAGAAGAATTACCTTAGAACTATCATTCAGTCAGCTATGCTTAAGGACAGTCGTATCTGTATCATAGATGGTCCTTCTAATGCCATGAAGGTATATTCTGAGGAAGGAAATATTGATTATATTACTAATGAAGATGAATTGTACAACTACTTCGCCGGTATCATACCTGAATTTAAGAAGAGAAGTGCTCTTAAGAAGGAGCTATTGGCACGGGATGCAGAGGAGCATGAAATTTATGAAAAAATGAGCGCCCAGCAGCCTATATTTATATTTGTAAGTGATTATGTATGGTTTGCCAAGACTGTGTACGATAGTAAGCTGGATATGAAAGGCTTCGTGGAGAATTTTATTGAAAAGGGTAGAATGCATAATATCTACTTCATTGCAAGTGTTGCATTAGACCAGATGCCAGAGGTGGATTATTACAGAATAACAAGGCTAATAGCATCGTACAAGACAGGTGTACATTTTGGAGGAGATGTATCCTCCAACAGAATATTTAATTTTAGTCAGATTCCGTATAAGGAGCAGTCTAAGACATATAAAGCAGGAATTGGTCTTGTGGCTTCAAATACAAAAGCAGATATTGACAAGATAGTGGTTCCATTGGCAAGGAGGTAAACATAGGTGATTACTATGTTGATTTTTGACCAAAGTGATAGCGAGATTGATTCCCTGATAAAGCAAAGCAGGGAGATAGTATCACTTAGTGGTAACGAAAAATTAAATATAGTATGTAATTCTATGGAGGTTAAAGAGTCACCACAGCTGGCTATAGTAAATATATGCGACACAGATGGAGCATATAATGCCAGACAGATAAGAAAGGAATTCCCGGATATTAATATGATGCTTATAGCAGACGGAGCTATATCGCCTATGAGCTATTTAAATCCGGAAATTCGACCTATATCATTGATTATAGCTCCTTATGGTAATAGAGAATTAAGGGGAATTCTTACTGAATTTATATCAAGTATTATGGTAAAGGATGAGGGAAGTATCTGGATAGACACCCCGGATGGTAAGGTAAAGCTTTTTTATAGGGATATTCTATACCTAGAAGCAAGAAATAAGATGATATGTATAAGGCTAAGCTCCGTAGAGTATAGTATCTATGGAAGTCTTAGTGATCTGGAGGAGAGACTTCCGGAAACATTTATTAGATGTCACAGAGGATTTATCATTAATACTACATATATAGATAGGGTAAGACTATCGGAAAACTATATTGTTATTAACAAAGATATTAGAATTCCGCTGTCTAGAACCTATAAGGAACAAATTAGAGAGCTGGTGAGAATATGACAGAGAAGAGATATTGCCTAGATGAGAATGAACTGACAGTTCTGTTGGCAGGCTACGGTATCAGACAATTATATACCATAGGACATGAGGATAATCAATTAGACAAAAAGGATATTTGTATGTCACTGCATAGTCTTTATAAAAGCAATCTGATTGAGCAGGAGGATAAAAGCTTTGTTATAGAGCAGGGACTTAAGAAGAATTTGGGATATGTAAATTATTCCAGAGTAGCGCTTACTGTATATATTTATGATGAAGATAGAATCTACATTACCTGCTGTTATCTGGGAAGAAGAATTACAGTAGTAAAGTCAGATAGATTATCTAAGGGAAAGGTAAGCTTGTATTTGGCCCAGTGGGATGAAATACTAGAAGAACTGTTGGCAGACAGCAAGAATAAAAGTGTGAAAATACTTCTAAATAAGTCACATTCAGGAGAGCTGATTCGGGAAGAAATGATAAATAGTGATATCAGTGAGGAAGACAAAAGACATATATTAATGAATTACTATGAAGAGGGGGCGAGCCTGTGATATTAGTAGATATTTATATACCATCTTTAGGTGAAACTCATGATTTCAACTTGGATGAAAATGTTAAGATAATTAGTATAGTGCAAGAGGTGAGTGAGATGCTTGCAGTGAAATATAAGACTAGCATTAATAAAAAACCAGAGGAATTTATGCTATGCTCAGTAGAGGATGAAAGGATGCTAAATAGCAATACAACTCTTGCTGAAAATGGAGTGACAAACGGCTCTAAGCTACTTATGCTATAAAATTGGTTATTCGTCATAAAAAACTGGTTATTCGTCAGGATTTTACATCAAAAGGAAGAAAATGTGATAATATAACCACAATTGAGAAGCTTATAAGGAGTGAGAGTTATGCCATACGGTAATGGAATGTTTTATACGAATCTAACTAGGATGAGTTCCTATGTAGGACAATTTAATAGTATTTCCAGCGCTTTGCAGTCTGCACTTGCAAAGGTGGCTGCTATTGATTCTCAGATGGGCGGTAGTAGCGAGTATGCTGGGTGTAGAGCTTCTCTAGATGTTATTCAGGCAGGATTGAACAAAGAGCGTGCAGGGAGTAGAGATCTTGGTGTATGTATGGGGTATGTAGTTAAGCAATTTACTACTGCTGAATCAAATATTGTAGGGGATTATAGTGGCTCTGATAGTACCGCTGTACAGGATTATAGTTCCACTAGTGAGACCATGAACGATATGGGTGTGGAATTTGATGGATAAGGAGGTATGGTCATGCCAAGTGAGATAAGAAATGTTATATCCAGACTGGAAGAGGATAATCAAAAGCTGGATAGGTACATTAGTCAATATAAAGAATGTGTACGGGAGTTGCATAGTTATGTTAAGTGTGATCTTACTTTCAACTGGGAAGGTGGCGCGGCGGAAGCATATTCTGATCACTTGCTAAGTCTTGTACAAGAATTCGGTGATTGTTCATTTTTTTATGACGATTTAAGCGAGATACAGAAGGATGCCATTGAGGAATACACTAATGCTGAGAATGCCACCCAAATTGCAATCCAGAATATAGATATATAGGAGGGATTTGAATGCCGGAGTTAATAAAGATTGTTGTCACGCCTGAGGAACTTAGGGATCATGCGGAACATATAGGAGATAAGCTTGCGGAGCTTGCCAAGCTAATGTCTGCTATGGATGCTTTGATTGCGGGAACCAGAAGGTATTGGCACGGAGAGGCTAGTGATAGACATTATAATGAGTTTTTAGACTACAAGAGTACTCGTTATGGTGACGGTACATTAAATTCCGATGGAGAAGATATGGTTGAAGGATTGGAAACCATAGCAGATAACTACGAAGAAATGGAAATGGAAATGCACGATATAACAAGTGGATTAGCCACAGATGTATTTGGTGGTTAGGGGGGTAAATATGACAGAACAATCCATAGCAGCTGAATATAATGCGAGTGTAGAACGAGCAAAACAATTGGATAATGCAGCTTACCAACTAGAGGCTGATGCATTGGCGCCACTTGGTTTGATTATAAGAAGCCTTCCCAATGACTGGGTTGGAGATAATGCAGATTTATACAGTGGCAAGTGTGTAGGTGAAAAGAAAAAAATACAAAGTACTGTGGACCTTATGCATAGCACGGCAAACGAGATGCGACGAGTAGCAGCGTCCGTTAGAGATGCTGATTTAAAGGAACTGGAGGAACAAAGACGAAGAGAGGCAGCGGAGGCAGCGGCAAGAGAGGCGGCAGCAAGAGAAGCAGCAAGTCAGGCAGCAAGTAATAATCAAGCCCAGTCAGCAGGTTCGTCAGGTAAAAATGTACCGAGGGCATATGCCAATAAGGCAAATCGTCCCTCATCAAGAGTGAATTCTAAAAGAAGATAATATATAATTTTAAGGAGGTTTTTTTATGGCGGTTATAAAATTTACAGCGTCACAGCTACAGGCCAAGAGAGATGCAATTCAGAGGGAGATTGGTTGTTTAAAAACACAGAGAGAAGAACTGAAAGGTGAAAGCTATAATCTGCTTGACGCATGGGAAGGTGATGCTGCAGAAGCATTTGAGGAAGATTTTGATGCTAGTTACGATGAGATGGGTATCTGCATAGCATATATGGAAGAGTATGTTAAGGCATTGGATACTGTAATAGCAACATATGCGGCAGTAGAGGCTGCAAATAAGTTGATTGCTAAATTCAAATAGGGAGGGCGTAGAATATGATTAAGGCAAATGTGGACGCTATGGTAGCGTCAAAGAATAAAATGTCTGCAACTTCTAATGATATGAGAGAAACATTAGGTCGTATGTTTAGTGTTGTAGATGAGATAAATGGTAATGTGTGGTCAGGTACTTCACAGACGGATTTTATTGCTAAGAGTGAAGCGGCAGAACAAAAAGCATATTTAATGCCTAAAACAATTGATAATATGTGTAATTCAGTGGATGCTATAGCTGCGGCATATGCTGAGGCAGATGAAATGCTATCTGGTCATGTAGCTCGTCTTTCTACTGATATTTTCTAATATACATAGCTGTTAAGTGAAATAGAGAAGAATATATGACTTTTTATAGGTTATATGTTCTTCTTTTTTATTATGTTATAAAAACACTCGAAAAATCTATCATTATGGTATATAATAGAATGAGTTTAAACTAAGGTTTATAGGGGGAGTAGATGTTGAGGCTAAAGAGATATTTTGAGATGCTAATGGTTATGTTGCTGTTAGTAGTGTCCTTGGGATATGGTAAAGTTGCTTTTGCTTGTGATAATAATGTTAGCTACCTATACACCCATCTGGATATGGTAGAAGAGCAGGATGATGGCTCTGAAGGAGTGGTAAAGGTTATTACTGTTTATACAGATGAAGCAGGAAACAATTACTATGCAAAGCAAGGCACAGGATTTCTAGTTGGAAAGACTACTAGTGAAGAAGAGCAGAAGAAGTACATATTAACAGACTATGGCATAGTTGAGGGTGAGAATGCCATAGTAGATAAGATATTAAAGAGTAATGGATTAAGTGCTGAAACCAAGCTACAGATAAAATATTATGCTGTAGGTGATATGGGAGTTCTTACAGAGCTTACCCTTACATCATTTAGCAATGAGACTAGATACGCATTGTTGGAAACTGAATCTGCAATGGCAGATAAATCATATCTAAAATTAGGAGACGGTACTAAGGTAGAGAAGAATGCCAGAATAACTGTTATAGCGTACAGTGGAGAAAGAGACTTGACCAATCAGAATGTGGTTCAAGACAGACAGCTGGTAAAGCATAACACCATTATATCTGATATGACAACAGAAAAGTATTATGATGAGGAAATCGTATATTTTTCTGTAGGTGAAGAGATAACACCTGGAATGGCAGGTGGTCCTATATTTGATAATGAGGGCTGTGTCGCAGGAATGTTTATTCTTCATAATGATATAATGATGGCTATGTCAGTAGAGGACATACGAGTTGTTTTAGAATCACTGGATATAGATTATCTTGCGTCAGAGGATGATGCGGCATATGATGTGCCAACCAATAAGATAAAGAGTGAGTTGGAGGAATTGATTAGAGAGAATAAAGAGTATATATCCTCTATAGATAGGTACAAGTATACAGATACAAGCTGGACAAGATATTATGATGCTATTAATGCTGGTGAAGAGCTTACTATGAACTCGGCAGCAACACTAAAGCAATATGAGGATTGTATAGAGGAGATAAAGGTAAGTAGAGAAAAACTAAAGTCTGTATCGGCAAAATGGATTATTATAGTTGGTGTACTTACTATAGTTATGATATATTTCATAGCGCTGTGTATAAAGAAGAGTATAAGGGTGAAATCTCTTAAGAAGCAATTGGACATATAATAATACGATATAAGGGCTGACGGTTGTCAGCCTTTTATATTTACACTTTATTTTGCTAAAGCATTAAAAAAATGTTTTTAAATTAGTACACAAAAAGGTGTTGACTTTAAATTATACTGGTGGTATATTAATCAAGCTGTCACATGGCAGCAACCAAAAAGAATACAAAATTAAAAAATAGTTATTGACAACGATATTTGATTGTGGTATTCTTTAGAAGTTGTCGCGTCAAGCGAAAACATAAGAACCTTTGACAAATTAATAACATGATAACCCTGAAAATTCTTTAAGAGATTTTCAAAAGATTTAGTACAAATCTTACATTCAACAGAATGGAAACACAAACAGTAAAACAGGGACATTATTTAAGCTAGAGTTTAAATTGAGTCCTGGGTAAAAACTTTTTATGAGAGTTTGATCCTGGCTCAGGATGAACGCTGGCGGCGTGCTTAACACATGCAAGTCGAA
>JAZPXZ010000106.1:0-69542 GCA_045543915.1 Wujia sp.
GCTAAAAAATATGGTCTGACCATTAACCAGCTACTGGTAGGTACATTTATATGGTCAGTGTATAAGGAATACTTAAAATGTATGCCTTGTGATAAACCCATAAGTGCCTGTGTACCTGTAAATTTAAGACCATATTTTAATTCTGATACAACCAAGAACTTCTTTGCTGTTGTGTCAGCGGTATTTAAACCTACAGAGGAAAGCTATACCTATCCAGAGGTTCTTGCTATTGTAAAGGAAAGCCTGGATAAGCAGATAAATAGAGAGAATTTGGAGAAACTATTTTCCTATAATGTTTCGAATGAGAAAAACTGGGTTCTTCGAGTTGTTCCTTTATTTATAAAAAATATGGCCATGAAGTTTGTTTATAAAACCTCGGCTAGAGCTAATACTACAACCATTACTAATATTGGTCTTATAAAACTGGCAGATGAATTTGCAGAATATGTGGATAGATTCCATGTTGTGCTGTCCATGTCTAAGGGACAGAATATTAAGGGTGGAGTGTGTTCCTACGGTGACACCCTGGTATTTACATTTAGCTCTGCTATAAGAGAGAATTTTGTGCAGAAGGAGTTCTTTAGAAGACTATCTGCAGAGGGAGCTAATATTACTATAGAAAGTAACGGAGTTTATTATGACTAAATGTAACAGATGCAACATTAAAATATTAGATGATTCTCTTGTTTGTCCTCTATGTAGAGGGGTGCTTGAAAGGACAGAGGCTATATCCTATAGTGCTCTTTATAGTGACAAAACCCCAAGGGATAATCAGGATGAGGAAAAAAGTGAAGATGACATTGATATGGATGACATCGGAATGGATGAGATAGAGATGTACGAGTCCAAGTCTGTTATGTATCCCGATGTGAAGCCTGCTACCAAGAAGATAAAGCTGGTTATTAAGCTGTTTATCTTTATATCCATAGTGGTGGAGCTTGTGCTTATTCTAATAAATCATCTTACTTATAAGGGGGTAAAATGGTCTCTGATATGTGGGGCTGCGCTGATTTATTTGTGTTTTACGGTGTGTTATTCAGTTCCTAGGAATACGGGGCACAGAACAAAAATATTTGCTCAGATGGTGGGAGCCATTATACTGGCCATATTGATAGATTGCTCATTAGGATATACTGGCTGGTCCTTAAATTATGTGACTCCGATAGCCATAATGCTTTTTGATGTGACCATACTGGTTCTTATGATAATTAATTCTAACAATTGGCAAAATTACATTCTGTTACAGGTGTCTATGCTTTTAGTTAGTGTGATATTTGGCATTTTAGCCCTGAAGGGTGTGGTAACAGCACCACTTTTGACTATAATTGCTATGGCTGCATCGGCTATAATACTTATAGCTACAGTGGTATTTGGAGATAAAACAGCCATAACAGAGCTGTCACGAAGATTTAGAGTATAGGGTTATAGAGGGCGATTATGAATGATGAGATAAAGCTAAGTCATAGGGCTAGAATAATTAAAGATTTGGTTGGAGTATTTAATAAGAATGAGATTCTTAGGAATAAATTTGCTGCAGGTAGTGATAATCCTATTCCTGAGAAGGAATATAAGTACTCAGATTCTTATGAGGTGGAGTATGTAGAGCTTGACAATTGTAAGGCGGAATATATTAAGCCTGTAGACAATCCATCAAAATGGATTATAATTCAGCTTCATGGTGGAGGATATGTAGGAGGACTTAAAAACTCCTATAGGAATATGGCATTGCTTTACTCTGAAGCAGGAGGTGGAGCCGCAGTATTATCTGTGGATTATAGGTTGGCACCTGAAAATGTATTTCCGGCAGCCTTACATGACGCTCTGTCTGCTTATGATTGGGCTCTTGATAAAGGCTATGGTGAGGATGCTATAATTCTGGTAGGAGATTCTGCCGGTGGAGGTCTTTGCTTAGGCATGTGTCACTATCTTAAGGATATGGGACGTAAGCTTCCTAAGGCAATTATTGCTATGTCACCTTGGGCTGATCTTACAGGAAGTGGACCATCCTATAAGGAGAACATAGCCATTGATCCAGTGTTTGGAAGTAGACCCGAGGTTGTTATAGGTAGCACCTATATAGGTGATGCAGATGCTATGAATCCGTACATTTCCCCTGCCTTTGGTGATTTTGCAGGGTTTCCCCAAATGCTTATACAGGTAGGAAGTGACGAGATGCTTCTATCGGATTCCCATACGGTAAGAGATAAGGCTTGCTCGGCAGGAGTTCCTGTGGAGTACAAAGAGTATCAGGGTATGTTCCATGTATTTCAAATGGCTGGAAAGCTTATGCCGGAGTCAAAACAGGCGTGGGAGCAAATTAAGAATTTTATAGAGAAAATAATATGAAAATATCTGTGGATGTGGCTTGGAAGCGTTGACAGATATTTTTTGTCTGTGATACTATATATCATATATGAATACCTATGAGGAGGAGATAAAATGGACGGAAACAATCAGTATAATCAGGGACAATATGGTGGTAATCAGTATTATGGTGGTCAGCCTAATATGAACCAGAATAATCAGTATGGTCAGCCAGGCATGAATCAGTATGGTCAGCCACAGATGGGCTATCAGCAGCCTATGGCTGGTGGAATGAACACATATAACTATGCTAAGCCTAATATCACCCTTAACGAGTATTGTAAGGATTACGCAGAGAAAGGTACAAAGAGCAATATTACGACAGCGGCTGTGTGTTTATATATTTGCTTTGCAATCAACTTTTTTGGAAGCTTTATCGCAGCGGGAGATACAAATGTGATTTTGGATTGCGTATTAATATTAGCTCTTGGACTTTGTATTCAAATCTTAAAGAGTAGAATCGCTTCAGTAGTAGCATTGATTTATGGTATTATTAATGTAGCACTTTACTTGATTTGGTTCGGTCAGCTGGGAGGAATCTTGTTACCGATTGCAGGTGTATGTGCATGTATAGGTACCTTTAAGCTTGCTAAGGAGTATAAAGACTATACTGGAAGATAATAGTGAATAAATATTGATAAGTCGTCACCAAGGTGACGACTTATTGCATTTATAGGGCAAATAAAGTATCATCTTAAAGAAATCTTAAAAATTTAGGGGATTTTTTCTTAAAAATATATTTGGCATAATCTATGTCAGGAGGTAGGAGAAATGTACAACATACTAATATGTGATGATGAAAAGGATATTGTAGAGGCTCTTAATATTTACCTTACCAGTGAGGGCTACAAAATCTTTAAGGCCTACAATGGCAGTGAAGCATTGGGGATAATTGAGAAGGAAGATATACACCTGGTACTTATGGATATTATGATGCCGGTTATGGATGGAATAACTGCTATGTCCAAGCTCAGGGAGAAAAGTAATCTGCCGGTAATACTTCTAACTGCCAAGGGTGAGGACACAGACAAAATCCTTGGGCTTAATGTGGGAGCTGACGATTATGTTACAAAGCCATTTAACCCGGTGGAGCTTATAGCTAGGGTAAAGGCACAGCTAAGACGCTATATGACCTTGGGTGGAAGCAACACCACTGAGAAAAAGGATGTGTATATGGTAAGTGGAATTATCCTGGATGATAAGTCCAAGCAGGTGGTGGTAGATGGGGAAGAAGTAAGTCTTACACCAACTGAGTACTATATACTAAAGCTCTTTATGGAGAATCCTGGGAAGGTGTATTCACCAAAGGATATCTATAAGGAGGTGTGGAAGGATATTCCACTGGGGTCTGAGGGTACTGTGGCAGTACATATTAGACATTTGCGAGAAAAGATTGAGATTAACCCTTCTGAACCACGACACCTTAAGGTGGTTTGGGGACAGGGATACAAGATGGAGGAATGATTATTATGAAGAAATTAAGGGAGAGCGGACTGCTAAAATTTATAGCAGGAATAACACTTGGGTTAGGATTAATAGCAGGAATAGTGTCTGGTATATTTGCTGTGGGGGCAGTAAGCGAGGATTACTATGGAGCAGGTGGAAATGAAAGAGTTAAGGAAAGCATTATAGAAGAAATAGCCTGGTTTTATAATAATCATGCTATAGAATACTGCGCGGAAAAGATAAACGCTGAAAATAATGATAAGTATGAGTGGGATGAGAAGTTCTATGAAAACTTATTTGCAGAGGAAAATACCAACTATATGTTCAGCGTCACTACGCCTGAGGGCGAGGAGCTTCTGTCTAACTACTATGTAGATGATGTGCAGTATAAGGGACAGTTAGAGACTAATATTAGTGTGGAGCGCAAAGAGGAGGTTATCTCCTGTCAGATTAATGTGACAGATATAGTGAGACCTGTGGAGTATGCTGACCTTCCGGACTATGCAAAGGAGCGGTATGATGAGGGTGAATGGTACTATTATAGTATCCCTAACACTGTGGAGTATTATGATGGAGATATGGTAGGCTATGTAGATGACAGTCAGCCGGACAGCACAAGTGTTACTGTAGAGATGCCAGATGCAACAGAGGTTGCAGTGGATGCAGCTGGGAATGTGGTTAATGATCCTATGATTCCTACAACAGCAGTTGAAACTACAGAGGTTGCAGTTGATGCCACTACGGAGATAACACCGGAAGAGATAATTAGCGCAGATAGTACGCTTGAGTCAGTGGGGATTTCCAATGGCTTGGAAATATATAAGGACTCAGAGGGTGTGTATTATTATGTAGATGAATATGGTGTATTGCAGGAACTTATAAGTGAGGAATATTACACCCAGGGCGAGCTTGCTGTAGAGGAAGCCATGGAGCAGTATGAGGCTGAGGAAAACAAGAACAGAATTATCTGTGCATACAGCCATCCGCTTAATCTGAATAATCTATATGTATATGGTAATGGTAATGATATCTATATAAATGTTGATAATGCCATAGATTACAGACTGGCAGATAGTTCCAAATATCAATTTGTATATGATAATCTTATGAATAAAACCAAGGATTGTGATTATGTATATAGAGCTAACTGGGATTATGATATAGCAACCGGTACCTATACAGAAACCTATGATTGTGGCAATTATCAGGATATCATTTTAACCTACTATGTAAAGTCAGAGCTTTCAGCCTATGACCATTTTGCTATGTCCTATAGACTTAAGTATATGACTCAGATATACGATGCAGCACTTCCTGTGTTTGCAGTGTGCTGTGTGATTATTCTTATAACATTTGCTTATCTAGTGTTGGCAGCAGGGCATAAGAAGAATGTGGAGGGAATAGCAGTAAGTGGATTTGATAAGCTGCCATATGATGTTATTTTGGCTGTATATGGTATAGCTGCATTGTCCGGATTATTCCAAATTGCAGAAAATGGCTACAGTCTAAGGTCTATGCTGGTGCTTTCTATACCACTTTGTATAGTTGTAATGCTGTTCCCTGTACTTCTTAACACAACAGCCGTAAGATTTAAGGTGGGAAGCGTGCTTAAGAACACAGTCACTGTAAAGGTGTTAAAGTGGATATGGAAATGTGTTAAGAAGTTTTTTGGTCAGTGCAAATCAATATTTGGCTACTTAAGAGAGAATATGAATATTGTCTGGAAATGGGTTCTTGGCTTTGTGGCACTTGGCATATTTGAATTCTTCTTGTGCATGGCATTCTCAGATATGGAATCAGTGGTTATGCTAATGATGCTAGACTTCCTAATCATTGGCGCAGTTCTTGTAATAGCAGGTATCAATATGAGCAAGCTTAAGGAGGGTGCTAAGAAGATTGCAGCAGGAAATGTAGGCTATAAGCTTGACACAGACCATATGCTGTGGGAGTTTAAAAAGCATGGTGAAACCCTAAATAGTATCAACGATGGAATATCTGTGGCAGTAAATGAACGACTTAAGAGTGAGCATATGCAGACAGAGCTTATTACAAATGTTACTCACGACATTAAGACACCACTTACATCTATAATCAGCTATGTTGACCTTCTTTCTAAGGAAGAGCTTAACAATGAAAAGGCTGATGAATATGTTGAGGTATTATCTAGACAGTCAGAGAGACTTAAGAAGCTTATAGAGGATCTTATAGAGGCATCAAAGGCTACAACAGGCAATCTTAAGGTGGAGTTTTCAGATGTGGATGTAAAGGTGCTTTTGGAACAGTCCCTAGGGGAGTTTTCTGATAAGCTTGAAGCTAAGGGGCTTAAGCCGGTGGTGAATTTCCACACTGATGATACAGTGGTTAGAGCTGATGGAAAACACCTGTGGAGAGTGTTTGATAATCTTATTAATAACATTTCAAAGTATGCACAGGATAATACCAGAGTGTATGTGGATGTGGAGAGAGTTACAACAGATGAGACCATTGATGGAATGACCTTGGATGATATAGTGAAGAATAGCTATGCAGGTAATAGCGTAGATGTGATAAAGGTATCCTTCAAGAACATTTCTAAGGAGGAGCTTAATATCTCTGGAGAAGAGCTTATGGAGCGATTTGTTCGTGGAGATAAGTCCAGAAATACTGAGGGTAACGGATTAGGACTATCTATAGCTAAAAGCCTGATGAAGCTTCAGGATGGTGATTTAGAAATTATAGTTGATGGAGACTTGTTTAAGGTAGTTCTTATATTAAAGTAAATAAATGGATATAATAGAGGCAGACTGTCTGGCATAATGCAGCATTTGTTAATATGTGCTGAATATGTAAGTATAGTCTGTCCTTTTTCTGTTTTGCAAATGTATGGCGTTAATGCTTTGAAACATAAGACATAATGCATAAAAAAAACAACAAAATTTCTATGTTAAATCTAAGTTAAATAAATAAAAATATAGTTGACGCGAGATGAATAAATCTTGTATTATTTGAGATGTGGGTCGTCAAAAATTGACCTTATAATTCATAATTGAAATAAGGAGATTAGTATTCGTATGGAACAAGGTTTCGACATTTTTAATGTGCTGTCTATGATTGGTGGTTTGTCACTATTCCTATACGGAATGAATGTTATGGGTGATGCTCTTGCCAAGATGGCAGGTGGTAAGCTGGAGCATATCTTAGAGAAGCTTACAACTAACAAATATGTGGCAGTATTACTTGGTGCAGGTGTTACTGCGGTTATTCAGTCATCATCGGCCACAACGGTTATGGTTGTTGGTTTTGTTAACTCTGGTATTATGAAGCTTAAGCAGGCTGTAGGTATCATTATGGGTGCCAATATCGGTACTACTATTACCTCTTGGATACTCAGTTTAAGTGGAATAAGTGGAGACAGTATGCTTATCAAGCTTTTGAAGCCTACATCATTTACGCCTATTCTTGCGCTTATTGGAGTTGTGTTTTTGATTTTCATGAAGAATGAAAAGAAGCATGATATAGGTACTATATTACTTGGCTTTGCAGTGCTTATGTTTGGTATGGATGCCATGAGTGAAGCTGTTAAGCCACTTGCAAAGGTGGATGAGTTTACAAGTATTCTTACTATGTTTGAGCATCCATTACTTGGACTTTTGGCAGGTGTTGTGCTTACAGCTATTATTCAGTCATCATCAGCTTCAGTAGGTATATTACAGGCTCTTTGTGTAACTGGAGCTATTACCTATGCCAATGCTATACCTATCATTATGGGACAGAATATTGGAACATGTATTACAGCTATTCTTTCATCAATTGGCGCAAGCAAGGATGCAAAGAGAGCTTCAGCAGTGCATTTGTTCTTTAATGTAATTGGTACAACAGTATTTATGATATTGTTCTATCTTATAAATGTATTTATGCCATGGCCATTCTTAAACGATGTGGCTGGTGCTGCCGGTATAGCGGTTGTTCATACAACCTTTAATGTGCTTGCTACCTGTGTGCTTCTTCCTATGTCAAATGTACTTGAGAAGCTTGCAACTATTGTTATCAAGGATGAGCCAAGTAAGGAAGAGGATGAGCAGGATGCGGTGCTTTCCCTTCTTGATTACAGATTCTTAGACAATGCCGGTGTTGCTATTGCACAGAGTCATAAGGTGGCAGTTGAAATGGCTAAGATGTCAAAAGATGCTGTTCTTGAGGCAGTTTCCCTTATTGGAAACTATAATGAGGAGAAGGCTACTCATGTTAGACTTATAGAGGATAAGATGGATAAGTATGAGGATGTATTAAGTGCATATCTCTTAAAGCTTAGCGGTCGTGATGTATCCAAGGAGGACAGTCATATTTTGTCTACATTACTACATTCTGTAGGTGATATAGAACGTATCTCAGACCTTTCTGTGGATATTCTTTTAGGTGTAGAGCAGATGCATAAAAAGGAGCAGGAGTTCTCTAAGAAGGCTACAGAGGAGCTTAATGTATATGGTAGAGCCCTAAAGGATATTCTTAATCTTACAGTGGAAGCTCTTGAGAACAATGACCGTGAGAAGGCTATATTGGTAGAGCCTATGGAAGACCTTATTGATACTATGAATAAGGAGCTTAAGAAGCGTCATGTTAAGAGACTTAAGAAGGGTAAGTGTACTGTAGAGCTTGGTATAAGCTTATCAGATATTACAGATACATTTGAGAGAATATCAGACCACTGTTCAAATGTGGCAGTATGTATAGTTCAGGGCGATGATGATGAGTTCGAGGCTCATGGATACCGTAAGGAGCAGAAGGCTGACGAGGAAGCTTGGTTTGCTAAGAAGTACGAGGAGCTTGAGGCTGAGTACGCATTGCCATAATATGTGAATTTTAATAGCTTGGAAAGATTTGACTTTCCAAGCTATTTGTTTATATAGCAATACTAGGAGGTAATATATGGAATTATTACAATATTTTAAAAGCTTGTTAGATGAGGATAAAGCACCTGTGGTAATATGCGATTTAAACCATACAATAATATATATGAATCCGTCAGCCTGCAGACACTATGCCAGGTTTGGTGGAGAGAAGCTTTTGGGAGGCAATCTTTTAGATTGTCATAATGAAAAATCCTGTGAGATGATTATAAAAATTCTAGAATGGTTTAGAGAGAGTAGGTCAAACAATAGAATTTACACTTATAGAAATGACAAAGAAAACAAGGATGTGTATGTTATAGCTTTGCGTGATGAACAGGGTGAACTTATTGGGTATTACGAAAAGCATGAGTACAGAAGTATTGAAACAAGTAAACTATATGATTTCAATACTTTTTTGTAAAAATGTAGATACAAGGGCAGTATGAAAAAAATACGGACTGTCTTTTTGTTATGAAAACTTATATTATGTGGGTAAAAAATTGATTTTACTGGAAATTATTATGTGCTATAATAAAGTTCGATTAATAAATCATTATGCCGTATATGGGAGAAAATAGATGATAAACATATCCATAATATATGGGGTAGTTGCAGTAATATCCCTTTTGCTTGCAATAGCCTACTGTGTATTTATTCGAAAAAAGGAAATATGGTTGGTATGGTTGTATTTTTCGGTGTTTATTGCCAATCTGGGTTATTTTGCCCTGTCTATATCTAAGACCTTAGAGGAAGCATTGCTGGCAAACAGGATTGCATATTTGGGATGTGTATTCCTACCACTGTTTATGCTGGTTATTATCGGAAAGACTTGCAAAGCGCCACTGTCTAAAATTACCACAATCGCTTGTGTAATTATAAGTTGTATTGTTTTTCTAATAGCTGCCAGTCCGGGATATACAGATTGGTATTATAAGGAGGTAACCTTCACAGTAGTAGAAGGTGGAGCTAAGCTACAAAAGGTGTATGGACCTTTGCATAATCTGTATTATGTATATTTGTTTGCGTATTTTGCAGCTATGATTGGCTTGATAATATATGCTATGGGTAAGAAAAAAATTGCATCCTACAAGCATGGCGCATTGCTTACCGTTGTGGTTATGTTAAATATTTTGATATGGCTTGTGGAACAGCTGGTTAATTGGGATTTTGAGTTTTTGTCAGTGTCCTATATTGCTAGTGAATTATTGTTGCTTTTACTTTATGGCATGATACAGGATTATGAGCTTGCTATGGAGACAAGGTCCAATAAAAGTGCAACAATGGTCAGCGGACTAGAAGACAATGCTGCTGATAATAGTGAAGATAAAATGGAGACCGAGCCGGAATTTAATCCTTACGAATTAGGCAAGCTATCAGACAGAGAGAAGGATGTCCTTAAGCTTTTACATGCGGGCAAGAAGAGAAAGGAAATCGCTGAAGAACTTTATATCTCAGATAACACTGTAAAGAAGCATATATCTAGTATGTTTTCCAAGCTTCAGGTTAGTAGCAGGGAAGAGCTTTTCTCCAAATTACAGATTAAATAAAGTTTATGTGGTTGAACTATGTAAAAGGTGCTATGTCATATTGGTGACATAGCGCCTTTTTTAAAAGTACCCATTATATTACCCATAAATAGGGTGAATGGGTACCGACAAAAAGTACCTTATGTGAGAAAATGTTACGGTACATTTTGTGCTTAAATATAATACGAGGAGGAAATAGGTATGAAAAAAGCTTTAGTGTTGTTACTTACTGCGGTTATGATGATGTGTATGCTAACAGGCTGTGGCAAGGACAAGGAGAAGGATTCTTCCAAAGAGGCAACAACCCAGGAGGAAAAAGCCGGCTTAGAAAAGGGGTACTGGGTAGCAGATAAAATAATTATGGAGGGAACAGAATTTTCCGGGCAGGATTTGGTTGATCTTTTTGGCCCTAAGGAAAATGTTATGTCTCTTGCATTTTCAGAGGGAAAGGTAGACGGAGTGGTTTTTGAGGATTATATATCAGCCACCTACACTGGAACTATAGATGATTTTACAATTAATATGGATGGAGAAGCGCTTAAGGGTAAGAGTACAGGTAAGGATACTATAGAGCTTGCTCTTGGGGATGGATCTTCATTTACTCTTGTTAATCAGGAGGAGATGCCGGCGCCTATAGCTAATAATCCATGGAAAACCTATAAGGTTGATTTTTCTGCAGAGGAAAGCTGTGCTATGAGTAATTTTATGGCAGAGGGTAAATATTATGTGGAAGACAATGTTATATATGGACTGTCACACAGTGTATCTAATGATGGTACATTTGCAGCAACACCTTTTTCTATGAAGGGTGATTTTCCAGAGTTTTCCGAACCGGTTAGCTTAGATGACAGAGGTGTGGCTTACTATATCACTAAGCATGAGGATTATCTGTACTATATTCTTAATTATACTGAGATTTGTCGTGTGCATACTGATGGTACTGGCAGAGAGACTTTGTATTCGGGAGATTGTGGATATCTTCAGGTTCATGAAGGAAAGCTTTATTTTACAGATTCAAACAGCCATTTTGTGTCAGCAGATTTAGATGGTAAGAATGTGGTTAAGCTTGTGGAGAAGGAGGTTTATTATCCATATTTTATAGCCACTGACTGGATTATATTCCAGGATGATGCAGATGATGAAGCACTACATTTGTATAATGTGGGACTTAAGACAGAGCTTAATATAACCTATGAGCCATCCTATACACCGATTATTAGTGGAAAATATCTGTATTACTTAAGCTACTCTGAGGAAGGGTATATGTTGAACCAGGTGGATATGAGTGATCCTGAGATGTTTACATTTGATATGGCAGATGGTATTATTGCTGACTATATATATCTAATAGATGGTGAAGAAATCTATACATTTAATAATAATCATGTAGCATTGGCTGATTGGAAGACTCTTGCTGATGCTGGTGATGAATACACATGTGTTGACTTGTATGTTTCTAAGGATTTTAGAATTTATCATAATATTGATGACCAGGGCTTGATAAGTGGTAAGTATCTTTTTAACAAGAACACATCTGGAGCAACATCATTTAAATAAGCTATTTTATCTACACACAGTGTAGGAGGAAAATAGAGGGGGTTAGTAGCCGGAGGAGGAATCTTTCGGCTACATTTTTTATGTCGCTGTCTGAGTTATGTCAACCAATGATTAGATAATACAATAAAAATATATCGCAAAACGATAAAAATGTATTGACAAACAAAAGTAACTGGTATAATATACCATCAACGGGTAAGATTTATAAGTCTTGCTGATATACGTATATCAAGATTAGATGTACACTTGGTTGCTGGTTTAGTCAATCCAAGTGTAGGAATGGAGGAACAAGATGTTAAAGATACCAAGTAAACTTTCAATCACAATTTCAATTGCAGTGTCGGTGGCATTCTTTGCACTGTGTATAGGTCTTGGATTTTATATGCCGGAGTTTGCAGATCTTATGATTCAGGCAGTGAATGATTTGGGCATAACCAAGGTGGATGGCAATGATGAAAATATCATCCTGGGACTTGCCTATGTGGCACTTGTGTTTATTACACTGATTGATATTCTTCTATTTATGCTTCTTATGAAGGTTAAAGCAGGAAAGGTATTTACTGCAGAAAGTGTTGGTCTTATAAGAGGAATCTCCTGGGGATGCTACTTAGTAGCAGGAGTGTTCTGTGGTCTGGCAGCATATTTTACATTTGTAGCTCTTTTGGTGGCTTTTGTGGCAGCATTCTTAGGACTTTGTCTAAGAGTGGTGAAGAATGTAATCGAGGAAGCTACAGAGATTAAGGCTGAAAATGATATGACAGTATAAAAAGCGATGGAGGGATAATATGATAGTGATTAATTTGGATGTTATGATGGCAAAGCGCAAGATGTCCCTGAATGAGCTTTCTGAGAAGGTGGGAATTACACTTGCCAACCTGTCTATCTTGAAGAACAACAAGGCTAAGGCAATAAGACTTTCCACATTAGATGCAATCTGCAAGGCATTAGATTGTGAGGTGGCTGATATCCTAGAGTATCGTGAAGACGATGGGGACGAAGATGATGAGTAGTGCAAAAGGGTAGTAAAATATTTGGGTTATAAAAATGAATGTTTGCTAGAACTACTAAAGTAAATTGATAAAAATTGATGAAAGGGGATTTCGCTATGGAGGAAATGGTTAAGAAAAAAAACAGTAAAAAGAAAATATTAGTGGTGTTAGGTGTGTTGCTAATAATGGTTGCGTTATTTATCTGGGTTTGGGCATCCATAAAGCATTATATGGAAACAAACACCTGGGCTACAATTTGGATAACAGGAACAGTTGAAGCTGATACTGTAGACGCAATTGATGAAAGCAGAGAGTTTTTAAAGGGAGACACCTATCAGTTACATAGTACGAAGATAACCATAGGCGATATAACTCATGAAGGTGAGACAAAGCTTTACTTTGATCCGGCAGTAGTAAATGCTGACACTGGGGAAACAATTAGGTCGGTGGTTATTGATAAGAACAAAGGTATTAACATCAAGGAGGTTTGCGTCAATGGGGATAGAGCAAGCTGGCAGCTAAGAGTAACAGGCAATAAATATAGATAATGAAAATAAAGTGGATTCGTGGGGGTGAATCAGCAACGAAAAAAAGACAGGTCGTGGGGACGGCTTGAAGAAGAGACAAACTAATTTGCAGGTCTATTGGGATGGAGCTGTGATAGTAAAAAACTAATTAACAGTTACATGGGGATGAACTGGTAATTGGTAAGAAAGGTTATATTAATGCGGAGGAATGGTTATGAAGGAGATAATGAACAACCAAGGGGAAACCATGAATAATAATCAGCAGGAAGCTGGGAGCGTGAATAGTACTGCTGACATGACAAATGGATATAATAGTGATGGTGAAAATATTGTTATGGATGGTACATCAGTAGCTGCTTTGCAGGATACACCGGTAAATCCTGCATTGGATGCTTTTTATAATATGCCATCCTACGCTGAAATTAATCCATATGTTATAGAGGAGAAGAAACGGGAATACACGGGCATAGAAAGTGCATTTGCCTGGATAAGCTTTATCTTTGGATATATGTTTTGCAAGGCCTTTCCTGCACATGTGAATTCTTTGGGCGCATTTTTACTAGTAATCTTTGCATTTGCCACAACAACAGTTGTGCTTAAGGTTAAGAATACCAGGATAGGTATAATACCAACTCTTGCCGGGGTGTCAGCCCTTATAGTGTCAGCAACACTTGTGCTTAGCTCTAATCCTATGCTGAAATCTCTGGCAAATGCATACGCTATGGTTACATATTGCTATTACATTTATGCAGCCCAGGGCAATTCTACTAAGAAGGGCTTTACTGATTTTATAGTTATAGATTATCACAAGGCGCTTTTTGTAGCACCATTTATTAAGCTTGGAAGTGTGCTGCAGGGTATGTTCTCTGGCAGAACTAAGAAAAGCGGAGCTGTTCTAGGTAAGCTTATAAAGGGTGGAATTATAGCATTTATACCAACCTTAGTGGTATGCGGACTTTTGTCCTATGACAGAGGGTTTTACAGGATTATAGAGAATATGGGAAGCTACATAGATATGGATGCAGGAAATGTATTCTCTAATATCTGGCAGCTTGGCCTTGGTATAATTGTGGGCCAGTATGTATTTAGATTATTCTTAGCATCAAGTGATAGGGCAGTAGAGACTACAAATGAGGAAGAATGTGTTGCAAAAATAAAAAGCATACAGAAGGCTCATGTGATTACTACTCTTACGGCAGTGTTGCCTATAATATTTATATATGTGATATTCTTTATATCCCAGTGGGGATACTACATGTCTGCATTTTCTGGCAAGCTGCCAGAAGGACTAAGCTATGCAGAATACGCCAGAGAGGGCTTCTTCCAGCTTTGTATGGTGTCCTTTATTAATATGATTATCATAGTGTTTGTACAGCTTTTTATGAATGTGGAAAAACCTGTGGTTGCAAAGATAAAGGTTGGAATAGTAATCACCTATGCAATATGCACCCTTATCCTTATTGCAACAGCTATGTCTAAGATGGCTCTTTACATTGAGTCCTATGGACTAACCCAGAAAAGAGTTTATTCAAGCTGGCTTATGATAGTGTTGGCTTTACTTTTTGTGGTGGCAGTGGTAAAGCAGTTTGTGGGAAAGCTTAACGCAGTTGTAGTGTCATGTGCAGTGGTTGTGGTAATGTTTGCAGGTCTTGCGCTGTCAAATGTGGATGGACAAATCGCCAGATACAATGTGGATAGATATTTGGAGGGTAGCCTTGAAACAGTAGATGTGTGGGCTATGAGAGGCTTAGGAGATGCAGCTGTGCCGGAGATGGTTAGATTAATAGATGAGCTTAAGGCAAGGGGAGTTACAGACCCAGCTCAAAGGTATTCAGAGGAATATGATTTGTATTCAAGAACCTTAGGTATGCTGGAGGATGTGGTTATAGATTATATAAATGATGATAGACAGATAATGTCTTATACAATTCCTTATCTTAGAGCGAAGGATGCTTTGGAAGATAGGGGAATAAAAAGTTTATTTTATGAGTGGTAGGTGTAAGAGAGCTTGCGGATTATATTTCGTAGGCTCTTTTGTGCTTTATTTGTTTTGTTGTGTATTTTTGGCCTGAGCGGGTATATGGAGTGGTAAAGTGAGTTGTATACCCGAGTGAAGTAAAAAAACAAGCAACTACGGGTATGTGGAGTGGCAAAGTGAGTTGTATACCCGAGTGAAGTAAAAAAACAAGCAACTACGGGTATGTGGGTGATAAAAGCAAGCTATATACCCGTCGGGACAGTCGGGACAAAAAAGTGTTGACAACCGTGTGTATATGGTGTATATATTTATATACACAGTTGATACACGGAGGTGAGATGATGCTACTACAATTAAAGGATATTAGTAAGAGCTTGGGGAAATTCCGTATAAAGGACATATCAGTAGAGCTTCCTGAAGGATATATAATGGGCCTTATAGGTCCTAATGGTTCGGGAAAAACCTCACTGATTCATGTGATTCTAGGTCTCTATAAGGCAAATGCTGGGGAGCTTCTTATAGATGGCATGAGCTATGAGGACAGTGAGGTGGAGATTAGAAATCTTATAGGTACAGTACTTTTGGATGAGCTGTTTGACCACAGCGCAACCCTTAAGGAAAATGGTATTAATTACGGAGCCTATTATAAGAATTTCAGCTTAGAAATCTTGGAAATGTATATGAAGCGTTTTGGATTAGATGGAGACAGGAAGTTTAAGAAGCTTTCTAAGGGTGAGAAGCTAAAGTTTCAGTTCGCATTTGCTTTATCCTACGAGGCAAAGCTGCTTATCTTAGATGAGCCAACTGCAAACTTTGATCCAAGCTTTAGAAAGGAATTCTTTGCTGTACTTAAGGAATACATTGCAGATGGAACTAAGAGTGTAATTCTATCCACTCATCTCACGGAGGATTTAGATAAGATAGCAGATTATATATTGTATATAGAAAAGGGTAGCACCATATTCTCAGGGGATATAGAGAAGCTTAGGGATAGCTACAGACTTATAACAGGAGAAAAATACAAGATAAATCTTCTTCCTAAGGAACAGGTAATACATGTGGAGGAGGGGAACTACGGAACTAGGGCCTTGGTTAATCATAGATTAAGGTACACCTATGATAAGGAGGTTACTGTAGCGGTTCCAACTCTTGAGGAACTTATGTATTTTATCACCAAGAGAGATAAGGGGGATAAGAGAAGATGACAGGACGAGTAATAAAGGATTATTTTGCAGCCTTTAGGTGGAGTAATTTTAAGGAGAAGGTGGCGCATTTTGCATATCTTGTAGTTTACTTCTTTACAGTGCTTCCGGTGCTTGTAGGTTTTTTTGAAACCTGGGAATCAGCTCTAATTTATGTTCTTATGATGATTCCTACCATACACATACTTAATTCCGGTTCGCTTCATATTATGAAGATGCCTAAGATGATGTATATGGTGCCACTTACAAATGATATGAAGAAGGAATATATAGTTAAATCAGCCATATTTAGAATATGCTTTTGCTCCCTTCTTGGTATGATATGTACTTTGCCATTAATGTTGCTAGGTTTATGTAGTGCTATAACCTATGTGATAATAGCATATGATTATGTGACATTTGCGTTACTTCTTTGTGGTATGAACGAGAGGTATGGGTTGGAGGAAAGAAATGCTTGGCAGGAGGCCAGAAGTGATTGCAGAGGGTTGATACAGGGTATCGATATGATCATTACAGTTATATCCTTGTTCTTGATAGCATGTATGCTTTCTTGGGATGCTAATGAAGGAATGAAAAATATATATGAAAACTTATTGTTTATAATACCAGCAATACTGTTCCAGCTACCACTTACCATTAAGCATATGAAATACTGGAGCACTGCAGTTGAGAAAGCATTAAGCTACGAGAGAAGCTTTGATAAATAAAAGAAATAAGGTGAAGGTATGAAAATAGTAATACAACCCCAGGGAACCCTGGCAATCTACGAACAGATTGTAAATCAATTGAAAAATGCTATCGTTACCGGAGAGCTTTCAGCAGGTGAGGCACTGCCATCCATAAGAGCCTTGGCAGGTGATTTAAATGTCAGCGTAATCACCACCAAAAGAGCCTACGAAGACTTGGAAAAGGAGGGACTTATTCGTTCCGTTCCAGGAAAAGGCTTCTATGTCTGCGAGTACAACACAGACTATCTTATGGAAAAGCAGCTGGTTATGCTGGAGAAGAGACTGGCGGAGGTAATAGGGGACGCCAAGCAGGCAGGACTTACCGCAGAGGATATTAAGGAAATGATAGATGCACTTTACAATAATTAGGAAACAACTATAAATCTTTGTATGAATAATCAAATTTTTGATTTATGAAAAGTAAAAAAGTGGGGTAGATACAGAGATATTGGAGGAATGAATAATCATTGGGAAAGAAACACAATTATATGAAGGGGATGAAAGCAAATGATGTTAGAATTTGAAAATGTGACAGGAAGCAAGGGGAAATTTAAGCTGGATAATATAAGCTTTTCTCTTCCTAATGGCTATATTATGGGCCTAGCCGGTGCAAATGGCGCAGGTAAGACAACCCTTATAGACTACATAATGAATGATAAAATCAGATATTCCGGAACCATCAAAATTGCAGGCTATGACATTAGAGCTAACCATGGATATATGAAGCAATTTATCGGCTTTGTATCGGATGAAAATAGATTCTTTGAGGGTAGAACACCTAATCAGAATATGGATTTGTTCAGTAGGTTTTATTCTAACTACGATAAGGAAATCTACCATCAGGCTATGAAGGATATGGAAGTACCGGGTGGCGCAACCTTAAGCAAGATGTCCAGAGGAGAGAGAATGAAGTTTCAGATGGCATTTGCCATGGGACATAAGCCTTGTCTTTATCTCTTAGATGAGGTAACAGCAGGTATGGATCCTGTGTTTAGAGTAGATTTCTTCAAGATACTTCACAAGGTTATAGAGGATGAAAGCGCATCAGTGCTTATGACTAGCCATATAGAGTCAGAGATGGAGCAGAAGATGGATTATCTGGGGATACTTGAGAACGGAAAGTTGATTAAGTTCGGCGAGAGCTTGGATGTTTTATAGGAGGATGGGGATATGGAAATAAACAAAGCAAGTATGCTTAGCGAAAAGGAATACATAAAGAGTCAACAAAATATTATAGATGACTTCTACAAGGAGTACTATACCTATGATATATCAAATGTAGGCTATTGGCTTATAGCAGGCATATTCACATTTATACAGATTGTGTTTATGGCAGTTCCTTTTCAAGAGTTTTTTGTGGATGGAATACCAACCTTTATTAATGCTTCAGGTGATAGAGAACTACTTGCTATAATGGCATTTTTGTTTGCCTTTCCTGTGTTCTTTTATATGCAGCCTTTTGTAGTGGGGAACTTGAATGGAAGAGTAGGTTCAATTTATTCACAGATAAAATACCTTCCAGTTTCACTAAAGGCTGTTAGATTATACAGATTTAAGAAAATGATTAAATTTGTGCTTGGAGTATTACTGGTATGTGCTGTGTTACAGCTAGGGATTAGCCTCATTGCATATCACAGGATAATGTGGCAGACATTTGTGTATCTTTTTATATATGGATTTTTGATTCCGTTCCTTGTGGGTATTTGCTCAGCAATTGGAGTTGGGGAAGTGTATTTTAATAAGGTTTAAATTCCCTATTAGAGGCGTTATACCAAGAATAATTCAGTGAAATATAGGATATGTGGCCGCCATTATAAATAGCAATCTGTAAAATAAAACAAATAAAATGTAAAATATAGTTGACAAAATGTAAACACAGTATTATACTCCAACTTGTAAGAAGGTAATACATATTTTGGAAGCTGTGGTAGAAATTTGCAAAGAGCTTTCGGAAAGATTTACAAAAGGGGTGTATATTATGAATGGAAATTTAGCCTACGGTTTGGGATTTGTATTTGGCATTGTAATAGTATCGGCCATCATCCTTATTCCTATGTTAATTGCGTTAACTAAAGATGGAAAGATAAAGAGAAAGTATGATGAGAGACAGGAAGCTATAAGAGGCAGAGGTTTTAAGATAGCCTTCTATACAATGGTTACAATGAATATGCTTTACGGATTTTTCCAGGTAGCGTGCAAAGAGATTCCTATAGAGCCTAGCGTGGTGGTGTTTATCATTGTTTTTATGGGAATTGGAGTTTATGCTTGGTATACCATACTTAATGATGGATACTTTGCACTAAATGAAAGAATACCTCAGACCATTGTAACATTTACAATTATCGGACTAGCTAATCTTCTTATAGGTCTTAATCATATAATGGATGGAACTATAATGAACGAAGGCGTAATAAGATTTGAGGCTATTAGTATAGTCTGTGCAATCTTCATGCTAATCACAGTATTGGTTATCCTTATCAAGCAACATAAGGATAAGAAAGAGGATTAGGTGATGGTATGAAGAATTTAAGAATAAAGGCCGCCAGAGCAGGGCTTGATATATCACAGGCTGAGCTGGCAGAGAAGGTAGGAGTTTCCCGCCAGACCATAAGTGCCATAGAAAAGGGAGACTACAATCCAACCATTAACCTTTGTATAGCAATATGCAAGGTGCTAGGGAAAACATTGGATGAACTATTTTGGGAGAACTAAAATATTTTAGCAAAGTTAAAAACTCATTTTAAGGAGGAGAAAAATATATGAAGCTTGAGTTAAAGAACATCAAGAAAAGCTTTGAGGAAAAAGAAGTTCTTCACGGCGTAAGCTTTTCCGTAGAAAGCGGAAGAGCATTGGGATTACTTGGTAGAAATGGAGCAGGTAAGACCACAACTATGAGAATCATCATGGATGTATTTCGTGCAAATGAGGGCGAGGTACTCTTAGATGGTAAGAAGTTTAAGCCGGACGGAAGTCAGGTGGGATATCTTCCGGAGGAAAGAGGCTTATATCCTAAGAAGGTAGTTAAGGAGCAGATGATGTACCTTGCTATGCTTAGAGGTATGACAAAGAAGGAGGCTGCAAAGAGCACAAAGAAATGGCTTGAGAAGCTTCAGGTGTCAGAGTACACAGACAAGAAGCTTGAGACTCTTTCAAAGGGTAATCAGCAGAAGGTTCAGCTTGCAGCAACCCTTGTTGGTGAGCCTGAGATTGTAATCCTTGACGAGCCATTTTCAGGACTTGACCCTGTAAACTCTCAGATACTTAAGGATGTTATTACAGAGCTTATCTCGGAGGGAAGAATTGTTATCTTCTCAAGTCACCAGATGAGCTATGTAGAGGAGTTCTGTGAGGATATCGCAATTATCAATCATGGTGATGTGGTGCTTTCCGGTAATCTTGACGAGATTAAGGAGCAGTATGGTAAGGGAAGAAAGATTCTCTCTGCTAATAATTATGACCTTGAGGGCTTAAAGGCACTTTGTGAGGATAAGCTTGCTGACAAGGTTAAGGTGCTTTTTGTAACTAAGCACTATGTTGTACTTGATTTAAATGATGGCGCAGACCAGTGGCAGATACTTGATGCCCTTAAGGCTTTAAATGTTGATGTAAAAACATTTGGTGCTTACGAGCCATCCCTTAACGATATATTTGTATCCAAGGTTGGGGAAGAGGTAGTAGTTGAAGAAGAGGAAACTCCTGAAGAAACTACTCCTAAGAAAAAGGGATTATTCGGAAAGGGAGGAAAGTAATATGAAGAATTTTAAGACTATATTTAAGTTTGAGCTTGATAACTACTTCAAGAGCAAATCATATATGTTACTTACTATTATAATAGCTCTTATAGCAGCAACACTTATGTTTATTCCTAGAATTGTTGACTCTGTTAAGGGTGAGGATGATTCAAAGGATTCAGGCGTGGAGTCAGAGGTTAATGAAGAAGATTTAAGAAATATGGCTATCTACAATCCAGAGGGACTTGGAGATATGGAGATGCTTGCAGGATATTTCAGCAATGCAAAGTTTACTGAGTGTACATCTGCTGAAGAGGTTAAGAAGCTTGTAGAAGAGGAAAAAGCTGAAGGCGGTTTCGTTATCAAGTCATCTACAGAGTTTGACTTCTATGTATTTAACAAGTCCATGGATAATGATGATATGGAAGTCTTTACTGAGTACATGAGAATGGTAGTAAAGATGGAGTATTGTGAGGCAAATAACCTTAACCTAGAAGAGTATCTCGCTGTAGAGTATGCTGAGATAAATGTAAATGAGAACATACTAGGTAAGGATGGTATGCAGAATTACTGGTACTGCTACATATTAGTAATCCTTGTATTCATGGTTATTATCGCTTACGGTACAACTATTGCATCAGGTATTACTAATGAGAAGAGTAACCGTTCTATAGAGATTCTTGTTACAAGTACATCAACTACAGCACTTCTCTTCGGAAAGGTTTTAGCAGGTGTTGTGGCAGCGGTATTCCAGTTTGGTCTTATTGGTGCAGCATCTATAGGATCATATAAGATTAACCAGGATTATCTTCCAAATATGCTTGGTATGTTCCTTGATATACCTGGAGAGGTATTGCTTACATTTGCAATCTTCGGAATCGGTGGTTTCTTGTTCTACGCATTTATGTACGGTGCTCTTGGAGCCCTCGTATCTAAGATTGAGGACTTAAATAAGACTGCTGGTTCAGCACAGATGATTATTATGATTGTATATATGGTAACATTATTTGGTATTATGGATCCTGACAGTATCCTTATGAAGATTTGCTCTTACCTGCCAATCAGCTCATACTCAGCTATGTTCGCTAGAGTTGCAATGGGTTCAGTAGCTATGTGGGAGATAGTTCTCTCAGCTGTACTCCTTTATGCATCGGTAATCGGTATGGGTATCCTTGGAGGAAAGATATTCCGTAACTCTACACTTCGTTATGGAAATCCTATTAAGCTTAGTAATGCTCTTAAGAACCTGAAGAAGGAAGATTAGTTTAGCAAAAGAAGTTACACCGGTACATAGCCTTATGTGCCGGTGTTTTTAATTGGCACGATTAGGAAAGGGTGCGATTATATTTTTTTGACCGGCCTGCCTAGGGTCGGTCCACGGTGACGCGTGCTTCGCAATGGTCACCTTAGTCCCGACCACTGTCGCGGCCGGAGTGAAGTTTATTGGCGCAATACCCTTTCCTAATTTGTCTTTTCAGGTCTTGGCACATAAGGCTATGTACCGGGCCTTCTTTTGCTATGGCCTGCCGGCCATATGATATTCAACCTTTTTGATTGAGATGAGAGGTTGTAGTTGGTATAATGGTTGAAGATAGTGATGAAGATTTGGTAGAAAATTCGGAAATTCCGGATTATTTATAATATGTAAAAGAATTTTGACAGACTTTTTGCTTGATGTAAATGCTAATTGATAGACTTGTATTCATAGATTTTGTATCTTGAGTATGCCTTTTGTTGGAGGCAAAAATAAAAACGAGGTGGATGGAATATGGAAATTGGAAGTAAGCTCAAAAATGCACGAAATGAAAAAGGAATAACTCAAGAACAGTCGGCCGAGTTGCTTGGTGTTAGTAGACAAACAATCTCTAATTGGGAGAATAATAAGTCATATCCGGATATTATTAGTGTTATAAAAATGAGTGATATCTATTCTGTAAGTCTTGACCACCTGCTTAAGGAGGAAAAATCGATGAAACAGACTTATCAAGAATACTTGGAGGAAAGTACCAACACAGTACAGGCAAAAAGAAACCTAGGAAAGATTATATTGTTTTCTACATATTTTATTGTATGGATATTTGCTATGGTTGTGGTATGGCAGACAAGGGGCTCTATAGAACCAGGGTTAGATATTGCCATAAGGTGGATAGTATTACCATTGCTTTTACTAGTATCAACAATTACCGTTGCAGAGAATAATTATTGGGGTAAAGGGAAGTGGCTTTGCGTCATAGTCGCAGCAGTAACATTTTTAGCTGTTCCATATACTAATCTTATGGAATGCCATGAAGCGGGAACACTAACATTTACCTTCCGTTTTCCTAATTTTTCGTATATGCTTGTTGGAATAATCATTTCTGTATTAGGTATAGTGATAGGAACTATTTTGAATAAGAAGAAAATGTAAATACATAAGGATAATGAGGCACCTGTCAAAATTGTGGCAGGTGTTTTTCAATGCCTTCGGCAAAGGTGCATCATCGCCGTAGGCGATAGCGAAAGTTTTCCCTGCCATGCATTGTATGTGCGTGACTTTAGACAATATAAGGTCTAGGTTGACAAGGGATGCTTGATAACGATAGCGTAGGAGTGATAGATTTTTAATATTCGGTTGACTATTAGAGGGCACGCTGGCATGGATGCCAGCTTAGCTTTCACATACATGGATGTACGGTTGAAAGCGGCCCTCGTCCGTCTTAGATATCCTTACCAGAATATTCAAAAAATCATCACGACGAAGCGTGTTTCAAGCACCCTTGTCACCTAGACCGTAAATAAAAAACACCTGCACATACAATGAATGGCAGGTGTGAAAACTTTTGCTCTAACTTCCGATAATGTAATTTATGATAGCTTTGCAATAGCCGCCTTAATTCTTGCGATGGTCTCCTCTTTGCCAAGAACTGACATAAGCTCTGTAGCACCACCAGGTGTTGCCTGCTTACCGGAAACTGCTGTACGAAGAGGCCACATAATATAGCCGGTCTTGTACTCCTTAGCCTTTCCGAACTCCTGGAGAGCTTCGAAAAGTGAATCATTGTCGAACTTCTCCTGAGCCTCAAGAATTGGAAGTACCTCTGTGAGAAGAGTGAGAGAATTCTCTGGGTTAGTCTTCATCTTCTTGTGAGTGTACATCTCATTGTCATACTCAGGAACAGCTTCGAAGAAATCAATCTGATCCTTAATATCTGTAAATACCTCGATACGAGTCTTAATCATAGAAGCAATCTTCTTTGTATCCATATCCTTTGTGAGAACTTCCTTAATATATGGAAGAGCCATCTCGTAGAACTTGTCGTCATCCATAGCCTTGATATACTCGCCGTTCATCCACTTAAGCTTAGTCATATCTAAAACTGCAGGTGATTTTGATATATGTCTGTAATCGAATGCCTTAACAAGCTCCTCCAGAGAGAAAATCTCGTTGTTGTCCTCAGGACTCCAGCCAAGAAGAGCAACCAAGTTGATGATAGCTTCTGTAAGGAAACCCTGCTCAAGTAAATCCTCAAATGATGAATGACCGCTACGCTTACTAAGCTTCTTGTGCTCCTCGTCAGTTATAAGTGGGCAGTGAATGTAGGTAGGAACCACCCATCCAAATGCCTCGTAGAGACGGTTGTACTTAGGTGAAGATGAAAGATACTCATTTCCTCTAACTACATGAGTGATATTCATAAGATGGTCATCTACAACATTTGCAAAGTTGTAGGTTGGGAAGCCATCTGACTTAATAAGTATCATATCGTCAAGCTCCTCATTAGGAACTGTAATGTCACCGTAAAGCTCGTCTACAAATGTAGTTGTACCCTCAAGTGGGTTGTTCTGTCTGATTACATAAGGAATTCCGGCTGCAAGCTTTTCCTCAATCTCCTCCTTTGAAAGGTGAAGACAATGCTTATCATATCTTGAAATAGTCTTGCCTTCCATCTCCTGAACTAGAGAGTCAAGTCTCTCCTGGTCACAGAAGCAGTAGTAAGCCTCACCCTTTTCTATAAGCTTCTTAGCGTACTCAAGGTAGATGCCCTGTGCTTGTCTCTGGCTCTGGATATATGGTCCAACTCCACCATCCTTGTCCGGACCTTCGTCATGGATAAGTCCAGTCTTCTCTAAGGTTCTGTAAATTATATCTACAGCGCCTTCAACCTCACGTTCCTGGTCAGTATCCTCTATTCTAAGTAAAAAGTCTCCGCCCTCGTGCTTGGCAATAAGGTAAGCGTAAAGAGCGGTTCTTAGGTTACCTACATGCATTCTTCCTGTTGGGCTTGGAGCAAATCTTGTTCTAATCTTTGCCATAATAGTTCTCTCCCTTGTAATGGTATTTTTATCTTTAGGAATTATAACCTAATAAAATTCAATTTACAACAGAATATTGATTATTAAGATTTTTTTTAGTATACTAAATGGGATTGGAATATTTTCGACAGTGGCAGTATTTTATGAATTAATATAAAGAAGGTTGGTAATAATATGGATGAAAAGATGATTGCATTATTGTATTTAATTTCCCTAGGAGTATTTTTTATATTTCTGGTAATAGCTACCATAGCAGTAATAGCTGGTGCTATTAAAAGGAAGAAAAAGGCTAAGAAGGCTAGAAAAATGGGTGGGGAAGACTATGATGAGGAACAGGATGATGAGGAGTATGAAGATGAGGAGCAGGTAGTTCCTGTAGCAACTAGCTCATCAGATATTCAGGATGATATATTTAACGAGGCCATTATGGAGGCTAATCAGATTGCAAATGAAACAGCGGCTCAGGTTGCTCAAGAACAACCTGTGAAGCAACCAGTACAGCCAGTGCAGCAGTCGGTAGCACCAGTACAGAAACAAGCACAGCAACCAGTGGCACCTGTACAGCAGCCAGTAGTACCAGCACAGCCAGTGCAGCAGCCGGTAGCACCAGCACAGCCAGTGCAGCAGCCGGTAGCACCAGCACAGCCAGTGCAGCAACCAGTAGTACAGGAACAGCCTATGCAACAACCGACAGCACCAGCACAGCCAGTGCAGCAACCAGTAGTACAGGAGCAGCCTATGCAACAACCGGTAGCACCAGTACAGCCAGTACAGCAGCCGGAGGCTCCAGTGCAGCCTATGCAACCGGATATGACCAATTCCGCAATGGCGCCAGCAGCAGACAGTGCATTTACAGATAGTGCATTTGCAGATAGTGCATTTGGAGACAGTGCATTTGGAGACAGTGCATTCGCAGACAGTGCATTTACAGATAGTGCATTTACAGATAGTGCGTTTGCAGATTCAGCATTTGTGAATAATGCGGATGGTAATGCGTTCCCAGGCTCTGCCTTTGAAAATCCAACTGTGGTTGACCCAAGTGCTATGGCAACAGCGGCTATTCCTTTTACTCATGGCGGAGCAGGACAGGCTCCAGTGGGCAACTTTTACTGGTTTAACAAGGAGGATGTGGAGGATAGACCTGACTACAAGCCTGTTGAGATGTTCTATAGACATTTTAGAACAGCAGAGGAGTGTATCGAAGACCTTCTTATTGAGATGTATGACTGTGCCTTAGTTCGTACTGAGGATATTAGATTTATTGCCTATGGCATTGAGCCAAGACATGTGGCTATGAGAGATGTGGCAGCCACAGGTAATGCGGCTTATAATGCGGCGAAAAAGAGAAAAGAGCCAACCAAGGAAGATATGGATAAGATATATAGAAAATGGTGCTCTTATGTAGATAAGCTTTTTGAGATAGTGGAGTTTAGAGCAGATAATGTAACCATTGGTATTATCCGTGATAAGCTTTATGAATTTGGCAAGAGCGATGTAGATGTCCTTATTGAAGGAAAATAATAGAATCTGTGTGTAAAGCACAGGAGGTAGCGATGGAGATATTAAAACCTAGTTTAGAAAACATAGGTACATTAAAACATTACCTCGGATATAACAGATATTTTGGCTGCGAGTTAACCGCAGCCAATAATATTTTATGGTCTGAGTTTTATGATACTGGATTTGTAATTGTGGAGGATATGCTTTCTTATTGTAAGGTGGAAGATGGGAAGCCTGTTATGTTTACATTCCCTATAGGTGAGCATGAACCAAGAAAGGCCTTTGACAGGCTTTGCAGGGAGCTTGAGGATGTTGGCTTAGAACCGAAATTTTATCTGGTTCATCCGGAGATGTTTGCTCAAATTGAGGAGTGGTATCCGGGAAAATACAGGATAGAATATGGTAGAGATGAAGCAGATTATCTTTACGAGTATAAGACCCTGTCGGAACTAAAGGGCAAGAAGCTTCATGGAAAGAGGAATCATATTAATAGATTTGAGGAGAATTATCCGGATTACCAATATGAGGTTATAGATGCCATAAACTACAAAGAATGTATAACTATGGCTTATAATTGGGAGAGGGATAACAATCCTGATGGTTCAGAGGATAAGCTATATGAGCGAAATATTATAGAGAAGGCTCTAGAACATAGAGATGCATTAGGGCTTGTAGGAGGATTAATAAGAGTAGATGGTAGGGTAATTGCATTTACCCTAGGAGAGCCTATTAATGAAAAGTGCTTCGTGGTACATTTTGAAAAGGCCTATGCAGATATACAAGGTGCCTATCCTATGATTAACAGAGAATTTGTTAGAAGACAGCTGAAGGGCTACAAATATATTAATAGAGAGGAAGATCTAGGACTACCAGGTCTTAGACATGCGAAGACCTCATATCAGCCTATAAGGCTGGTGGAAAAGGGAATGGTAATAAAAAATGAAGGATGATGCTCATCCTTCATTTTTTGATTTAATAAGCTTAAGCTTCTCGCTACGGCTAAGTTGTTTTATATGAAATTCCCGGCTCATAGCCTCTTCCTTTGTTTCAAATTCTTCGTAATACACAAGCTCTACCGGAGTTCTTGCTCTGGTGTATTTTCCGCCTAAGCCTTTGTTGTGAGTGGCAACTCTTTTTTCTAGGTTGTTGGTCCAGCCACAGTAAAGTGAGTCGTCGCTACATTTTAATATGTAGGTGTAGTTCGTCTTATATTTCATTTGTCTGCTCATTAGCTTTGGATTCTACCTTGGTTTCCCACTTGCCCATAAATATTGTTACATATATACAGGCTATACAAACTACTATACCTACTATAACCTGAACTATTGAGGTGGAGCTTAAGCTGTATTCCTGATTTACCTTGTAAAAGATAGATATAGGTGCTGTAACGATAAGCCCAAGTATTCCGCTGAAGGTTGCAGTCGGATAGTTGTTAAATAACCATTCGATTAGCTTAGAGATAAAGAAAATTCCAAGGATACATCCCACTGCAAACGGCGCAAGGACAAGTGCGTTGTCCCACATAACTCCGAAATCTAAATTTTTTAGTCCTGTAATGAAATCCTTAACGGCAGTAATTATTCCAAAATAGTATCCAAGAATCATAAGTACAAGAGAACCGCTCACGCCAGGTATAACCATAGTGGCAGCGGCTATAATTCCAAGGAAGAATACCTTTATCATAGTTCCAATATCGGCAGTAAGTAAAATGCCACTTTCTGCATTGCCGTTTAAAAAAGGCATAAAAAGAGAAATTGCAAATAAAACAATAAAGGCAATAACATTAGCGGGGATAGATTTGTGCGTATCTGTTGTACTGCTTTCTTTAAGGGCCTTAATAATTGCAGGAACACCTCCAACTATAAGACCGGTAAATGCAGCTGAAGTACAAAAAGGCTGATACTTAAGGAGATCGGTGATGATAAATGTAAATGCGATAACGCCTACAGCGATTCCGATAGCAATAGGAAAAAGCGTCTTTACACTGTTTTTAAAATCCTTAAATAGGTTAGTTACTGATGATATGATTTTGTCATAAATTCCGAATGACACCGCCATAGTTCCACCGCTTACGCCTGGGATAACATTTGCGATACCTACAAATATTCCTTTGATTATTTCTACTAAAAATTTCATAATTAATCCTTTCTAATTTCGTACCTATATTAATATAGTAAAAAAACATTATCATTATACTATGTGACATGGTAAAAATCAAACTAAGAAGTAATAATGGTGCAAAACCGTTATTCAAAAGATTGACTTGTGTCTTTTAAAGTGTTTTGTTATAATCAAACGGAGAAAACTCAAAAATTGATAAATTTGTGGGAGATACATGAGATGAAAAAGTACATTTTATTATATATGAGTATACTAATAATGCTTTTCGCTGTAGGCTGCGGAAAGGATAAGGAAGACAAGAAGGATTCGGCTACAGCCCCCACTCAATCTACATTTCCTTTTAATCAGATAACCGCAACTCCTCAGGATGCAACCACTGAGCAGGCGGCAAGAATGGATGAGGATGGTTTCTTTCTTGCAAATGATTATGTAAAGACTTTAGGGGATACTATAAATGTAAGAGTTGAGCCTAACACAGATGCCAATATTTACATCCTTATGGGTCCGGATGAGGTTGTAAGACGTACAGGCTATAATGATGAGTGGACCAGAGTGTTAATAGACGGTGATTCCTTCTATATTTATTCCGACTATGTAGTTAAGACAACAACACCCGTAGGCGCAGAGGATGATTTTACTATGGCTACACCTGGAGATGCCATAGGTGAGATTATTGTAATAGATCCAGGTAATCAGAAGAATGTAAATGCTAATGTAGAGGAGATAGGCCCAGGTAGTGAGGAGACCAAGCAATGTGTATCCGCAGGCTTTGTGGGTAATAAGTACGGTGCCAGAGAGTACGAGCTTAATTTGGAGTTTGCGCTTGTTCTAAAATCCGAGCTTGAGCTAAGAGGGTATACAGTGTACCTGACCAGAGAGCTTGATGATGTAAATATTTCTAATCAGGCCAGAGCGCAGGTTGCCAACGAGCTATCTGCAGATGCGTTTATAAAGATTCAAATGAATTATAGTACTAATGAGGATTTGACAGGTGTTATGGCACTTTGTATGACAGAGGATAGCATGTACAATGGACATTTGTATGACCAAAGTCACGCGTTATCTACAAGAATTCTTCAGGGAATTACTGAGGAAGTGGAAGTGGTTAACAACGGAATATATGAGACAAATGAGATGACAACCATTAACTGGAGTATAGTTCCAGTGTCGGTTATAAAGATAGGATATCTAAGTAACGAGGGAGAGGAAGAACTTTTGATGTCCTATGACTATCAGACAAGAATAGCAACAGGTATTGCAAATGGATTAGATTTTTATTTTGGAAAGTAAGGGGTAGCTATTGATGAGAGATTATATATTATTAAGTGATTCTACGGCGGATTTGCCAGTGGAGGTAATAAAAGAGCTGGACATTAAGATATTACCGTTTTCCTACTCGATTAATGATGAGGTTTTTAATTATCATCTAGATGAAAGAGATGGAGATATAGGTGAGTTTTATAATAGACTGAGAGATGGAGATATGCCTATAACATCTCAGGTAAATGTTGCATCATATGTAGATTTGTTCCAAGAGATAGTTAAGGAAGGTAAGGATATTTTATATCTTGCATTCTCTTCAGGACTTAGTGGCTCCTATCAGACCTCCTTACTTGCCATTGATATGGTCAAGGAGGATTATCCTGACGCTAAGATTATATCTGTAGACTCTTTAAGTGCATCCATAGGAGAGGGAATCTTCTTATATGAAGTGGCAAGACTGAAGAAGGATGGTATGGATATAGATACTCTTGCTCAGTGGATTAAGGATAAGAGATTAGATGTAAGACATTGGTTTATGGTGGAGGATTTGTTTCATCTAAAAAGAGGTGGCAGACTATCTGCAGTTAGTGCGGTGGTTGGTAGTGCTCTTAAGATTAAGCCAATTCTTAGTGTGGATGAGGAAGGCAAGCTTGTTGTTAAGTCAAAGACACGAGGCGTGGGAAAGGCATTGGACTATATATTAGCCATGGCTAAGGCTGATGTGGAAGACCTTAGCAGCTTGCGTGCGGTAATAGGACATGCAGATGCCATAGATAATGCAATAAAGCTTAAGGAAATGGCCTTAGAAGCCGGCATGAAGGAAGAGAATATAATGATTGCTCCAATAGGCCCAATCATAGGAACACATGTAGGCGCAGGAATGACTGCAATGGCATTTGTTACAAAAATGTAACAAATGCTTGACATATATTATACGAGGTGTTAAAATATCGATGTAACAAATGTGTAACAACTGTTACATCGATTTTTATTTTTGTAATTTTTTCGGAATAGGTGTTGATTATGAGCAAAAGAACAAAGTCAAAGCTTAGAGATTTCAAAATATTTCTTTCAAAGGAAGTCTTTAACGGAAGATATGTTGTTAGGAATATTTTAATCACAACAATTATAGCTACATTAATTGCTACAACTGTTGGTACGGCAGTTTTGACATCACAGAATAATGCATCAGCAGTAGAGGTTGAAAAGCCAATTCCTAAGAGCTACACTATTAATGCTTTAGATACTGATGTAATAAGAATGGATTCAATTAATTACCTTTTAGCAGAGTTGGATGCTAATACTGAAACTGGCGTGGAGGCTAATGAAACCATAGTAGTTTCGGAAGCATTGACTGTAAAGGGTAAGATAACTGACAACGATGTATTCATTAGAGCAGAAGGTTCATATATGGGTGAGGTAATTGCAACAGCTTACCTAGACGAAGAATATGTGGTTGATCAGGGCAAGTCTGATGAAGAGTGGATTTGTGTGGTACTAGAGAATGGCAATGTTGGATATGTTAATTCTATGTTTGTAGCCTTAGATGAGCAAGAAGAAGTAGTGGAGACTGAAGAGGCAGAGGGTAATGTTGTTGAGGTAACTGGACAGATTACAGTTACAGAGACAGAGAGCTCAGAGGCTGTTAAACCAGTTCAGGATTCAGGAACTGCTGAGAAGGTTGATGAAACACCAGAACCATCTACAAATCAGGGCGATGTTGAGGAAACACCAACAGAGAGCACCACAGAGTCAACAGAGACCACAGAGTCAACAGAGACTACAGAGTCAACAGAGACTACAGAGTCTACAGAAACAACAGAGACTACAGAAGCTCCGTCTACAACAGAGCAGGAGAGTTCGGATAAGCCTTATAGAGAGGATACAGTAGTTAACGCAGGAGTGCCTGTTGAGACTACATACAGAAGTGCTATAACATTAAGTGAAGAGGATATTAACCTTTTGGCAACCATCGTAACACTTGAGAGTGGTGGAGAGTCTTACGATGGACAGCTTGCAGTAGCTAATGTAATTATTAACAGAATGTTATCAGGACACTGGGGTGACACTGTAGCTGATGTTGTTTACGCACCATATCAGTTCAGCTGTACATCATCTCCTATGTTAGATTACTACTTAGCTAATGGTGCTCAGGAGAGTGCTAGACAGGCAACACTTGAGGCACTGTCAGGAGTTAATAACATTGGTAACTATATGTGCTTCAGAGCTATATATGTAACTGATCTTGAGGATTACTCAGTATATTCAGTAATAGGAAACCATGTGTTCCACTAAGTGAATAGGGAAAGATATTACTCCGGTACATTAAATATGTACCGGAGTTTTTGCGTTTCTTGGAATATAAAGTTGTTTGTGATAAGGCACATATTTCCATAAAATATTTTGGTTCAATCGTATATTGAATATAGAAAGTTTTATGGAGGTTGTTATGAATAATAAGAAATGGAGAATTGCATTAGTTAGCATATTTTTAGTTGTTGTAATAGCAGTAGTTGTATGTATTTTAACTGTGCATAAATCGGAAGACAAGTCTCAAAATGGAGAGGGCGGTGTTACTATGCCTGATGTGGATGGATTGATTACTACCACAGAGGAATATATAGATTTTACCACTGACGATTGGACTAGCTTTGAGTTTGCTCTTAATAACAAGGTATATACCTGGCCGATAACATATTCTGAACTTACAGCTGATGGATATGTGATAAAATATGATGAAGATGTTGACTATGAGAATTCCGAAGAATTTTTATCAAGATTTCATACTATGTATCATAAGGGTAATAGTGAAATATGGTTTTCCGTAAGCTTTGAGGAATCTTCAGAAGTGAAGACAGAAGCAGCGGATTATTATGTAGAAAGTATTGTGGTTCATGGCGGAAGTTCACAGCCACAAGGTGGGTTTATTCTTTGTAATGGCGTAAAAACAGGCATGAGCTATGACCAGGTGGTAGCCGTAATGGGGTTTGAGGTTGATAAAGATTTTTATGATGGAGGTAGTGGTGACCGATTTGATGTTAGATATGAGAATGAGGATGGTACACGTCTGCTTAAGATGACCTTCGAAGATGATGAGCTAGAAACCATTAACCTATATGATGCTTCTAGTCAGCTTGAAGAAGAAAGCTTAAAAGATTATAGTAAGGCTTGGGAAAACCTGGTGTTTACACTGAATGAAAAATACTATACTTGGCCTATTTCCTATAATCAGTTAATTGAAGATGGATATAGTGTTGTAGAAAAAAGCTACGAGGAATACACCGATGACCCATTAAGCTGCACTGAATCTATGTGGGATGAAGATGATAGAAAATATACTTTCTCTGTTATATTTAGAAAAAAATCCCAGGATGAAGCTCTGACAGATTCTTATGTAGAAGGACTTGTATTTTATGATTGGGGAAATATTCCTAATTATAGAATGGAGCTGGGAAATGGAATTGGTTTTGACAGTAGCTATGATGATGTTGTGGAAAAGATGGGAAAACCAACTACAGAAGGGCTTATATCAGGTGGTGGAACCACTTATGCATATAATGCCACCTACAAAAGTGAGGATGGCTTGCGTATGATAGAATTTATATTCGATAGTTCATATAGTGTATATCGGATAAGTATATATAATTTAGGAGAAGTGGAAATATAAAAATACCCCGGCACATTCGTGTCGGGGTATTTGAAAATATATGTGTATTACTTGTCTCTCTTAGCGTCAAGCATTCCACGAACCTTCATAGAAAGACCGAAGAGGTTAATGAATCCCTCTGCATCCTTGTGATCATAAAGGTCACCAGTTGTGAAGCTTGCAAGCTCCTCTGAATACATGCTGTATGGAGAAGTAGTACCAGCCTTAATGATGTTACCCTTGTAAAGCTTGAACTTAACCTCACCAGTTACACGCTCCTGACTCTTCTCGATAAATGCCTGAAGTGCCTCACGAAGTGGGCAGTACCACTTACCTTCATAAATCATATCTGCATACTTGTCTGAGATAATCTTCTTGAATGCAAGAGTATCTCTGTCAAGAATAAGCTCCTCAAGCTGCATGTGAGCCTCCATAAGGATTGTTCCACCTGGAGTCTCGTATACACCACGTGACTTCATACCAACTACACGGTTCTCAACGATGTCGATGATACCAACACCGTGCTTTCCGCCAAGTCTGTTAAGCTCACGAACGATGTCTGAAACCTTCATCTCCTTGCCGTTAACTGACTTTGGAACACCCTTCTCAAATGTCATAGTAACATACTCAGCCTCATCTGGTGCCTTCTCTGGATGAGTACCAAGTACAAGAAGGTGATCCCAATTTGGCTCCTGGCTAGGATCCTCAAGCTCGAGACCCTCGTGGCTGATGTGCCATAAGTTTCTATCACGGCTGTATGATGATGAAGCGTCGAATGGAAGGTCAATTCCATGCTGCTTACAATATTCAATCTCGTCCTCTCTAGACTGCATAGTCCACTCGTCCTGTCTCCAAGTAGCGATAACCTTAAGGTCTGGAGCAAGAGCCTTTATATTAATCTCGAATCTTACCTGATCATTACCCTTACCTGTAGCGCCGTGGCAGATGGTAGTTGCATTTTCCTTACGAGCAATCTCAACAAGCTTCTTAGCGATAAGTGGTCTTGCAAATGAAGTACCAAGGAGATACTTGTTCTCGTATGTAGCGTTAGCCATAACGCCAGGAACGATGAAGTCGTCGCAGAACTCATCTACAACATCAAGTATGTAAAGCTTTTCAGCACCTGAATACTTAGCTCTTTCCTCTAAGCCATCAAGCTCACTTTCCTGTCCAACATCGATACATACACAAATTACATCAAAATTGTAAGTTTCCTTTAACCAAGGTATAATGGCAGTAGTGTCAAGTCCGCCAGAATACGCAAGAATAACTCTTTCCTTCATGGTATATTTCCTCCTAAAAAATCATTAGCTTTAGTATAAACCTTAAAATGGTATTATGCAATATGTAAAATTAAAATTTTATGCATAAAATATGTATAATATACATAAATAATGCATAAAATTATAAAAATATTCATGTTTTTCCCAGATATGTGTTGCATATTTTCATAACTGGTTGTATAATCGAGTGAGTATTAAGAGAAAGAGGCGATTATTATGGTAAAGGTAGGTATTATAGGCTCAACTGGTTATGCAGGACAGGAGCTTGTTAGAATTCTTTTGGGACACAAGGATGCTGAGATAGTTTGGTATGGTTCTAGAAGCTATATAGATAAGGATTATTCTGAAGTATATGGAAATATGTTTCAGATAGTTGATGCAAAGTGCATGGATGACAATATGGAGGAGCTTGCAGATAAGGCGGATGTTATATTTACAGCAACTCCACAGGGACTTTGTGCATCACTTGTTAATGAAGAGGTACTTTCAAAATGTAAGATAGTAGACCTATCAGCAGACTTTAGAATAAAGGATGTGGCTACATATGAGAAGTGGTATGGAATTGAGCATAAGAGCCCTGAATTCATAGAAGAGGCTGTGTATGGTCTTTGTGAGATAAACAGAGAGGATATTAAGAAGGCAAGACTTATTGCAAACCCAGGCTGTTATACAACCTGTTCAATCCTTTCATTATATCCTTTAGTTAAGGAAAAAATGGTAGATGTTAATACAATCATAGTAGATGCTAAGTCAGGTACATCAGGCGCAGGTAGAGGAGCTAAGGTGGCAAACCTATTCTGTGAGGTAAATGAAAGCTTTAAGGCATACGGTGTGGCAAGCCACAGACACACTCCTGAGATTGAGGAGCAGCTTGGATATGCTTACGAGGGTAACCCACTTCTTATTAACTTCACTCCACACCTTGTTCCTATGAACAGAGGAATTCTTGCAACCTCATATGCAAACCTTACAGGTAAGTACAGCTATGAAGACATTAAGGCAGTGTATGAGAAGTATTATAAGGATGAGTATTTCATAAGACTTTTAAATAAGGGAGTTTGCCCAGAAACCAGATGGGTTGAGGGAAGCAACTTTGTAGATATAAACTTCGTAGTAGATGAGAGAACAAACAGAGTAGTGGTAATGGGTGCCATTGATAACCTTGTAAAGGGTGCAGCAGGCCAGGCAGTTCAGAATATGAACCTTATCATGGGCTTAGATGAGATGGAAGGCCTTAAGATGCCACCAATGTTCCCATAGAAGATAATAAGACTAGGGTACACACCAAGATGTGTTTATCAATTTATGTAGAATTGTAATGTCATTATCCTGTCAGAGGATGCGCCAAAAACTTTCCTTCCAGCCGCGACAGGGTCGGGACAAAGCTGACCGTTTTAAGTGTCAGCGTGGACCGACCCTAGGCAGGCTGGCCAATAAGGAATATTGCGCATCCTCGTAAGGAAAGAGGAGGATACCAAATATGAAAATAATCGACGGCGGTGTAACCGCACCTATAGGCTTTAAGGCTGCAGGAACTCGCGCAGGCATTAAAGCAGGTAAGACTAATAAAGATATGGCTATGGTATATTCAGAGGTACCGGCAGCTGCTGCAGGTACATTTACTAAGAATATTGTTAAGGCTGCTCCAGTTCTTTGGGACAAGAAGGTATGTGAGGCAGGCGTAGCACAGGCAGTAGTAATTAACAGTGGTATTGCAAATGCATGTACTGGTGATGTGGGATATCAGAATGCAGTAGACTCAGCCAAGATGGTAGGTGAGGCTTTGAATGTTAACCCAGACCAGGTGCTTGTAGCATCTACAGGAGTTATAGGCTTTTACCTTCCTATGGATGTAATTGAAAGCGGAATCAACCTTCTTAAGAATATGATTACAGATACAAGAGAGGCTGCTATTGATGCGGCTACAGCTATTATGACTACAGATACTCATAAGAAGGAGTATGCTGTTGAATTTGAGCTTTCAGGCAAGAAGGTTACTATGGGTGCCATGTGTAAGGGTTCAGGTATGATTCACCCTAATATGGGAACTATGCTTGGATTTATTACAACGGATGCAGATATCGATCAGAAGCTTCTTCAGAAGGCACTTTCTGAGACAATAGAGGATACATTTAATATGGTATCAGTTGATGGGGATACTTCAACTAATGATACAGTAGTGGTTCTTGCAAATGGTATGGCTGGAAATGTTAAGATAACCTCAGAGGATGCAGATTATAATACTTTTAAGGAAGCCCTTATGGAGGTAAATACATATCTTGCTAAGCAAATTGCTGCTGATGGTGAGGGAGCTACAAAGCTATTTGAGGTAAATGTAGTGGGTGCACCGGATAAGGAAACTGCTAAGATACTTGCTAAGTCTATAGCAACATCTAATCTTACAAAGTGTGCAGTATACGGAAACGATGCAAATGTAGGTCGTATCCTTTGTGCTATGGGATATTCAGGTGCCCAGTTCGACCCTTATAAGGTTGATGTGACAGTGTCAAGTGACAAGGGAACAGTTAAGCTTGTAGAAAATGGTATGTATGCCAAGTTTGATGAGGACCAGGCTACGGATATTATGAAGGCTGATGTGGTTGTTGCTACAGCAGATATTAAGTCAGGAAATGAAAAAGCTACAGCTTGGGGTTGCGATTTGACCTATGATTATGTTAAGATAAACGCTGATTATCGTTCATAGTATATTGATAGTTAAAATTAGACAGATTGCTTAAGTTTAATACAAGCTTTAAGTGTGTGGAACCATAGGCAATTTGGCTAGGTTGTAAGGAGATATAAAGATGGTTATAAGGAAGGTAGAAGACATGGTTAATAATGATTCAATGGACTTAATCCTTGAGAAGGCGCAGACTCTTATTGAAGCCTTGCCATACATTCAGAGATTTAATGGTAAGAGAGTAGTTGTTAAGTACGGCGGAAGTGCTATGATAGATGAAAATCTTAAGTACAATGTAATTAAGGATGTTGCTCTTCTTAAGCTTATCGGTCTTGAGCCAATCGTAGTTCACGGTGGCGGTAAGGAGATAAGCGCATGGCTTAATAAGATCGGTAAGGAGACTGAGTTTATAAATGGACTTCGTGTTACTGATGAGGAAACTCTTGGCGTAGCTGAGATGGTTTTATCAAAGGTTAATAAGAGTCTTGTATCTATGCTTCAGCAGCTTGGAATGAAGGCAGTAGGTCTTAGTGGTAAGGATGCAGGTCTTCTTCAGGTTAAGAAGAAGCTTAGCGGTGGTAAGGATATAGGCTATGTAGGCGAGGTTGTGGCTACAGATAGCACAATCCTTGACACACTTATCAGCAATGATTTTATTCCTGTAATTGCGCCTATAGGTCTTGGAATCGAGGATTATCATGGCTATAATATAAATGCTGACGATGCTGCTTGTGCTATTGCAACAGCACTTAATGCTGAGAAGCTGGTATTCTTAACAGATATAGAGGGTGTATTTGTAGATCCTTCTGATAAGTCAACTCTTATATCGGAGATGGATATTCACGAGGCACAGGAGTTTATCGACAAGGGAGTTGTAGGTGGAGGAATGCTTCCAAAGCTCCAAAACTGTATCGAGGCCATGAAGAATGGTGTATCAAGAGTTCATATGCTTGATGGAAGACTTCAGCATTGCCTTCTCCTTGAGTTCTTTACTGAGAAGGGTATCGGAACTGCTATTCTTAAGGAACCATTGTTCTAAATAATTGATAGTGAAATCGGCTGACCCAGTTTAGGCTGTGGTCAGCATTTTTTATGCAATAAAAACCACTGATTGTGAAATACCATAAATAATATCTATAAAACTATTGTATTATTTTTTGAATTTATGTAAAATGGGTATGTGTTATGTGTTGGCATTGTGAGATACTTTGAGGAGTGTTTCATATGCAAAAAAAGATACTTTTTGTGATAGCTGTAGTGCTTTTTGTATGCCTTTTGGCAGGCTGTGGCCACCGGTCGGTTAAGTATGTTTCCACAGATGCCGATTATATAGAAGGTGGTGACAATTCCACGGAGGAGCAAGCCTCTGAGGAATTTCAATTTGACACTACAGAGAACTGGAAGCAGGCAGAGGAGCTTGTTCCTGTATATGTATGTGGTGCTGTGACAGAACCGGGAGTTTATTATGTAAGTTCTACAGGACTTAAGGCAGATGCTCTTAACATGGCAGGAGGCTTTGTGGAAGGTGCTTCCTTAGATTATGTGAATCTGGCTGAGACGGTGGTAGCTGGAGAGAAGATTTATTTTCCCTATGAATATGAGGTTTATGGTGGAAACTTAGGTCAGGACAGTCAGTCAAACAAGGTTAACATTAACACAGCTACGAAAGAAGAGCTTATGACCCTGCCTGGTATAGGAGAGAGTAAGGCTGAGGCTATAATAAAATACAGAGAGGAATATGGACCCTTTCAAAATATTGAAGATATCACTAATATTACAGGTATTAAGGAAGGCGTCTATGATAATATAAAAGATTTCATTATTGTAAATTAAGGGGTGACCAGATGAAAAAGGTACTAGTAGTTGATGACGAAAAATCAATAGTTAAAGGAATAAAGTTTAGCTTAGAGCAGGATGATATGCAGGTGGATGTGGCATACGATGGAGAAGAAGCCTTTGATATGGCTAAAGCTAATGAATACGATATCATATTGCTTGATATTATGCTTCCTGGATATACAGGACTTGAGGTTTGCCAGATGATTAGAGAATTCTCTGATGTGCCTATAGTAATGCTAACAGCTAAGGGCGATGATATGGATAAGATACTTGGTCTTGAGTATGGAGCTGACGATTATATTACTAAACCATTTAACATACTTGAGGTAAAGGCTAGAATTAAGGCCATCCTTAGAAGAAATACTAAGAATACCCCTGGTAAGGAAGAGACAAAGGTTATAGAGACAAAGGGCCTTAAGATTGATGTGGAAAGTAGAAGAGTTTACATCGAGGGTAAGGAGGTTAACCTTACGGCTAAGGAGTTTGATTTGGTATATCTTTTGGTATCAAATCCTAACAAGGTATATTCCAGAGAACAACTACTTCAGACTATTTGGGGACCATCCTATCCAGGAGATGCTCGTACAGTAGATGTTCATGTAAGACGTCTTAGAGAAAAGGTGGAGACTACACCTGCTGAGCCAAAGTATATTCATACTAAGTGGGGCGTAGGCTATTATTTTCATCAGTAAAGCATTAAGGATGAACTGTGCATAAGAAAAAGCACATAGGCAAGTTATACTTGTGTATGTGCTTTTTGCTTTGCTACTATATTTTTAAAAGCTTATCTTTTAGATTGTCATCAGCGAAGGAGATTTCAACACTGTTTTTATACATAGTGAAGAAATCTTCTTCTCTTATGTTTAGAGAAGCTAGGCATAGAGCAAATTCCTTGCTCATACTAGTTGAGCTGACAGTTCGATTGTCGGTGTTGACGGTTGCCAGTAGTCCCTTATCTAAGAAGGCTCTAAGTGGATAGCTTTCCTTGTTAGTCCAGGCTCTTGTCTGGAAATTAGACACAGGACAAAGCTCAAGTCCTATTCGTTTAGTCTTAATATCATCCATCAGGCTAGGACTTTTAATTAATGCAATTCCGTGTCCTATTCGGGCTGCACCGAATTCCATGGCAAGACGGACATTCTCTACACTTCCACACTCTCCGGAATGGATGGTAAATGGGATTTTCATATCAGATGCTTTTTTGAATAATTCTGCAAAGCTTTGGTTAGGAAACATTGATTCATCTCCGGCTAAGTCCAATGCACAAATTCCATGACCTACATAATCATACATTGTGTCAAGGATTTTCATGTTAGTATCTAAGTCGTGGTGTCTCATGGCGCATAGAATAATATTGGAATGAATACCATACTTTTTCAGGCCAAGCTTCGAACCTTCAATTGCGGCCTCGTATATATCTGGTAGGGTAAGCCCGCCAGTGGTGCTACAGTTAGGGGCGAAGCGTAGCTCTATGTAGCTAACATTATCTTTAGATGCGCTGTATAGAACATCCAGGACTCCCTTTGTAATGTTTTCCTTGGTTAATATAGCACTTATGGGCAAATCAAAGCAGGTTAGATATTGGGTCAGGCTAGAGCAGTCTGCAGGTGCTTCAAGAACTCGAGTAAGCTCTTTGTGACTCCTGATATCTCCAGTTGCCTCCTTGATGAAGGCGGGAGAAAATGAACCGTCCAGATGACAGTGCAAGTCTATTTTAGGAAAATTAAGGAAAGCTTTATCAGTCATGCCTTGTACCTCCTTGTATACATTTGATAATATTTTATCAAGTGTAAACTGTTTTAACAAGTATCTTGAATGGTTAAAATAGGTGTGTTATGATGTGATAAGTGACTTAATGAAAGCGAGAGAGAATAGTGAGTAAAATCAAGCTCAAAAAATTCAATATAAGTCTGAAATTCTTCATAATAGTCTGCATAGTAGCTATATGTGTAGCGGTTGTTGGAGTTACCTATAGTGTATTTAATAAGGTGTATTATAAGGAATATAAGGAATCGGTAAAGGAAAGTATTTTGGAACAAAGCCGCATACTTCAGGGAAGATTGCTGGAGAATGGAATGACCATAGACAATCCTGTGGACTTAAATCAGGATGTTGATACGGTTGCGGCCATGCTGGATGCAAGAGTAATTATAATAAACTCTGAGTATCGAGTAATAAAGGATACCTTTGGCGAACGTCAAAACAGTATTATGGTTAATTCAGATGTGATTCATGTGATGGATGGCAGTAAGTCTTACATTATGGAGGAACTTTCTGATGGTTATATCAGATATATTTGCCCTGTTAACGGTGAGGAAGCTGCTATGGGAGCCATAATAATTACCACATCTCTTAGGGGCGCAGATGAGATTGCAGACAATGCTAATAGACAGACTATATTTTTCGGAGTTTTGGTTATGTTTGTTTGCGTTCTCCTTGCCATACTTATTGGTATTCTTAGCGTTCGAAGTATGAAGATTATGAATAGGCATATGGAACAGGCCAAGGAGGGTGGCTTTGATGAGCATATTCCTGTTCAGGGCTTTAAGGAGATGAGAGCTCTTACTGAGAATTATAATGACACCATGAATAAGCTGGCGGTTCTTGACTCTACCAGACAGGAATTCGTGTCAAATGTGTCACACGAGCTTAAAACTCCTATCACTTCTATGAAGGTTCTTGCAGAGTCTCTTATTCAGAATGAGGAAGCGGATCTTCCGATGTACAAGGAATTTATGAGTGATATTTCCGAGGAAATAGAGAGAGAAAGCAAAATCATATCTGATCTGCTTACCTTAGTTAAGATGGACAAAAAGTCTGCTGAGATGAACATCGAAGAGATAGATATTAATGGACTTTTGGAGATTATTCTTAAGAGAGTTACCCCTATTGCAAACAGTAGAGGTATTGAAATTACCTATGAGAGCTATCGTGAGGTCAAGGCAGATGTGGATGAGGTTAAGCTTAGTCTTGCCCTTACAAATATTATCGAGAATGCAGTTAAGTACAATGTTGATAATGGTTGGGTTAAGGTTACTCTCAATGCAGATCACAAGAATTTTTATATCAAGGTGGCGGACTCTGGTGTTGGTATTCCTGATGACTGTAAGGAACAGGTATTTGAAAGATTTTACAGAGTTGATAAGGCCAGAAGCCGTGATACAGGTGGAACAGGTCTTGGACTTGCCATAACTAAGAATGTAATACTTATGCACAGGGGAACTATAAAGCTTTACAGTGAGTCCGGCGAAGGCTCAACCTTTACCATTAAGATTCCTATAAAGCGTGTGGAGAATTAATAGAATGAAGAAAAGTCTTTTTATAAGCTTAATTTTAATATTTGTCTTCTCGTTATCCGGATGTGGTAAGGAGGAAGCTACCACCACAGAAGGTGTTTTGAAGAATAGTGAAAACACTGTTTATGTATGTTATCCCGATAGAGATAGGATAGTTATGTCTGATGAGGAATATCAGCTTAAACAGCCGGATTCTATAGTTCCCTCTGTTGAGGAGGTTATGTCGGTAAGTCAGGACTACTATGATGATAAGCTGGAAAACTACTCTTATATGGTGGATGATGATAATAATGTTACCTTAGACATAACAGTGGCCGGAGAGTGCTCAAGAGAATATGCACTTCTTACTATGGCGGCAATTTCTGATACCTTATTTCAGATGGATATGGTGGAAAGTGTGAGAATAACATTGCTTGATGCAGATGGTGAGACAGTTGATTCTAAGCTGATTCTTAGGAATACATTCTATCATTATGATTCAGATAGAGCAGAAAGTGTTAAGCGTGTTACCTTCTATAAGGCAGCGTCAGATGGAGAGGGCTTGGAGGCTTTAAGTGGTTCTGTTGTTATGGAGGACAATGTATCCATGGTGGAGAATATGGTGATTAAGCTTGAGGAAATTAAAGCTATTCCTGAGGGTACAAAGGTTAATTCGGTGTCCATAGTGGCAGGCGTGTGCTATCTTGACCTAAGTAAGGAATTCGAAGGCAGTGTTGGTGAGATAAAAAGTGACCTGGTGGTGTATTCTATAGTGAATTCGTTGACTGGCTTTTCTAACATAAGTAAAGTTTCAATCACAATAGATGGTCAGGTAATTGATTCATACCGTGGAACAGTGGATATAAGTAAGCCCTTATCCTTTAACGGTGATATCATAAAATAATATTCCCAGAGGAGCAATATGAATAATAGACCTTTATTTTGGGCAGTAATGTGCTTTGCACTTGGAGAGGTGTTGTACATAATTGCAGGTAGAGGTAGTGAAATAAGCACGGCATTAGTGGTGCTTATTTGTGTTGCATTTATTATTATTAGACTTAAGCTGGATTGGAAGAAAAAGTTTCTATATGTGATTGCGTTAGTGATTGGATTGGTGAGAGGTTGGTATGGAGAACAGTGCTATATGGGAAATGCACTGTTTGGCTATGGGGAGTATGAGACGCAACAGTTAAAGCAGGATGGTTATTCTATTTCGTATCTAACCGGTGTGACCTATGATGGGAATGGTTATTTGAGGGAACAGGTTAGTGTTGAGGGAGTAGGGATAGTTGACCAAGTGGCAGAGAGTGGTAGTGGAGGCTATAATGTAACAGTTGAGCTTCTGATATCTAAGACCGGAGAAATAGAGATAACAAGGGCATACAAGGTGATTATATATAGTGTGGACAGTAGCTTTGCTATAGGAGACATGGTGTATGTGGAAGGGATTATTAGAGCTTTTGTACCAACAGGTAACCCAGGTGAATTTGATAGAAGAAGCTACTACAAGGCTAGAGGTATAGCTGGGTATGGCATCGGAAGCAATGTAAGCGTTTTGCTAGTGAATGAAGAAGTTCAGTCTGCAGCTACATTTTTAAAACACGAAGAACTGCTTTATATGGGTCAACTTGAAAAAGCCTGGTATGGGTTAAGGAATAGTTTGAATGAGGCAAGACAGTATTTTACAAATGTGTTATATCAGATTTGCGACGACAGTAGTGCTGAGGTTTACGCCGGTATATTATTGGGAGACAAGGGGCGGATTCCAGATGAGGATATGCTACTTTATAGGCTTTCAGGAATAGCTCATATATTTGCCATATCCGGCTTACATATAGGAATTGTGGGTGGTTTGCTATATAAGCTACTTCGCAAGATGGGATTAAGGTTCTTGCCGTCCGCAGGTCTTGCTATGGGGATGACACTTTTATATGGAGTGATGACCGGCTTTAGCTTTTCTACAATCAGGGCTGTGGTGATGCTTGCCATGTACCTGGGAGGGCAGGTTATAGGTAGAAAATATGACATGCTGACAGGAATGGGATTGGCTCTTGGGATATTACTGGTGGTTGAACCCTATAGAATGCTTGATGGAGGACTTCTGTTAAGCTTTGGTGCGGTGTCTGGAGTGGTCTTGGCTAAGTACATTATTAAGCTACTGGAAAAAAGGAAGGAATTTAGAAAACTGCAAAAGAAAAAATATAGATGGCTGTATAGCATAATTTCTGCAATTATTTTCTCTGTGGGAATAAATGTAGTAACAACACCTTTAATTGCCTATATGTATTATCAGGTTCCTTTGTATTCGGCTCTGCTTAATATGCTGGTTGTTCCTCTTATGACACTTACGGTTTATTGTGGATTTTTTGGAGTTTTGCTGGGCTGCGTCAGCACATTTTGGGGAGGAATTGTAATATATCCAGGAGTTATCTCTCTTAAGCTATATCAGGAGCTTTGCGGCCTGTTTCAAAAATTGCCTGTGGCAGTGATTAATACAGGGAAGCCCCATATAGCAGAGCTGGTGTTATATTACATAGTGCTTTTGGTGACTGTGGTGTGTTTGAATACGGAGACCATAGCTTGGGTAAGGAGGGGTATTCATAAAAGTACAAGGAAATGGATGCCATATGAAAGGCTTAGAAGGATAGGCATATTAATTGTAGTAATGTGTGTTGTTGTTTGCGGAGGAGCAGCTATGGTGGTAAGAAGCAATAGAGTGGCGGAGGAGATAGTATTTCTGGATGTAGGTCAGGGAGACGGTGCTATTATATGCACAAAAAAAGGTACAAATATAGTTGTGGATCTGGGTTCCTCTTCTAATGAAAGCTTAGGAGAATATGTGGCTTGTCCTGCTCTTTTGACCCAATGTAGGGGAACAGTTGATTACTGGTTCATCTCCCATTTTGACAAGGATCATATGAGTGGTCTGATGTATATTTTGCAGTCTGATATAGATATGGGAATAACTATAAAAAATGTGGTGGTAAGCGAGAATAGTTTTTATATGGAGGGCAGAATGTCAGATGATGTCATAGACAGCCAGGGTTTGGAGCTGTTGGAATTGGCTAGGAAAAAGGGGATTAATGTGATTAGCATGAAGACAGGAGATTATATAACAGATGGTAGTTTTACCATGAAGGCTTTGCATCCTATAGAAAGCTTTGTCAGTGGAGATAGGAATGAGCAATCTCTGGTTTTGTCATATGAATCCAAGGAGATAAGTGTACTTTTTACCGGTGATGTGGGAGTTGAGGCTATTGGTACCATGATGGATAGAGAAGCTATAAATGTGGATTATGATATACTGAAGGTGCCTCACCATGGTTCACGTTACTCCTTGAGATTGGATTTTCTTCAGGCGACCAACCCGGAGACTGCAATAGTATCCTGCGGTCGGAATAATCTCTATGGACATCCCCATGAGCAGGTTGTAGACGCGATTTATAATTTGGGCTGTAGCTTGTATAGAACAGATTATATAGGGGCAATTAGAATTAACGGTCAGTGATATAGAGAAGCATTTTTCTCTTTTTACACTTTGGATAATATGTTATAATTAAGATTAGTGAGTGGCAGGGCTCACAACAAATATATGGTTAGGGAGAATTCTTAAGAAGGTATGGCACCGCGAAGTACAGCTAAAAATAAAATAAATGGTATGGATATAATTACAGCTCACATTAACTCGGGAGAATTCTCCAGAGTGTATCTGTTACATGGTCCTGAAACCTACCTTATGAGGCAGTACAGAGATATGCTTTTGGATGCTCTTATTGACAGGGAGGATTCTATGAATTTTGCCTGCTTTAAGGCAGAGAAGGCTAATCCGGAGGAGATAGCGGGCTTTATACAGACTATGCCTTTTTTTGGAGACCGAAGAGTAGCATTGGTGGAATACAGTGGCTTCTTCGAGAAGTCTGGCAAGGAACTGCTTAGTATGGTTGAGGATATACCTGACACCTCTGTGCTGATTTTTATGGAGACAGGCGTAAAGAAGGAACCCCTATACAAGAAGGTGGATGAAATAGGCACCATCGCTGAGTTTTCAACTCCTGATGAAAAAACCCTTACCAACTGGATTGTTAGAAGGATTAATGGAGACGGTCTTCAGGTTGAAGCGGCAGCTGTAAGGCTTCTGCTTGAAAGCGTGGCTCAGGATATGAATAATATATTCAATGAAGTAGAAAAGCTTATCTTCTATTGTAAGGATAGAGGAGTAATTACAGCGGCTGATGTAGAGAAGATGTGTGTCAGTCAGGTTGAAGGAAAAATATTTGACTTGGTGGATGCTGTATCTAGGAAGGATGGAAAAGCTGTTATAGCATTGTATGAAGATTTGGTATATATAAAGCACCCTTATAGGCTGATGCTTGCAAATATTACAACCAATTTTAGGCGAACTATGAAGGTTAAGCTTTGTATGGAAGAGGGAAAAAGCTTTGGAGAGATAATGAGTATTTTGGAAATTAAGGAGTACCCTACCAAGAAATACATGTCCTTAGCTAAAAAATATGATTATAACAAGCTTAGAGAATATGTTGAGAGATGTAACTTAGCAGATACTCAGATAAAAACATATGTAATGAATGAGAAGATGGCTATGGATATGCTTTTGGCGGATTTGCTTAAGCAGTAACATAAAAGAGACGATTCGTAAGAATCGTCTCTTTTATGTATTGTAATATGCTATTAATTAAGCCATCTTGTTTACAGCGATTGTTAAACGAGAAATCTTTCTAGCAGCTGTGTTCTTGTGGAAGATACCCTTTGAAGCAGCCTTGCTAATCTCAGAGATAGCAACCTTAAGAGCAGCCTCTGCAGCAGCCTTATCGTTAGCAGCGATAGCAGCATCAACCTTCTTAATCATAGTCTTAACCTTAGACTTGATAGCCTTATTTCTCATTGTCTTAGTTTCGATTACAAGAATTCTCTTCTTAGCAGATTTAATGTTTGCCATTTGAACAAAACCTCCATAATAAATTATAAAAATAGTTTCTTAGATATATAATTATCACTTTGGTCAAGACACGAACAATATACCCACACCACTAGATATACTGGACCAGTGAAAATCTCATCTCATGCGAATACACGCAAATATTAGGATAGCAAAAAGGGAAAATACTGTCAAGCCCCTTTTTGGAAAAAAATCATATTATTCGCCGGTGGAGTAATTCCTAATCAGCTTGTCGTAATCAGCTATAGGCATAGGCTTTGCAAAAAGGAAGCCCTGACCTATCTCACAATGAATAGATTTGAGCATCTCAAGCTGTTCAGGAGTTTCAATACCCTCACTTACAACTCTAATGTCTAAGGTATGTGCCATATCTATAATGCTTTTAAGAATACAAGCGGCATTCTTGTCCTGGGCAGCAGACCTTGACAGGAAATCGTGATCAAGCTTTATTACATCGATTGGCAAATCCTTAAGCAATGTAAGAGAGGAGTAGCCTGTTCCGAAATCATCCATATTGATCTTGAAATCCCAAAGCTTTAGCTGGTTTAAAACATTAATCATCTGGCTGTAGTTCTCGGAGAAAATGCTCTCTGTGATTTCGAACTCCAGATAGTGATGAGGAATGTAGTATCTGTCCACTATGCTTTGTACGCTGTTTAGGAAATCAGGATGCGTAAGGGTAATCCTGGAAAGGTTAACCGAGAAAGGCATAACATATATGTCATTATCTAAGTATCGTCTCAGGGACTTACAAGCCTCCTCTAGCATAAAGCAGTCTATGTGATATATAAATCCATTCTTTTCGAAGGATGGAATAAAGCTGGCTGGCTCTAAGAAGCCTTTGGTAGGAGACATCCATCTTACTAAAAGCTCTCCGCCTATAAGCTCATTGTTCATAATATCATACTTAGGCTGAACATAGGCACAGAATTCCTTATTTTCAAGAGCACCATGCATACTATTCTCAATCTGAGCCTCGTTAAGCACCTTCTTATGATATTCGTCATCGTAGAAGGCGTAGGTAATTCCCATTGTAAGGTCAACAGATTTCTCTGCCATCATTGCTCTGTCAACAAGTCTGTTGATGGAGTAGGAGTGCATAGTTTCGTCTATAATTAATATTCCGGTTATAAAATCTACCACAAAGCGATCCTGAATTAGCTTGCAGGCATCATGAATCTCATTCTTAATATGTGTAAATGTGTCCATAAAGCTATCCTGATTCTTGTAGTGAATCAGCATAATAAATGTATCGCTTATAACTCTGGCAAATGCCTCGCCGTCGTGAAGATACTTGTAAAGTACATCAGACACAGCCTTAAGCGTTTTGTCACCTACAGAGTGTCCGTAGGTTTCGTTGATGTATTTAAAATTCTTTATGTTAAAATAAAACATTACATAATCGGTGTCAGGATTTTCATTTAAGATATCCTGTGCATCAATTTTGAACTTTTCGTAATTACCGTAGCCGGTAACAATATCTTTGTAGGATGCTTCGGCAATTCTTTTCTCGATAGTAATGTTTTGCTCAAGCTCTTGCTTAAGTCTCTCTGACTTAGTCTGCTTGTGAGTGGAAGCAGAAACTAGGAATGTGTTGCTTCCAGTGCTCCACTTTATAGGAGTCATATATATGTCCAGAAGCTCATTCACAGTCTTGTTCAGCTTGGTGCATTTTGCAGGCTTTCCATCAGTCATCTTATGGAGTGCACAATCTCTACAAGGGCTTCCCTCCTGGTGGAGACTTCTGTAGCACTTGCTATTTAAAGTGATATCTGGATAGTACTCGTCTGAAATATCGTTGTAATACAGAATCTCATAGGTGTCTTTATCTATTACAATCATAGGATTTTGAACCAGAGAAAATGCATTAATAGTGTCATCTCGAAGCTGAGAGATGTTCTTCTGAGTTTGCTTGGAAACTACTGCCTCGCCAATGATTTTAAATAATACCTTAAAGGCGGTAAGCTGGCCTGTGGACCAGGTTGCTGATCCATCCATTGAGTAAAATGAGATGAAGCCGATTATTCTGCCGTTAAGTACAATCTGTGATTGAATAAGTCTCTTTATACCCTCTGCCTGTGGATTCATGCTTGAGGCATTAAGCTTTATAAGACTTGTGTCTGAGGAATAAACGATGCCATCTGTTCCCATAGAATCAAGCTCCTCAAAAATGGTGGCAGGTGTGTGCTGTCTTCTAGCTCTATCGTTGTTTATTCCGTCCTTGCACCACTGGTGGGTGCAATCTACAAAGCTTTTGTTGAAGCTGTATTCCCATATACATATCTTGTCTATATCGTAGGCTGAGCCTATCATACCCAGTGCTTTTTCGATTGCAGTATAGGTATTTGTACTTCCAAAGAGAACTGTTAAAAGCTCATTAATTAACAACTCATGAGTGTCTTCCATTGGCTTTTTCTCGCGCTTGTTCTCATATTTGACACGGTCCATATCGTCCTGATAGCAGACATAGCAATCCTTGCCCTTAAGCTTAGCCTGATAAAGGGCAGTGTCTGCGTTCTCCAATAAAACGCTGTATGGAATTTGGTCGTTGGTAGTGGCAATACCGATACTTAAGGTTGCCTTACAGGTATCTCCACCAGGATAAAGCTCTCGAACCCTGTTGCCGATAAGGGCGGCCTTCTCGCTTACTACCTGATTGTCGTATATATTGGTGAAGAACATACAGAATTCGTCTCCGCCAAGACGACCGGCAATACCGTAATCACCGCAATGCTCTAAAAGGGTTTTGGCGATGTCGATGATAACATCATCACCCTTAAGGTGTCCGTAGGTATCGTTAATGTTCTTGAAGTCATCTATGTCTATAAGCATAAGAGTGCTGTAGCTACTGCCATTAAGCTCTCTAAGGCTTGACTTTATCTTGCTTTCTATAGTGGCCTTGTTAAGCAGACCTGTCATAAGGTCAGTTTCCGCCTTGGTAAGAAGCTTTTGCTGTTCAACCTTCTGTGTGTGAATATTACGAAGAAGACCAACCACTCTGATAGGATTCATGTCCTCGTCGTAAATAGTTGAGAATGTGGAGAAGTACCACTGATAGCCACCGTTCTTTGTGTTAAGCTTAAACTCGGTGGAATGGTACTCAGTTCCTACCTTAGCCAGATAGAAAAGCTCCTCAATAGCCTCCTTGGTATCCCCTGAGACCAGAGCAGATTTTATCATCTCCTCAGCAGGGTTTTTGATTATAGATTCTCCCTCAAAAATATGGTTAAACTTATCAGCAAAGGTTATAACATCCTCCGTAATATCGTATTCATAAGGAAGCTCTTCTGATATGTCTGCGATAATGAGGTACTTTTGCTCCTCTAGCATAGCCTTCATTTCTGCAATCTTAAGGCTGGTAATATCTGACATAACCACATTTACAACAGGGAAGCCGTCCTGAACCTCTCCTGCGCGGGCAAATATAGCGTTAACCCACTTGATGCTTTCGTCAGCACACTTAATTCTGAAGTTTACAATCTTTGAATTTTCATCCTCTGTAAGGTCTGCCAATGCGTCGATTACTATGGCTAAATCCTCACCCAAAACTATGGAAAGGGTATTCTTGCCATAAAGCTTCTTGTACTCCTCAGGGGTGTAGCCAAACATATTATAGTAATAGTTGTTAGCCCAGGTGAGAGTAAGATTGTTATCTAGCAAATGCTTGCTGACACCACTCGGTACAGTATTAGCGAATATTTCCAAATCAGTCTTCGCCTTAACAGACTCGTTAGCTGCAGACTTAAGATTTGTGATATCTGTGAATACACACTGCAATACATCACGACCGTCATTAAGTGAAAACGCCTGACCATTACAAAGAACTGTTAAAATATTTCCGCTTTTAGTTACAATTCTGGTTTGAACGCTAACCAAATTAGAAATGCTTAGCTGGTAGTTTATAGATGTGATAGCTTCGGTGAAATCCTCCACAAAAAGAAGATTATCAAGGGTACAAATCTTCTTTGATAATTCTCTAGGGGAGTAGCCTGTCATATTGCAAAGCTCCTGATCAAAATCTAATATATTGTAGGGTACATTTGTCTCTAGGATAAATGTTGCCACATCATTGCTGTTTTTTAACTGATCGTTTGTTAGCATCTACACTCACCACCTTAAATAATGTCTGTTTTATAAAAAAGTCCATTTAAATAATTATAGTTCAAAGGAACCTTGTAAGCAAGAAAAAATAGGGTAAAAAGTTGACATTTTTTACATCTTTGTTTCCTTTACATAGTAAGGCTAAAATGGTATAATTACTATAACTGTTGTTAATGAAAAAGAATGGTGTAAAACTATGAGAAATCACAGAAGATATCAACTCCTGGCGACCATATGTATAGGCATTTTTATAGTATGCTTTGCTGTGATTATGACAGCCTGGAATCGAACAATTTACGAAAAATGCATAGAACAGGCTACTGACAAATTCTATGTAGAATATGTTACTAAGGGCTATACTACAGGAACTATAGCTACCCAATATAATAAAGAACTTATCAGGCTGGAGCTTGTTTTGAATTATGATAAGCTGGCAGATGACTTTTCCAATTACTTTGCAGATGAGTATGAGATTCCGAATAATACTCTTCTGGAGAATAATACAGAAGGTCTTAACGCAATCAAGGTATATTACAGATGGAGTCTGTGGATAGGTGCGTTTAGCCTTTTGGGCTTTCTGTACAGTATGCTACATTTGTACAAGGGAAGATATTATAATGCATTTACCTATGGAGGCTTGTTAGGTTTGCTACTTATAGCTTTTCAGGGGTTGGGACTTATAATATCAGATAATGTAGTTGTAAGTGGTCTTAGAGATATGATTTTCTATGAGGACTATAGCTTCTTTCAGCAAGGGGATATACTTTCCTTTATGCTTCCGCCAGAATATGCAAGGTGGTTGGCTATAGGCTACTTGATATTCGGTATCGGAATGGCAATGGTATTTTTCATTCTGAGAGCTATAACCATATATAGGACGAAGCCACATAAGATTTTTAGAAAAGAGATATAGCAAAAACATATAATGAACTATAATTGGAGGAAACTTATATGAAGAAAAGATTAGAAAACTGGGTCAATTGGGTACTGTATGATGAGCTTGTTAAGGGACAGCTTAATGCACCAAAGCACTTGCTTGGTATTCATGATTATGGTGACGGACAAGTTATAACTGTGTATCGTCCACATGCCAAGGAGGTTAATGTAACCTCTACCACAGGCAAGAATCCTGTACCTATGACAGAGATTGCTCCAGACCTTTATGGAGTATATTTTGATAAGAAGAAATTCAAGGGCAGTAAGTATAAGATAGAGACAACCTATCACGATGGTACAACTGTGCTTACTTCGGACTGCTATGCATTTTATCAGGAGGTAATTACTGATTATGATGTATACCTTTTTGCCGAGGGTAAGAATTATGATATATATGAGAAGCTGGGCGCTCACCCTATGACTATAGAGGGAGTAAAGGGTACATATTTTGCAGTGTGGGCACCTAACGCAAGAAGGGTAAGTGTTGTGGGTGACTTTAATATGTGGGATGGCGCGTTAAATCCTATGCAGCTTCATCCTGCTTCAGGAATTTATGAGATATTTATCCCGGATGTACTTCCTGGCGCCGTTTATAAGTTCCAGATTCTTACAAGAGATGGTGAGATTTTATACAAGGCAGACCCATATGGTAACTATGCTCAGATGCGTCCAGACAATGCAAATATTGTTGCGGATTTAAACAAGTATAAGTGGACAGATACAGCATGGATGGAAGAACGTAACAAGCTGTCTAGAGTTGATAGAATTAAGAAGCCTATGTCTATCTATGAGTGTCACCTTGGCTCATGGAAGAAGGCCGATGAGGATTCTGATTTTGGCTTCTATAATTATAGAGAATTGGCAAAGATGCTTGGAGATTATGTTAAGGATATGGGATATACTCATGTTGAGGTTATGGGTATTGCGGAATATCCATTTGACGGTTCATGGGGCTATCAGGTAACTAACTATTATGCACCAACTAGTAGATATGGTACACCGGAAGACTTTATGTACTTTGTTGATTATCTACATAAGCAGGGAATTGGTGTTATCCTTGATTGGGTACCTGCACATTTCCCAAGAGATGCACATGGTCTAGGCCGCTTCGATGGTATGCCACTTTACGAGCACCCGGATTCAAGAAGAGGAGAGCATCCTGATTGGGGTACTTACATATTTGATTACGGTAGAACAGAGGTTGCTAACTTCCTTACTGCCAATGCATTATTCTGGGTGGAGAAGTTCCATGTAGATGCACTTCGTGTAGATGCGGTTGCTTCTATGCTTTACCTTGATTATGGTAAGCAGGATGGACAGTGGCTTCCTAACAAGGATGGTGGTAATGAGAATTACGATGCCATTGCATTACTTCAGAATATTAATACTGTTATGGAGGAGAGAAATCCTGGAGCATATCTTATTGCTGAGGAATCAACTGCATGGGCGGGTGTTACAGCTCCTGCATCACTTAAGGGACTTGGTTTCTTGTTTAAGTGGAATATGGGTTGGATGAATGACTTCCTTGAATATATGAAGTTAGATCCATACTTTAGAAGCTTTAACCATAACAGACTTACATTTAGTTTAACTTACACATATGCAGAGAACTATGTGCTTGTAATATCTCATGATGAGGTTGTACATCTTAAGTGTTCAATGCTTAATAAGATGCCGGGCTTTGAGTTCGACAAGTTCGCGAATTTAAGAACTGCTTACGGATTCATGTTTGGACATCCTGGTAAGAAGCTTCTATTTATGGGACAGGAGTTCGCCCAGCTTAGAGAGTGGAGTGAGGCAAGAAGCCTTGATTGGTTCTTACTTGACCAGCCGCTTCATAGTAAGATGCAGAACTTTGTTAAGGCGCTTAACCATATGTACACTAAGTATGACGCCCTTTACTATAATGATAATGAGGTTATGGGCTTTGAGTGGATTAAGTGTGATGATGCAGAGGAAGGTATCGTAGCATTTATCAGAAGAGGAAAGACTGCCAAGGATCAGCTTATGTTCGTATGTAATTTTGTTCCTGTGGAGAAGACCACACATCTTATAGGTGCACCATGTCTTACAAAGTATGAGGAAATCTTAAACTCTGATGCAGAGGAGTTTGGAGGTCTTGGAAGAGTTAATGGTGTGGTAGAGGCTATTGACCAGCCTTGCGACAGAATGAATTATGCAGTAAGTCTTACTATTCCACCACTTTCTGTGATGGTATTTAAGTATGATTATGTAGAGAAGAAAGCTATAGAGAAGAAGTCTACAAAATAAGTAGATTGAGAAAAAAAGGACGTGGAGATAACTTGTAGTACGGCCCCGTCCTTTTTTAATAAAAAATATTAATTCATTAATCTAATTTTAATCTTTCTTGCATTTTAGATTAATTTTTGGTGTGTATTATAACAGCATAAGGTAAACACAAACCAAACAAATAATCAAAAAACAGGAAAAGGAGAAATGTGTTATGAGTAATTTAGAAATGGTAGAAAAAATTAGAGAGAAGACAGGTGTTAGCTACGAGGATGCTAAGATTGCACTTGAGGCAAGCAACAATGATATGCTTGATGCAATCGTTTACTTAGAGAAGCTTGGTAAGGTTAATGCACCTAAGCAGTCACAGTATGTAACAAGCCCTGAGACAAACACTTCATCAGAGTTTCAGCAGGCTCAGGAAAAGTATGAGCAGTCATGCAAGAAGTCAACCTTTGGAGAGAAGATGGACAGCTTTGGTCAGTGGCTTAAGAAGGTAATTAAAAGAGGCTGTGAGATAAAGTTTAATGTGGATAGATTTGAGGAAAGAGTTATCAGCATTCCACTTATCGCACTAGTATTTATTATGATTATTGCATTCTGGTTAGTAGGAATCCTTCTTATCGTTGGTTTATTCTTCGATTACAAGTATTCATTTGAAGGAGTTAATCCTACAACAGTAGATCTTAATGATTTGTGTAATAAGGCATCAGATACATGTACAAGCCTTAGAGAGGACATTAAGAACGAGAAGGATGCTCGCGACAACAAGTAAGTCACATATTAATAAGTAAGAAATGACAGCCACAGCTTACCCGGTGGCTGTCCTATTCTTGCTTAAACTGTATATACAAGGAGAACAATTATGAGCAAGATACTGATTATTGAGGATGAAGCTAATATTGCCAGATTTATAGAGCTAGAGCTTAAACATGAGGGCAATGAGGTTGATAAGGCATTAGATGGCAGAACTGGTCTTGATTTGGCTTTGACCGGAAACTATGACCTTATACTTTTAGATGTTATGCTTCCTCAGCTTAATGGCTTGGAGGTATTAAGAAGAATTCGTATGGAAAGTGAGGTTCCGGTTATTATGCTTACTGCCAGAGATGCAGTAATGGACAAGGTGTCAGGCCTTGATGCAGGGGCTGATGATTACATAACCAAACCATTTGCCATAGAGGAGCTCCTTGCAAGAATAAGAGTTGCACTAAAAAAGCGAGGTGGAGCGGTTGCAAAGTCAAATAAGCTTCAGGTTGGGGATGTAGTGCTAGATGAGGACAGACATGAGGTGACTGTAAAGGGAGAGAATGTAGAGCTTTCCAATAGAGAGTTTGAGCTTCTTCATACCCTTATGAAGAACAAGAATATAGTTATGGACAGAGACAAGCTTATGAATTTGGTTTGTGGCTATGACTACATGGGTGAAACAAATATTATTGATGTGTACATAAGGTATCTAAGAACCAAGATAGATGATAAGTACGGTGTTAAGCTTATAACTACTGTACGAGGAGTGGGATATATTATCAAAGAAGATTAATGCGTAGTTAAAGGTGATGCTTATGAATAGTAAGGTAAAAATGTCATCTATAGCCAGAAAGATAAATTTTGATTTTTGGTTAAAGAGATTTTCAGATGTTATATTGTTAGATATGCTGTTGGTTGCCCTTACCTTAGGTGGAGCCCTTCTTTGGTGTGAGGAAAGAGTTCCGAATGGAGAAAAGGTAATAACCAGAGAAATGGTTGCAGAGGATAATGGTAATGAGGTAGTTATATCCATGGATGCTGATGGTGGATTTTCGATAGATAATGTAGATGTCAAGAAGGATGAGACTAGAGCTTTTTCTGCATCTCCAAAGGATGTAAGATATCTAATTATTACTGACAAAGCAGAGTATAGCTATCAGGTATTAGCCTTGGTGGAAATTGTTGATGGACCATTTTTGGTGCTGTTTGCATTTCAGGGAGTGCATTTGTTCTTTGCCCTTTTTGGAGCAGGAAGTATAAGAAGAAGGATGAGACCACTTAATGAACTGGCTAAAAGGGCGGAGGAGATAAGTCGTATTCCTTTGGATAATAGTGTAAAGTTTGAAAATCTTGAACACTTAGAGCACGCCATATCAAACATTAGTCCTGATGAGGATAATATGAGGGTTAAGACTGGAGATAAGGAGCTTGAAAGTATAGAGATAGCTCTCAATAATCTGCTCTATCGTATGAAGGAAAGTCAGAAGCAACAGGCAAGATTTGTGTCCGATGCGTCTCATGAGCTTAGGACTCCAATCTCGGTGGTTCAGGGCTATGTAAATATGCTGGATAGATGGGGCAAGGAGGACCCTGAAGTTTTGGAGGAGGCTATAGAGGCGCTTAAGCATGAATCAAACCACATGAAAGAGCTTATTGAACAGCTTCTCTTCCTTGCAAGAGGTGATAGTGGAAGAAATAGTCTTAATAAGACTAACCTTGATTTGAATGAGATAATGAAGGAGGTATGGGAGGAGTCTGAGATGATAGATGACAAGCATACCTATGTATTTGAAGAATGTCAGGGGGCTGCCATGGTAGGCGATGTGGCCATGGTAAAGCAGTCTGTAAGAATATTTGTACAAAACGCATCCAAGTACTCCAATGAAGGTGACACTATAAAGCTTGGAGTGAGAGTTGGTACTGACTCGGTAAGCTACCTGGTTCAGGACGAGGGTATTGGAATGCAGGAAGAGGATGTAAGTCATATTTTTGAGCGTTTTTATCGCTCTGACAAGGCTAGAAATGGAGAGACTGGTGGCTCAGGACTTGGCCTTTCAATTGCCAAGTGGATTATAGATGCTCATATGGGAACCATAGAGGTGCTTTCAAGACCTGAGATAGGAACCAGATTTACCGTTACATTTCCTAAGCTTAAGGAGGCGGAGCTTAAAGAGGAACAGTTGTAAAATTGTTCCTCTTTTCTTTATAAAAATATAGTAAATATCCTATTTGACATTGATAATTAAGTAAGGTATAATTGTACAAACTGTGCGTATTTTTAAGCACTTTATTAAGATTTTTATAGAAAGGTTGATGAATATGAAAGAAAAGAAGAACCTATTGACCAAAGAAGGACTTAAAGCCCTGGAAAATGAGCTGGAATATTTATCCGTCACCAAACGTCAGGAAATTGCTGAAAAGCTTAAAGAAGCAAGAGCACAGGGAGACTTATCAGAGAATGCTGAGTACGATGCTGCCAAGGATGAGCAGAGAGATGTAGAGGCTAGAATAGAAGAGATTAAGCGTATATTAAAGGATGCTGAGGTTGTTGACGAAGCAGGCTTTGATGAGAATAGCATTAACTTCGGTACAACTGTAAAGGTGCTTGATGTCGAGCTTAAGGAAGAGCATACATTTAAGATTGTAGGTAAGGAAGAGGTAGATATTCTTGGTGGAAAGATTTCTAATGAGTCACCACTGGGAAAGGCTCTTATCGGTAAGAAGAAGGGTAACACAGTTAAGGTAGATGCACCTGCTGGACAGTTATCATTTAAGGTATTAGATATTATTAAGCAGAAGAAGAAAGAGGATAAGTAAAGTGGCTGAGAAGAACAACCAGAATAATAATCAGAATAAGCCTCAGGATATGAATCAGCTTCTAAAGGTAAGAAGAGAAAAGCTTCAGAATCTTCAGGATGCTGGTAAGGATCCATTTGTTATTACAAAGTATGACCAGACTCATCACACAGATGAGGTTAGAAGCTTATATGAGGCACACGAGGCTAAGCTTTTGGCAGGATGGGAATATCCTAATGTAGAGGGTATGTCAGAGGAAGAAGCTAAGGCTGCTAATGACGCTGACTATAATGCCAGAAGAGCCATCATGGATGCAGACCCAATTAATGTTTCTATCGCTGGACGTATGATGTTTAAGCGTGTTATGGGTAAGGCATCATTTGCAAATATACAGGATATCAACGGTAAGATTCAGGTTTATGTGGCGAGAGACGCAATTGGCGAGGAGCCATATGCTGAGTTTAAGAAGTCAGACATCGGTGATATATATGGTGTTAAGGGATATATCTTTAGGACAAAGACTGGAGAGATTTCAATCCACGCTCATGAGCTTACAATGCTTACTAAGAGCTTACAGATTCTTCCAGAGAAGTTCCATGGCTTAACAGATACAGATACTCGTTATCGCCAGAGATATGTTGATCTTATTATGAATGAGGACAGCAAGAAGACATTTATCAACCGTTCAAAGGTTATAGCTGCAATTAGAAGATACCTTGCAGGTGAGAACTTCCTTGAGGTGGAGACACCTATGTTAGTTTCAAATGCAGGTGGTGCAGCAGCTAGACCATTTGAGACACATTTTAATGCACTTAACGAAGATTTTAAGCTTCGTATATCACTTGAGCTTTATCTTAAGAGACTTATCGTAGGTGGTCTTGAGAGAGTATATGAGATTGGTAGAGTATTCAGAAATGAGGGTCTTGACACAAGACACAACCCAGAGTTTACACTTATGGAGCTTTATCAGGCGTATACAGATTATAATGGAATGATGGACCTTACAGAGAACATGTTCAGATATGTAGCTAATGAGGTTCTTGGAACTACAACTATTACTTATAATGGCATAGAGATGGATCTTGGAAAGCCATTTGCAAGAATCACTATGACTGAGGCTGTTAAGCAGTACGCAGGTGTTGACTTTGATGAGATTAAGACACTTGAGGAGGCTAGAGCAATTGCCAAGGAGAAGCATGTAGAGTTCGAGGATAGACATAAGAAGGGTGATATCCTTAATCTCTTCTTTGAGGAGTTTGTTGAGGAACACTTAATCCAGCCTACATTTGTTATGGATCATCCTATTGAGATTTCACCTCTTACTAAGAAGAAGCCAGAGGACCCTAACAAGGTTGAGCGTTTCGAGCTTTTCATGAATGGATGGGAGATGTGTAACGCATACTCAGAGCTTAACGACCCTATCGATCAGAGAGAGCGTTTCAAGGCTCAGGAGGAGCAGCTTGCTCAGGGTGATGAGGAGGCTAACACAACTGATGAGGACTTCCTTAACGCACTTGAAATCGGTATGCCACCAACAGGTGGTATCGGATATGGTATCGATAGATTGGTTATGTTATTAACTGATTCACCTGCCATAAGGGATGTATTATTGTTCCCGACAATGAAGAGTTTGGATAAGTAGAATTTATACTACAGACAATAATTGAGGGTCACCTAAAGGTGGCCCTTTTTTAATATAAGGAGAAATTATGGGTTTAAACAACAAAACAAAAGACATGACTCCATTTGATATGAATGACAAGCCGGTAAAGCAATTTTTGCCCCTTGCCTGGTTACTGTGGGGAGCGTCATATATTATGACTGCCCGATTTGGTATGAAGGTTGAGCGGATAGGTATGAAAGGATTGAAGGGTCCATTTCTTGTTATATCCACCCATCAAGGCTTCTCGGATTATTTTATTGCGCCAAGAATGCTATTTCCTAGACGGGCAAACTATGTATCTGACATGGAAGGCTTTGCGAATTATGGGAAATGGTTATACAAACAGGGTGGCTGCATAGGTAAGCGCAGATATGTGCCGGATATGGCGGTTGTAAAGAATATTAGATACGCTCTTTATAAGCTGAAGCAACCGGTTGTTATATTTCCTGAGTCAAGACACTGTGATGCAGGAGTAACCTCTAACCTTCCTAATAATTTGGGTAAGCTGGTAAAATCCCTGAAGGTTCCATTGGTTATGCTTACTGCTCACGGAAGCTATCTGGCAAGTCCATTTTGGGATGAAGCTCATACTAGAAAGACAAGTATGAGTGCGAAGCTGGAATTGGTATATAACGAAGAACAAATTAGTAAATTATCTGTTGCAGAAATTCAGAAAACCATAGAAGAGAAGCTAGCTTATGATGAGTATAAGTGGCAGCTGGATAATAGGATTGAGATTGATTATCCTAAATGTGCAGAGGGGTTGCATAAGCCACTTTACAAGTGTATGAAATGTGGTGCTGAGGGTAATATGACATCGAAGGGTACAAGCCTTAAGTGCAAGAACTGTAATTCCGTTTGGAATATGAATAAGTATGGGCAGCTTGAGCCAGAAGCCTTTTCGACTAAGCTAATTCACATTCCGGATTGGTACAATTGGGAGAGGCAGCAGGTCAAGGAAGCTATTATTGCAGGAAATTACACAGGTATAGATGTGCCGGTTACTGTTGAGGCACTGCCTAACGAGAAGGGCTTTGTTAAGTTAGGTACTGGCAGGCTGGTACATAATATGACAGGGTATATGCTAACTCTAGATGACATGCAGAGTGAGGCAGGGAAGAAAATTATAGATACATTTCCATTAGCCATTCCTAATAAGCTTTTAGAATCAACCCAGACAGAATATGATTACAGAGGAAAGGGTAAGGGTATTGTGCTTTCAACTAAGGATTGCTGCTATTATATCTATTCTGATGCTCCGGAATTCATTGTAACAAAGCTGGAGTTTGCAGTGGAAGAAATTAATAAATTCCAACGCAATGAATAATGTGTTATAATATTATGGGTCAAATATAATGTATGTTTAAGGAGTTTATACATATGACAGAGATGATTACCAGAGAGGAAATTAAGGATACGGTCTTTGTTCCGGCTTCTGTGGAAGCGGAGATTAGAACCAATATAGAGAACCAGTTAAAGAAGTGTGGTATATTTTACCGAGTATTTTCCAGAAGAAAATCTGCTTCATCCCTAGAGCATAAGCTGGCTACTGGAAAATATGGAGGAGTGGACGAAAAGAAAATTCAGGATTTGATAGGAATTCGTGTAAATCTGTATTTTCAGGATGATTTGGATATATGTAAGAAATTATTTGAGGATATGTACCAGCTAGTTGATGGTCAGTGGTCTGAGAATGACATGTCCCATGAGAATTTTGAGGCTTCAAAAATAAATGGTGTATTTAGATTACCTGAATATCAGGTAAGTAAGATTAGTCCCGAAACATGGAATCTGCATATAGACCAAACCTTTGAGATTCAGCTTAAAACAGTATTTTTTGAAGGCTGGCATGAGGTGGAGCATGACCTTCGTTACAAGATGAAAAGTAATAAGGATGAGTCTGAAAGCATATGGGATCAATACGCAGCATATTCCAGACAGTTTAATAGTGTGGTGGCAACCCTAGAGCTGTGTGACAGGTCCATGGTCACAATGTTTGAGAATTTTGCTCATCAGCTGTATAAGGATCATGTATGGGATATGATGATAAGAATGCATTTTCGAGTTAGAATATCCGATCAGCCACTGTATGAGGGAATTCCTGAGATTCTAGAGAATAATCATTCGGAATTAGGAAAAAAGCTTTTCAAATCGGACAGAAGAATACTTATTGAAAAGCTAAAAACCATGTATCGAGAGATTCCTATTAGTGTGAATATGATTATTGCCATATTGAACAAGGAAATACTAGGTGATAATGAAGAGATTAATCGCATTATGAAGGAGCATAATGTATATAGAGATGGAATTTCTGAGATAGAAAGAACCTATTATAAGCGAGATATGAATCCTCTTAAGCCATACAATGTTTTCCGAAATAAGGTGTTGGTTAGAGCAAAAGGCGAGGACAATGTTGAAGCTGGTTTTATCTATAGGAAGTTGGCCAATCATCTGTATGGATGGATGAGAATTAAATTCAGACCTATATTTGATGATTTACCTCAATGGTATTGCTCCTACGAAAATATGACTCCTGGCTATCAGGTTCAGTTTAATGTACTGCCAGATGAGCTAAAGCTAACCATGAAAATATCTCATATAGCTCAGGATGTTGGATGCCGTATGTGGAATACAGAGGTGGAGGTATATCCTAACGAGGATGGCACAGCACTGTGGTTAGAGATTAATAATATTATGCATGATGGCAGGAATATCAGCGAGCTGGAAAGAATTTCCAGATTCAGCTATCCGAATTTTTACAGAAGCATATATAGCGATGAAGAGCTTACTATTTGCGATGTAAATCCATATGGAGATAGAGTGTATAGCTTGCGAAGTGATTATAGTGAGACTAATTTGGTTGACTTGATAAAGTCCTCAGATAGACAATCTCCTGTAGTGATTCTTGCATCAAAGGAGAGGGAGGATGGCTCCGGATATTTGGATGAGTCATGGATTGGTGATTATTGGCTAACAAACATTTATAAGCAGGTTAGATACTATGCCCATGTATATAGATGTGATACAGAGAGATTAAAGGCTGTGGTACATAGTCTTGACATTTCACAGGAGCAAGGACAGGGAGTGTACATATTCTGGCCTGCTGAAGCTGATATGAAGCTGTTGTATGATTTTTATGATGCAGAAGAAATTGCAGGCTGTGTGTATAACAGGTACAAGGGTGATGGTGCCGGCGTCCGTGAGGATATGGTACAGGGCGGCGCTGTGGCATTTTCATTTATGCTGGTGGATGAAATAAAAAGATGGAATATAAAGCCTAGATAAAAAGAAGGAAGAGGTAGATATTATGACAATAACAAATGACATCAAATATATAGGAGTTAATGACCACAACATAGATTTATTCGAGGGTCAGTATATTGTGCCAAACGGTATGGCATACAATTCATATGCAATTATAGATGAGAAAATAGCTATCATGGATTCTGTAGATGCTTCATTTGGTGATGAATGGCTTGGAAATATTAAGGATGTCTTAGGTGATAGAAATCCGGATTACTTAATAGTTCAGCATATGGAACCAGACCACTCTGCAAATATTGTAAGCTTTGTTAAGGCATATCCTGAGGCGAAGATTGTGTCTTCTGCTAAGGCATTTGTTATGATGAAGAATTTCTTCGGAAATGATTTTGCAGATAAGCAGGTTGTTGTAGGTGAAGGAGACAAGCTTTCGTTAGGAAAGCATGAGCTAAGCTTTGTGGCAGCTCCTATGGTGCATTGGCCAGAGGTTATAGTAACCTATGACAGTACTGATAAGGTGCTTTTCTCTGCAGATGGATTTGGTAAGTTTGGTGCTCTTGATGTTGAGGAGGATTGGGCATGTGAGGCAAGAAGATATTATATAGGTATAGTAGGAAAGTATGGACTTCCTGTACAGACTCTTCTTAAGAAGGCAGCAGCTTTAGATATTCAGATAATATGTCCTCTACATGGACCTGTGCTTAATGAAAACCTAGGTTATTATATTAATCTTTACGATACCTGGTCAAGCTACAGACCTGAGGAAGATGGTGTTATGATTGCCTATACCTCAGTATATGGAAATACTAAGAAGGCGGTTATGGAGCTTGCCGAGAAGCTTAAAGCAAATGGCAGTCCAAAGGTTGTGGTTAATGACCTTGCCAGAGAGGATATGGCAGAGGTGGTTGAGGATGCATTTCGCTATAGTAAGCTTGTCCTTGCAACTACTACCTATAACGGTGACATCTTCCCATTTATGAGACAGTTTATTGATTCTATTACAGAGAGAAATTACAGCAACAGAACAGTTGCATTTATAGAGAATGGTAGCTGGGCACCAACTGCTACTAAGGTGATGAAGGGAATGCTTGAAAAGAGCAAGAACTTAACTTATGCTGAGGTTGAGGTTAAGATTATGTCAGCTTTAAATGATGACAGTATGGCTCAGGTTGAAGCATTGGCTAAAGAGCTAACACAGCAGTAAATTGAATTAAACTACAGGTTTAGTGACAAATACATTGTCCTCCTTTATGATTACATCAGTGACAAAAATCATGTGATTATGAAGGAGGATTTTATTATGAGTGAAAAAATGTTAGTAACACAGGCTCTTGATGAGAGAGATTTACTTGTTAAGAAGATAGCAGACAAGATTGCTAAGGCAAGCTTCGTTGATACCATTAAGCCTAACGAGGAGAAGGTATATGAGAAGCGAATTAGCAAGGAGGAATACACTAAGGAGGCTGAGGCTTCCTATCAGCAGATTATGGATCTTATGGACCGATTCCAGAAAATCGATGCTGCTATAGTGGATTCTAATGCTAAGACACAAGTTACAACATCATATGGTACTTTTTCTGTGGCAGGAGCCATATCTCTTAGAAGCAGACTAAAGGGTCAGGGAGCTTATAATGGTGACGCAGACTTTGAGGGAAAGCTTCAGAAGAAGATGGCTCATGAGTACAATGAGAAGGTACGCTTCGCTGACATGAAGAACTCTCAGCTTAATTCCACAGCGGAGGAGATGCGTCTTAGCATCTTAGGAAGGGATTCCAAGACCAAGGACGAGAAGCCGCTTGGTGTGGTGGAGGCTTATGTTAAGGAGAACACCACTGAGCTTGTGGATCCACTTGATGTAAAGAAGAAGCTGGAGCTTCTGGATGAAAAGAGAAATGCTCTTCTTACTGAGCTTGACACTCAGATAAAGGTGTCTAATGCAACAACCTTTATAGAGGTGGCATAGGGTGTCTTACTTAAGTTAATTGCCTGCATTACGAAAATCTCGAATCCGGCTTCCCTGTAACGGGGTTATGTTACAATAATGGGAAATTGAAAATCCTCAATATGATTAATAAAAGAATAGCAGTATAGTGCAGAGGTAGCACGGGACTCTAATACAGTCTAAGTCACGGGTTCGAATCCCGTTACTGTTTCCATTCAACGGTTTTTGATTTTCTGTTAATTGTTAAAGGTTAATCGTTAACGATTTTTCCTTGAACTGTAAATGGTAAAGTGATAACTTTCCTGTAGACATATAATATGTGTCGAAATCCATGGTTAAGGTTAAAGCGGTAAGTCGGTTGGCTTGAGATTTCCTCATGGCTGTAATGTAGGCCATATATTAAAACAGGATGTAAGCAGTAGATAGATTGTTATCTGTAGCCCACATCCTGTTTTTTCTTGTTGCAGAACATAATTAATATGAAATATAATCTAACATATGGGAATAATTCATACTTATACAAAACTTATTCCGGTGGAAAATATTATTAAAAAGGATGTCAGTACCATGCAATATGTAATTTCATTTTTGGAAGGGGTCATAACATTTATATCACCCTGTTTACTACCTATGCTACCCATCTACATTTCATACTTTGCAGGTGGGGGAGTGAGAAATACAAAGAGAACCCTACTTTGTGCCTGTGGGTTTGTGCTAGGCTTTACTGCTGTATTTGTAGCCATGGGTGGTCTGGCAGGTACATTTGGAAGTTTATTGTCTGAGCATAAGACTGTGGTAGATGTGGTGTCAGGAGCTATAGTGGTAATTTTCGGGTTAAGCTATTTAGGCGTGCTTAAGATAAAGCTGTTTAAGGGTAGTAAGAGTTCCGTTAATACTGACAACATGAACTTTTTTACTGCATTAGTGTTTGGCGTTATATTCTCAATTGGGTGGACTCCTTGTGTGGGAGCATTCCTAGGGTCAGCACTTATGCTTGCTTCCCAGCAGGCCCATATGGTTGAGGGCATGTTGATGCTGCTAGTGTATTCCTTGGGATTGGGAATACCATTTATATTAAGTGCAGTGCTTATTGAGTACTTGAAAGGCGCATTTGATTTTATTAAGAAAAACTACGGAATTATTAATAAAGTGTGCGGTGGACTGTTGATAATAATAGGTATAATGATGGCTACAGGCACTCTTGGAAAATTGTTGAGCGTTCTTAGCTAAGGAGGATATATGGAGAATAAGAAAAAGCTTATAGTGATTATTGCAGTGTTTGTAATATTTATGTGTGGTGCAGCTTTCTTATACAATAAGCTAGGTAAAAATGTAGACAGGCAACAGCTTATTACTCGTGATGAAAGTATTGGTGATAATGAAGCTTCGGAGCAAAGCAGTTTAGATGATGAAGAACAGGATGATGGTGGAGAAGAAGGCTCGACTACAGATACTTCGGCTAATGATGAAACAGGGTCTGCATCTGGTTCGGATAACAATCAGGCAGATGAGGAAAAGATGTTAGCACCGGATTTTACTGTATATGATATAGAGGGAAATGTGGTTCATTTGTCAGACTATATGGGAAAACCTATTGTACTAAACTTTTGGGCAAGTTGGTGTGGACCATGTAAAAGCGAGATGCCTGAATTTGAAGAAAAATACAAGGAGCTAGGTGAGGAAGTACAGTTTCTTATGGTGAACATGACTGATGGTTCAAGAGAAACTGTTGATGTTGCATCTGAATTTATTAATGCCCAGGGATATACATTTCCGGTGCTTTATGACACAGATATTAATGCCGCATATCTATATAGCGTGTATTCTTTGCCTACCACATACTTTATTAATAAGGATGGATATATAGTTGCTTACGCTGCCGGTGCAATAGATGGGGCAACTCTTCAGAGAGGGATAGATATGATATTAACGGAATAGTGGAGAATACTTAGGTGTATTCTGAATATATTAGGACAGGATGTGGTTTGAATTGTTGACCGCATTCTGTTTTTTGATGCAGAAATTAAACCATAGATTGAGTGCAATTTATTTATATGGTTGATATAATTATAAGTACTACTATAAAATTAGAGTTCTAAATAAGGAGTTATTAATTATGGAAAATAAGAATAAAAAGCTGGTTGTGTTTGATTGGGGAGATGTTTTGTTGGATGTAAATTCACCTGTTTATAATTCATATACAGCCGTGAAAAATATTGGACGAGATATGGAGTTTGAGCAGCATTCCTTCATTAGCTTTCTTAAGAAGAAGGAATTTTGGACTACAGAGGGGGCTTGCTTTGACCAACTGATACATGAATACTTAGAAGAGATTAATTCCAAGAAAAGTGTGGAGGATTTTAAGGAATGCTATCTAAAACATTTTAGAAAAATTACATGGTTTGAGGATATGATAGATTTCTTGAAATTTATACATGATGAGGGAGTGTGTACAGGAATTATATCTAATTTGTGTCAGCTTGACGGAGACTTGTTGGCAGAGAAGTTGCCTATGGATAAGATAGATTATAGATTTTATTCACATAATTTGGGCGTGGAAAAACCAGATGATAGAATATATGAGATAGTGGAGACTGTTAGCGGATGTAAGCCAGAGAATATATTCTTTGTGGATGACAAGCAGAAGAATATAGATGCAGCAGTTGCTAGAGGCTGGAATGGACTATGCGCTACCGGGGATGAGATAGTGGAGATAAGGGAAGCGTACTGTGGGTTTTTGAAAGGTAGGTAAAGAATGACAACGGAAGAATATAAACACTTAAAAGATTCTCTTATATGTCTCACACCATATAGAGAGTTAATGGGTGGGAAAGATAAAAGCATATATGATTTTGTACAGGAGGACTATTCTGTACCGGATAAAGTGATTGCATATTTAAAGACTACAAAACCGTATGTGATGTGTCCTGGAGTTTACAAGCATCCATTTAAGGACCATAAGAATCTATTAGGTCCATACTTTTGCTGGGATGGAAAGAAATATTATTGGGATAGAGATACATGGAAATATGTGGTGAAATATGGCTTGACGCTACCTCAGGAGTTTATAGACTATGTTATGTCAGATGAGGGGACAGAGTACTTGGAGGAGTTTGGGAGGGATAATCACTCTTGGGGCAAAGTAATCGAAAATTGGAAAGCTGACAGTAGTGCATTGGTAATGCTTCCTACAGATGCAGGAGATATAGAATTAGATGATTTTTGATAGGGGAATTCCATAATGTTATTATTGAAAGAGAGAATTAGATTCTCTCTTTCTTTTTGGTGAAAAAGAAGGAAAAATACAGAGAACTGTGTTAATATATTTACACATAAATTATATAGAGTTATGGAGGCGTAATCGATGACAACATATGAGAATAGTGAATCAAATGAATATGGATTTTTAGAACATATCAATGCAAAAAAGGATGAACAATCAGAAGGAATAGATTTATTATATACACAGGTACTTAATGGAAAACGAATTCAAAATAATGATGTGGTATATGTGTTTGATGAGGTGGGCTGTGGTAAGACCATATCATCTATTATGTGTATGGCTAGTGTAATACATCAGAAGCAACTACAGGGGGATGTGGCTAAAATATTGGTTATAACACCTAAGTCCGTGTGTAATCAGTTTGAGGATGAGATAAACAAGGTATTAATAATAGAAAACAATCATAATGAAATTATTGAAGTTAAAAATATAGCCTTTGAAAATAACAATTCGATTAATGATACTTTGAAAAATCTTAGCAATGATAAAGTTGCAGCTTATAATCATAAATCGTCACACGAAAAATCGAACAAACACAATATTATAGTGACTAATCATCATAAGTTGAAAAATGAATTATTTAAACAGATTAATTGGGATTTGTTAGTTGTGGATGAGGCACATGATATAGTATGTAATAATCAAAAACAATCTGAAATATATTTCGGAGACCATATTGAGAATAGTTATATTGATTATTTAAATAAACTCAACCAACCTAGTGATGGATATGATAATAGAATACTACATAACTTATCATTGTTAAAAGAAAGAATGAAAGAGATTG
>JAZPXZ010000107.1:0-3308 GCA_045543915.1 Wujia sp.
GCTGTAGGAGGATCCTCCCTCAAGAGTCCGGGCCTTTGCTGAGCCTATATATGGCACTGTTACTCCGTCCTTGATCACAGGATCCACCAGCACTATATCAAAGAGTGTGCAATATCCCCACCTCTCAAGATCCTTGATATCCTGGAGGCTGCAGCCCTCATCCAATGGCATCCAGTATCCTATGGGATACTCTGGCTCACACACAGCCTGGCAAGGGTAGGATGAGATGATATCAAAAGGCACTACTCCTGTGCCTGCCTCAGGATCACCTATGAGCTGCCCTGTTATCCTCCTGTTTGTGTGAGTATTGCCTCCTCTCGCCTGCCTCCGGAGCATCTGATACATGGGATAGTCTACTATGCATTTTTTAAGGAGATCAAAATAACTCCTCTGCTCTGCATTTCTGTGCTTTTCTCCTATGCCTATCCTCTTCTTGTATTTAACTCTTATAAAACTCGTAGATGTTGGACTCTGTGTCCAGTTGCCTGTGTCATGAGCCTTAAGATATCCCCTCATGGCATCAGAGAGCCCTAGCACATCCAAGCAGCTGTATATCATCGTATCCTTATCAAGCTCATCATAGGGAGTCCTAAGCTTGCTATAGTCCATTATCTCCTTTTTCTTTACATAATGCCTGCTCCAGTCCTTTGTGAGCGTTTCCAGGCCCATATTAGAGATCTTGTAGCTATCCCTTATTATGATCCCATCCTCAAGCTCAAGCGTGAGAGGATGATGCTCATCGACTGCAAAACATTTATCATAGTTGAGCCTCCAATGATCTTTAAAAAATCCCCACTCATATCCCAGGTTATGATCCCAAAAAACAAGCCTCCTCCTGGAGCCTGCTATAAAATACTGAGCTGCCCATCTGAACACATCCAGGGCCTCCTCAAGCTGCCTGCAAAATATGCAGGCCCCATAGATATTAAATTGATATAGATAGGGAAAGGCTATAGGCCTCTCATCCGGATCCTCATAGTCCATCTCTCCGGATCTGATGGTGCTTGTTTCGATATCAAAAGAACATGGATAGTTATAGTAATAAAGCTTGTTACGGCCCCGGCCTCCTCTGCTGATAGGAGTTACATCATCCTTATTGGCCCATGCAAGATAGCGGATCAGTGCCTCTGCCTCAGGATACTCATAGACTATATAGCTCTCATTGGTATCCTGGAGATGTATCATTTACCAGGCCTCCCATATAGCTCTTTTATCCTTTGTAAATCAGTTTTCCTGTCTGCAATCGCTTTCCCAAGCTCCTTAGCTGATAAAGGTTTATCCCTGTTTGCTTTTCGCCTCCTGTTCTTTTTTATAATTACATTTTCCAAGGAGCTATAAAAGGCCATACTCTTCTCTCCTCCGGTCTCCTCAAGGATCGTGGCAAGCTCATCATCAGTGATATTATAGATCCCTTTAATATTACGATATTTATATTTCAGAGTCTCATTGGCATTTTTAACAGCTAAACTCTTAGCTGCCTCCCATCCGGCCCTGGTTGAGATAGGGAGCTCTCCCTCTCTAGCCTCAGGATCTCCCTCAAGAAAGCTCCTGAGCTCCCGGAGCCGGGCCCTGGCCTCTGCCTCTGTTTTAGCCTTGCCCTGGCTAAATCTTAATGATCCTTTTTCGCCTATAGTATGATAGCCTCTTATAATATATTCCAGAGCTTTCCTCTGCCCCTCTGTGGCTCTCTCAAGCCTCCTGTTAGCTCTACGGCCTAAAAGCTTGAGCTCAGCCTGTGTCTCTTTACTTAAAGCCATTGTGGGCCTCCATTCTTTATCAAATAGTTATCAATGATCTCTAAATGCATTAAACTCCTCAGGAGCTCCACTACAGCTCTGAGCTCCTCTGTATTATACAGTCTCTCAAACTGGTAGCACCGCTCTCCCTTATATAGCTCGATCCTGATTATCATTTTTTCACCCTCATAATATTATATCCGCTGTATTCATAGTATTTCTTGAGAGCCTCATATCTAGCATCACTCTCATATACTCTGATAGTATATGGAGCCTTATATCCAAAGAAATCCCGGCTATAGCTCTCCAGGTGATAATAGCCCTTGTAAATATTAATAGCTCCCTGATTGATCCCTGCAGCCTGGAGAGCTCCGAGCCATGCATCTATCACATCCACAGCCACCAGGCCGGGGATCAGCTGTATATCTGTGGCCAGGCCCAAAAGGTGAGCACTGTTGCTGTCTCCTCCTATCTTCTTATTATATTCGCTCTGTCTGTATCCGCTGTTTACGTTTATTGGCCTTTTGATCTGATCTCTCATGATCTGCAGGGCCTGCTCATGTTTATCCGTTTTAAAACTGAAAAGATACATTATCTCATTGGGATCTCCGGAAGTGTTTGAGAGCTCAGAGAGCTTAAAGTTTTTAGAGAGCTGCGCTGCAGGATCCATCTCTGCAGCTCTGATGCCGTATTGAGTATTAATTCCTATTTTGATCATATATATCACCTGTGATTATCTTCCCATGATCATTAATCAGATATCTGTTTGCCTTTTTAAAAAGATTAACCTCTATTATGCAGCCATCCTGGCAGCATATCGCTTTTATCTTATCCCACTCAGGCGCATCATAAAGCTTAATCAGTCCTCCTAATGTATTACAAAACTCAGCCATCTTATGCTCTGCAGCGAGATCACATAAAAATCCTATAAGATTGAAATCCATCACATAAGAGCATTTATAGCTCCCTGCATTTATTACAGCCTCGTTATGATATCCTCCATCATAATCTGATAATATAACTACCATTCTAATCCTCCTCAAAGAGTCCGCATATATACTCAGGCTCTCTATCTATCCTCTCAGCATATCTCACTATTTTTCGATATGGGCAGTAATCGCAATCTCCAGAGCACTGATCCTCCAGGATCTCTATCTCCTCCTGCCTTGCTAGTATCATATCCTCATAATCCGGCATATTATCCTCCTTATATTAAAAGGCAGGCCCACTCATGCAGGCCTGCCTCACTCTCAAGCTCTAAAAATCTATCTCAGGCTCAGCCTCTTCCTTAGGCATCTTAGCCTCTACAGCCTTGATGATCTTTTCCTGATCCTCCTCGGAAAAGTATACAGCATAGATGTTGTACCACTTTTTATCCTTGCCCTGCTGCTGAGGAGTAGCAATAAACTTGCCCTTTTTTCCCTCTACGATCCTGAGATTATAGAGGCCCAGGCCATTCCCCAGGAGGGAGAAAGCTATCACGTTATCACTCAGCTTTCTGATGTTAGCAAGGCTCATGCCCTTAATGCTGAATACTGCTTTTTCATCTGTTTTCTTTGTAGCCATTTTTAT
>JAZPXZ010000108.1:0-17525 GCA_045543915.1 Wujia sp.
CATCAGTTGAGTTCTGCCACAAGATTGGTCTTGATTATGTATCATGTTCACCATTTAGAGTACCAATCGCTAGACTTGCTGCTGCACAGGCTGCTATCGCTAGTAAGTAGGATATTATTAACGAATGTTAATATCTATTGATTAGTATATAGAAGATATAAGAGTTCCTATATCTCCGTAATGGAGGTATAGGAACTTTTTATTTTTTTTGTAGAAAAATTGTACAATTATTTTTATATATTCTTATAATATTATTCGTGATATAATATTAATTAAAGTTTATATAAATATATTATGTCGGTATGATAAAACTAAATGTTTTTAAGTTAAAAAATTGATTTAATAAAATAATTCACTTATATAAGGTTTTATTAAATAAAAATCTTCAGATAGAATGAAAGGTTATAGTTTGATATGTTGGTTTTGAAAAAAATAGGTAAAGTAGTAAAATGTTTTTTCTTTATATTGTTAAGCGTATTATTACTGGGAGTTCTTGTTATCTTTATAGTAAATAAAATAGCTACTGCAAAAGAGATGAGTATGCTTGAAAAAGAGGGATATTTAAAGTTAGTTTCTGTTGGTGATTATTCTTTGAATGTATATGATTATGGTAATAAGCAAGGAAAGCATACCTTGGTGTTTATATCCGGTCAGGGAGTTCATGACTATAGCATAACTATGAGTAAGGTAAGTGACCAGCTTGCTGTTGATAACCGAATCGTATATGTTGATCGTGCAGGCTATGGATTAAGTGACGATACAAAAGTTCCGCAAACAAATGAAAATATAGTTAATGATTATCGTACAGCCTTAAAAAATGCTGGTATAGAAGGACCATACATCCTAATTCCACATTCTTTGGGAGGTGCATATGCTACATATTGGCAGAGTAATTATCCTGAGGAAATTGAAGGTGTTGTATTTGTTGATTGTACAGAGCTAAATGAAAATGTATTTTTTGATGATGAAACGCCGGCTTTTGAGTCTAATGCCCAGACAGCGCTTTGTAAGCTTGGATTTTTTAGATTAGCTGTTGATTATTATTTTGATCCATTGCCAAATAGCTATACTGATAGGGAAAAAGAAATTTCTCACGCATTGAATGTTCGTAATGGTTGGAGTAATGCTGCAGCATCTGAGGAAAAATACGCTTCACAAAATTGCATATCTGCATTTAAGGATTGTAAAACCAATGATATTCCTAAGGTATATATTTCTTCGTCTAATGCTCATCTTACCAAAGAGTGTATATTAGAGGAAGTAGAATGGTCCAACCAAATACTTGCAAAGGGTGCCGAACCCCAATCTTTAACTGATGAATTTATCGAAGAAAGACTAAAAGCTGAAGAAGTGCAAAGAGAGACTGTGCTTAAGCCTTATTTGAAAAAAATGGGTAATTGTGACCTTGTATTATTGGGAGGAAGTCATGATATATATATGCAAAAACCGGATGAGGTCGCACAGATAATAAAGGATTTTATTGCGGGTATTGAATAGGCTATCGTAAAATATACATATAGTGATATCTACCCCACAGGCTGCTATTGCTAGTAAGTAATTTTGGGCAGGAAACTGGTCAAAATTAAAGATAATATCTATTGATTAGTTAATAGAAGAAATATTAGTCCCTATATCTCCGTTTGGAGATATAGGGATTTTTTGGGGGAATTCAATTAAAGCATAGCAGGGAAATGTAATTATTTATTGGTTATAGATTAAATGCGATGGAGTATTCTTATGCTTAAATGGATAAAAATTTATGTTTATGTATGGATAAAATTTACAGTTTGATTACCATTTATTTGTTGTGTGATAAAAATATACTATTATTTTATGTCTATGATAGCATAATTGCTAAATATATATGAGGAGACATATTATGATTAAAAGGAAACTAAAAAAATTCACTTCAATGGCGTTAGTGATTGCTATGACGCTTTGTATAGCTGGATGTGAAAAAACCACAAAAACAAATTCGACAAAGGAAGAAGAAGGTAAAACAGAAATAAGCGTTATGGAGAGTGCTACCGAAACTGATAGTGTTGATGAGAGTCTTGCCATAGCAGAACAGGAAGATTTTTCTGTTTACCTTGATGAAAGTTTTGAGGAGGCAGTAACTTCGGATACCATAACTTTCCATAATGCTTTAGTCCACCCTGAAAATTATGGCGTATCTATGGATGAGGTTACCCTTGGTGAGTTTGATTTATCAGAAGAGGCTTTGGCAGAAGATAAAAAGATGTTGGAGGAGGATATAAAGGAGCTTGAAGGATTTGATTATGAACTTCTTACTGAAGATCAACAGCTTACCTATGATATTCTTCATAAATGGTTAGAAACTGAGCTTTTGTCATATGATAATCCATATTTTTTTGAGCCCTTTGCATATAATAGCGGATTACAGACAAATTTTCCTATAACCATGGCTAATTATGCATTTTATGATGAAAAAGATGTGAAGGATTATATTACATTACTTAATCAGTCTCCAGATTATTATCAGAAGTGTCTTGATTTTGAAAAAACGAAGTCAGAAAAAGGTTTATTTATGAAAGATTCTAATGCAGATGATGTTATCAGGCAGTGTGAAGATTTCATTGCAGACCCAGAAAACAATCTGCTTATTGCTACATTTAACGATAGAATAGGTGATGTTCCTGGTATGACACCAGAAAAAATAGAGGATTATAAAAAGCAAAATTATGATGCAGTTATGAACTCTGTTATTCCTGCCTACGAAAATGTTATAGATACCTTTACAAGCCTAAAGGGCACAGGTACTAATGAAATGGGACTTGCCCACTATGAGGGTGGTAAGGAATATTACGAATATCTTCTTAAGAGTGTAGTTGGAACAGATAAAACTCCTGAGGAAATAATAGCAATGTTAGATGCAGAAATTGAAGCTGCAAAAGAAATTGATGAGCGTGCCATTAATGGTGAATATCCTGGTGTATCTTTTGAACAATCACCAGCTGATGAGGATGGTTATGTATGGACATGGTTTTTTAGTGATTCAACTATTAATAAAATGGATGATATAACTGATGAACTTTTATATTCTCCAGAAGAAGCTGTGGAAATTATAAGTGAAATGTGTCTTGATAAATTCCCAGAAGGTCCCGATGTAAATTACACAATATTAAATGTTCATGAATCTCTTGAGGATTCAGTAAGCCCTGCTTACTTTATGGTTCCGCCTCTGGATGGCTACGAAAATAATTATATTTACATTAATGGTGATACGTTACCGTTCTGGTATATAATAGGCCATGAGGGAATGCCTGGGCATATGTACCAGTTTACTTATTTTTTAGCAAGTGAGCCTGAACCTATGCGTTATATGATTAATCCTATGGGATATATAGAAGGTTGGGCAACTTATGCAGAGCTGTTATCCTATGGTTACTATGATAAATATTCTGGTGAAATAGGTTATACAGATTATTTACGAGACGTATCAAGAGCCGATCTAATGCTGTTTGCCAGAATTGACATTGGTGTGAATTATGAGGGTTGGTCGTATGAAGAAGCAATTGAATATATGGAAAGCCATGAATGTCAAGATGTTTTTCTTGAATTCGCCTACGATTATGTTATTGCTGAACCAGCAAATTACCAAATGTATGTCACAGGTTTACTTGAGATGGAGGAACTTAAAACTTATACACAAGATGCTCTTGGAGATAAATTTGATGAGGTTGAATTCCATAAGGCAATACTTGATGCAGGTCCATGTCAATTTTCTATATTGAAGAAGGAAGTTGAAGAATATATAAATGAAAAAAATAATTCCAATTAAGTAGTTAATTTATATCCCTCCAATCTTCAAAGCCCACCAGGCTGCTATCGCTAGTAAGTAGGGTATTCGCAAAAACGAATAGTGTTATAGGATTGCGGCGGAAGTCTGCGGACTAAGCATAAGGGAGTCGGATGCGTCCGGCTTTCTTTTTTTAAAGTGAAAATATTGACATATATTTATGTTTATATTAATATGCAAGTAATCACTTGCGAGGATGGTGTTTTATGTTTGACGAAACTCAAAACAAAATTTTAAATGCAACTATGTCTTTAGTTATGGAGAAAGGTTATACCGCTACTACAACAAAGGATATTGCAAAAAGGGCAGAAGTTAACGAGTGTACTATATTTCGTAAATTTAAAGGAAAAAAAGAAATTATCATAGCAGCAATGACACTGCCAGAATGGAATCCCTGTCTTAGAGAAGAAGATTTTACATATACTGGCGACTTGATTAGTGATTTGTGTTCTTTTTCGGAAGTATATTTGAAAAAAGTTACACCTAAAATGGTTAAAATATCCTTGGGACTTCGTTCACCAGATTTGTACGAATTAACTAAAGATGGGATTATGGAAATTCCGGATACATTTAAGAGAGTTCTTGTTAATTATTTTACAAAGATGCGGGAACTAAATAAACTACAGGCTGACGATATTGAAAGTCTTGCAGTTGCTTTTCTTGCAATGAATTTTGGTTTTGTGTTTTTTAAGGCTTCGTTTGGAGATGAGCTTACCAAACTCCAAATAAATGAATATATAGATAGCAGTGTTAGACATTTTGTAAATGGTATTGGTAAATAGAGATGGTACACATAGTTGTATCATTTCTTTTTAAAACAAATGCAAGTGAATACTTGCACAGAAATGGAGGGAACATTATGAAGATAGCAGAAAATGTACATAAGATTAGGCAAGAGTTTTATGTAACTCCAGAAGTAAAAAGATTTATTAATATTTATTTAATTGTAGGAGAGAGTTGCTACTTGATAGATAGTGGTGTAGCAGGCTCAAAGAATTTGATTGATGAATACTTAAAATCTATAGGGAGAAACATGTCTGATATAAAGGGGATTTTTCTTACACATTCTCATCCGGACCATATTGGTGGAGCTGCAGAGATTAAGAGGAGTACAGATTGTAAAGTATATGCACCTGCTTTGGAAATAAACTGGATTGAGGATATTGATATACAATTTAGAGAACGCCCGATTCCAAACTTTTATTCGCTACTCACGGAATCTGTAAAGGTAGATGCTCCACTTCATGATGGAGATAGAGTTATACTTGAAAAAGGTTTAGAAATACGTGCATTACTTACTCCTGGGCATTCTATAGGGTCAATGTCGTTTGTTCTTGGTAATGATTTTGCATTTACAGGAGATGCTATACCTGTAGCTCATGATTTGCCCATATTTGTTGATTATGAGGAGAGCTTATATTCTCTAGATAGGATTAATGAAATGTCAGAAGTTCAATATTTTTGTCCAGCATGGGATGAAATATATGATAAAACAAGTTTAAAAGAAGTGATTAATGATAGTAAAAGGATGTTACATAGATTAAAGGATGCAGTGCATAAGGTAGAAGCTGAGTATAAAGAACTTAACGAGGATGAAAAAATATTAATGATATTTAAGCAAGCAGGTATTTTACAATATGCAGGTAATCCATTGGTGGTTAAAAGTATAGAGACTTGTAGAAAAAATCTTTTTGAAATATAATGTATCATTGTATAAAGAGTTTTAATGATAAGAGGTAAAATGATAAATGGAGACAGATAGATTAAAAATTATAAATGGTGATATGATGAAATATATAGCCCTTATTCCTATGGCTGTAGGACATTTTGTCAGTTATATGCAAACAGCGGGAGTAATAACAGATATGCGTTGGTGGATGAATGTCCTTGCATATGGAGCATTATTTGCACCTGTTGTATTTTTCTTCTTTATTACAGAAGGTTTTAAATACACTCGTTCAAGAAAAAAGTATGCATTGCGGTTATTGATATTTGCAGTAATAACTCAAATTCCATATTGTCTTGCGGTCAATGGAACTCTTTTGACTATTGAATTTTTCTTGAATTTGAATGTAATATTTACCTTGTTTTTTGGTCTTGTCACATTAATGGCTTGGGAAAGTGGATGGAAACTACCAGTTAGAATTATTGCAGTTATATTTATAGATGTCTTAACCTGTGTGTTGGGATGTGAATGGATGATTTTTGGAGTACTGATTATATTAGGACTTCATATATTTAGGGATAATTCTAAGATAAGATTTATATGGTTTTTTGTATGTATTTTTTGTTTAAATCTTCTATTGAACGGACTGTTTCTATCTATGACATTTTGGGTAGGGTTTTTAGTTCAGTTATTTGCTTACTTTATGATGACAATCTGTTATAATGGGAAAAAGGGCAAACATCCCAAAGTTGCTAAGTGGTTTTTCTATATATTTTATCCGATGCACTTTGTGATTATTTACATAGCGCAGATGATTTTTGCTTGAATGATTTATTTTTGAGAATTATTTATTATATGTGAAAAGTCTCCATACCGATTAAATTAAGGTATAGGGACTTTTTATTTTTTTACCATTTCATTACTTTTTGATGTTATAATAGATGATGATATTGTGGAAAGGAATGAAATTTGTATGGCAAATATACTTGTTGTAGAGGATGATCGTCATATTAGCGAGCTTGTAAAGCGTAATTTAACCTTAGTTGGACATACATGTACATGCGTTTATGATGGTTTAAGTGGATTAGATATATTGGAGAAGCAATCTTTTGATTTGATTTTACTTGATGTGATGTTACCGGGGGTGACAGGCTTTGAATTTATAACTAAGGTATCGGGAACGCCTATTATATTTGTAACTGCAAAGGGTAATTTAGAGGATCGCTTACAGGGGTTATCACTTGGGGCAGAGGATTATATAGTAAAGCCTTTTGAGATGCTTGAGCTTATTGCTAGAATTAATGTGGTGTTACGTCGTAGTGAACGTGATGAGGTTATACATATAGGTGATGTTCAGGTTGATTTGAAAAAGCGTGTAGTTTCTCGTAATGGACAAGAGGTTGTTCTAACACCTCAAGAGTTTTCCTTGTTAGAGGTGTTGATTCTTAATAAGAATATTGCCCTTTCTAGAGATAAGCTGCTTGAATTAGCTTGGGGGTATGATTATATGGGTGATACCAAAACTGTTGATGTACATATTCAGAAGCTTCGTAAGAAGCTAGGACTTGAGAATGAAATTCGTACCATTACAAAGCTAGGATATCGTCTTGAAATATAGGAGAAAAAATATGAAATTATGGCAAAAGGTTTATCTTATTACAATTACACTTTTTGTTGTGTTACTTAATATTGGTATGTATGTTGTCTTTGAGCTTACTTACCAAAAGGACATTGCTGTAGAAAAAAAACAAGCTCAGGCTCAGTATAATATATTAACAAATGGCTTAATTAGAAGCTTGGATAGTCTTTATCAACAAGGCGATGTGACAGATGCAAAGTTACAACGAGTTGTAAGTAGCTTTGAAGGCTACTATGATGATGAAATCTGTCTAACACTTTGGAGAGATGAAAAGTGCTTATATCCAAAGAATGCTGATGTATTGCGTGATTGGAGTACAGATGCAGGTAATAATCAACTTATATTAGATGGCAAAGATATAAAGTCAGTAACTGTGCAGGGAATACTGTATGAAGGAGAGGATATTCTTTATCTGCGTTACGAAAAGGAACTGACAGAGCTTACTGATATATGGGACAAACTACAGATAAAATATATAGTAATTAGCCTCTTATTTTCTTTTGTTTTAGCAATCATACTTTTCGTTGTTTTGCGAAAAACCATGAAGCCTATTGATGAATTGACTCTGATTGTTGATAATATGGCAGATGGCAACATGGAAAGTCGAGCATTAGAGCAGGGCAATGATGAGATTGCTACATTGGGAAAGCATTTTAATCAAATGGCAGATAAAATACAGGAGAACATAGAGATTATTAAACGAGAATCAGCTGCAAAACAGGAGTTTGTTGATAATTTTGCTCATGAGTTAAAAAGTCCCTTAACTAGTATATATGGTTTTGCTGAGTATATTCAAAAGGCTAAGGTATCAGAAGAGGAGAAGATGCAATGTATGGAATATATTATGGCAGAAAGTAAGAATTTGTTGCAGTTATCTTATACTATGCTTGACATGGCAAAGATAAGAAATGAAGAGTTTTGTGTTGAAGAATTATCTTTGTGTGAAGTTAAAGAACAGATATCCAGTCGAATGGCTGCAATATGTATGGAAAGAGGAGTTGTCATTAGCTGTGATATTTCCATACAGAAAATATATGCTAATAAAGTATTATTTATTAGTCTTATTTCTAATCTGGTTCAAAATGCCATTTACGCATGCGAAAGTGGTGGACAGGTTTCCTGGGGAATTGATGAAATGAATGATAAAATAAGGATTTATTTTAAAGATAATGGCTGTGGAATGACAGAGGAACAACTTAATCGAGTTCAAGAACCTTTTTACAGGGTTGATAAGGCAAGAAGTCGAGAGGAAGGAAGAACAGGTCTTGGTCTTTCGATATGTGCTGAAATTGTAAAATATCATAATGGTGAGATGGAAATTCAATCGGAAAAAGGTAAAGGTACTCTTATTTTTGTTACATTTCCAAAAAAGTTTACTGTTTGATTACTTTTTCTTTATTATATGGTGAGAATAAAGCTTTATTATATAGTTGCCATGGTAAATATAAAAAGTAAGGAGAAATGAATATGAGAAAGAAAAAAGGGATAATTATTACATTAGCATTAGCTGGACTTATTTCTGTGGGAGGTGCAGTAGGGTTACATGCAAGTATGGAGCGAAATATGAATGAAAAGCAGGTAGCTCAGGTAGAACGCAAGCAGAATATGACACATGAAATTAGTCAGGAAAATGCTAATAAAGAAGATACAGAACATGATAACAATGCACAGGAAGATGTAGATCAAAGTTCTGTTAATCAGGAACAAACAGTTAATCAGTTTTGGCAGGACGATGAAGGGATATATTTGCCAGAGGGTGCTGAAATCATTTCTGATAACGAATACGGCTGTGATATTATGTGGGATAATTGCAACATCTCATATATGCACTATTCATTTGAAACAGAAGAAGACCTTGGTTTAGGAAAGCTTAAGCCGATTATTGAAGCCTCGGTTGAAAAGTATTCAGGTGATGAGTTAGGACCATGCCATATGCAAATTTTCCTTGAAGAACCTTATGATGAAGGAATGGAAATACAGGAAGCGCAGGGGGATGTAGATGCTAGTGGTGTTACCGATTCTTATGAAGTTCCTGATGTTGATATGGCTGATTTAATTGCAAATTATGAAGGCGAGGAAATCACTATTGTTGAAACTTACGATGGTGAAACTTATGAGATAAAAAGCGAAGATGGTGAAACTTATGTGACAATGATTGTTGATGGTGAAAGTGAATCTATGCCGGAAGAGGTTCGTGATATCTACTACTTGGATTCAAAATGCTATCAGGTTCATATTCTGACAGAAAGTGATAGATATGATATATGGATTGACAGTGTAACAGGATTAGTTACTGTATTTAATCATGAGGATGAAGACCTTGGTACATTTACTAACGGCTGGGATGTAAACAGTGAAAATAATGTAGTGTATGAGGTTTCTTCTGAAGAACAAAAGGAATATGATGAAATTATAGATACTTTTATTGCTGATGAATTGAAATTAGGCAGTGTTGAAAAATTCTATGCACAGGATATGGGTGTAAGCTATTTTGGTACTAGTGGTAATAATGTTCGTGCTTATTATAATGTAATCTGTAAGACTACTGATGGTGCTGTTGTTGAAGTGACTTTCGACATTGGGGAGAAGAAGGTTACTTCATTTAGAACTAGTTTAAGCTATTTATCAAAATAACATAGATTTTATAATAATAAGGTTATTTGGATTCATCCAAATAGCCTTTTTTAAAAGAAAAAGTGTATGATATATTAAGTTAATGAGATGTTTTCATAAATATTCTGTATTTTTACCACATATCTTCTCAAACAACTTGACCTATGTAACTGTAATTTGGTAAAATTATGTTAATTATTTGAATTGTTATTTAATTTATTTTTACATATAGGAGAAAGTATATTCTTTGTAATATACGGGAGGAAATATATGACATCAAGGAAGAAAATAGCATTATTGCTAGGACATGTAGAAGAAAGCTACCAGACTTTATTTATAGAAGGTTTTTTCCAGCAGATGTTTGGGTATAATTATGATGTCTGTGTGTTTGCTATGTATAATAAGTATCAGGAGACTGTTGAGAGAGAGCAGGGCGAGTCTGTGATTTTCTCTTTGGTTAATCCTGCTCTTTTTGATGGAATTGTTATTCTTTCCGATACTATTCAGACTCCTAGTTTGGCAGAAAAATTAGAAGAAAGATTTAAAGATAGCTATAGTGGTCCGGTTATCTGTGTTGATAAGCAAAGTAAGTATTATCCAACCCTTATTACTGACCACTATTTTGTATGTAAAAAGCTTGTTGAGCATCTTATAGTTGAACATGGTTACAAGGATATAGCATACTTGACAGGTAAAGAGGGTCATATACATTCTCAGGAAAGACTTAAAGCATATATGGATTGTATGGAAGAATATAATCTTCCTATCAAGGATAACAGAATTTTTTATGGTGATTTCTGGTATGGATGTGGTGAGAATGTTGTTAAGAAGCTTTTGATTGACGAGAATGGTTTGCCTGAAGCTATAGCCTGTGCTAATGACTGTATGGCTATAAGTGTAGCTATAGCTCTAGAGGCTTATGGTTTAAAAGTTCCAGAGGATATTGCAGTAATAGGCTATGATTCTACCGAAGATGGAAGAAAGAGTCCTAGTCCACTTACATCAGCGCCTATCCCAGCAAGGGAAAATGGTATTAATGCTGCGGCAAAAATATATGCATTAATAAATAATGAGGAGTTTATCCCGTTTAAATCAGAAAATGAACTATTTATCGGAAGTAGCTGTGGATGTGGTAATTATAATAACCAATGGGTTTCTGGCTTACGCAGTAGCTGGAAAACTATCGATTCACAGGAGAAGTTTAATTCTAGATTTAACTGTTTTATGGATGATCTTATATCAAAATCTGATTTTAAAGATTTGATAAATACCATATTTGCCTCAATGCATCATTTGGGTGATTATGATAGCTTTTCCTTGTGCCTTAACTCCCAATGGCTAACTTCTGAAAATCTCCATGATAACGAAGCTAAATGGGATGGTTATTCCGACAGAATATTGCCAGTATTAAGCTGTAAGAAGGACGGTTCAGCCAATAATATTAATTATTCTTATACATTTGACAAGGAGTCACTACATCCATCGTTGGATGAGCACAGAGATAATCCTGCGGCATTTTTCTTTACACCTTTACATTTTGAAGAGCGTTGCTTTGGATATGCAGTTTTAAGCTATGGTAATGAGTATAGAGCATATACAGAGGTGTATTGGGAATGGCTTAGAAATATTATGCAGGGCTTGGAGTGTTTTCGCAGATATGATTCTGTAAGATATCTATATCAGCAGTTAGAGGCCAACCAAACCAGAGACAACCTTACTGGTCTTTATAATTATCAAGGCATGCTTCAGAAGTATGATAATATATCTGGTAAATATGTAGGTGCCATTGCGGTTGATATTAGAGGCTTGGCAGATATTAACGATAAATATGGTCGAACTCAAGGCAACTATGCTATTAAGACTGTATCAGGCATACTTAAGAATCTTGTAGAAAGAGGACTCTGTTGTGTTCTTGGTAATGGTGAATTTGTTGGTGTAGAATTATACGATACAGATGCATTTAATGAGCAAATTTATAATATAAAGGATGATTTGATTAAACAAATCGATGAATTAAGTGATTTGCCATATAACCTGGCAGTATATGTTGGTTGTGGCTATGGCTATGTATCTGAGGTTAAAGAATTAGAACATTTAATCAACACAACTGTTGCCCAGAAGAATGGTAATAAGATTGCGGCTCAGAAGAATAGGAATAGAGATACCCTTACTGATGAGGAATTTAAAGAAATGATGGTAGTTCAAGATATTATGGATAATAATCGTCTGCTTTATCATTTCCAACCTATTGTCAATGCTAAGACAGGAGATATATATGCATATGAAGCTCTTATGCGATCTAATACTGAGCAGTTTATTTCTCCTCTTACTATAATTAAATACGCTGATTATATGGGAAGGCTATATGATATTGAGCGTCTGACCTTCTTTAATGTATTAGAAAGAATTGGAAAGGAAGAGACTCTTTTTGATAATAAGAAGGTGTTTATTAATAGCATTCCTGATAATAGATTACAAGGTTATGATGCAGATGTATTATCTGAAAAGCTAAAACAATATTCTTCAACCGTTGTTGTTGAGCTTACAGAGCAGGCAGAAGTGCCAGATGATGAGCTTACATTAATGAAGAATAACTATGCTTCAATGGGCATTGAAACTGCTGTTGATGATTATGGTACAGGTTATTCTAATGTAACTAATCTTCTTAGATATATGCCTGATTATGTAAAGATTGATCGTATGTTACTATCTGAGATACAGGATAGCCCTCAAAAGCAGCATTTTGTTCGAGAGATTATAGAATTTGCACATGATAATAATATTATGGCATTGGCCGAGGGCGTTGAAACCAATGAGGAATTGCAGGTTATTATAAATCTTGGAGTTGATCTAATTCAGGGTTATTATACTGCTAGACCTTCTGAATATGTAATACAGGGAATCGACAAGTCTATTAAGGATGAAATTATTCGTTATCAAAGACAGAGAATGCTTGGCAATGGTACCAAGATTCATGTTGCAGGTAAAGAAAGTAGAATTCACCTTGCTAAATTAATGGCAGACAAGTATTCAATTATTGAATTTGTTCCTGAAAATGTTGTTCATAAGGATATTACTTTGTCAGGAGTTCATGGTGTTACTTCAAATATTATATTAGAAGTTAAAAATGGATATAACGGAAGAATTGTACTTGACAATGCAAGCTTTGCTGCTGGTAAGAACTCAGCATGTATTAACATTGAGGAAAATTGTAATGTTACATTAGTTCTTAAGGGTGAAAATTATCTTAAGGATGGTGGTATTCGTGTAGCTGAGGGTTCTGTTCTTACTATAGAAGGCGAAGGAGATCTATTTATTAATAGTGAAAAAGATAACTATTTTGGAATAGGCAATGATGTGGATTCTAAACATGGAAGCATTATATTTGACCAAGATGGATGTATAGATATTCGATGTAATGGTGCTAAGGGAGTTGGCGTTGGTTCAGGATTAGGCGGGCTAATTGATATTAGAAAAGGAAAGTACATAGTTGAACTGACCGGTGAAGAGGGAATAGGAATTGGAACAAGAACAGGCGATATTAACATAGGGGTTGCTATGTGTAATATGAGTTTTAAGATTGTGACAACTAATAATGTTGGTATTGGTTCTATGTATGGAAATGTTGATATTAATATATCACATATTCTTCTTCAGAGTGTTTGTGGCGGCACTTTCAGTGCTGGTATTGGAACTCTATACGGTCAAGATAGTAGGATTGAAGTTGCTAATTCTAATATTAATATGAATCTTCGTGCCATAGAAATATCTGCCATTGGTTCTGCAAAGAATTCGTCTTATTTTGATGCAAAAGAATGTGCGTTCAATATAAAGGGTGAAGGTAGGGCAGCTCTAGCATTTGGTAATTCTAATAATAATTGTAAACTTAGATTTTTGGATTGTGATGTTGATTCAGATATAAAATCAAATCTAGAAACAGATATAGGCGCTCAAGAAAAAGACATAGCCATATACAATGGAAGAATTAAATTTATGCTTAATGATATTGAGATACCAAGAGAAATAAGACACGAAGGATTATAGCATTAATACTGGATAGGGTAGAATAATGAAAAATGACATTAAATGGGATGTATTATTAAGAATTAGGACTACAGGCTGGGATTCTTCAAATGCTGATATGCATCATTTTCCCTATGAACCTACTGATTATAAGGTTTTGGAGCGTTTGGCTGAATCTGGATATATAGGTAAGAAAAATGTATTGGTGGATTTTGGCTGCGGAAAAGGTAGAGTGGATTATTTTCTGTCCCATCAGACTAGGTGCAAGTCTATTGGTGTAGAATATGATGAAAGAATCTATAATCAGGCTATGGATAATATGAACCATGCTGTGTCTAAGAATAAAGTGTTTTTTTATCATGGTGCAGCTGAAGAGTTTGAACCACCTGTTACTGTTGATAGGTGCTATTTTTTCAATCCATTTAGTACAGAAATATTGAAGAAGGTTGTTGCAAAAATAATGGATTCTTATTATGAAAATCCTAGAGAAATATTATTCTTATTTTATTATCCATCAGATCATTATATAACATATCTTATGACTGAAGATAAGCTTGAGTTTTATGATGAGATAGACTGTACCGATCTTTTTACGGAGTACAATAAAAGAGAGAGAATACTTATCTTTAGATTATGTTAAAATTGCGATAGTATTATTGTTAATAGGTTTGGGAGGCTATTATGAAAGATATAAATGTTATTTCAAGAAATGAAATGCTTGCACAAAAAATAATAAAAGGCTTAGAATCACGAAATATGTGTGGCTATTTTGTAAAGAATAAGGCAGAGGCCCTTGCCAAAGCTTTAGAAATTATTCCTGAGGACTCCACCATTGGTTGGGGCGGTTCTATGTCTGTTAGCGAAATTGGACTTAGAGATGCTGTTATTAATGGTAATTATCAAATTTTTAATCGTGATGCGTGTCAAACCCCTGAAGAAAAGCGGGAGATGGAACTTAAAATTTTTGGGTGCGATTATTTCCTTTGTAGTAGTAATGCAATTACCGAGGATGGGATTCTTGTTAATATAGATGGTAATTCAAATCGTGTTGCCGCTATAGCATATGGTCCTAAGAATGTAGTTATGATTGTTGGTATGAACAAGGTGGCTAGAGATATTGATTCGGCCATATCTCGTGCTAGAAATGTTGCTGCACCTATTAACGCACAAAGATTTCCGCTTGATACACCATGTAAGCATACAGGCTCATGTGCAGATTGTAAGTCGAGGGATACTATTTGTTGTGAGTTCCTAATTACTAGATACTCTAGACATGCTAATAGATTTCATATTATTTTAGTTGATGAAGAGTTAGGATATTGATTATAGAGACACATATTATTTCAAAAGGGAGCATAGTCTCCCTTTTGTATTTGCTTAATGGAAAAATAATCTATTATTAATCTGTATTTTATTTTACTTTCATTGCAATTATAAAGTTTAAATATTATAATTATATAAGGTTGTTTTGATATTTTGAACGAAAGGGATGTTGTATGAGTAAGTCGAAAGATAAGAGGATTAAAAGATTTAATAGAAAACGTGTTTGGCCATCTATAGTTGGATTGTTTTTAATATCCATTATATTTATTGCAATAGTTGCGGCCAGCTTAGGCTTATATACACTAGATATAATTGATAGAAAATTAAGTGAGTCATATAAGCTTTCCTATAAAATTGCGGACCATATGATGGCTGAAGATTTGAAAAATATTACTCAAGATGAACTTGAACAATATATAGAGATAAGTGATTCTATAATAGCAGTATCTGTTTTAGATGAAAAATATGATGTTATATGGTCAAACAACTCATATACACCTGATGTAAATGATTCCCTAATCTATACTGATGAGACTGGGGTATTTGATGGTGGCTATGAGGTTATTTTACATTATGAAGATGGTGATGTTTTCGATAGACATGGGAAAAATATTGAAATATCTGATGATTTTAATCAAACATTAGTTGAACAATTAAGAATAGTTAATTTTGAAGAAGTTTTTTCGAAGAGGAATGTTCCAATACTTTGTATTGAGCTGTGGCATGTCATCCAGTATGATAATAACACTTTTTTGATATTAAACGATATAACATTGCTTAATAATGACTTATATATGGTAATGATTATTTTTGCTATGATGATTATTATGATTGTAATTTTTATGATTTATTACATATCATCTATTGTAAGCGTTGCCAGAAGCCAGCATAAGATAACTAAAATTTTATATACTGACATGGTTACAGGTGGATATAATTGGCTTTATTTTACTAAGAAAGGTGATAAGCTTTTGAGGAGAAATAATGGTAGAGTCAATTATGCGATGATAAATTTGCGCATGGAAAAATATAGAAGCTTCTGCACTTGCTTTGGAGTAAAAGAAGGTGAGGAGCTGATGGAGAAATTCTATGTTGCATTAAATAAAAACATAAGGAAAAAGGAATTGATGGCTCATCATGATGAGGCAGATTTTGGTTTGCTTATTACTTATAATGGTGAAGAGGATTTAATAGCTAGAATAGATACATTAGAAGGCGTATTGAATTCAGTTATGCCTAATATTAAGATGTATTTTAGGTTTGGCTTGTGTTTGGCTGATAATAATGACCACGAGGTTGACAGCCTTTATAACAATGCTACCACTGCATTAGAACTTCAACCTGATGATTCTGATGAGAAGATTGCATCTTATGATATTGAGATGAAGAAGCAACAGCTGTGGGAACGTAAAGTTGAGGATGATATGGATAAGGCTCTTGTTACTAATCAGTTTAAGTTATATCTTCAGCCTAAGTACAGTACAAAGGAAGAACAGCTTGCGGGTGCAGAGGCTTTGGTTAGATGGATTCATCCTACAGAAGGATTTATTCCACCTAATAAATTCATTCCAATATTTGAGAGTAATGGTTTTATCCTGCAATTAGATGATTATATGATAGAACAGGTTGCTATGCAGCAGTCTAAATGGCTTTCTGAAGGACGTGAGTTATTTCCTATATCTGTAAATGTGTCTAGAGCCCATTTTACAAGAGAGGATTTAGCGGAGCATATCTGTAAAATTGTAGATAAGTATCATGTTCCTCATGAGTTTATTGAGCTTGAATTAACAGAAAGTGCTTTCTTTGATGATAAGTATGTACTAATAGATACTGTAAAGCAGCTTAAGGATTATGGTTTTGTTGTTTCAATGGATGATTTTGGAGCGGGTTATTCTTCACTTAATTCTTTGAAGGAACTATCCATTGATGTGCTTAAAATTGATGCTGATTTCTTCCGAGGCATCGATTCTGTTGATAGAGGAATGTTTATAGTATCTAAGGTTATTGAGCTTGCGAAAAAGCTTGATATGAAGATTGTTGCTGAGGGTATAGAAAGTAGGGAACAGGTTGATTTTCTTGCGACACAAGATTGTGACCTTATACAGGGGTATTATTTTGCAAAACCTATGTCTGTAGATGAATTTGAGGAAAAATACAATTAGGAGACTTGAGTTATGGACACATATTCTATACAAAATGAGCATAATAAAGAAACCTTCCGTAATGGAATGAAGGATGGAATTCCAATAGCATTAGGATACTTAGCGGTATCCTTTTCTCTTGGTATTGCTGCTAAAAATGTTGGCCTTACACCAGCGCAAGGCTTTTTGGTTAGTATATTATGTAATGCATCTGCAGGTGAATATGCAGGATTTACATCTATAGGAGCTATGGCTGCTTATTTGGAGATTGCTCTAAAGTCGGAGGCCAAGCGGTCTTAG
>JAZPXZ010000109.1:0-2929 GCA_045543915.1 Wujia sp.
TCAGGAACCCAATCTTTCCAACAGGAATAGACGATGTGCAGATTCTTAGGAATCTTGTGACCATCTGCAACGAACTTATTAACAATGGGATACTGTTTGGTAAATGCAAGATACTGAACATGAGGGTTCTTTCTTGCAACCCAACACATACCTGCGAGATACCGTTCATCAACAATATCACCAGAACTATGCCAACGTGCATACAGATTCAAACGAGTACCGTAAACAACATCTTCAAAGAACTGCTTAGGATTACTCTTATAAGCATTGAGGTTATTGATGTAGGTGTTCTTCACATTCTGATACATGAAGTGACCTTTCTGAGCATAACAACCTGCAAAACAAGGAGCTTTGGGATTACAAGTAATAACTGCGGGGAGATTGATAGAGGGGATGGAAGCACCCAACTTAGTGATACCCGTGGAAATATAAACTCTAGCCATAATTTAATACCTCTTTCTTTTGTTTATTTGTATGTGGCTTTATTTTAAATTGTGGTAAGCTCTTTAATTTTGATGTTTAATTCACGAATTTCAGAAAACAAAGGACGAAAAATGTTATCAAATTGTTCTTTATACATGATAACTATAGAATCACTATGCTCTCCTGCTTTGATGAGTTTCATAAATTGTTTCTCATCTTCGAGAATAGTAATTGCAACTTTAGGAATATGATAATCACCAATAACTTCATCATATTCTAAAACTTTAATGTTACAAGGAATAGGATGCAGGTTACTTAAATTAATCATATATTAATCCTCCTTTAATTCCAGTAAAACAGGAAGTTCTTCCCAAGAGAAACGAGCATCAGGAGAGGGACGATATTCCTCATAAATAGAGTTATAATAAACTTCACTTTCAAGTTTTTCTAATTCGGATTCATGAAGCAAATTAAGAGCGGCAACGACATTCTGAGCTTCTTTTAGGGTATTGCAAATTCCAACTGTACATTTACGAAAGCTATCATACTCTCCATCTGAAAAATAGATAGCAAAGACATTGTTTTTACCATATGTTAACATTTAATTTGCCCTCCATCTCTTAATATAAATGCAGTTATCTTGATGTGTGATAACCTTGTTAATCACAGTTTCCCTATAATTAAGAATATAAGATTCCATAGTTTCATTTCTCTGCCAGCATCCCTTCTTGGTTTCTCTACCAATCCAAGACTTATCTCCTTCATATACGGTAATAAAATAAGGAATGCCATAGGAAGTAATCATACTATGCAAATCGTAAATGATTTTGGTCTCCTTAATAACATTAAAGACGTTGGAACAGATAACACAAGTAGCTCTATGGAAATTAGAAGAAGCGTACAGGTTATCAGCGGCAGACAGATTATAGGGGTCATAAGGGATATACTCAATATTGTACTGAGCAAGAAAATCCTTGATATGCTCAGTATATTTTCCTGCTCCAATATCAAGTACAACACCTCCTTTAAAACACTCCCATCTAATCTTGTTATAGATGGCAGGAAGTCTCTTAGAGTTGATAGAGGTTTTTGCGGAAGTGTACTGCTGAGAGGTAGTACTAATAATAGTGTTATTCATTTGTAAACCCACCTTTTAATAATTTTATGTTTCTGAGTTTTGCTTTATATGTCTGTATTAGAATGAGTGATAGAAATTAGGGATAAAACGAAGGTTTTTCGTCAACACTAAACTTATAAGGAGTACCACATTTCAGACAGGTACACTTGCCAGAAATATAGTAGTTCCAACGAGAGGGTTTGCGCATCCAACTCCATTTCCTATTAGAACACTTGGGGCACCAAAGGAAGTAACGAGCCTGAGACCTAGCGATTTGCAAAGCTGTAGAATCATTGCTTAACCGCTTAATAGTAGTGAACTCATATCTCTGGTTCACTCTGTAAGCTAAGTTCTGCCATGCTGTACCATGATTCATACAATTAGGGGCAGAATGAATAACTTCATGCATAATAGTATTATGAACTTCATCAGAACTACAGGCACGAAGATATTTTTCAGTAAGTTGAATTTCGTAGGTATTAGGGCCAATCTTAGAACAGCAACCGATTCTCTTAGTACCTTTGCGTCTATTGATAACTGCGACATACTTATAGTCTTTCATAGATTCCAAACCAAGAGCCACAAGCAAATCTCTATCCTCATAGATTTCTGCAAGTATATCCTGTTCGGTATAGTTTTTGGTGTCCAATCTCAGGGAATGCTTCTGTTTAACGATAGTCATGGTAACTTTCCTCCTTTTATTTGTTAATCATCAGTGCCATTTCTGTAAATACCACGAAGTTCATCTTTAAATCGAAGCATAGCATCATTAGCTTCAATAACAGATTTAGTTGCTCTATCTAAATCTGATTTTGCTTTTTTATATGCTTCTTCTGCCTTTTTGAAATCTTTATCGTACAATTCCAGAAGACTATAGCAATCAGAAATTCTTATTTTGATTCTATAATACTCTTCAATCTTAGGAGTTCTTTTTCCCGGACCATACATACCCCACATAATTTCACGAGGGCGATTACCTGCTCTTTTCTTACACATTTTAATAAGATTGACGTAATCAACCTTTTTATAATCACCTCTCACATGGGAATAACCAATATAAAGACGGGTAACATTATCATATCCTTTAGAGATATTGATTCTATCACCCGTTTCAGCTTCAATTTCCCAATAATCAAATGCACTCCACTCACTATCACTACAGAGTTTATATCCCAAAGCCGTGAGTACATCATAATATTTAGGGGTTTTGGTGTTTTTTGTCCTCAGTGTGTTATAAATCATCTCATTGATAGTAACCTGCTTAACTCCTCTAGCCATAATAAAGCCTCCTTTTATTTTGTTGTAAATTGGTTAAGAGTTAATAGTCGATTGTTTTAGCAAGAATCTTCTGCATTTCCTCATTGGTCATTTTAAGATACTTACTTTGCA
>JAZPXZ010000110.1:0-28511 GCA_045543915.1 Wujia sp.
CTCCTTTTCTTTCTTTATTTTAAGTTCATACTCGTTTCTTACACTGGCAATTGCTGCATCAATATTGGCATTCTTAGTATTAATATCCTTTGCCTTCACTCCACCAACACATAATCCTGCCAGCAAACCAATAAATGCACAAAAAAACATAAGACCTATCGCTGCTTCTTCGGCATTTCCACATGTAATAAAATTCAATCCAAAGCACAAACTAAACCCTATTCCGAGACCTCCCATCGCAAATTCCAAAACAAATCCACCATGAGATGCTTCTGGTTGTTTTTGTTCTCTCAGATGATCAATTTTTCTGTTTCTCTCATCCTCTAACCTTTTTATTGTTGTGTTTGTAGCATCATAATACATTATTTGACTCCTCCAATTTATATTTATTTATAAAGACCATACTACCCAAGAAAACAATAACAGATATTAGCTGCGATGTTGATAATATGCCTATTCCCCCTCGAATTAAATCTCCTCTAAAAAACTCCAAAATAAACCTCATTACAGAATATAATAAGAGGTACATACTAGTTTTTTTACCCCTTTTATTATCCACACAAACTGTCAAAAAAATAAAAATAACCAAACAACCTATTGACTCAAAAATTTGTACTGGATACACACTTTTATATACACCATCAATTGGATATAAAATTGAAACAATACTATCCGTTTCTTTACCGTAGCAACAACCATCAAAAAAGCACCCCCATCGTCCTATAGCTTGTCCCAATGGCAAAACCCACAATAGAGTATCAGAATAATAAAAAAAATCTTTTCCTCTCAGCTTTGAATAAAATAATAAGGCTACCAGCCCTCCTAGCATACCTCCATAAAAAACAAAACCTGTATTAGGTAATTCAGATATAATATTTGCATTTTTCTTTATGTATGTAGGTACTTGTGTTAAAACAAATAAAGTTTTACCTCCTAAAATTACTCCAACAAAAATAAACAATATAACACCTTTAAAATCGTATATCTTACACGAACATTTTTCCCTAATTAGGCATAAAAATATGACACACACAAAATATGCTAATGCCAAAATAATCGGAAACAGCCTTAGCTCTTGGTCAAAAAAATAAATATACCGACACATAATTACTCCCCACCTGAGTAAATACTAAAACACTATTCTTTAATTCAAATTTATGAACATAGGTACGATTTGTTCCTACTTAATTCGACATATTTGTTGTGCACAAATACATCCTCCACATAACCGATATTGGTTAATATTAATATATACCATTTTCGGTTAATATGCAATAAAGGATGTGATTTAAAATGATTGTATATGACAAATTGTGGCGCACTATGAAAGAAAAAGGTATCACCCAATATTCACTTATAAAACACTATCAAATTAGTCCAGGACAAATCACTAGATTAAAACGAAATGAAAGCGTAAGCACCCATACCATCAATACCTTCTGTGAAATATTAGATTGTAATGTAGAGGACATTATGGAATATATAAAAAACTAGCTCGTGGAGATTCACTCCGCGAGCTAGTTTTTATTATAAGCACAGGACTTAAACAGTACTATTATTTCAAAATATCACATTTTCACACACAGATAAAAGGACTCGCCCTTATCTTCTACATAAACTGTTCCATTATTTTTATGAATTAAATCCTTAATAATGTTTAGACCATATCCATGAAGCTCCTTATTTTCCTTAGTGGTTACTATGTTGTTATTATCAAGCACAACCTCTTGGGACTTGGAATTCTCAACAATCATATGTAACCTACTATCTGAGTCCTCAACTATATTACATCTAATCCACGGATTTTCTAATCCTTCACAAGCCTCTATAGCATTGTCAAATATATTAGTAAATATACTAATGAGTGCTCCGTTACCTATATCCATGTTAGAAAGCCTTGCTGCGTCTACCGAAAATCCAATATTCTTATCTGCTATTTCCTTACCTTTAAAATGAATAATCCTATCAATTACCTCCACTCCTGTAAGCTCTTCTATAGTTTCCCCCTCTTCCATGGCTTTAATTATAGCTTTTTGTTTATTAATATCATGGCGTATATTTCTCAGGTTCTTGTTAACCTGAACTACATCCTGATATTGCTCGTTACTGTCTTGAACTATCTTTTTTAGCCTGTCATTAATCTCTTTCGTCCTCTTCATCTGGGCAAACTGAGAAAGAATAATTGCAATCAATATAATAATCAATACTACTTGAAATATGTCCATCTTATGTACATCCTTTTATGAATTATTCAGTAACACACTTATACTACCTTCATCATCCTTATTACTTATGTTTACTGTACCAGTCATAATCTCAGATAATGATTTTATCAGCTTTAGGCGAAGCATATTATCTGTTTGCTTCTGTAGAACATTTGCCCCTGCTGATAATTTTTCTTTCTTTTCCTTGGCGAATTCAACCTTAAGCAACACCATCTCTTCATTCTGTCTGAAGGATAGGTAAATCCATTTATCCTTTGCTTTCTTAGCACAAGCACTTGCCACTATTAATATATTCTCTATTATTGTTGCATAATTTATAATTCTATCCTCTGCAAAGGATACATTTCCTGGGATAATCTCACAGCTTATGCCCTGTTTCTGAGCCTTATCATAGAATTCTTTAATCAATGCGTCTATAACTATATTTCCAGTCAAAGCAACTCCGGAAACCTCCTTAGCTAAGCTCTCCATTTCCTTTTTATATTCCTGCCTATTATCCTCATTTATACCTTCTGCATAATCCATGATATCATTTTTTACCGAAGATAGTTTTTTGTTATCCTCCACCAGCTTTTGGTATCTTGCATCATTACTTTGAATATATTCAACAAGCTTGGCATTTTCCTTGGCAAGTGCTTTTTTCTCACTTCGGTAATACATAAGTCCAAATGCATAAAATGTACTTACACCGATAACAACAAAAATCACCTTTGGCAAATTTGCCACTCCGTCCTGCTCAAAACCTTCCTGAACAGCGCTGGTCTTAAATACCACCTGGGCAATTCCAAGGAAGGCATACAACAAGCTAAATATCATATATATCCTTCCGTTACCCTTGTATTCTTTTTTTAGGATTTTTGACATTACTGTTGTTACAATGATTCCACTAATAGTCAAGCATAAAACAAAGATCCACGCCGCATATGTTGGAACATCACCATTAACTAAATATAAAGCAAATATTTCCTCTATCCTTGGATCCAATGCTACTAAAAAGCTTGTCAATGCATTTATCAATACATACGCCAATATCAAAAATGTATAACTTCTCCATACATTGCCTCTAGTGAACAAACAAACCATACCAAAGGTGGAGAACATCTCAAAGTACCCTGCCAGCACAAAACTAACCTGCATGCTTAATCCTGGTATCTCAGTAAGGCAAATAAAATCAAGTATCACATATATACATAAACCTAATACATATGCAATTGGCAAGGTCCTTCGACTTCGTTTGTAGTCAAGCAATACTGTCAGTATAGAAAACATATTAATCGCGTATCCAATATCAACTATGTAGTATGATAGCATATATTTGTCCCTCTCTTATGTGTAATTAATAGCAGCCTTGATGCTACCTTCATTCTTTTTATTGTCCACGCTTACAACCCCACTCATTGTATCACAAACAGATTTGATTAGCTTAATTCTATTTGAATTACTAGTTGGCTTTGTAAACACATTTCCATTAAAATCCAATTTCTCGCCTTTTTGCTTGGAAAATTCTACATTAATCAAAATCATATTATCATTTTGCTTAACAGATATGTATATCCATCTCTCTTCAGAAGCTATCGAGATATCTACTGCAATCATTAATATATTCTCAATTACGGTAGCAATATTCACAATTTTGTCGTGATTTAAGTTTAATCTACATGGTATAAATTCAAACTTGACATTACCATCTCGCGCAACATCATAATACTTTTTTATTATAGAATCTATGACTATATTTCCTGTTATCGCTATGCTATCAACACTTTTAGCTAGTTTCTTTATTTCCCTATTATAGTCATTATCATCAATTTTTTCTATTTCTTTTGCATAATCAAAAAATTCCTCTTTTACACTTGCCAATCTATCATTGCTTTCAACCAGTTCTTGATATCTTACATAGTTTTCTCGAATCATTTGCTCTAATTTGCGATTCTCAGTGTCAAGTCTTTTTCCTTCCAGCTTATAATACAATAATCCAAATATATAAAATGTAACCACACCTATTATGACATATGCTATTTTGGCTACTCCTACAGTATCATCCATAGCATTTGATATTGATTCCCTTTTAAATACCATTTGAACAATACCTAACACTACATACAGCAAACTGAATATCATATATATTCTGCCATTACCTCTGTATTCTTTCTTTACTATCTTAGATAATACTATAGTTACTATGCATCCGCTGGCCACCTGGAAGATGGATATTATAATAGCTTCCATAACGGATAAGTCACTATGAACTATACACCTGTCATAGATTGCTTCTAATTTGGAATTAATTGCAAGCAAACATCCACTAAGTGCATTTACTAGTGCAAAATCAAGTATTAGCAGTGTAAAATTTCTCCATATATTTCCACTGTCAAATATGCATAGTATAAAAAATGTAACAAAAATTTCAAATAATCCTGCAATTACAAAGCTTACATCAACATCAATGCCTAACTGTGGCAACCTACAAATTAATTCTATAATAATATAAAATAGCAAACTTACTAAGTAGGCAACTATCAAATCCTGTCTTCGCCTCTTGTATGACAACAATACAGTCATAATCAAGAACAAGTTAATAGAATAACCTATGTCTATAATAAAATAAGAAATCATAACAAAATCCTTCGTATATTTTTAAATACTTCATCAGATTACATTTTATCTGAATAATACTTCAAATATTTCATCTTGAAACCTTCAAAAAATCTCATACCTATAGGTATCTTTCTTCCGTCTTTTAGAATTATCTCAGTCCCATCAATGCCTGATATGCAAGACATATTTACAATAAATCCACTATGACACCTGGCAAAAGCACTTCCTAGCTTGTCCTCTATCTTTCGCAGGGATGTATAGCACTGATATGTTTTCTTGAGAGTATTAATATTAAGTACTCTATCATTCCTCTCTATGTAAATTATTTCATTCTGCGTAACAAAAACCTTATGTCCGTTACTTAAAAACTCAACCACATCATTGCCTATACTTTTATGTCCCTCCACCGCTTTCTCTATAGCTCTTGGCAACATTATATCCATGTTCTCTTTCATAACAAAATAGCAGTGTTCTGTCTCGTACACAAAGGGTGCAAAATCCAATATATTTGTAAGATAAACAATCTGACACACCGGCAACTTTTTATTAATCCTTTGAGCCAGCTCAATTCCATCAAATTCTTCACCTTCGTATTGTATATCCACAACTACTATATCACATTTAAATAAGTTATCTTCAACAGCATTAAATACATCATGGGGACTCATTATTTCAATATCCAGTTCATTAACCCGTGACATCTTACTAATTATTCCTTCTGCTTTTTGAGCATCTTTTATTTCATCATCGCATATTATAAGTTTCATATTTATCCTCCGTGTTCTTAATAAACATTAGTATTATAATACATGCTTGCATTTTTGTGGATATATATTGCATTTTTCATCAAATTTAATGCACCATTTATATTATATATATTTTTTAACCTATAATCAAACAAAACACCGGAAGCCCTAAAGCTTCCGGTGCAAATAAGATTCTTATTTAATTTATTTCTTCTCAACAAATGCCTCAACTGTATCTGATGTAATTCCACCGTAGTTGATTGCTGGTGCATCTCCATCCTTTGGAACGAGGATTATCTGAATTCCCTCTAATCTTCTAGAGTATCCAGCTGTACCTGATTGTTCGCCATTCTTAGCCCAACCAAGCCATCCAACATTCTGAGCATGAACTCTATAGTAAACATCATAATGTTCAGCCATTTCGCCTGTGAGATTAATACAGATAGCCTCAAGCCTCTTTGACTCACCACTAGTTCCACTCATCTCACCGTTCTTCTTCCAGGTTGACTGATCCTCAAGTTCGCCCTGCCAACCGTAGGTCTGAACATGTGTTGTATAAACTATATCACCATCATATGGCATATTTGAAACCTTAATGTTAATACCCTCAAGTCTCTTTGATTCGCCTGATGTTCCTGACATAGTACCATTTACTACCCACTGTTGCCAGCCGTAGTTCTGTACATGTGTCTGGTAGATAACAAATGGTTCGTCAGCTCCTGCTATAACTGGGTTATCTGCATCAGTAGACTCCTGTCCAAGTATAGGTGATGAACCACCGCTTGACTTGTATGGATCTTCCATAACTGATTCATAGCCTTCCATATTCATATCGAAGCTTTCACCTCTTGGTACTACAACTATCTGAATACCCTCAAGTCTCTTTGACTCACCTGCTGTTCCTGATGGTTCGCCATTCTTAGCCCAACCAAGCCAGCCATAGCTCTGAGCATGTACTCTGTAGTATACATCATACTTATCTGCATCTTCACCAGTAAGCTGAATCATAATAGCCTCAAGACGCTTAGATTCGCCTGATGTTCCATTAATCTCTCCGTCTGCTGACCATGGCATCCAACCATAGCTCTGACAGTGTGTAGTATACTGAATACCAAGATTCTCATTACCATCAATTTCTACCCAGATACTTTCAAGTCTCTTAGACTCTCCCTTTGTACCTGCCATCTCACCATTCTTCTTAGTACCCTGTGAATCACCATAGTTCTGAATGTGTGTATGGTATAATACATCAACTGCTTCAACTACTTCCTCAGTTACAGTTAACTGACATGTAGCAGTCTTACCACTACCATCTGCGGCTGCTGCAGTTATAACTGTAACTCCCGGCTTAAGAGCTGTTACATTACCATCTGCATCTACTGTTGCCACTGATGTATCATTAGATGTCCAGTTCACTGACTTATTAGAAGCATTATCTGGTGCTACCTTAACAGTAAGGGTTGCTGTCTCACCCTCTTCAAGTGATAAGGATGTATTGCTTATAGTCACATCTGTTGCATATACAACCTTCTTTGCAACTGTAATCTTGCACTCTACCTTCTTACCACTTCCGTCATTAGCAGCTATTGTAATGATTGCTGTTCCCTCTTTGAGGGCTGTTACCTTTCCTGATGCATCTACTGATACCACTGATGGATCACTTGATGTCCAGGTTAATGTAGCATTAGTTGCATTACTTGGTGTTACAATTGCCTTAATAGTAGCTGTTGCACCCTCCTCAAGAGATACGCTAGCGCTATCAATTGTAATCTTAGATACAGTTACAACTGCTGGCTTAACTGTAATCTTACAGCTTGCAGATTTTCCGCTTCCATCTGCTGCTGTTGCTGTAATAGTTACTGTTCCTGCCTTAATTGCTGTTATATTACCAGATGCATCTACTGTTGCCACTGACTTGTCACTTGATGTCCAATTAACAGACTTGCTTGTAGCATTATCCGGAGTCACTACAGCTGTAAGTGTAGCCTTCTCTCCTTCCTTAAGGGATAATACTGTCTTACTTATAGTAACCTTAGTTGCTTTTACAACCTTCTTTTCTACTGTAACCGCACATTCAGCCTTTACTCCACTACCATCCTTTGCAGTAGCTGTAATAGTTGTTTTTCCTGCCTTTATAGCAGTTACCTTACCATCCTCATCTACTGTTGCCACTGATGTATCGCTTGATGTCCATTCTAATTCCTTATTAGTAGCAGTGCTTGGTGCTACTTCAGCTGCAATAGTTGAGGAATCTCCCTCTTCAAGAGTCATACTAACCATGTCAAATGTAATCTCTGATACCATAACAACCTTTGGCGTAACAGTAACCTTACAGCTTGCTGATTTTCCACTACCAACTGCTGGTGTTACTGTGATGGTTGCTGTTCCTGCCTTATGGGCTGTTACATTACCCTCAGAATCTACTGTTGCTACAGTTTTATCATTTGATGACCATATTACAGACTTATTAGTAGCATCATCTGGTGCTACAGTAGCACTAAGCTTTGCTGACTGGCCTGCCTCTAATGATAATGTTGTTTCACTAACAGTTACCTCTGTTACATATATAGTCTTCTTAGTAACTGTTATATTACAGGTTGCAGAGATTCCGCTTCCATCAGTTGCAGCTACTGTAATAGTGGCTGTTCCTTCAGCTACTGCTGTTACCTTACCATTATCTACTGTTGCAACATCCTCATCATCTGATGACCAGATAATTTCCTTATTAGTTGCATTATCCGGAGCAACTGTTGCAGTAAGTAATACTGTGTCACCAGCCTCTACCTTAGCTGTTGTCTTATTAAGTGTTATTTCAGCTACAGGAACTGTTGGATTATTAACAGTAATAGTTATACTTACTGATATTCCACTTCCATCATTAACTGTAGCTGTAATGGTTTCTGTTCCAGCTGAAACGGCCTTTACATTTCCAAATTCATCCACTGTAAGTACTTTTGTATCACTTGATGAATAAGTCACATCCTGTATAGCCTCTGCTGGTGCTACTGTACACTCAAGCTTAAGCTCATCACCTGTCTCCATCTCATATGAATTGCCTAACTCACCTTCAGTGGTGCTAAGAGTTGCACCTGTAGCTAAAGTTGGCTGTGCTGTAGTCAATACATAATCAGAGCAGTGGTCGATTCTTACAGGCAGGTATCCATCTTTAACCTTACCTCTTCCCTTAGGCACAAGCTTAGGGTCGTCCTCATCTGACTCATCATAGTGGTAGTAATATACATATGTATCCTCTGGGTACTTATCACCTACATTCACTGTTACTGTAGTCTTACCAGGAAGCTTTCCGTGATGGTCAAAGGCTACAACTGCTGGGGATGTACTTCCTTGAGAACCATTGTTGCCAGTAAGCACATTAATCTTTTCCTTCTTACCCTCATCATAGTCAGCTAAGTCTTCATCAGTATGGATTGTAACCTTAGTATTTACAGGTTTAATCTCTTCCTTATCAGCATGCTTCATAGAATTTCTGTCAAAGTGCCAGCTATACTCTACCTCATCCTTATCATTCTTCTTGCTAATTTCAAGAGACATATCCTTATCCTGAAGCTTATTGATTAATTCCTTACTAACCTCTGTGTTAGCAGTATCATCCTTGAATTCAGCCTTGATTTCTTTAATCTCAACCTTTTCTTCTATAGCTTCATTTTCCTCTGCTGCCTGAGCATAAGAATCATTCTTGGTCTCAGCTACATCAATACTTTGATTAATTGTATCCTCTGAGATAGTTTCCTGACTAACAGTGATTGAAGCATCCTTTACAACCTCACCCTCTGCGTCCTTGTTCTCAGTTACAACGATGGTAGTCGTATCATCCTGTGTTTCAACCTCTACCTCATCTACCTGACCAACTATCTCACCATTTACTGCGTCTACTTCGATAAATGTAGTTGTTGTCTCACCTTTTTCCTCATCAACTACTATATCCTCCTGAACCTTAACCGCAGTATCCTTTTCCTTACAAGCTATAAACTGTAATTCTCTACTTACACCATTTTCTGTGTAAATATATCTTACAACCTTATCTACATCAGTAACTGTAAGCAGGCCTGTTGTAGAATCAAAGCTTGCATTACCATCTATATCAGCAATCTTTGTAAAGTTATCATATACAAAGCCCACTGCTGCAAGTTCATCACCAGTTGTAGTTCCTGGCTTTAGATTAATCTTATACTGAGCATCAACTTTTATAACATACTTTCTATCAGTACACTTTGACTCCCATTCACCCTTACCAATTCTCTTAGCAGCATTGTGCCATACTGGTAATGGATTGTTAGAAAGTGTTACATGCTCCTCTATGTCTGAAGCCATTCCATAACCATCTGCTATAAGTCTTTCAACTGCAACCTGGTTATTAGGGAATACTATATCACCATTAACATCGTTTACATATGATGAAGAATAAGTATACATTACCTCCTCATCACAGCATAACAGATTAAGGAATTCTGCAGCCATGGCGTCATTGGCATTATCTCCATCTGAAGCAATTCCCAAGAAACAGCCACCCCATGGATAATATACAGGGCCTTCACATAATCCAACTGGAATATCAGAATACATGAATGACCAATATACAAACCAAGGAGAACCGAAGAATCCGAACACATCACCCGACATCATATCTTCAGTCCAGCCTACACTCCATGATGTATTACCTGTTGTATAGCCACCAGCTGTTAAGCTGGCACTAAGCTTCTTACACTCGTCCTCATTAAAGGTATATCTACCAAGATTTGCTATAATATCTTCACCTGAAGTCATGTAGTAGCCTGCATCCTTCATCTGCTTTGCTACTGCTAAGAACTTCTCAGGATCTCCGATAAGCTCCTGAACCTCTACAGGGTCATCTGTACCAAGAACCTCTTTAGCTATAGTCTTGTTATAGATAAAGCTTCCTGGATGAGCCTCATAGGTAGCAAACTTCAGAGTGTCATTATATGTACCCATCTCTACAGTGTAATCATAAGCTTCTTTGTCGTAGGTTGCTGTATCAAATCCTACCTTATCAAGTCCTATAAAGCCTGACTCTGATTTAAGCTTACCTATAATATCAATATCCATTACAACTATAGATGAGCTTTCATCAGAAGCTGCAAGGATTTCCTTTATTTCATTAATGTATTCATCGCCTGTACCACTCATATCAAAGTTAATACAGTATACCTTGTCCTTATACTCAGGATGTGCTTCTAATACACCTACAATTCTTGATGATATTTCATTATTCCATGTATAGATAAGGAACTTATCCTTGAAGGAATCTACAGTTATATCTATTGTGCAATCACTATAATATCCAGGCAAACATACACATACTGTCTGTATGGTATCTGACACATTTGAAACACTGTATTCCTTTGTTCCTGTGCCATTTTCTGCATCATAGGACAACATCATATAATTTTCTGTTTCTTCAAAGCTACGATAAATTTTTGGTCCAGAGGTATACCCTGTAGCATTATAATCTAATGTAAATGTTGCTGTTGACTTTGCAGGAACATCAAATTTGTATACAGCTACATTGTCTGTCATATAGATTTCCTTGTATATATTGTTTTCTATATCCAAATATACCATTGTCTTAGTCAACACATCTACACTGTCTGCATTAGAAAGAGTATTCTTTCCTCCAGATAATGTCTTTGCAGAATTCTCTAAATCTCTAAGATATTTTGCATTACATGCAGATGTTATAACATAGCTATATCCTATCTCTGTATAGCCATTATTCATCCACAGATAATATGTCTTAGTAGTATTACTTTCATTTACCAGAATACTTTCAAAGGAAAGAAGTGTATTCTGATACTCTAGCTTTCCATTTACAAGCTCATATACATTTGCATTGGTATTTCCACTCATAAATAAATTTATAGCCTGACCCGACTGTAATGTAACCTTTGCAAGAGCTCCTCTGGTAAGTGCCTCTCCACCTTCTGCGGTTGGACATCTATACATTGTAGATGAGAATGCCATATTATAATCACCATATGTTGATATGTCTATTGCATCCTCCACTAACACATCAATGCTGTCTGGTTGCTTAACTGTTAATGCAACCTGACTATTATCTCTATCATTCTGAACTAATATGTAATATCTCTTTGCACTGTCAGAATCATTTGAAACATTATATGTATCACTGAATCTGCCTGTGCTATTTGTATTATAGTTAGGCATGTCAGAGTACTTTGATACCTGTAATTCATGGAAGCTCATTATACCATCTTGATTTTCACCTTCGTATACCTTACAGATGTTCATAAGAGCTCTTTCACCGTAAATATTCACCATGTCGTACCAGCCGGTTGACTTCTCTCCAATATAGTCAAAAACTAAATTGTAATTTGAATTGGCCGGTATATCCACATAGTATAGAGTACCTTGCTCTGCTTTTGAAACAAAATACATCTCTCCAGTATCATAATTCACAGTCTGACTCTTAATTGCAAGATTTACAAGGTTAGGTGTTACAACAGTCTGTGTTCCATCAGTTGATAGCTTCGTAGCCTCAGCTTCTTTGATATCACTAACCTCAGATACTTGGATTGTTATATCCGGATACTGACCATATTCATCTTTGTTAAATGCGCTGTGCCAGATATAATATGTGGTGGTTGTATCGTTAAAATTACTTATTACATATGGACTACCCCAATGTATATGATATATAACCTTACCTAATCCACCTTCTGTATACTGATATCCGGTGTAAGAATTACCATACTGGTCTTTTCCTTCTATCATATATTTCTGACCTGGCTCTAAGGTAACCTTAAATAATGCACCAACAGAAGAAGCTCCGCTATTATTAGTAAGATAGATATCGCCTGATACTTCTCCCGTATAAGAACCCACTCCTGTTATCTCAACTGCAGAATCCTTTAATGTATTTATATTCTGTGTTTGGCTTATGGTATATGTATCATATGAATCCATATAAGTATATGCCCATACATAATACTCTTCATCTTCATTGGTTGTGTTACTAATATCAAATGTTCCATAAAGAGATGACTGATATACCAGTTCACCGTCAATCAGCTTATAAAGTACGCCTTGTTCTGCGTTGATAAGACTATAATATCTTCTCTCCCCTGATTCTACAGTGAATTTGGTCAAACCACCTCTGCTATCTCCTGTACTACCATTAGATCCCCATACAAACTCATAGCTATATTCAGTATAATCTCCTGTATAGCTGGCCATATCTGTTATATCCTCAGCAGAAGCTATAAGAGAGTTTATATTAGGATACTCAAATATAGTATATTGGAACTGCTGGTCATACTGTGTAGAAAATACTACATAATATGTGGCAGGTGACTCACCATATCTGTTATCGAAGGTATATGTATATGAAGTACTATCCATACCAACGTATTCATTCTTGCTGTTATTTATACCATATTCGTAAACATACTTAGAATTCTCATCAAAAATCCATGTTGTTAAAAATTCTGTAGGTTCATTCTCATAGATATCATTACCTACGTATTCCACCTGCATTACATATCTTTCACCAGCAGGCACCTGTACCTTGTACATGTCACCTGTCACTTCTCCACAGCCTGCATCAGGGCCATTGCCTATAGGCTCGTACTTATAATACAACGCAGTGTCATCAACTGCATTTATCTTATTTACAGAGCCGTCAACCGGTAAATTCTTGGTTGTATTATTGGCCACTGACATCGAATCGTCTAACAGCTGAATCTGGCCGCCTTCTGCATCCGAGCTGTAATAGTATAACCAAATGTAGTAGGTCTTAGGTGTATCAGTAGATTCGTTATATATTGATCTACAGCCACCATACAAACCATTTATACGATTCAGCTGCTCACCGTCTAATTCATATAACTCCATAGTATCTGAAGGTATTCTATAGTATCTATTCTCGCCTGGTTCAAGAACAAGCTTTACCAACTCACCATAACCTTCAGACATAAAACCATTCTCACCAGAGATATATTCATACTGTTCCTTGGATACAGTAACATCATATGTGGATTTATCTGTAATATCTGTAGCGTTATTCACCAGGTTAGCAATATTAGGATATGAACCTACCGTAAGCTGTATATCTCCCTGAGAATAACATCCACTAATAACAAAATAAACAGTCTTGGCTTCACTATTGCTTGAATTATCTATAGTAGCTGTAGCAACATTATTGTATGAATCATTCATGGAATCATAATAGTTGCTTACATATGCGGAATTTATCCAGTAAGAATTATTATCTACCATATAACAGTTTGCAGATACAGCACCAAATTCATCATATTCTGTTCCCACATACTGAAGCTTTGTAATATACTTTGAGTTGGCAGGAACAACTACACTATAAATTGTTCCGGTAACAGTTGTAGAATTAGTTACCTCTTCACCTGTTTCTTCATCTATCCAGATATCCAAATATGCACATGCTGTGCTTCCTACTGGTAGATTTATGGCACTTCCTAACTGCTCATCTTCAATGACTGTTGATGTAGACTTTGCTACTAAATTAGCATTGTCAACTGTTAGAGTAATTGGAAGAATATCGCCATTTTCATCGTAGGATTCTTGAACCCATATATAATAATTTATAGGGTCACTATTGCCATTAAATAAGACTGTTGTGTCATGATAGAGTGAATACTCCACCTCTACACCTAATTTTTCCTCTGTATATACTGAATAGTCTCCGTCATAATAAATGCTATATCCTGTACCTTCATTTAGTGTGACGCTAAACAATGCACCCTTACTTGTATTAGTACTTGAATATACATATTCTGTATCAGTAATAGACCCATTTACCTCACCTGTTCCTGTAATTGGTGTTACATTACTATCCTTTAATGTTAAAATATTAGGAACCTCTTCAGCTGTAAATTCAACCACTGACCAGTCTAAATTTTTACCATCATCTGTAGCAAGATAGTATGTTTTACCACCGTAAAGATAGGCTACTGAGCCGTTTGTAGGTAATCCGGCTATACTATATAAAGCAATTTGCATATCATCGATAGGATAATCTTCCTCAAAGATATTCATACTATACTCTGAGTTAAGCCCTTCATCCCCTGAATATGTGGCAGTAAGCTTATATACCTTACCCTCTGGAATTGTAACACTATTCAAATATCCATACTTAGCTGTCTTTACTATAGAGTAAGTATTCCAATCCACCTCCGGATACTCATAGCATACTCTGTCTCCTGTGAAGGCAATGCTATCAACTGTAGTTGCTGCAGCATCAGTATAATCCACAAAACCCTCTACTGAAAGCTCTGTGTTCATTCCACACTGAACACATACAGCATATACAGCTTCTTCGCTACCATTATTTGAAATCGAACAATATCCCTCTGTAAAATATAAATTTGTTACATCTTCAAAATCACTAGCAGTACACTCTGTTACCTTTGCATCTGCACTAAAAACCTGTACATAAGTATAGTTAGAATATTCTGTTTTCTCACTACCATTATACTTGACTTTTAATGCCACCGAAGAATTTGCCGGAACCTTCAACCTGTAAATTGTAGCTTCTAGGTCGCTATAAATCACAACCTGTTCTCCCAGTGACTCATCATAAGTCAGTTCAGGAATCGCAACTGTAGTTTTGGTTGCATCAGCAGTCATCGTTTCTTGGAAATCCGCTTCCATAGTCGGTATACTGCCATCATCTGTAGCAATTACTTCCGCCAGGGAGATTCCCGTTGTCTCCGCAGCCTTGGCTACTATCATATTATTAGGCATAAGGGATAATACCATAACTACCGATAGCATCCAGGCAAAGAATTTTTTTGTAATTCTTTTGCTTTTCATTCTCTTTCCTCCTTTTTGTATAAAATGTGTGTGAAATATAGGTTCTACAAACCCAATTATATCCCTGTTATTTTACAACCAAATTGCACCATTTTAAATATAGATTGTATAAATCGCCAATATTTTTGCACAATTTTACATATGATTTTTATGCAAGTAGAACAAATGATTTACATAATATTCCTACTCGATCATGTTAACCCTCACATCGCACGCTCAGCGATGTGCATTCGCCAAATGTATTATCATGTAAACATTCATCCGCTTGGCTTATTTATTGTTAACACAAAAAAATAGAACCCAGGAAATCTCCTAGGTTCTATTTGTATGCTCAATTAAGCTAACTTAGACTTAGCAACCTCAACAATCTTAGCAAAGCCTGCTGGATCATTGATAGCCATCTCTGAAAGCATCTTTCTATTCAAGTCAACCTCAGCTAACTTTAAGCCGTGCATAAGCTTTGAGTATGAAAGTCCATTCATTCTAGCTGCTGCATTGATACGAGCGATCCAGAGCTGTCTGAACTGTCTCTTTCTCTGCTTTCTACCAGCATATGATGTAGTTAATGCTCTCATAACTGACTGCTTAGCTACTCTGTACTGCTTTGATCTAGCTCCTCTATAACCCTTAGCGAGCTTTAATACTCTATTATGTCTCTTCTTAGCGCCAACGCCGCCTTTAATTCTTGCCATTGTTGTATTCCTCCTAAATATCTATCCTACTTATTACATGTATGGTAAAATCTGCTTCATTACCTTGCTGTTAGTTGCATCTGTCATAGTAGCTTTTCTAAGATTTCTCTTTCTCTTAGCTGACTTCTTAGTAAGAATGTGGCTCTTGTAAGCCTTATTTCTCTTTAACTCACCTGTTCCTGTCTTCTTAAAACGCTTTGCAGCTGCTTTTTTAGTCTTTAACTTTGGCATCTCTATGTCCTCCTTAAAATATATACTATAATTAATTTAACGTTTTTCAGTTAAAAACATTACCATACTTCTTCCCTCAAGCTTAGCAGGCTTATCAACTACTGCTACATCTGAGAGTAATTCAGCAAATTCATCAAGAATTGATTTGCTTGAGTTAACATGTGCAAGCTCTCTACCTCTGAATCTAAGTGTTACCTTAACCTTATCTCCCTTGGTAAGGAACTTTCTTGCCATATTAGCCTTTGTATTTAAGTCGTTAGTGTCAATATTTGGTGACAATCTAACTTCCTTAGTCTCTATAGTCTTCTGCTTCTTCTTATTTTCCTTTTCACGGCGTGTCTGCTCATACTTGTACTTGCCGTAATCCATTATCTTACACACTGGTGGCTTAGCTGTAGGAGCAATCTTAATCAGGTCAACTCCAGCCTCTTCTGCTAATTTCTTAGCTTCCTTGATGTCCATAACACCAAGCTGCTCTCCATCAGTACCAATAACTCGTACTTCCTTATCTCTGATTTGTTCGTTAATCATTAATTCGCTAATAATACGCACCTCCGTTATATAGCTTTTATATTATCGAAGCTCAATTACAAGCTTCGCCGCGCCCGAGGGGTATTGCTTTGCAATAATCTTCCTTGCCCCGAGGTGCGCATCAAAAAAGTGGATAGACAAACTATCCACTACAATGCTACAATAATAATTCATACTAAATTCATTATATCGTGCTAACCCAAGTCGCCTCTATCGCGCTAAGGTGAGAGTGGATACTCTGCTTCTTCAATAACCTTGTATACTTTAGCATATGAACAATTTGTTGTCAATAGTTTTTTTATTCTCCCCAAAAACCTTTCCCTAGCCCACTTGACACTTTCTACCATAAACTATAAAATATAAAACATATTTTAATACAAAGGAGTTGATTTTTTTTGGACACGAGTGACATTATTCAATTGATAGTAATTGTCATCCTGTTAGCACTTTCAGCATTCTTTTCATCATCGGAGACAGCGCTTACAACTGTTAATAAGCACAAGCTTCGTTCATTGATGGAAGGAGGTAACAAAAGTGCAGCAAAGGTACTTAAGGTTACGGAAAATTCCGGAAAACTGCTTAGCACAATACTTATAGGAAACAACATTGTTAACATTTATGCATCTTCCCTTACTACTACATGGGCTACAGATGTATTTGGTAATAAGTATGTTGGACTTGCAACCGGTGCCCTTACATTATTGGTTCTTATCTTTGGTGAGATATCACCTAAAACTATAGCAACACAGAAGGCTGTACCACTATCCATGATAGTTGTGTATCCTATCTCCTTCCTGATGACCATATTTACGCCAGTTATTTGGTTGTTAAACCTAATCACAGGAATTATATTTAAATTGCTTAGAATAGATCCTAATGCGGGAGAGGGAGCTATGACAGAGTCAGAGCTTAGAACCATCGTAAATGTAAGCCATGAGGATGGTGTTATTGAGCAGGAAGAAAGATTTATGATTTCAAATGTGGTAGATTTCGGCGACGCCCTATCTAAGGATGTTATGATTCCAAGAGCAGATATTGTCTGCGCAGAGGTAACTTCATCCTATGATGAGCTTGTTAAAATATTTATGGACGAAACCTACTCACGTATGCCTATATATGAGGAGTCAAAGGATCATGTTATTGGTATTCTCTACTTGAAGGACTTATTCTTCTACAGCGAGACCCATGATCTTAGCGACTTCGATGTTAGAAAGATTCTTAGAAAGCCTGTATTCGTTCACGAGTACCAGAAGACAAGCCAGATATTTGCTGATTTGAAAACCTCAGCTGTAACAATGGCTATTGTATTAGACGAGTACGGCGTAACCTCAGGTATTATCACCATGGAGGATCTTATTGAAGAAATCGTTGGTGAAATTCGTGATGAGTATGATGATGACGAGGACGATTTCATCAGAAAGATATCTGATAATGAATATGATATCGACGCTTCCATTAAGCTGGACGACTTAAATGATGCATTAGACACTACTTTAAAATCAAACAACTATGATTCTCTAGGTGGACTTGTTATAGAAATTCTAGACAAGCTTCCAGACCAAGGCGAGGTTGCCACTACAGACAACATAACCCTTAAGGTTACCGCTGTAGAGAAGAATCGTATCGAGAGAATTCTTCTTACTATTAATGAGGTAGAAGAAACTAACGAAGAAGCATAAAAAATCAGCCTGCACTTAAGTGCAGGCTGTTATTATTTTCACATATATACTACTTTTTAGCCTTAGGCTTTTCCTTAGGATTCTTGTCCTTAGCTGTCTTCTCCTTAGGCTGCTTCTCTTCCTTCTTCTCATCCTTTGCCATGTTCTTAGCCATATCGTCTATAATACTTTCCATAAACTTTTTCTTCAGGTAAATATCATATCCTAAAAGTGCTAGGAAGGTAAGCTTCTTAAGATACTCATCATCCTTGCCAAATGACCCCTTCTCTATAAGTTCCATAGTATTTGTAATGCTTCCTTCTGTGCTTTCATACTGAAGTTTCTCAAGCTCATACAGTGATGAATATATATCCTCTAAGCTATGAGATGCATCCTTGTTATCATAATAATTATCGATAAGCGGTTTCAGCACTATCTGAATATCATTAATGGTAACTACATTCTTAAAGTAATAAATGTATATAAGAAGAATTATATGTTCCTTAGAATATCTCTTCTTGTTAGGAGGTGGCAATAAATCATTCTTGGTATAGTTATTAATCATAGTCTTAGTCAAAGTTTTATCTTCCTCTGTTCGCTTATTCTTTGACAAATATCTATCCATAAATGTAGTAACCTGATCCATATATAGCTCTATAGAAGGTATATCCTCTGGAGCTATGTATCCAAGGTCCAGCCACTGTCCTATCTGTTTTTTTAATTCTTCCATTCGTATCTCATTACCCATTTTCATACTATATTCTCCACTTGTATTATCAAAATCCCTCATATGGCAAAGCCTATGCGAAATCTATAGTCAAACCTCTAGCACACATTATATAGTATTGAAAACTAGATGTAAAGGTATTAATCAACTTTTATTTAATTTTTCAACTAACTAATCCCTTTACCAAATCAAGCTGTTGAATGGATGTAGCTAAGCCACTCTCTGTAAGGTACATCCCGCTTCGTCTTATCTGAGCATTTTGCTCATTATCCTCCATGGATTTAAGTGCATAATTTGTTGCTAAGCTTTTTAAATATATGGCACCTACATTTGCATCCTTAAGACTCATTAGCTTATCCTCACCCGAGTCATCCTTGGCCCACACTGACAGCTTACCGAACACAGAATCATTCTCATCTATCCAGCCATTTCCATCATCATCGTATTCTAAAAGCTCAGCAAAGCCATTTCCAGTCCTAGCGCCAAACATCTCCAGGCCATTATTTATTATGCCGTCATTATTCTTGTCAAACACTAAAAAGCCTGAGCCCTTTGATAGCATAGAAATATTGTCCTTACTTCCATCTCCATCGATATCAAATTGCCATTTTTGATCGCTGACACCTATAGGATTAGAATCAAGACTAATAACCAAAGGATCTGTGAGTATTACCTGAGTTTCGCAGGAAAGCTCCTCTGTTGTTTCCACATACGCTCTGGAAAAGCTTACCTCCATGTTAAATTCAATGGTTCGACCATCTCCTGTAGTGACCTTTCCAGTGGTGGCAAAATCGAGAGTTTCTGCTTCCTCATATTTGTACTCAGTATAGTTGGTCACAGTCCACACATTTGCATCGCTGGATCCACTTGACAAATCCAATGCATTGCCAACTCTGGTAAGTCCACTATATAAGGATTCTCTTCCTTCTCTATAGCTTCCTTTTCTTCCTATGAGTAATGTCAATCTGTTCCTAAATTCAAGAAGAAAGTTTCTTAACTGCCTAAGCAGACTATTTACACTATCCTCCTGTCTGCTGGTTAAAACCGGCGCCACATAATTACCTTTGTCAACGGTTGGCTTTTCTTCCTGAGGATTCTCTAAAAGGCTTCCCTCTCCTGATGAATAGGTACTGGTAAATGTATGCTCAAAAGAGCTTTCCTGATACCTTAATTCCCCAGTAGCATTATTCCTCATAAGACTTTGATTAGTATATCCTACCTTCACCGTCTTGCTACCTGTTGCTGCCATGTTTACTGCGCTTGTTCCAATAACCATTTGTCCGTCCTCCTTTTTTCTCTTCCAACACAAAAAAGATAATCAGTCTACATCAGGAGGATGTTCTTTACACTTATTTTATCGACACAAAAAAGCAATACTTTATCCCTAATGGAACAAAGTATTGCTTAATTTTAAGATTATTAAATTAGGTGCTATTCTTCTTCCTTTTCCTTATTAAGTCTGCTGAATACCAACTCATATCCGTCATTACCATAATTAAGTGAACGGTTTACTCTACTTATGGTTGCAGTTGAAGCACCTGTAGTTCTTGCCACCTCAAGGTAGGTATTGTTCTCCTTTAGCATCTTTGCAACCGCAAATCTCTGAGCTATTGCAAGAACCTCATTTACAGTACATACATCCTCGAAGAAATCGAAGCATTCCTCAACAGTCTCAAGTGTAAGCACTGCCTCAAACAAATCCTTTACAGTTTCATTTCTAATAGATTTTCCCATAAATACCTGCTCCTACTTCTCTTTTCTAACCCACACTGCTACAGAATCACGATTAACATAGAAATCGCCAAAGCCTTCATCATCAATCTTGATATTATACTTAGCGTTACCCATAGCATCTGCAAAATGACAGCCAGCAAATTGCTTGCCGATATACATATGCTTTGTTCCACCGGTACCGTCTGACATAACCACTGCAAGACCTGAATCTTCGTGCTCCTCATCACCCTCTCTAGTCCATCCTATACAATTTGGATCATCAAAGTAATCGTGCTGCGGACCGTACGCTTTATCTCTTCTAAGCTTCATCAGCTTATCTAATTCCTTCTTCTTAGCCTTAATCTTGGCAGTAGGAATTCCCTTATAATCGCCATAGAATACACAAGGATAACCTTCCTGTCTAAGTAATATTATGGAGTATGCCATTGGCTTAAACCAATCCTCAACCCATGACTCAAGTGACTGTCCCGGCTGAGAGTCATGATTATCTACAAATGTAACTGCCTTAAGTGGATTAACCTTAGTAAGTGTGCCATCAAGAATTGTTCTAAGGTCATAATTGCCGTGTGCCTTTGAACAGTTATGGAAGTTAAAGTGAAGTGGTACATCAAAAAGGCTTACCTCACCCTCTGTTCCTGCTATGTAATCCTGTAATTGATTTACATCCCAGTGCCAATACTCGCCAACTGCAAATAAATCCTTACCAGTAGCCTCCTTAACACTCCTCATCCAGTCCTTGTAGAAATACTTATTAATGTGTTTAACTGCATCCAACCTAAAGCCGTCAAGATTTACTTCATCTACATACCATTTACCCCAGCGCATCAGCTCTTCTCTAACTTCTTGGTTGCCAAAATCAAGATCAGCCCCCATAAGATAGTCGTAGTTTCCAAGCTCCTTATCAACTGACCCATCCCAGTCCTTGCCCTTGAATCTAAATATAGACTTCTTCGCTCTATCCTGATCCCAATCTATACCATCAAAATGATTCCAATTCCAAGTAAAGTCTGAATACTTACCCTTTCTTCCTGGGAAGGTAAACTTTGTCCAAGCGCCAATTGTCTTAGAGTCTCCAACCATTTGGTTACGGCTACCTGCGTTAAACTCCTCTGCAGTAACCTTCTCGCAGGCATCTGCACCTATCTTGTGGTTAAGCACCACATCTGCATATACATTGATACCCTTAGTATGAAGCGCCTTTACAGCTGCTATGTACTCTGCCTTTGTGCCGTACTTAGTAGCTACACTTCCCTTCTGGTCGAATTCTCCCAAATCATATAAATCGTATGCTCCATAGCCTACATCATTTGCACCGTTTGCTCCCTTATATGCAGGTGGTAGCCATACCGCTGTTACTCCTGCGTTCTTTAATTTAGTGGCATCTGCCTTAAGTGTATTCCACAGTGTAGAATCTGCTGGAAGATCCCACTCAAAATATTGCATCATGATTCCGTTAAGTCCCATATTAACCTCCGATTTCACACTTTAATATTCTAAACTATTATAGCAGAAAAGCGTAGCTTAGTAAAGCAAGAAATACAGCAAAGGCTACGCGATGATTTTTTATGACCGGCCTGCCTAGGGATTCTGCTTCACTGACACTTAGCGGTTCGCTGTTTCCAATCACACATTGCCTACGGCTTGTGTTCTTGGACAGCTATCGCATGGAATGTTGTAAACGATTGTCGTCGGTCATTCTTCCCTAGACAACCGAACAACATTCGCAAAACGGTCAGCTCCGCAGAACCCTGTCGCGGCCGGGATAAACATTACTTGCGCGTAGCCTTTGTATTTTCCTATTATTATCTATTATTTATCGTATTCTTGCACTAAGCTTATGAATTCTAACTTGTAGTCGTCATCCTCCCAGCCAGCTACTGATTTTGCAAGGTCAAGAACCAACTCTTTGTCAGTGGTTCCCATGTACTGGCTATCCTTTAGGTACATTCCGTATGATGCAACTGCTGCCGCCCAGCGAAGATTATCTGAGCCCTTAGCATTATAGTCGTCAACTGTACATACATATGAGTTAAGCTTACTTTCATCCTCATCTGGCTCTTTGTAGCGAACATTTACTGTGAAAATTTCAGAATCCAGTCCACCACCACAGATCATTAAGTCACCTTCTTCTGATGTTTCTGTTTTCATATCTGCAGTTGAATCATCTACCTCATCAGACCCTTCCTGATCATATTTTAAGTCAGGCTCATATATTTCAAATTCTGAATCTGTTAAAGCTATCTCGTATATTGCAGTAACTGTATGTCCTGCTCCCATTTCTCCTCCGTCCTTAGTATCATCAGAAAAATCCTCTGCTGCCATGGTTCTATTCTCGTAGCCTATTAATCTGTACCCCTTTACATTTGCTGGATTGAACTCCACCTGAAGCTTAACATCCTTAGCTACAGTAACCATTGTTGCCCCCATTTCATCTACCAAAGCTCTCTTTGCTTCAAAGGTGGAATCAATATATGCGTAATTGCCATTTCCCTTATCAGCCAAGGTTTCCAGTTTATTATCCTTGTAATTACCATAGCCAAAGCCAAGTACACTTAGGTACACTCCACTTTCCTTCTTTTTAGTAATAAGCTTCTCCAGTTCTCCCTCACTGGTTACGCCTACATTTAAATCACCGTCTGTACAAAGGATAACTCTGTTGTTACCACCCTTAATAAAGTTCTTCTGTGCGATTTCGTAAGCTGTCTCAATACCTGCTGAGCCATTAGTTGAACCGCTTGCCTCAAGCTGCTCAATGGCATTTGAAATAGTATAGTAATCATCTCCCTTTGCACCTTCAAGTACTACAGTATCACTACCTGCGTAGGTTACTATTGACACTCTATCCTTCTCAGTAAGATTTTCAGCAAGCATACAAAGCGACTTTTGTACTAAAGGAAGCTTATCTTCATCAAACATAGAGCCTGAAGTATCAATAAGAAATACTATGTTTGAATCTGGTGCTTCACTAAAATCTATATCCTCCGTATTCAGCGAGATTAATGCTAGCTTTGTGTCTTCATTCCAAGGGCAATCAGCATACTCAGTATAAACAGCAAATTTTTCTCCTGCCTTTGGTTCATCATAATCATAATGGAAATAATTAATCATCTCCTCTATTCTTACTGATGATGCCGGAACCTCGTATCCATTGACTATATTACTTCTAATGTTTGTATAGGACGCAGTATCCACATCCGCAGCAAAGGTCGAAAGTGGTGATGTCTTGACTGACAACCATGAATTTTCCTCTAGGTCATCATACTCGTTAGTATTGAATTCTGTTTCCTCAGGCACATCTACAACACAGCCATCCTCTGCTATTCCATTTACTGTAGGTGCACTATCGCATACCTCCATAGCTGTTTCTCCGTACATTCCACTATCATAAGCTTCAGTACCATACTCATAAGCTGCACTCTGAGTTGTTGACTCGTATACTCGTTCTTCAGATTTTTCTCCACAACCACATAGTCCCAACACCATGGCTCCTATAAGAGAAAATATCAAAGTCTTCTGTAACAAATATTTCTTTCTCATACATAATCCTCCTTGTAAATTTTTTAATCATCCAAACACACTCTGTTTCCCTCCTACAAGGGAAACATTAGATTTCTTTATTTTATAAGCTTATAACTAATATACGCTTGACATTTTCTTTTTTATGGACATTTATTTTATAAAAAAAAGAGCCAAAATTCTTATATGCGAACTTCAGCTCTCTGTCTTAATTTTCTATATATTCTTTTTCAATACTAATTCCCTGATGCTCTAGATTAATTATCCTTCCTGATATATTTCCTAAATTATCTATCTGAACTGAATCTAATGTAATCCGTCCTTCAACAAGCATTACATCCATAGAAAGAATGTACATAGAATTAGATAATGTAATCTTATCTCCGATGTCAATAACAATATCTGTATATTGGTTGGTTGATATATCCTTGATTTCAAATGATACCTGATTTGAATTACTATCAAATAAGAATTTACCGGCAATCACTATCTGTCTTTCATCAGTTTGCACTCCCTGGATATCCTTTAGCTGTACCCCTGATTCACTGTTAATCTCACTGTCTATGGTAGTGTTTGCGTTTGTTACGGTATTTTCACTACCAGTTTCAGCTGCCGGTTCCCCAACCTGTTCTACTGCGCCTTCCTCCTGAGCACTATCCATTGCACTATCAGCTGGCGCCTCCATGGCTACAGAATCCTCTGCCGAATCATAATAAGCTTCCTGCTCAGCAATTGTTGTTGACTCAGTGTACATCATCTCCTCACTCTTTTCACCACCAATTCCCATCATCATAACAGGAATAGCTATTATGGTAATAAGAGCTACTGCTGCCACAAAGCCTAACACCTTCTTGGTTCGGGTAGCTCTTGCCCTCTGTTCTCTTCTTATGTCACCAGCCTCAATCTCAAAGCCTGCTTCAATTCTGCTCCAAAGGTCAGGAGTATTTTGACCGGTTGCCTGAAGATACGCATTGACAAATTCTTCACTGACAAATTCCTCCATATTCTCGGTAGCCTGATTATCTATGTTAAATGCGGATGTATCCGGCATTATATTCTCTCTGTATTCATTTATATTTGTAATATTGTTACTTCTATCATTGTTCATAATCTGCCAGACACCTCCTTAGCTTTTTTATTCCCTGATTATACAGCCAGGTTACTGTTCCCATAGGTTGCCCCGTCATATCAGCAATTTCCTTAAATTTAAATTGCCCCACTAGCTTCATATCAATAATTTCCTTTTCCTTAGGTGAAAGTGTATCCATGGCCTGTTTTATATCCATAGACATTGCAACTGTGTCCTCCACACTGCCTCTTGATGTATCCTCCCACTGTCGTGGTGCTTCCCCCTCATCAGGTGTATTATCAATCTCAAGAACTTCCTTAGACCTTTTTCTAATATGGTCTATAGCCATATTTCTAGCTATTGTAACCAACCAGGTCTTGTGAGGACTTCCCTTTTTAAATGAATCCGCCACTCTAATAAGCTTTATAAAGAACTCCGAGGTTATGTCCTCAGCATCCTCCTTCGAGCCTACTGTGTCATATACCACTGCGTATATGAGCTTAACATATGCCTCGTAAATGGACGCCAATCCATCCTTATCACCTCTTAGCAGCTTATTTATGGCAGATTGGAATTCCTTATCTGTCACAAATATATCCTCCTATCTATATGTACGAATCTATTTTTATTTTTTATGGAAAAACTATAAATTATTTTCTTATTTTTTATACTTGTATATAATACCACACTACTTAACTCTTTTGAATAATAAATTTTTCATCTAACAATAACCAATTTGCCCTGAACCAATGCATTATCTGCCAATAGCCACATCATCAAATAATATGTTACTTCCCCGGCTGACTTTCCCCCGTTCCAATAAAAAGAGCCTGTCCTGGGACAAGCTCATATGGGTATATCAATTGATTATTAAATATTAGTTTATTTACATCCAGACTGTAGGCATTTGCCGTGGAATAAATGGAATCTCCTGATTTTACAACATATATTTCCATATGTTCAGTCCTTTACTTTTCTACTATTGTATGACTGCAACAGGAAAAGAATGTCTGATTTATAATAGTTTACATAATTCAGCAGCTAGTTGTTTTTGTAATAAAATATAGCAAGCTGAGTTCTATCTCTAAGGCCAAGCTTCTCCAATATGGTACTTAGATAATTTCTTACTGTTCCCTCACTTAAGAATAATCTCTCTGCAATCTCCTTATTGCTATAGCCATCAGCCACCGCCACAATAATCTCCTCTTCCTTTTCCGATATATCATGGGCTCTATAATCAAAACCATTTTTCTTAGCCATAAGCTCAGGAAGCTTTTCCACTATATCCTGACCAAATACGCTCTGACCTCTCATTACTGCTTTAATGGCAGGAATTATTCCCTCAAAATCCTGCTTTAATATATATCCCTTAGCACCAATATTTAGTGCTTTTACTATGTACTCGTCATCCATAAATGTAGTGAGATAAAGAATCCTTGCATCAGGGCTTTGTGCAAGGATTTTCTCTCCAGCTTCAAGTCCTGTCATACCACTCATTCTTATATCCATTAATAGCACATCCGGTTTATGGTTTGGGTAAAGCTCTATGGCTTCCTCCCCACTGTTTCCCACTGCCACAACCTCTATGTCACTATCTGACTCAAGTATAGTTTTTAGTGATATAGCAACTAACGCATCATCATCTATTATTAATACCTTCATAATAACCTCCTGCTATCTCCTGTCTTTTACATTATGTAAACCTCCTTTTATCACTAATATAGTTTACATAACACATATACCTTACTACTTTGGAAATGTAACAAATATCTTATATCCATTGCTTTCATCTATAGATATATTTCCCTTTAGGGACTTTACTCTATCCTGCATATTTTGAAGTCCTATACCATCTGTTCTGTCAATATTCTTGGTAGCTTCCAGGGTTTTGGAATGTCCATGACCTTTCTTATAATCATTAATAACCAGCTGATACATACCAGGATGCTCTCTGATTATTATATCTACACTATCATTCTTGCTGTGCTTAATAATATTTGACACTGCCTCTCTAACTATACCGATTATAGCATACTTGTATTTCCTATCTATGTTGTCACCTATGTCATAATCCACACTGCATTCAAAACTATCCTTTATCTCATCCACCAAGTCACTGATTGCTTGTTTCAAATCTATAGACTCATCGTGAAGATCGTGAACGCTTTCACGAATATTATTCATAGCCACATCTAAGTTATTCTTTACTGACTCAAGCTGACCATGAAGAGGCTCCTCCTTATTAATAGTCATAAGAGCCCCCATCTGAAGTATGGACCTAGTTATCATATGTCCCACATTGTCATGAATATCTCTGGCTATACGATTACGCTCCTTAAGTGTTGCCACATATATATCCTGATCCTGTTTTTCAATAAGATGCTTATTCTTCTCCGCCAGGAGAATGTTCTTTTCCTCACTGTCATCTCTAATATGCTTTATTTGCTGGCTTAAGCGCTCATTTTTACTACTTTTGTAAAATAGCATGTAAGAGAGAACTATCATCAAGGTTAAAAACAGGAAGGTTATTACTCCTATATCCGATATGGAACCAACAAGTAATACTCCAACAATACCCTCTATAATGTATAGCTTTTGTTCAAACAAATCGTACAAAACCAAAGGAACTATTAAAATTAATTCTGGTACCACAAGTAGCATTATTATATATATTATCCCTGTAATAATATCCAGCTTTCTATTTTCAAAGTATCCATTTAAGCACACAAAAATCACACCGATTAGCAGGTATATAACTAATCGATCCATACTGCATGAGCCGTAAAGCAGGAACGCAGATAAAAATATTAAAATAAGCTTGTCTATTATGTAGGTCATTATTGCTCCTATCTTTCAATTAAACTTCATTATTCTATATTTTAACATTTATAAAGTAATTTTTGTATGTTTTTTATCATCATTCATACATTACTGCTTTAAT
>JAZPXZ010000111.1:0-12652 GCA_045543915.1 Wujia sp.
CAGAACAAATGCATAAAGAGAATGAAGTGTATTCTTTGATTTATAAAGAATTACTTCAGCTGTCTGAGTATTTTTCAATTGGAATTAACAGTGAAGCTGAAAAGAGTTATTTGATACAGTTTATTGAGACTATTGAAAAGAATCGAAATGAGAGATATGGTTACAATAGATTGATTATTAATCTTTGCAGATTAGCTAGAGAAAGACTGGATAGCATTAATCTAAAACCTAAGTTAACAGTTAAGCTGAATGGTTATGAGGATAACAATGAACATATTGTAGATATGTGGTATTCTGGTGCAGAGAAAAGCTATATAAGAGGGGTTGTAACAAATCTTGGTGGTGAAATTGCCTACAATGTAGACTTGCGACTCTATATTAATGATTCTCCTGCAAGAGAGTATCATATAGATAAAATTCGAGCTGGAGAGGTTGTTACATACAGATTTGATTACAAGAGAGAAGATGTTATAGATAATCGTGTAAGCTGGAAGATTTATGTTTCATACTGCGATGATAATGGTGAACTATATTCAGAGGTTGATTTAGTAGGCTATAATAAGGTTAGCTTTTTGGATGAGGAATTAAATTATGATGAGCTAGGAATAAGAAAATTTGAAATAGAACAGCCTGTTTCTGGCGATGATTTCTTTGGTAGAGCTCATGAAAAGTCTATGTTTAATAGCTTTTATAAAGCCGGAGAACCAATCGAGAAATATCCGTCACTTTTGGTTACAGGATTAAGAAGGGCAGGAAAATCATCCTTATTGGATTGGTTAGGTGGAAAGCTTAGAAAGAGGGATGATTTAGTTGTTGTAAGAATTGATGGCTCTAGCTGTTATGGAAATGTTGCAGTTGGATTAATTGACTTAGCTTTAGATTCCTTGCTGGGATTTGATGGTTACCAAGATAAATTTATTCGTGATTATGTGGTCTTTGAAGAAAAGTGGAGGAAAATAGCGAAGGAAGATGATTGGTTAACAAGATTACCTAGGTTCTATGAAGAATTATACATTATTTTAGGTGGAAGAAAGCTAATAGTAATAATAGACGAGATGGAGGGCATATTCTATTCGGATTATTTTAAAAATGAACAATCAGAAGAAAGGTTCTATGGGTTAATAAGATCTATTATACTTAATGGTTCAAGATATGTATCCTTTGTTTTGTGTGGTTCAGACAAGCTTTTAACTTCTTATTTGGATCAGAAGAGAGAGTCTCAGCTTTTCCAGACCTTAAAGAGAATTCATGTTGGAAGAATGAATATTAGTGATATTTACCATTTGTTTGATGAATATAACAAAAAAAGTAACATGAAGTTTGGAGAAGAAGCGGTTAAGACAATTTTAAAATATACCAATGGTTTGATCTGGTATACCAAGCTTATAGCTAATAAGGTTTTGGATAGAATCACTTACAATGAAAGCGTATTACACAAATATGTTCATTCTTCGGATGTTGAAGTTGTTGCTCAGCTACTTATAGATGGAGATTTAGGTACTCAATTCATTAATCTTTTTGATGTTAATTTTGGTCCTGAAAGAAGAGCTATACTCAGAGCCATGGCTTTACTTTGTAAGGAAAAAAATCAGGGAGTAACTATCGATATGATTGTGTCGGCTCTAGAAAGCATGGATTATATAGATAGCGAAACAGGAGAGTATATTAATAACATAAGTAAAGAGGTAGTTATTAGACATTTGGATGTACTTCAAAATATTGACTTTATAGAGGCTGATACACAAGATAATAGAGGTTACAAATTTGCTACAGAATTATATCGAATGGTTATAGGTGAGGATATTAATGTAAGTAAATTTGTGAGAAACAGAAAGGATGAGTAAAGCTTATGCATTTTGCGGATAAGAATATGCGTAATATTAAGAAACATGCTGAATCACAAAATGTTGGCAATTATGCAATTATGGGATTAAAGGGAGTTGGAAAAACCTCTTTGATTAACGCTTATTTTACTGTTGATAAGAAAAAGGAGCTTGCAGAAAAATACAAAAATATATTTGTATATACTCAGTTGGATGATGGTAAGTACAAAAATGATTTATATCAGTTCCTGATAGACATTGTGAAACAGGGGATTTCTGTAATTTTAAATGAAGAGATTGTTAATAAAATCAACGGTGAGGTAGATGAAATCAACAAGAATTGTGAAACCTTGAATCAAAAGCTAATAAACAACTTGTCTGTTATAAAAGATAATGGATATAAAATGATCATGATACTAGACCATTTTCATTGTATGACCAGAGATAAGAATGTTGTTAAGGAGCAGTTTGAACTGCTGAGAAGCTATAATCAATCATCACTTTTGTCCTACTGGGTGATTACTGATACTCACCTGGAGGAAACTATGGCTACGGATGGTTTTAAAACCTCATTTTTTGTACAGAACTTCACCAATAAGATGACCTTAAAGGCTATGGACAAAAATACTGGCATGGAGGCTATTGATAGTTTCCTTGCCATCAAGAAGAAGCTATTAAGAGAATCAGAAAAACAGATGATATACAGGCTATCGGGTGGAATTCCACAATTTATGTCTATGCTAATTGATGAGCTAATGAATTACAGAAGTATAGATTCCACTACTACAGGCTCTCAGCTTGAGGAAGAATTTATTGAGATGTGTTTGGAATCCAGAGCCTGTCTTAGTATCATTGACAGCTGGCTGTCTGGGTTGAATAAAAAGCAAAAGAGGATATTGTATGATATTGCTGTTTTAAACAGGGATAATCCTTATGGAGAATTACCACCAACTGCCAAAAAGATTTTGCTTGCAGATTTGTCGGACGAGGTAGGAAGAGGCTTGCTTCATGTTGAAAGAGAGGATGGAGAGAGTATATGGTTTATTTCTGTTCCTATCCTAGCAGAATATATACTATCCTATGGAGAAGACTTTTATGAGGAACCAATTCCACCGCAGACAGTTAGTTCGTTTAATACATATTATGACCCAGTACCAACAGCTGCAACAGTAACTAATATTACAAATATATATAATAATGTGGCCGGTAATTATATTGAAACTCAAAATAATACTGTAAATATGATAAATGTAAATGCTGCAGTTGAATCCTTGGTAGACTTAAAGCGTATGCTGACAGAATATTCTTTTAATTTCCTTGACCAGGAAGCAAAATCTAGGGCGATTAGTAGTAAACTGGATACTGTTGCCATTGATAAGAATCCCGAATGGGACAATCTTAATGATGAGGAAAGAGATGAGTATGCAAATGAGTATGCTGATAAGATATTTGAATCGGGTGAGTTTTCCGGAGGTCTTACAGATGAACAGCTGACTAGGTTTTCACTTAGTAATGAAGTTCTCAGTAAGCTACCGGATGTATGTAGACAGCAAATTAGCTGTGGTATTCAGGTATATGATATTTTAGAAAGATGTAGCATATACTGTGGATTGGACACATCGGTAACAGAATCGCCTAGAGGCATATTATTTGGAAGAGCTTATGAGACCTTATTGATAAAAATTGCTGGTCCACTATATAAGAAGATTCCTGATTATGCAAATGAAATCTGCGCTCATGGTAAGACCTTTGGACAGTTGGTAGATGAAAATAGAACATCGGCAGGGCTTTACTTGAATATGCTGGCTCCTAAAAAATACAAGCAACTAATAGTAGATTTGATTGATGACAAATTAGGAAAACCACAATATAATACAAATTGGTGGAAGGATTATGTAGAAAATGGCAAGAGAGTAACACAGCTACGAAATAACTGCTGTCATTTTGGTAATGAGTTTAAAAAATCAGATTTGGATGAGATGATTAATATTTTATTCCACAACAAGCTTTTTGAAGAATCATTGATTTTTGCCGAGCTTGACAAACAAATATAATTTTATAACAAAAGGTATATAATCATATGGCTCATATGTTTATATACCTTTTGTTAGGTATTGATTTTTTTAAAATATAAATTATGATTATGTAATTAAAATTATTAAGAAAGGATACCCATACATTGTTATGAAAAAGGTTGGAATTGTATGCTGCTCAAACGGCCAAAACATTACATACAAGGCTGATATAGATAAGCTGATTAATATTCTTACAAACAAAGGCATAGAGCCTTGTCTAAGTAATTATATATATTCTGGGAAGTCTGTGGAAGCGGGCAGTCCCTTGGAGAGAGCTAAGGCACTTAATTGTTTTTACAAGGATGATGCCATCGAGGAAATATATGATATATCCGGAGGCGATATAGCCAATGAGATATTACCATACTTAGATTATGATGCAATAAAAATGAATAATAAGCCATTTTATGGATACAGTGATTTGACTACTGTAATAAATTGTATCTACACCATGACGGGAAATACTTCCGTATTATTCCAGGTAAAGAATCTGGTGTGGGATAAAACCGGTAAACAGGAGACTGTTTTTGATTCGGAAGAAATGTATAAATTTAATTATGAATATATTCAGGGTAATACTATGAAAGGCGTTGTTGTAGGTGGCAATATTAGATGTTTTCTTAAGCTGGCAGGTACAAAGTATTTTCCTGAGATGCCAGGAAAGCTATTGCTTTTGGAGGCGTATTCAGGCATGCAACCACAGCTTGCAACCTACTTTGCGCAGCTAAGTCAGATGGGAGTATTTGATAAGGTGAATGGTGTTATTTTAGGAACATTTTCGGAGATGGGAAGCAAGGGCATAGAACATGAGGTAGTAGATATAGCCAAAAAGTATATTGGAGAAAATGTACCAATTGTCAAAACCTATGATATAGGACATCAGCCTGATTCAAAGGCTATAGTAATTGGTAAGGAATATTTGCTATGAATTGGGAATAAAAACAAGATATAAAAACTATACTTCTAGTAAGTGATATTTGGTAATTATTTCTTATGGTTTAATTATATTATAAATTATGCTATTATGTAACGGTGATAAAGGAGGAGAAATAATGAGACTAAGAAAAATACTTGCATACATACTAAGCTTTATTATGATTATATCCTTAGCTGTTGTTATGCCTTCCAAGGGAACTTTAAAGGTAAAAGCACAGTCCTTGCATGATAAAAAAGCTTGCTGGGTTTCCTACCAGGATATATTTAACGAATTAAGGGATAAAGGTGAGGCTGATTTTAGAGCGGCAGTTAATTCTATGTATGACAGGATTATTGAAAATAAGATGAATACTGTAATTATGCAGGTTCGCCCTATGGGGGATGCAATATACCCATCAGATTATTATCCGTGGTCAACCTACATAACAAGTGATAGAAGTAATCCGGGATATGATCCTCTTGAAATAATGGTTGATATTGCTCATGAAAATGGGCTTAAGATTGAAGCTTGGATTAATCCATACAGAATATCATTTAGTAATGCTACAACAGAAAGCTTTATGGCTACAAGCTACTATTCAAAGTATAAATCATTTATTTATGAATATAAAAATGGTAATGAGCGTTGTATGGTTCTAGATCCTGCAAAGCAGGAGTCCAGGGATCTGATTATAAATGGTGTAAAAGAAATAGTATCAAGCTACGATGTTGATGGTATTCATTTTGATGATTATTTTTATGTGTCTGCTATGGTAAATAGCTATTCCAATGCTCCGTCAGTACAAACCAGAAAAGATAATGTGAATAAGCTGGTAGCGCAGGTGTATTCTACTATTAAAGAGATTAATCCTGATTGCGAATTTGGAATTAGCCCTGAGGGTAATTTGGATAATGCGAGAAATCAGGGGGCGGATATTGATACCTGGCTTTCCTGTGAGGGATATATTGATTATATTATGCCTCAAATATATTGGACAGACAGCTATAAGCTGATGAGTGGAAATATGACAACCATGTTCTCAGACAGATGTAGTGCATGGCAATCAATTAATGTAAATGATGTTCCTATGTATGTGGGTCTGGCACTTTATAGAGTAGGTGAAAAAAGCTCAAGTGACTTGGGTTGGTCAAACTCAAGCAGTAACCTTGCCAACCAATATAAGAGGGCGTATGGTATGGGCTTTGATGGCTATGCATTGTTTAGATATGAATGGTTAAATAAGTCAGTTGCTACTACTGAGTTGGCTAATTTAAATAATTATATTGATATGCTTGAGGGTACATATCCTAAGAATGAGAATTCCTATGTGTCCTATGTTACTCATGTTCAAACCTATGGCTGGCAGTCTGCGAAGATAGACGGAGTGCTTTCGGGAACAACAGGAGAATCTAAAAGATTAGAGGCCATTAGCATATCCTTGGGAGATAAAGCCGGAGAGGGTGGAATAACCTACAGAACGCACTGTCAGACCTATGGTTGGATGCCTTGGGTTAATGATGGTGAAATGAGTGGTACATTTGGTGAGTCAAAGCGCCTTGAAGCTATTCAAATTAAGCTTACCGGAGAAGCTGCTGAGAATTATGATGTGTATTATAGAGTACATGCTCAGAATTTTGGTTGGCTTGATTGGGCTAAAAATGGAGAGGCTGCCGGAACAGCAACCTATAGTAAAAGACTAGAGGCTATTCAAATTGTTCTTGTGGAAAAGGATGGTAAAGCACCAGGAGCAACGAAAACTCCATATGTGACAAGAAATGTAAGCTACACAACCCATGTTCAAACCTATGGCTGGTTGTCGAATGTATATGATGGACAAGCCTCAGGTACAGAAGGAGAGTCTAAGAGATTAGAGGGAATAAAAATTAGCCTTTCAGATAATCTATACTCCGGAAATATCGAGTATAGAGTACATTGTCAAACCTATGGCTGGCTTGACTGGGTATCTGATGGTTCCATGAGTGGTACAACCGGAGAGTCGAAGCGACTTGAAGCGATACAGATTAGACTTACAGGTGAGATAAGCAGCTATTATGATGTGTATTATAGAGTACATTGCCAAACCTATGGTTGGATGGACTGGGTTAAGAATGGTGAAGCTGCAGGTACTGAAGGCGAAAGTAAGCGCCTGGAGGCAATAGAGATAAAATTAGTACCAAAAGAGCAATAAAAATACTTGCATTTTAGGAATAAAGTGCTATAATTTAATAGACTTGAATATTTGAGAGCGACAGAGTGGGTTACAAAAACCCACTCTTTGTTTTTAGTAAATATGAGAAAGGTGGAATTTCATGAAGAAAAGTGAAATTGAGCAGCATTGCACTGAGCTTGTTGAGCCTATTATCGAGGAAAATAATTTTGAGCTTGTTGATGTAGAATATGTTAAGGAAGGCGCTGATTATTATCTTCGTGTGTATGCAGATAAGGAAGGTGGAATCAACATTGATGATTGTGTGTTGATTAGTAGAGCCTTAGAGGCCAAGCTTGACGAGGCAGATAAGATTAAGGACGCTTATATTTTGGAGGTTAGCTCTCCAGGGCTTACCAGACCACTTAAAAAGGATAAGGATTTTAAGCGTAGCATCGGTAAATTAGTTGAGATTAAGCTATACAAACAGTACAATGGTTCCAAGGAGCTGTGTGGTGTTTTGGAAGGCTTTGATGAGAACACAATAACCATAATGAATGATGATGACGACCATGAAGAGATAACGCTTAATAAAAGTGAGATTTCCATGATTAGATTAGCATTTGTTTAAATAAATATATTATTAGGAGGTTAAATAAAAATGTCAGAAATAATCGCGGCATTAAATGAGCTGGAAAGAGAAAAGAATATTAGCAAAGAGAAGTTGATGGAGACTATTGAGAGATCACTTTATTCTGCGTGTGAGAAGGATTTTGGTAAGGATGCGGATGTTGAGATTTCTATGGACCGTGTTACTGGTGAAATAACAGCATTCCAGAAGAAGGTTGTAGTTGAGACAGTTGAAAATGATGTGACTGAGATATCACTTACTCAGGCACAGGCTATGAATAAGAAGCATAAGGTTGGAGATATTGTAAAATTTGAGATTCGTTCTAAGGAATTCGGTAGAATTGCTGCCCAAAATGCAAGAAATGTTATTGTGCAGGCAATCAAAGAGGGTGAGCGTTTTGCTTTATATCAAAAGTTTGTTGTTAAAGAAAGAGATATTATTACCGGTGTAGTTCAGAGATTTATGGGAAATAATATTAATGTTGCTCTTGATGACAAGACAGACACTATCCTTACTGAGAAGGAGCAGGTTCCTGGAGAGGTTTACAAGGTTGGTGACAGAATTAAGCTTTATGTTATCTCTGTTACACTTAACGAAAACAATGACAAGGATGGCAAGGAAAAGAAGGATAACAACGGTAAGAACAAAAAGGACAGAAAGGATAGAAAGGGCTTCAGAATAATTGTTTCAAGAACTCACAAGGAGCTTGTTAAGAGATTATTTGAGAAAGAGGTTTCTGAGATTGCAGATGGTACTGTTGAGATTATGAGTATTTCAAGAGAGCCAGGCTCAAGATCTAAGATTGCAGTTAAGTCAAATAACCCTGATGTTGATCCAGTTGGCGCATGCGTAGGTCATGGTGGTAACAGAGTTAACAGTATCGTTAATGATCTTAAGGGTGAGAAGATTGATATTATTAACTGGCATGAGGATCCAGCTGTATATATTAAAAATGCCCTTAGTCCATCAGATGTTATTTCTGTAACAATTGATCTTGAGGATAACAAGAAGGATGCTTTAGTTGTAGTTCCAGATGATCAGCTTTCTCTTGCAATTGGTAAAGAGGGTCAGAATGTACGACTTGCACACTTACTTACAAATTATAATATTGATATTAAGAGTGCATCACAGGCTAAAGAGATGGGAATTTTAGACGACGAGGATGATTATTACGAGGATTAGGCTTAATATTAAGCATTAAGGAGATTTTTGATGGCTAAACAGATACCTTTAAGACAATGTATAGGATGTAGAGAGATGAAGCAAAAGACCGAGCTGGTCAGAGTGATAAAAACACCAGAAGGTCAGGTATGCCTTGATAAAACGGGAAAGATGAATGGTAGAGGCGCTTATATTTGTCTTAGTAAAGATTGTTTTAATAAGGCTGTTAAGTCAAGGGGAATCGAGCGTTCCTTGAAGATAGCTATTCCGGATGATATTTACCAGGCCATAGGTAAGGAGTTGATGTAAGATGGACGAGAATAAAGCCTTATCAATGCTTTCTATTGCTGTTAAAGCGGGGAAGCTTGTTAGCGGTGGATTTATGTGTGAAAAAGCCATTCAGGAAGGTGATGCCTGCTTAATCATCATCGCAGAGGATGCTGCAAAAAACACAAGAAAGAAATTCATAGACAAATGTACATACTACCAGGTGCCTTATGTAATATTTGGCAATAGTAATGTGCTCGGGAATAGAATAGGTAAAGAAAGTAGAATGACTCTTGCTGTGACAGATATGGGTTTGGCAAAGCAGGTTGCAGGCAAACTAGATATAAGCATGAGTATGGAGGTGTAATCTATGACAGTAAGCCAATTTGCAAAGAAATTAAGCGAAGAGCTTGGAAAAGAAATAAAGTATCAGTTAGTTGTTGAGGCCTTGGCGGATAAAAAGCCAGGTTTAAAGCATAGTAATGCTATAGATGACGAGTTAATGGCATATGCCAAGAATGTAATTACAAAAAATGAAAAGTCTTCTGAGGCAAAGGTAGAAAAAAAGCCAGAGCCTAAAAAGGAAATAAAAAAGGATGAAGCTAAGGCTACTCCTAAGAAGGAACCTAAGAAGGAACCTAAGAAGGAAGAACCAAAACAGGTTTCTTCAAAGAATGATGCTAAGAAGGATGCTAAGAAGGATGGTAAGAAGGACAATCAGCCATCTGCAAAGCAGGCTCCTAAGAAGCAGGATAATAAGCCACAGGGAAATGGAAATCAGAAGCAGGGTGAGAATGGTGGTAAGAAGGTAACAAAGTTCTTTAACCAGCCAAACAACAAGAAAAAGAATAATCAAAATAATCAGAACAATCAGAATAACCAGAATAAGAATGGCAAGAACCAGCCAAAGCAGGAGGCTCCTAAGAAGCAGGAGCCAGTTGAACCAGTTATTAAGACAATTCAGCTTCCTGAAAGTCTTACAGTAAGTGAGCTGGCATCTAAGATAAAGGTTCCTGTAGCTCAGCTTATTAAGAAGATGTTTATGGCTGGAAAGATGTACAATGTTAATTCAGAGCTTGACTTTGATACAGCTGCTGATATTGCATTGGAGTATAACTATATTTCAGAGGAAGAGGAGAAGGTTGATGTAATCGAGGAAATTCTTCGTGAGGATGAAGAGGATGAATCACTTATGACTCCAAGACCGCCTGTTGTATGTGTAATGGGTCATGTTGATCATGGTAAAACATCACTTCTTGACGCAATTAGAAATTCTGATGTAACTGCAGGCGAGGCTGGTGGTATCACTCAGCATATTGGTGCGTCAGTTGTTAAGATTAATGGAGAGAAAATTACTTTCCTTGATACACCTGGACATGAGGCATTTACAGCAATGCGTATGAGAGGTGCTCAGTCTACAGATATAGCGATACTTGTTGTAGCAGCAGACGATGGTGTTATGCCACAGACCGTAGAAGCTATTAACCATGCGAAGGCTGCAGGAATTGAAATCATAGTAGCTATTAATAAGATTGATAAGGAAAGTGCAAATATTGATAGAGTTAAGCAGGAGCTTATGGAGCATGAGCTTGTTCCAGAGGATTGGGGCGGTTCAACTATTTTCTGTCCTGTATCAGCTCGTACTAGAGAGGGTATTGATAACCTTCTTGAAATGGTAATACTTACTGCCGAAATCTTAGAGCTTAAAGCTAATAAGAAAAGAATGGCAAGAGGTATTGTAATCGAGGCACAGCTCGATAAGGGTCGTGGTTCAGTTGCAACAGTACTTGTACAGAAGGGTACCCTTCGCGTAGGTGATTGCGTTGCTGTGGGTAATGTACATGGTAAGGTAAGAGCTATGTTTGATGATAAGCATAGAAAGGTTAAGGAGGCAGGTCCTTCAACACCAGTTGAGATACTAGGTCTTAATGGTGTGCCTAATTCTGGTGAAATCTTCATGCAGACTGTTAACGAGAAGGAAGCAAGACAGATTTCCGAGGCATTTATTACCAGAGGCAAGGAGAAGCTTATTGCAGATACTAGATCTAGAATGTCTTTAGATGATCTGTTTACTAAGATGCAGGAGGGTAATCTAAAGGAACTTAACCTTATTATTAAGGCAGATGTTCAGGGTTCAGTTGAGGCTGTAAAGGCAAGCTTGCTTAAGCTTTCAAATGAAGAGGTTGTTGTTAAGTGTATTCACTCTGGCGTTGGTGCCATTAATGAATCAGATGTAAACCTTGCTTCGGCATCTAGCGCAATTATTATCGGCTTTAATATTAGACCTGATAATCAGGCTAAGGATGCTGCAGATAGAGAAAAGGTTGATATTAGACTTTACAGAGTAATTTACAATGCTATAGAAGATATTGAGGCTGCTATGAAGGGTATGCTTGATCCTATCTTTGAGGAAAAGATTATCGGTCATGCAGAGGTTAGACAGACCTATAAGGCATCAGGCGTTGGTACAATTGCCGGCTCTTATGTCCTTGATGGTACAATTCAGAGAAATTGTAAGGTTAGAATTACTCGTGAGGGCGAGCAGATATTTGAGGGAGCTCTTGCATCACTTAAGAGATTTAAGGATGATGTTAAGGAAGTTAAATCAGGCTATGAGTGTGGTCTTGTAATGGAAGGCTTTAATGATCTTAAGGAGTTCGATATTATTGAAGCTTACATTATGCAGGAGGTTCCTAGAAAATAAGGAGCATTTATGAAGAAAACAAGTCATAAAAATCAGAGAATTAATGGTGAAGTTCAAAGAGAACTAAGCCGTATTATAAGTCATGAGATAAAGGATCCGAGAATAAATCCTATGACATCAGTAACTGATGTCATAGTGACTCCGGATTTGAAGTATTGTAAGGCATTTATTAGTGTGCTTGGTGATGAAGAGTCAGGAAAGGAAACTATAGAAGGTTTAAAGAGTGCAACAGGATATATTAGAAGAGAGCTTGCTAGAAGTATCAACCTTCGTAATACTCCAGAGATTACATTTGTTCTTGATAATTCAATAGAGTACGGTATAGAAATGTCTAAGAAAATTGATGATATTTTGAATAATTAAAGGTAATGGTATGAATAAGCTTTTTGAAATGATAGAAGGTAGCCGTACTATATCTATTGTTGGTCATATAAGGCCAGATGGAGATTGCATTGGCTCCAGTCTTGGGATGTATAATTATATAATGGATAATTATCCAAATAAGAGAGTAGATGTATACCTTGAGCCTATAATGGACAAATTTAAATTCTTAAAGGGTGCTAATGATATCAAAAATGTACCTACTGATGAGATTTATGATTTGTCAATTTCAGTAGATTGCAGTGATACAGACAGACATGGAGAATTCGCCCATATTTTTAAGAATGCAAAGAATACAATATGCATAGATCATCATAGAAGCAATCAAGGCTTTGGAGATTTGTATTATTGTGATCCAGATGCATCATCAGCCTGTGAGGTTGTTTCTAGGTTCTTTGATATGGATAAGATTACTAAACCTTGCGCTGAGGCGTTGTATATGGGAATAATACATGACACAGGAGTACTAAAGTATTCTGCAACCTCCGAAGACACTATGTATATTGTAGGTAAGCTTATATCCAAGGGTATTGACACTCAATTTATCA